>DAHVDE010000104.1 GCA_027313705.1 Actinomycetota bacterium | reverse complement strand
CGGGCCGACGTGCCCTCGGAGACCAGGTTGACGACGACGACGGCGCCCGTAACGAACAAAACGATGCTGGGGATCAGCGCGATCGCGAGTACCCGGGTCCGGATGCTCGCGATCCAGCCCCGGCGCCACGGCCGCCGCCGGGCCCGGCTCGGCTGGAGATTGCCGGTCATGGTGCCGCACCTCTCTTCTTCGACCGGTGCCCATGAGGCCGTTCAGAACGGGTAGCGCTCGATCTGCGCCTGGACGGTGACCCACTGGGCGTCGGTAAAGGTGTCGAGGCTGGCCCGGCCGCCGAACCGGCCGCCGGTGCCGGACGCCTTGGTGCCGCCGAACGGGGCCACCGCCTCGTCGTCGACCGTCTGGTCGTTGATGTGCACGATACCGGTAGGTATCTTGCGGGCCAGTTCAAGTCCGCGCATCACGTCCGAGGTGAGGATGCCGAGCGACAGGCCGTACTCGGAGTCTGCCGCCAGCTTGGCGGCCTCGTCGAAGGTCGAGAAGCGCACCACCGGGGCGACAGGGCCGAACACTTCGCTGGCATAGGCGGGCATGGAAGGCGCGACGTCGGCGAGCACGGTCGGCCGGTAGAACAGCCCCTCGTAGGTGCCGCCGGCGGCCAGTTTCGCGCCTGCGTCCACCGAGCCAGTGACCAGGGAGTGCACCTTGTCGCGCTGGCGCTCGTCGATGATCGGGCCGAGTGCGACCTGGCCTGATGCGGGATCGCCGACCGGGAGGTGGCTGGCCTTCTCTGCGAGCCGGCTCACGTAGGCGTCATAAACCGAGTCCTGCACGAGGTGCCTGCCCGTGGTCATGCAGATCTGACCCTGGTGCAGGAACGAGCCCCACGCCCCGGCCGAGGCCGCCTTGTCCAGGTCGGCGTCGTCAAGGACGATCAGCGCGGAGTTGCCGCCGAGTTCGAGGTGTACCCGCTTAAGCTGCGCCCCGGCCAGGGCGCCGACCTTTCTGCCTGCCGCCGTTGACCCTGTGAAGCTGATTACCGAGATCAGCGGGTCGGTGACCATGGCCTCGCCGACGTCAGGACCTCCAGGCAGTACGTGCAGCAGGCCAGCGGGCAGGCCGGCCTCTTCGAATACCCTGGCGAGCACCACGCCACCGCAGACGGCGGTACGGGGGTCTGGCTTGAGCACGACGGCGTTGCCGAGCGCGAGCGCCGGGGCAACCGAGCGGATCGCGAGGATCTGCGGGAAGTTGAATGGCGAGATCACGCCGACGACGCCGACCGGCACGCGCTCGGCGAAACTCAGGTGCGGCTGCTCGCTCGGCAGCAGGTCGCCGTAGGGCCGGGAAGGCAAGGTGGCCGCCTCGAAGATCTCTTCCGTGGCGACGTGGGTCTCGAACTGGGCGGCGGGCGGGATCTTGCCGCCTTCCCTGACGCTCCAGTCCTCGATCTCGGCCGCGTGGGCGAGCCAGATGTCTCCTGCCTTGCGCATGATCGCCGCGCGCTGCGTGTAAGGGGTCGCGGCCCATGCCTCCTGCGCCGCCGCTGCGGCGGCCGCGGCGGCGGAAATGTCGGCAGGCGCGGCGAGGCCCACGGTGCCGAGCTCGGCACCGGTCGCGGGCTCGATCACCGGAGCGGTTCCGCCCGACACCTCATGCCAGCCGTCAGAAAATGCCTTGCCTCGCCAGATAGCAGAGTCGAGCAGGGACATATGCGCTCCTTGATCCGGGGGTGGCAAACAGCCAGGGGTCGGCGACGTTCGCTTCACGCACATAAGTTCCGTGATCGAACAATGAAAATCTAGGTGCGTGCCAGGTCCGGTGTCAACGGCACTCAGGGCACTTTGCCGCATCCAGCCGCGCTAGACCAGTTCCGCCGTCCCTCCGGCGCGGTCGACGCCGGGCGCCAGGACCTCCCAGGACTCGCCGGTAGCCTTGGCGATCTCAGCCACCTCGTCGGCTCCGGCGGTGACGCCTGGCACGACAAGCGCAAGCACCGCGGGACCTGCGCCCGACACCACCGCAGGCAAGCCAGCCAGCCGCAGCGCGCCGACCAGGCCAGCCGTGGCAGGCATCGACGCCACACGGTACGGCTGGTGCAGGTAGTCCTCGGTCGCGTCGAGCAGCAGCGCCGCGTCGGCGGTCAGCCCGGCCACGAGCATCCCGGCCCGCGCCGCGTTCATGGCCGCCTCCCGGTGCGGCACGCGCTCAGGCAGCAACCGCCGCGCCACCTCGGTCGCCAGCGGCGAGGCTGGCACGCAGAGCACCGGAGTCAGGCCGGCCAGCGGCTCGAGCCGCTTGCTCCGCACGTCGCCGGCGGTCCAGGCGATCGTGAAGCCGCCAGCCAGGCAGGCGGCCACATTGTCCGCGTGGCCCTCGAGGTCGGCGGCGAACCTCAGCACAGCCTCGTCGGGCAGCCTGGCCCGCCCCGCGTCACCCGCCAGTGCCCGCGCCGCCAGCAGCCCGGCCACGATGGCGGCAGCGGAAGACCCGAAGCCGTATCCCTGCGGGATCGCGTTCTCGCAGCTCAGCGAGAGGCCGGGCGGATGGACGCCGATGAAGCCGAAGGCCGCGCGCATGGCGCGGACCACGAGGTGCCCCTCGCCGAGCGCGGCGGCGTGTTCCCCGACCCCGCTTACCCTGATCTGGAGACCGTCGGCCGTCACCGCCGCCCTGACGACGTCGTAAAGCCCGAGCGCCAGCCCGAACGAGTCGAACCCGGGTCCCAGATTGGCACTCGTGGCCGGGACCTTGACAAGCGCCGCCCGGTCCGGCCAGGTCACCGGATCACTCCAGGCCGAGTTCCGCCGCTGCGGCGGCCGCATCGACGGCGATCACCTTCGGCTCGGCGATGCCGCCGATCGCGACATCGGGGTCCTTGATACCGGTTCCGGTGATCGTGCATACCACGACCGAGCCCGGCGCGACCTTTCCTTCCTCGCAGGCCGCCAGCAGCCCGGCGACAGCGGCCGCGGAGGCGGGCTCACCGAAAACACCTTCCTTAGCCGCCAGCAGGCGGTAGGCGCAAAGTATCTGGTCATCGGTGACCGAACCGATCTGACCGCCGGATTCGTCCCTCGCGGCTTCGGCCAGCCGCCAGGAGGCTGGATTGCCGATCCTGATGGCCGAGGCGACAGTCACCGGGTCGGGCACCGGCTCGCCGAGCACGATCGGCGCGGCACCGGCGGCCTGGAAGCCGAACATGCGCGGCGCCCTCGCCGACCGGCCTTCCGACAGGAACTCGCTGTAGCCCGTCCAGTAGGCGGCTATGTTTCCCGCATTGCCGACCGGCAGGCAGTGAATGTCGGGCGCGTCGCCTAGCTCATCGACGATCTCGAAGGCTGCCGTCTTCTGCCCGGCCAGCCGGTCGGGGTTCACCGAGTTGACCACGGCCACCTTGCTGTTCTCGGCCAGCTTCCTTACCAGGTCAAGGCAGTCGTCGAAGTTGCCGTCGATCTGGAGCAGCTTGGCGCCGTAGGCCAGCGCCTGGGCCAGCTTGCCGATCGCGACCTTGCCTCGCGGCACCAGCACGGCGCATTCCACGCCTGCCCGCGCCGCGTAAGCCGCGGCGCTCGCACTCGTATTGCCGGTCGAGGCACAGATCACCGTGCTCGCGCCGCGGGCCACGGCCAGGGAGAGCGCCACCGTCATGCCGCGGTCCTTGAAGGAACCTGTGGGGTTCATGCCCTCGATCTTCAGGTACACCTGGCACCCGGTCATGGCCGTCAGGGCAGGAGCGGCAAGCAGCGGCGTGCCGCCCTCCCCCAGCGTGACCACGGCGTCGGCGGGGATGCCGGGCAGGTAGTCGCGGTACTCGCCGACAACTCCTCGCCAGGTCCTCATTCGCCCTCCTCGCCCTCGACCCGCAATACGCTGCTCACGGCCTTTACGGCTCCCATGGCCGCGAGTTCCGCCGTCGTCTCGGCCAGCGCGCACTCACGTGCCGCATGCGTGACGATGATCAAGCTCGCGTCCTCGCCGTGTCCCTCCTGATGCACGATCTTGATCGATACACCGCGCCTGGCAAAGCTCTCCGCGATGGGGGCAAGCACGCCGGGCTGATCAGCCACGTTCAGGGAGACGAAATACCTAGTCAGAGCCTCGTCCATCGGGATAGCCGGCAGTTGCGCATAGGTCAGGGGCTCTGGACCGCTTACGCCTGAGCGCTGATTCCTGGCCACCGCCACGATATCGCCGAGCACCGCGCTGGCCGTGGGCTGGCCGCCCGCGCCTGCGCCGTAGAACATCAGCGGGCCGGCCGCCTCGGCCTCCACGAACACGGCGTTGTACGCGCCGTGCACGGCGGCCAGGGGATGATCCCTGGGAATGAGCGAGGGGTGCACCCGTACCGAGACGCCTTCATCGCCGCGCTCGCAGATCGCGAGCAGCTTGATCGCGAAACCCAGGTTCTTTGCCTTGGTGATGTCCTCGGCCGATACCGAGGTGATGCCCTCGGTAAAGACGTCCGCAGAAGTGATCTCGGAATGAAAGGCCAGGCTGGCCAGGATCGCCGCCTTGGCCGCGGCGTCCGCGCCTGACACGTCGGCGGTCGGGTCGGCCTCGGCGTAGCCAAGTTCCTGCGCCCTGGCCAGGGCAGCGCCGAACTCGGCCCCTGCCGAGTCCATCTGATCGAGTATGAAGTTCGTGGTGCCGTTCACTATTCCAAGTACCCGGCGGATAGCGTCACCAGCCAGGGACTCGCGCAGCGCCCTGAGCAGCGGTATGGCACCGGCCACGGCAGCCTCGTAGTACAAGTCGACGCCGCTGGCGCTGGCCGCCTTGTGCAGCGCGCCGCCGTCGCTCGCGATGAGAGCCTTGTTCGCGGTGACCACCGACTTGCCCGCACCCAGCGCGGCGGAAATCAGCGAACGGGCCGGCTCGGTGCCGCCGATCAACTCGACGACTATGTCGACGTCAGCTCTGGTCACGAGTTCGGCCGGATCGCTCGTCAGCAAGGACGCATCGACGCCAGCCGGCCTTGGCCGCTGCCGGTCGCGAACGGCTATTCCGACAAGCTCAAGCGGGCCGCCCGCCCGCGCGGACAGTCCGGCCGCCTGTTCGGTCAGCAGCCTCGCCACCTGAGAGCCCACGCAGCCGCAGCCGAGCAGCGCGATTCGCAGCGGCTCACGTCCCGCGCTTGGAACTGGCACCTGACTCTCCTTGATTCCGCCGTAACCTTCACCCTAACCTGCAGCCCTGGTCAGCCGGTCGTTGACCGCGAGCCAGTCGTCGCCGGCGGGGGGCGCCAGGGCCAGGATGAACTTGACTCCCGCGTCATCGAGCCGGTGCAAGGCCGCGTAAAGACCGGCGGCGTACCCGCGCGGATCTGGCGCGAGCAACTCGACCGGTGTGGTCGCATCGCCCCTGACCGCCTGGTCGTAGCTGAGGATTCCGGCCGGACCTGGCAGCCCGCGCAGGTCGTCCGCCGTGATCGAACCGAGAATGACCAGCTTCGCCCGCGGTGCGTAATGCCTGCCGCCCAGGCCGGGCGAGCGCACCGCGCCGTCGGGCTCCCGGCCGGCCGGCTCGGGCAGCTCGACCCTCCCTGCCACGGCACGGATCTCCCCGAGCGCGAGCGCGCCTGGCCGCAGCAACCGCACCCGTCCTTCGGTCACGTCGACCACGGTGGACTCGATGCCGAAATCGCACTGGCCGCCGTCGAGCACAAGCGGCACCTCTGGCAGGCTGCGCACGACGTGCTCGGCGCGGGTCGGCGAAAGCTGCTCTGACCGGTTCGCGCTCGGCGCCGCGAGCGGCAGCCCGCATTCCCTGAGCAGGGTCATGGCCACGGGATGCGCGGGCACCCTGATGGCGACGGTATCGGCGGCGGCGCCTGGCGCCCGTGGCAACGTGGCCGCCCGCCTGACGACGAGCGTCAGCGGGCCTGGCCAGTAACTGGCCGCGAGCGCGGCCGCGGCATCCGGCCAGTCCGCCGCCAGGGATGCCGCGTGCTCGGCCGAGTCGACGTGCACGATCAGCGGATTCCATGCGGGCCGGTTCTTCAGCCGGTAGATCATCGCAACGGCCTGCGCCGAGAAGGCGTGGCCGCCGAGGCCGTACACGGTCTCCGTGGGAAAAGCGCAGACAGAACCGCTCCGCAGCAGATCACAGGCACGCAGCAACCCAGCGGCGTCCGGCGCGGCGATTGGCCCGCACCCCTGGCTCACACTCGAGTGACTCACTCGTTACTCTCTTCGGTCCGGTCACATAGCCCCTAAGGGATACGCTATTGCGCATGAACGAGTGGCCAGGCCAGGGCGGACAGTGGCAGCCCGCCGACCAGCAGCAGCAGGCCGGATGGCCAGGCGGCTTCCAGCCGCCGCAAGGCCAGCTTCAGCCGACGGCGCCAGGCTGGCAGCCGGTGCCTGGCGGTGCGCCTGCGATGATCGGCAACGAGCAGGTACTTGTCGTGATCGGCGATATCTCTATTACGCCTACTACCGTCTACACGCCGACAGGCTCACGCCCGCTCAGCGAGGTCGGTCTCACCTTCACCGACCTGTCCTCCACCAGTCAGAGCATTCCGACCTGGGCCATCGTCTGCGCGATCGTATTCGCCCTCGCCTGCCTGCTCGGCCTGCTTTTCCTGCTGGCCAAGGAGAATACGACGACGGGAGCCGTCCAGGTAACCGTGACGGGACCGGGCTTCGTGCACACGACCACGATCCCGGTATCGAGCGTCGAGCAGGTCGCCGACATCAATGCCAGGGTCGGCTATGTGCGCTCTCTCGTGGCCGCCAGCTTCCAGCCTGGTCAGCAGGCCCAGCCATGGCAGCCGGGCCAGCCGGGCCAGCCCTGGCAGCAGCCTGGCAGGTAGCCGCAGCCGGGCTGCCGCTCGCGACTGATACGCTCCGCTCTCGGCGTAACCGCCGCCAGGAACAAACTCCTGCCTGGCCGCGCTATGCGTGATTGTAATCAAGTAATCATCACGCTGGAGACTTCACATGAGCGAAACCCTCACGCTGCCGGTGTTGCCGCTCGACGATGACGTCGTGCTGCCCACGATGGTGGTGCCGCTCGACACCTCCGACTCAGAAGTCCGGTCCTCGATCGAGGCGGCCCGTGCCGTCGCGGACGGCGACGCGAGGCCGCGACTGCTGCTCGTGCCAAGGATCGGCGGGCGCTATGCGCCGGTCGGCACCCTGGGCGTGGTCGAGCAGGAAGGCCGGCTGCCCAACGGCAAGCCGGGCGCCGTCATCAGGGCCATGTCCAGGGTAAAGATCGGTGCGGGCACCGTCGGCCCTGGCGCCGCGCTCTGGGTGCTCGGCACGATCACCGAAGAGCCGCCCGCCGGTCCCCGCGCCATGGAACTGGCCAAGGAGTACCGCGGCCTGGCGGCCGCGATCTTGCAGAAGCGCGGCGCCTGGCAGGTGGTCGACGCTCTGTCGAGGATCACCGAGCCTTCCGCGCTGGCCGACAGCGCAGGGTACGCGAGCTACCTGTCGGTCGAGCAGCGCTCGGAACTGCTCGAGACCATCGACGTCGATGACCGGCTTGAACTGCTGACCGGCTGGGCCCGCGACCACCTGGCCGAGCTTGATGTCGCCGAGACGATCGGCAACGACGTGCGCGAAGGCATGGAGAAGCAGCAGCGCGAGTTCCTGCTCCGCCAGCAACTGGCCGCCATCCGCAAGGAACTGGCCGCGCTCGACGGCACTCCGGCGACCGAGCAGGACGACTACCGCGCCAGGATCGAGGCCGCCGACCTGCCCGAGCACGTGCGGGAAGCGGCCTTGCGCGAAGCAGCCAAGCTCGAGCGCGGTTCAGACTCCTCCCCTGAGGCCGGCTGGATAAGGACCTGGCTCGACACCGTGCTCGACGTTCCCTGGAACACCCGCACCGACGACGCCTACGACATCGCCGGTGCCCGCGCGGTGCTCGACGCCGACCACGCCGGGCTCGATGAGGTCAAGGACCGCATCATCGAATACCTGGCCGTACGCAAGCGCCTCGCCGACAAGGGCCAGGCGTTCGATGGCGGCCGGAGGAGCGGAGCCGTGCTCGCCCTGGCCGGCCCGCCAGGTGTGGGCAAGACCTCGCTCGGCGAGTCGGTCGCCCGCGCGATGGGCCGAAAGTTCGCACGGGTCGCGCTGGGCGGCATCAGGGACGAGGCCGAGATCCGGGGTCACCGCCGCACCTATGTCGGTGCACTGCCAGGCCGTATCGTCCGCGCGATCCGCGAGTCAGGCTCGATGAACCCGGTCGTGCTGCTCGACGAGGTGGACAAGGTCGGTGCCGACTACCGCGGCGACCCGACGGCCGCCTTGCTCGAGGTGCTCGACCCGGCCCAGAACCACACGTTCCGCGACCACTACCTCGAGGTCGAACTCGACCTCTCCGACGTGCTTTTCATCGCCACCGCCAACGTCGCCGAGGCGATACCTGAGCCACTGCTCGACCGGATGGACCTGATCAGGCTCGACGGCTATACCGAGGACGAGAAGGTCACGATCGCCCGCGACCACCTGCTGTCCAGGCAGCTCAGCCGGGCTGGCCTTGACGCCGGCGAGGTGACCTTCACCGAGGCCGCATACCGCGCCCTGGCCACCGAGTACACCCGCGAGGCCGGCGTGCGTTCCCTTGAGCGGTCGATAGCGCGGGTGCTGCGGAAAATCGCCGCCCGGCTGGCGACCGGTCGCGAAGGACTCGCCCTGCCGCTGACCGCGGACACCGCCGACCTGACCGAGTACCTCGGGCACCCGAGGCACTCTCCCGAGTCGGCCGAGCGCACCGCCGTCCCTGGCGTCGCCGCCGGCCTGGCCGTGACCGGTGCCGGAGGCGACCTGCTGTTCATCGAGGCCTCGCTGGCCGACAAGGCGAGCGGCAGTGCTGGAGTCACGCTGACCGGGCAGCTTGGCGACGTCATGAAGGAGTCGGCCCAGATCGCGCTTTCTTACCTGCGCTCCAACGGCAGCTACCTCGGCCTGCCCGTGGCCGAACTTGCCGACCGCGGTGTTCACCTGCACGTGCCGGCCGGCGCGGTGCCCAAGGACGGGCCGAGCGCGGGAATCACGATGACGACGGCTCTTGCCTCGCTGCTTTCCGGGCGGCTGGTCCGCTCCGACGTGGCGATGACCGGCGAGGTGTCACTGACCGGCAGGGTGCTGCCGATCGGCGGGCTCAAGCAGAAACTGCTCGCCGCGCACCGGGCGGGCATCACGACGGTCCTTATCCCGGCGCGGAACGCCCCCGACCTGGACGAGGTGCCAGACAAGGTGCGCGAGGCACTGGACATCCACCTGATGACCGACATCAAGGACGTCCTGGCCATGGCACTTGAGCCGGCCGCGGCCAAGGCCGCCCCGGCGGCGCTAGCCGCCTGAGCGGCGGCCGGTCCTGGCGAGCGCGGCGTCGACCTCAGTTGACGCCGCGCTCATATCCCTCCCAGTACGGTGCGCGGAGCTTGAACTTCTGCAGCTTGCCAGTGGCGGTCCTCGCCAGGGAGTCGCGGAACTCGACCGAGGTCGGGCACTTGTAGTGCGCCAGCTTGGACCGGCAGAACTCGATCAGCTCGGCTTGCGTGATCTCGTGCCCGGCCCTGACCACGACGAGGGCCTTGACGGTCTCCCCCCAGCGCGCGTCAGGGACGCCGATGACCGCCGCTTCCGCGACCGCTGGATGCTGAAAAAGACAATCTTCCACCTCGACAGAGCTGACGTTCTCACCGCCAGAGATGATCACGTCCTTCTTCCTGTCGGAGATGACGAGGTAACTGTCCGGCTCGAGGTACCCCTTGTCTCCGGTGTGGAACCAGCCGTCGACCAGCACCTTTGACGACTCTTCCGGCTGTTCCCAGTAACCGGCGAAGACGTTGTTCGACCTGGCCAGGATCTCGCCTTCCTCGTCGGTGGCCACTTGCACGCCGACCGCGGGCGCCCCGGCACGTGACTGCAGCCTGGCCCGCTCGAGCGCGGGCAGGTCGTCCCACTCGGCCGGGCGGCGGTTCACCGTGAGCAGCGGCGCCGTTTCGGTGAGGCCGTAGATCTGGATGAACTCCCAGCCAAGCTCGCTTTCTACCCGCTCGATCGTCCTGGATGGCGGCGGAGCGCCGGCGACCACGATGCGAACCCGGTCCCTGCCGGGTATGTCCTGCCCGGCCGCGCGCCTGACGCTGGCCGCGTCGAGAATCGCGGCGACCACGGCGGGGGCACCGCACATCAGCGTGACACCGTGGGTGTCGACGCGGCGCAGCAGTTCCTCGCCTTCGATCTTCCGCGCGACCACCTGCGGCACTCCCATCGCGGTGACCGCATAGGGCATGCCCCAGCCGTTGCAGTGGAACATCGGCAGCGTGTGCAGGTAGACATCCCTGTCGGTGACCGTGGTGTGCCAGCCGAACGTCGTGGCGTTCAGCCAGCAGTTGCGATGGGTGAGCTGCACGCCCTTCGGCCGCGCGGTGGTACCGCTGGTGTAGTTGATGCTCGCGGTGGCGTCTTCGTCAGGTTCCCAGCCCGCCGGATGCGCGTCATCGGGCGCCTCGGCAAACAACTCCTGGTCGGCTACGCCGTCCAGGACGATCCGGTGCCTGGCCCGCACCTCCTTCAGCGCCTCGTCAGACTCAGGATCCACGAGCAGCACCGAGGCGCCGGAATGCTCGACGATGTAGCTGACTTCCTCGGCCTTGAGCCGGTAGTTGACCGGCACGAGCACCCGTCCGTAGCCGCTCACGCCGTAGAACAAGATGCCGAACCTGGAAGCGTTCGGGCTCACGACCGCGACCCGCTCGCCCGCGCCGACGCCCATCTGGTCGAGCGCGATGGCTACACCGCGCGCTCTGCGCTCGACCGAGCGGTAGGTGATCGCGCCGAGCGAGCCTGCCGTGCCTGGTTCGTCGACGAACGCGGTACGGTCCCCGTACACGAGCGCGCCGCGGCGCAGGAAGTCAGCGACAGTCAACGGGACCTTCATGGACGGCTCCCCTGGGTTGAGCGGATTTCCCGATAGTGCGTCATGTGACTTACCCGTCGCAACCTACAGCGAGGCTGGCGCGGCTATGCCAGCATTGCCATATGGACCGACTTGATGGCTTTCGTGTGCGTCGTTTTGTCCGGAACATAGCTATTGCACCACCACTGGCCATTACCGCGCTGCTCGCGGTCGCCGGCCTGGCCGCCAGTCCGGCTGCCGAGGTGCTGCACCCGCTGCCCGGGCTGCGCGCGACCGGCAATGGCGCTGTCATGAGCACCGCCGTGCCCGGCGCTCCGCTCTGTCCGATGTTCCCGGCCAGCAACATCTGGAACACCAACGTCTCCAAGCTTCCCGTGGACAGCCACAGCGCCGCCTGGCTGCGCAGCATGGACTCCGCGCATACCTACCTGCATCCGGACTTCGGCCCTGACCAGGGCGGCTACCCGTACGGCATCCCCTACACGATCGTCACAAGCAGGCATCCGCTGGTCAAGATCACGTTCCAGTACGCAAGCGAGAGCGACAAGGGCCCTTACCCGTTCGGTCAGGACACCCCGATCGAAGGCGGTAAGAACGCCAGCGGCGACCGCCACGCGATCATGGTTAACAAGACCACCTGCACCCTTTACGAGTTGTGGGACGCGCGATACTCCCGCCACCCGACCGCCGGCTCCGGTGCGATCTGGCATTTGCGGTCAAATGCGCTGCGGCCCGCCGGGTGGACCTCAGCCGATGCCGCCGGCTTGCCGATCCTGCCAGGACTGCTCAACTTCCAGCAGGTGGCCTACTCGGCGCGCACCGGCAAGCCGATCACGCACGCGATCAGGTTCACCGCCCAGACCACGCGGACCGCCTATATCTGGCCAGCCAGGCACGAAGCCGGTGCCAGTAACAATCTGGGCCTTCCGCCAATGGGCGCCAGGTTCAGGCTGAAGCCAGGCTTCGACATCAAGAGGTTCTGCCGTAACGCCCCCTATTGCAAGGACGCCAAGGCCGTGCTGATCGAGATGCGGGACTATGGCCTGATACTCGCCGATAACGGCAGCAACTGGTACTTCCAGGGCGCGGCTTATCCGCAATGGCCCGATGCCCTGGTCAGCCTGCTCAAGGGAATCCCGGCGAGCGCGTTCCAGGCGGTCGACGATTCCTGCCTGATGGTGAGCAGGAACTCCGGAGAGGCCAAGGCGAAACGAGGGTGCCGCATCGGCTAGCCCGCACGGGGCCGTCGGCGCGGGGCCGCCCGCCTTGTCACGATCCAGGCGATGATCTAGGATCGCAAATACTGTCTGATATGCGGTAACAGTGCGTTGTGAAATCTGGTCGCACCTGATAGGCCCGCTGAACCTGGCCCGCTGCGACGCACAGCGCAGCCTCGGCAGGGCAGGCTAGCATGGCCACGCCCCGCCGAGTCACGATGTGGCGAAGGCTGTCCTCGCAGGGGGTTACATGGCGCGCTTCGGTGGTAACCGGCGAACCCACGCCGATCGTTCCGGCCCTGATCAGCCGGATAGCGGCGGTACCACACCGGTTGCTTATGACTCCGCCGTGGCGGTAGCGAGCGCACCGCAACATCTCGGTGACCGGCTGCTGATCACCATGTCGGGAGTCCGCCAGCCGATCGTCGCGATCTTGCTGCTGATCTCGATCTTCACGATGATCTCGGGAAAGCCGGTCGACGGGCTGCTGCTCTTCACCGTCGCCACGGCGCTGGCCTGGGACGCCGGCCTGCATGCACGGCAGGTCGCCGCGGCCAGGGCGGCAGGTGCCAGCCCGGAGGCGAGCGAGCCGCCCGCGCCGAGCATCTGGAAACCGCGCACCGGGCTGCCCAGACTGCGTTTCCTGGCCATCGGCTCGGTCGCTGCGGTCGTCTACGCGCTGACGGTGGGATCGTTTTCCCGATACTCGTGGCCGACGACGGCGGGTGTCGTCGGCCTCGGCGCGAGCGTCGTGATCATCGGCTGGGGCGGGCCGACCAGGCAGCGCGTCATACCGGCCAAGTTCCCCAGGGCCGGGGTGATCACCTGGAGCACGCTCCTGGTCGCCGCTGGCCTGTGGGAGCTTTCCGCCCTGCTGCAGCAGCCGAACGTCGAGACAAGCTCATACGCGCACCCGACGATCAGCACGCTGACCGACCCGCTGCTCGCTACCGCACCTGGCCGGGCTGTTGCCCTGCTCGGCTGGATCGCTCTCGGCGCCTACCTGGTGGAACGATGAACAGCCACGACGTCACCGTTACCGGCTTCCTGATCATCTTGACCGGCGTCATCGGCACGGAGATAGCCGGCCGGACCGGACTGGCCAAGGTCCCGACCTTCAGCCAGGTCATGACCCGCATCATGGCGACCAGGACCGGCCGGGTCGGCATGCTGGTCGCCTGGGCCTGGCTAGGTCTCCACTTCTTCGCCAGGTAGCCGCCGGGCAGCTAGGCGGGGTCTTCGCGCACGACCTCGGCCGGGTCCTTGTCGGTGCGAACGCCAAGGAACGAGGCGGCGCGGAGCCGGCCAGCGGTCGTCCACAGCCCGAAGGCGGCCTCGATGACGATCTCAGGCTCGACCCAGACCACTCCCCTGGCATGCTCAGGCGGTACGGTCGTCCCGAACGGCGAGGTGTCGCGGCGGAGCGGGGCAAGCAGTGCGGTGAGCGAGGTCAGCGTCCTGGCCGTGAAACCGGTGCCGACGTGGCCGGCGAAGGTCAGCCCTTCCGTGCCGTAGACGCCGACGAGAAGCGACCCGACCAGGTTCTTCCTGTTGCCCTCGCCCGGCTTCCAGCCGCCTACCACGAATTCCTGGCGGAGCAGGTTCTTGATCTTGAGCCAGTTCACCGAACGGCGCCCCGGCTCGTAACGGGAGGTGATCCGCTTGGCCATGACGCCTTCCAGGCCGTTGATCTTGGACACGGCTTGCGCGTCGGCGCCGCTGACGCCGACGAAGGCCGGCGGTGTCTGCCAGTTCGCGCCGTCTAGCCCGAGTTCGTCGAGTCGCGCCCTCCGGCTCACATAAGGCTGGCCGGTCAGCACCTGCCCGTCCAGCGAAAGCAGGTCGAAGGCCAGGTAGGTGACCGGTATCTGGGCGGCAAGCCTGCGCACCTGACCGGCGGCGGTCACGTTCATCCGCTGCTGGAGCGCCTCGAAGCTCGGCCAGGCCGCGCCGCCGAACGCGACGATCTCGCCATCGAGCACGGCCTGGCGCCCGCCGAGCGCGCCCGCCATGCCCGCCAGTTCCGGGTAGCTCGGGCTCAGGTCGCGCCCGGTCCGGCCGGTCAGCGTCACGCCATGGCCGGCGATATGCGCGATGGCCCTAATGCCATCCCACTTCATCTCATAGGCCCAGTTCGCGTCGTCGGCCGGCAGGTTGCCCGCAGTGGCCAGCATCGGCTTGAACTCGCTGTCGCCATCAGCCATCTGACGTCCTTACCGCAGTCCGCAGGCGGGCGGAGGCGCAGGCTTGCTTACTGCGATCAGCCCGGCGTCGGCCCAGGACTGCAGCTGGCCGGTGAGACGCCGCCTTGCCCGGCGGGTTAGCCGCACGGCGCGCCTGAGATCGCCTCCGCAGTGTTCAAGTCCTACCGGGCGCGCCACGAGACGGCCCTGCGTGACCGGCCCGGCGGCAAGGGGCACGGCCGCCAGCCTGCTTGCGGTAACCGGATAGATCGCGAACGCGGCGGTGAGCGCCGCGGCGAAGACGCCGGCTAGCGCCAGGCCGGCCAGGAGACTGTTTCTGATCTTGGTGAGATTGCTGCCAGGCGCACCATCGTCGCCGGGTCGGGGGGACATGAGGACTAGCTTTCTTTGGTTGTCTTCGGGGGAGTTATTAGCTCCAACAAGCCCGGCCAGGGGGCTAGTCCGGACGTGAGCGACCTCACGGGACCCGCGCTGGCGGTGGCTGCGCTGGTGCGCGTTCATCCGTCGCAGAGGGCCAGGAGCCTGGTGACCGTGGCCAGGTTGCGCGCGGTTC
>DAHVDE010000085.1 GCA_027313705.1 Actinomycetota bacterium | reverse complement strand
GCTAGTCGCTCCAGGTGCTCGCGCCGCCCCGCACGCCCGGACCCCTGCGGGCACGGGCGTGCGGCGTTTCAGCAGATCAGATGCTCAGCCGCGCTCGCTGGCGCTTGTTGCATCTGATGCGATACCGCTCACTTTTAGCTGCAGCCGCTGGTGGCTCCGCAGCCTTCGCAGACGTAGCAGCTTCCGGCCGGGCGCATCTTGGTGCCGCAGGTGAAGCAGAGCGGCGCGTCGGCGGCCCGGCCGAGCTGGGCTTCGGCTAGCTCGGCCGGGCTGCGCGGCCCGTTAATGCCCTGAGCGGCCGGGGGCAGCGTCTCTGTGGCGGGCCGGGAGAGTTCACGCGGCGCGGACTGTGCCAGTTCCGCAGTGTCCACCTCGTCGGCGTCGAGTGCGGCGGGGTCGGCGCCGTCGAGCTGCGCGATCCGCTCGGCGGCCGACAAGATGCCGAGCTCGGCGCGGGTCTCGTAGGGCAGGTGGTCGAGCGCGAGGCGCCTGAACACGTAATCCATCACCGAGCTTGCCATCCGGATGTCCGGGTCGTCGGTGATTCCGGCCGGCTCGAAGCGCATGTTGGTGAACTTCTCAACCCACTTTTCGAGCGGCACGCCGTACTGGAGGCTGATCGAGATCGCCACCGAGAAGGCGTCCATCACGCCGGCCAGGGTCGAGCCCTGCTTGCCGAGCTTGAGGAAAACTTCACCGACTCCGTCGTCCGGGTACTTCGACGCGGTCATGTAGCCTTCGGCACCGGCCACGGAGAACCTGGTCACCGTCGCCGGCCGGTGCTTCGGCAGGCGCTTGCGCACCGGCCTGGCCTCGTGCGGTGTCTTCGCGCTGGCCGGCGCGGCTGCCTTCGCGGCCTTGGCGTTGGCGACAGGCTGGCCTACCTTGCAGTTGTCGCGGTAGATGGCCAGCGCCTTCAGGCCGAGCCGCCAGCCCTCGAAGTAGATCCGCTCGATGTCGTCGACCGTCGCCGACTCCGGCATGTTGACGGTCTTGGAGATCGCGCCAGAGATGAACGGCTGCACGGCCGCCATCATGCGCACATGACCCATGGGCGCGATCGACCGGTCGCCCATCGCGCAGTCGAAGACCGAGTAATGCTCGGCTCGCAGGCCAGGTGCCCCGACCACGTGACCGTGCTCTGAGATGTACTCGATGATCGCCTCGACCTGCTCTACCTGATAGCCGAGGGTACGCAGCGCGCGGGGTACGGCCTTGTTGATGATCTGGAGCGAGCCGCCGCCAACGAGCTTCCTGAACTTGATCAGCGCCAGGTCGGGCTCGATGCCCGTGGTGTCGCAATCCATCATCAGGCCGATGGTGCCGGTCGGCGCCAGCACGCTGGCCTGCGCGTTACGCCAGCCGTTCTTCTCACCGATCTTCCCGGCAAGCTGCCACTGCTTCCTGGCCTCGCGCAGAATCGCCGTGCTCTCGCTGCCGACCTCGGCTACGTCATCGCAGGCCGCGGTGTGCTTGCGGATGATGCGCTTGTGCGCCGCGGTGTTACGCGCGTAGCCGTCATACGGGGCGATCACCCCCGCGAGTTCGGCCGAGCGGCGGTAGGCGGTACCCGTCATCAGTGCCGTGATAGACGCGGCGAGCGACCGGCCGGCATCGGAGTCGTAGGGAATGCCTGACGACATGAGCATCGCGCCCAGGTTGGCGAAACCCAGGCCAAGCTGCCGGTAGGCGCGGGACACTTCCCCGATCTTCACGGTCGGGAAGTCGCCGAAGGAGATCGACAGGTCCATCGCGGTGGTGATGAACTCGATGGACTTGACGAAGTGGTCGATGCGGAACGATCCGTCATCGGCCATGAACTTGACCAGGTTCAGCGAGGCGAGATTGCACGAGGAGTTGTCCAGGTGCATGTACTCGCTGCAGGGGTTGGACGCGGTAATCCGGCCGCTCTCCGGGCAGGTGTGCCAGTCGTTGATGGTCGAGTCGTACTGAATACCGGGGTCGGCGCACTCCCAGGCGGCCTGAGCCATCTTCCTGAACAGCGCCTTCGCGTCGACCTCGCCGAGCACGGCGCCGTCAAGCCTGCTGTGCAGGCCGAACTTGGCGCCGTTCTCCACGGCATCCATGAACTCATCTGAGACGCGCACCGAGTTGTTCGCGTTCTGGTACTGGACCGTGTAGATGTCTTTACCGCCAAGGTCCATGTCGAACCCGGCATCCTTCAGCGCACGGATCTTCTGCTCTTCGTGGACCTTGGTCTCGATGAATTCCTCGATGTCCGGATGGTCAACGTCGAGTATTACCATCTTGGCCGCGCGCCTAGTCGCGCCGCCGGACTTGATAGTTCCCGCCGAAGCGTCCGCACCGCGCATGAAGCTGACCGGGCCAGAGGCGGTACCGCCGCTTGACAGCAATTCCTTGCTCGATCTGATACGGGACAGGTTGACCCCGGCGCCAGAGCCGCCCTTGAAGATCAGGCCCTCTTCCTTGTACCAGTCAAGTATCGACTCCATCGAGTCGTCAACGGCAAGTATGAAACAGGCGCTGCATTGCTGCGGCGAGGTCGTGCCGACGTTGAACCAGACCGGCGAGTTGAAGCTGAAGACCTGGTGGAGCAGCATCCACTTCAGCTCGTGATCGAAGATCTCCGCGTCGGCACCTGAGGCGAAGTACCCGTACTCCTCGCCCGCCTTCCGGTACACAGCGACCACGCGATCGATGAGCTGGCGCAGGCTCCACTCGCGCGCCTGGGTGCCTAGCGCGCCGCGGAAGTACTTCGTAGTGACGATGTTGGTGGCATTGACGCTCCAGAAATCAGGGAACTCAACTCCGCGCTGCTCGAAGTTGACCGAGCCGTCGCGCCAGTTGGTCATGATGACGTCCCGGCGTTCCCAGGTAACCTCGTCGTAAGGGTGAACTCCTTCTTTGGTCCACACCCGCTCCATTTTCAGGCTCTTAGCCCGCTGCGCTTGGCGCCGACTACCCGGAAGCTCAGGCGTCGCATTCATTTCCCTACCCCGTCCTTTCCCTGGATGACAGGAATTAGAGACCCAGACTCGGTACCTTACCGTTCGTCTGCATTACATTTCCGAACCGTGCCGGCTGGTCCTGACTGGACTCCGGTGGACCAGCGGTTAGCGATGCGATTTCACGCTCGAAATCGGCCAGAGATTCAAAGTTCTTGTACACGCTCGCGAAGCGAAGGTAAGCGACTTCGTCTAGGTCACGCAGCGGGCGAAGTATCGCGAGGCCGACATCGTGGCTGGAGACCTCAGGCACGCCCTGTGCCCTGATGGTCTCCTCGACGCTCTGGGCCAGTGCGGCGATGGCGTCGTCGTCGGCCGGCCTGCCCTGGCAGGCCTTGCGCACGCCGACCTCGATCTTCGCGCGGCTGAACGGCTCCCTGACGCCGCTGCGCTTGACGACCACCAGGATCGCCTCTTCCATGGTCGTGAACCGGCGCCCGCACGCCACGCACGACCGGCGCCTGCGGATAGCCCGGCCCTCGTCGGCTTCCCTGGAGTCGAGCACACGCGAGTCGCTGTACCGACAGTACGGGCAACGCACAACTAACCCCTTTACCGTCCGCTATGAGGGACGCGCGGACACGAATTGCGCTGCGGCAACTACGCCTTGCTCACCCGCAAGCCCTATCACTGGGCTACTTACACTGTTGTAACTACTAGATGTTGTAACACTAAGCCTTCTTCGGTCGCGCCGCAAGCGGAACACGCCCGCAGTAGGCGTACTGCCCGGGTATGAAGGAAAGATCCGGGACCACGGCCAGTCCACCGCGATGTCAGCGGGTGTCATCAGCTAGCATCACAGCTATGGTGCGATGGGAGCCCGATGCCCAGGGCCGTCTCAGGCTTGCAGCGGTGGCGCTGTTCGCGGAGAACGGCTACGAGCAGACGACCGTGGCGCAGATCGCCGCCAGAGCCGGGGTCACCGAGCGCACGTTCTTCCGCTACTTCGCCGACAAGCGCGAGGTGCTCTTCCCCGGCGGGCACGATCTCGAGACGTTCCTCGCCGGACACGTCGCGGCCGCGCCGCCTTCTGCCACGCCCCTGACCGCGATCGCCGGCGCGCTCGAGGCGGCGGCCGCGGCGTTCTTCACTGCCGAGCACCAGGTCATGTCCAGGCAGCGCCACCTGGTGATCAGCTCAAGTCCCGACCTTCAGGAACGTGAACTGCTCAAACTCGCCTCCTTCGCCGCGGCGTTCGCGGCGGCGCTGCGCGAGCGCGGCGTGAGCGAGCCTGGCGCGAGCCTCGTGGCCGAGTCGGGAGTCGCAGTGTTCAAGACCGCTTTCGCCCGCTGGGTCGCCGACGACGCCAGGCAGGGCCTCGCCGGCATCATTGAGGAGACCCTGGCCGAACTGAAGGCAGTCGTCTGCGCATCCTAGGCGCCAGGCACCGGCGCCGCCGCACCGCACGTAGGATCAGTTCATGACGGCTGACCGTGCGCTTAACGAACTGACCGCCGCTGACTTTCTGGCCGTCAGAGGCGGGCAATTCCGGGTCGCGGCGGCAGAATTCGACCTTCAATTGACCGCGGTCACCGAATATTCAGGTGGTCAGCCCGGCAGCCCGCGTACCCCGTTTTCTGTCGTGTTCCGAGGACCGCTCTCGCCGATTCTGCCGCAGGCCACCTACCGGCTCGAGCATGACGGACTTGGCACACTCGACTTGTTCATCGTCCCGCTCGGCCCCGAACGGGACGCGATGCGCTACGAGGCCGTCTTCGGCTAGCCCGCCTCGCCAGGTTTCCATTCCATCAGCAGATAGATTTCCTGCTCCTCGACCTGCCTGAACCCGAGCCTGTCGTACAAGTGCCTGGCTGGGTTGAATCGTTCGACGTAGATACGCACCGACTTGGCGACCGCGGCAGCGTCGGCGAGGACGCCATTGAGCAGCCGGGTACCGATCCCCTGCCCGCGGCAGCCGGGCAGCAAGGCGATGTCGAGTACCATCCAGGCGTCTTCTCCGCGCTCGACATACAGGCGGCCCAGCGGTTTATCGCCGCTGACGATCAGGTCATAGCTGGCATTCGGCCAGTTAGCCCGATAGTAACTGTCCTGGGCGCCGAACTGCATCCGCAGGAACGCCTCTTTCTTCGCATCGTCCCAGGGCACGACGGCGAGTTCGGATTCGCGCGTACTCGCGTAGATCCGGTAGAGCAACTCCGCGTCGTCGGGCCCGGCCGGCTTCAGTTCAGCGGTCACGCGCGCGGCGGGTAGACGCCCTGCAAGGCGATGCAGAAGCTGAGCGTCAGGTAGGGCATCAGGTTGTTATGCGGAAGCGTGCTCCCGGCCGGAGTCACGATACCTGGCGCCATGGCCTGGGGGGTGGCGGCTCCGCTCGGCGTCTTGTAGATCAACTGCGGCGTGGAGCGCCCGAGTGAGTTGCTCGGTGAAGGGCTGTCGATATCGGCTACGTGCGGGCTGGCCTGGAGATTATGCGCGTGAGCCGGTACCTGGGTGTTCAGCAGCGTCACGGTCGGCGCTCCGGCGCTCTCGCCGATCCCGTGCGGGCTGAGCCCTGATCCTTGTCCGTAGAACATCGGCACCGAGCCCTGAAGGTTGGGCAGGGCGAAGGTGGACCTGCCATCGCCGCCGTAGAAGGTTCCGAGCAGCGAGAAGAGCGCGGTGTTCTGGCTGATCGGAATAAGCTGGCCGTTACAGAACGCCCACCCGACAGGAGCGAAATTGCAGGTGAAGATCCTGATCTCAGCGAGAAAAGGGTTAGCCATCAATAATCCCCTATCAGCTCGGCGTCGGAAACACGCCGAACAGCGAAATGATGAACGAGACGCACAGGTAGGGCTGGAAGTTGTCGTGCGACTGGCCAGAACCTGGATAGCCCTGGATCGTCGCCGGCGCGAGCGGCGCGGTCGGCGGCTGTTGCACGTAGGCGCTTCCGGCCACGATTGTCGCCGCCGCGTTGCCCACCGGCGTGCGCTGGCCTGCCGAGCTAGTCGAGGCAAGGAAGGCGTGATTATGACTCGGATAGGTGGGGGTCGCGATGGTTACTTCCTCTGCCCCTGCAGCCTGAGACAGCACGTAACCGTTGCCCTGGTGCACAGGAACGCGTCCGCGCAAGTCGGGTAGCTGGAAGGTGGACTGGCCGTCACCACCGTAGGTAGTGCCGATCAGCTGGAAGAGGACCTCGTAACCAGAGATCGGCAAGATAGTGCCATCGCAGAACATCCA
The DNA here is from genome assembly GCA_027313705.1 of Actinomycetota bacterium. Taxonomy (GTDB): domain Bacteria; phylum Actinomycetota; class Actinomycetes; order Streptosporangiales; family Streptosporangiaceae; genus Chersky-822. The sequence continues at coordinate 104,887 of DAHVDE010000085.1, read as the reverse complement.
GCCGACCGGGGCGAAGTTGCCAGCGAACATCCTGATTTCCCCGACATAAGGTTGCGACACGGCTGACTCCTAATTCTGGGTCGGGAAAATGCCCTGCAGCGCAATGCAGAAGTTCAGCACGAGATACGGCTGCATGTTTTCGTGTGCCTGGCTGCCGCCGGTAGTGCTCACCGAAGCCAGGTTGAGATTTACCAGGTCAACCGCCGCACCGTAGACGTCGTCGGCCGAGCCAAGGTAGTTGGCATCGGCGATCGGCGAGTCACCAGCGGTCGGCGTGCCTACCGCGGTATGCGTGTGGGTCGGCACCTCTCCGATCGTCAGAGTGTGAGCCGCCTCGCCGCCTAGCTGTCCGAGGCTGTACCCGGCGCCCATGTGCAGGGCGGCGCGACCCTGAAGGTTGGGAAGGCCAAAATTTACCCGGCCGTCGCCACCATAAGTAGTTCCGAGCAGGGCGAACAGGGCCTGATTCTGAGCGATAGGCAGCAGTTGCCCGTTGCACTGCGCCCATCCTTTGGGGGCAAATCCGAACGACATTATCCGGATTTCACACAGGTACGGTGTGGCCACAACCGCTCCTTTGCTTTTGTCCTGCCTATTGCCTATTGCCTATTGCCTGCTGCCTACGGGATCGGACAACTCGCCGGACCGGTGAACCCTCCGCCGCTGCCGCTGACCGTGGCGATTACACTCGGGGTGCCATTACCTGTGTTGTTCCCGCTCAGGAAGCTTTGTACGGCATTGGTGTCTGCCGCGCCGCCTGAGTAGCCGGGAAGCTCGATCGTGGTGCTGAATTGCTGATCAAGTTCGATGTCGGCGCCACCTTGACCAGCCTGGGCTGAGCCCATCAGCGAGTTGCCGGAAATGGCCGCGCAGACCGTGCCGTTGTCTCCGGTCAGTGCCCCGGCCTGGCCGATCAGGCCCCAGGTGCCGAACGAGCCAGGATCGGCGATCGTGTTGCCGGTGATCGTGAGATTCATCGTCGGGTTGCCCTCGCGGTCGAGGAAGCTGATCCCTGCCTCGTTCTCGTACTGGTACAAGGTGTTGTTGGTGACAAGGAGAGTTTCCGTCACCGAACCTTCGGCGAACAGGCCGATGTCGTTGCCTGCCGAGCCGGAATTCGAGGCCGACGCGGTGCCGATTGTATTGCCGCTCACGGTCCCGGTCAGCGTGCCGCTCGAGCCGTTCTCGTCGATCGCGATCCCGGTAAGCACCGAGTTCTGGATGTTGTTGTTCTCGACCGTGATCGAGGTATGCGAGTTGCCGAACGGGCTGATCACCACGCCGCCGCCAAGGACACCGGCTGCCGTGGTAGTCAGCGTGTTGTTCGAGAACGTAACGCTGTTGGTGCCGGTCGAGGCCGAGTCAGTCGAGAACTGGAAGTGATCACCGAAGTTGTTGGTGAACGCCGACCCGGTGACGCTGACGGTCGCGTTCGTCGACCCGTTGGCGTCGATGTGCAAGCCGTCGTTGCCTGTGGTGGCGTTGTCGCTGCTGAACGTGCTGCCGGTGACGGTCAGGTTAAGCGTGCCGCTGCTGTCGCTGATGACCGCGTTGTTGTCCGCTGATCCGGTGATCGACGAGTTCGTGATCGAGACGGTGCCGGTCAGGCCGTTGGGCGAGCCGTCACCATTCGGCGAGAAGTCCAGGCCGTCGTCGTTCTCGCCGGAGACCGCCGACTGGGTTCCGTTACCCGAGACGGTCGACCCTGCCAGCGTGAGCCCGTTGACCTGGGTGCCGTTGATGCCGTCGGCGGCGTTGTTCTTGATCACCATGTCCGTGAAGCTCGGCGAGGTGGTCGAGGACAGCGTGACGCCGTTACCCGCGGAGGACTGGATCGTTCCGCCGGAACCGGCCGAGCCGGTGCCGCTGACAGTAAGCCCGCCGGACGAACCGGTTGAGGACAGGTCGATGCCTGGATTGGCCCCGTTGGACGAGATGGCCTGGAAGTTCAGGCCGCCGCTGCCGATCGTGGTGTTCTGCACGGTCAGCGCGGTGGCCGTGGTCGTGACGATCGTGCTGCCTGAACCGGTCGCGGCGACCGTGCCGCCGCCGGTAGCCGAGAAGGCGGTATTGGCGCCCGTGCTCAGCGACAGGGTGCCGCTGAGAGTAATGGTCGTGCCCGGATTGCTCGACAGGGCTATGCCGGTGCCCTGGTCGGTGATGTTCCCGCCGATGCTGACGCTGCCGCCGGTCCGGTTGGCGATCGACACCGAATGCCCTGAACTGCCCGTGACGCTGACGCCGCCCAGATTCATGGTGCCGTCGCCGCCGTTGATGTCCACCCCGTTACCGCTCGCACCCGAGACGGTCACGGCAACGGCGGTGCCGACGGTGGCGTCGTTGACGTTCGATGCGGCGATGCCGCTTGCGCTCGGGCTGGACACGTTAACGCCCTCAACGTCGGCATTCTCGGCCAGGTCGATCCCGTCGCCACCCGAGTTGGTGATCGTCGGGTTAGAACCGCCCGCCGGGACCAGCGAGTAACTGCCGACGGTGAGGCCGTAAGGCTGGCCCCACAGGTCCTCGCCCGACTTCAGGCTCACGCCGCCGCTGTAAGTGGCATTGCCCTGGTACAGGAAAATGATGCTGTCAGACCCGGCGGCGCTGTTCGCGGCGGCGAGAGTGTTGAACGGCGCCGAAGCCTCGCCGTTGCCGCCGCTGGCGGCGGCGTTGTTGACGTACCAGACGACCGTGCCGACGTCGATAGTGACCGTGGCCGTTGCCGACTTCGGGTTGGCTGGATCGTCGCTGTCGGTGATCGTGTACTGGAAGCTGTCGGGTCCCGAGTAGCCGGCGTCGGGCACATAGGTAAACGTGCCGTCGGGGTTCATCGTGACCGTGCCGTGCGCCGGGTTGGTGTTCCCTGTGACGCTGAGCGGACTCGTGGAATCCGGGTCGCTGTCGCCGTTCAGCACGCTGCCGCTGACGGTCGCCGCCGGCCCTGACGGAGTCGTGCCGACCCCGAGCGGGGTGTTGCCGACCGCGCTGTAGGTGTGGTTCACGGCAGTCGGCGGCTGGTTGGCCTCGCTGACGTCGATGGTGCGCTGCGCCGCGCTGGTGCTTGCGGCGCCGATCGAGTCGGTCACCGCGAACGAGACCACCCGGTTTGCCGGGCTGGCCGAACTGTCGCTGGTCGAGAATTCGACCGAGCGCAGCGCGGCCTGGTAGTCCGCGAGCGACGCGGCACCGCTCAGGGTCAGCACGCCGGTGCTGGCGTCGTAGCTGCCGGTGATCCCGTTCTGGTTCGTGAACGACAGCACATCCGCACCTGAGGTGAAGCCTGAGGTGATCGAGACCGTCGCGCTGGCGATCGTCGCGTCGTCGTCGTCGCTCACCGTCAGCGTGCTGGTGATCGCAACCGCAGGGTCCTGCGCCCGGTAGCTCAGCGCACTGGTCTCGACGTTCGAGACGACCGGCGGGTCGTTGACGCCGGTGATCGTGACCGTCACGGTCGCCGAGGAGGTGAAGAAGCCGTCAGAGACCGTGAAGCCGAACTGATCGGTCCCGGACTGGCCCTGGCTCAGGCCGTTGAACTGGCCGTTCGGGTCGTAGTGGATCGTGCCGTTCGGGTTGATCGACACCGAGCCGAGCGTGCCCGTCGTGTTCAGCGAGGTCACTGTCAGCGGGTCGCCATCGGGGTCGCTGGCGCCCGACAGCACGTTGATGTCGATCGCGGTGTGCTTGCCGGTCGACGCGACCGCGTTGACAGCGACCGGCGGGCTGTTCGGCATCACGTCGACGGTACGCGAGACCGTGTTGCTCAGGTTGTTGCCAGAGGATCCGTCGTCGACCTGGAAGCTGATCGTGCGGTTGCCCGCCGTGGCGGAAAGGCCGTTGGAGTCGGCGAAGGTCACTGACTGCAACGCCGCCTGGTAATCGGCCAGCGACGCCGTGCCGGTCAAGATCAGCACGCCCGTTGTCGCGTCGAAACTGCCGGTGATGCCGTTCTGGTTAGTGAAAGCTAGCGTGTCCTGGGTCGGGACGAACCCGGAACTGATCGTCACCGTGGCTCCTGCCAGCGTGGTGGCGTCAGACGAACTGACCGTCAGGGCCGAGGTGACCGCTACCCCAGGCGTCCCCGCGTAATACGAGATCGTGCTCGACTCGATGTTCGCGAGTACCGGCGCCTGGTGCGCCACGGTGACGTCGATCGTACGCTGCGCGGTTCCGGTGCTGCTTGTCCCGGTGGAGTCGGTCACCACGAAGGCGACCACGCGCGCCGCCGGGCTCGCCGAGCTGTCGGTGGTCGAGAACTGGACAGACCGCAGTGCGGCCTGGTAGTCGGCCAGCGAGGCGCTGCCGGCCAGCGTCAGCACCCCGGTGCTCGCGTCGTAGCTGCCGGTGATCCCGTTCTGGTTAGTGAACGCAAGCTGGTCAGCGCCAGATTCGAGGCCTGAGGTAATCGACACGGTCGCGCCGGTCAGCGAGCTCGCGTCGTCGTCGCTCAAGGTGAGCGAACTGGTGATCGCGACCGCCGCGCTCTGGGAGCGGTAACTCAGCGGGCTGGTCTCGATACCTGAAATCACCGGCGGGTCGTTCACGCCGCTGATCGTGACCGTAACGGTCGCCGAGGCAGTGCTGAAGCCGTCTGACACCGTGTAGCCGAAGGTGTCGGTAGCGGTCTGTCCCTTAGCCAGGCTGTTGAACTGACCATTCGGGTCGTAGTGGATCGTGCCGTCTGGGTTGATCGACACCGCGCCCTTGGTTCCTGCGGTGTTGACCGCGGTCACCGTCAAGGTGTCGCCGTCGCCATCGCTGGCGCTGGCGAGGACGTTGATGTCGATCGCGGTGTGCTTGCCGGTCGACGCCGATACGTGACCCGCGGCCGGCGGCGTATTGGCCTTGACAACGATCCTGCGGTAGACCGTATTGCTGAGGTTATTGAGGCTCGAGCCGTCGTTGACCTGGAAGCTGATCGCGCGTACCCCGGTCGCGGCCGATTTGCCGTTGGAGTCCCGGTAGGTAACCGATCGCAGCACCGCCTGGTAATTGGCCAGCGTCGCGGTCCCGGCGAGCGAGAGTACCCCCGTGCTCGGGTTGTACGTGCCGCTGATGCCGGCCCTGCCGGTGTAGGACAGCGCGTCATCGGCAGGCACGAGTCCTGAGGTGATCCGCACCGTGGCGCCGAGCAGAGTCCTCGACTCCAGGGAACGCACCATCAGGGTCGAGGTCACATGGATTCCCGGCGCCCCGGCGAAGTAATGCAGCACGCCGCGGCCCACATTGGCCAAAATGGGCGGATAGTGGTAGGGCGACACCTCGACAAGGAAGTGCCCTTCGGTGCACAAGTGGTCGATCAGCAGGTATTCGAGAACGCCGGTAGTGGTGAGCGCGCAGAAGCGGACAGGCAACCTCGGCGGAGGCAAGATCAGGGCGCGATACCCCGGCCGGCTCGAGCAGTCGCTGAGTGCCTGCACGTTGAAGACCTGGAGGTCGGGGTGGACGCACGCGTAGACCAGGCCTGGCCCGATCTTCAGTCGCCTCGCGTCGCTCTGGCACTGCGGCGCGGGCGGCGGCACCGAGTCCTGGGTCGGATCGTGAGCAGGCGGTGCCGCCAGGTAGCTCATCAGGCCGTTGCTCTTCAGTGCGCACGCAAAGGCCATCGGCACCGGGGCCGGAGTCGAATTGGCCTGCGCATGCGGCGAGAATGTGACCATCGACGTCGCCGCTATCACTCCGGCAACCACTGAAAGCACACTAATCCTCGCCAGGCGGCGGGTCCCCTCCAAAATGCCAGCCTCCTCGCCAGCTTGGCGCACACTTGCTGATCGGCCGCAGACAGGCGGCAGAGAAATCCGTCCTGACGGTACACCCCGGCTCTATATCCATTCAAGTAACAGGCGGTGGCCTTAGTTCAGCATGCCGAAACGCAGGAAGCGAATTGCGAAGTAATGGGAATGATGATCGACGCAGGCAAGATAGGTTTCAATATCCGTAATATCAGATTATTGGCCGCCCTGGCTCAGCGCCGCGCCGTATTCCAGCGCTTGATGAGCTCGATCCTCGCACTGATCTGCACCGAGGTCGCCTGCGGCACGGCCGGGCCGCCGCAACTGCGGCGGAGTTCGGCGTGGATCGCGCCGTGCGACTGCCCGGTCTGGTGATGCCTGGCCGCAACCAGGCCGTTCAGTTCCTTGCGCAGCGCCGTCAGAATCTGGCCCGCTGGCGGCGGCGCCACGCGAGGCGAAGCGTGCGGCTCGACTCGCTGCTTTCTCACCTGGTCGGCGTGGCGCTGCCTGAGCAAGAGCGCGACCTGCTCGGGCTCGAGCAGGCCAGGCAGCCCGATGAAGTCCTCGTCTTCCGGCGAGGCGCCGAATTCGCCGCCGTCGTAAAGCACCCGGTCGAAGTGCGCGGTCGCGGCGAGCGCAAGGAAAGGCGCTTCCTCCGCGTCGGCGTGGTCGTGACGCTGCTGAGCGCGCGCGATCGCGAGTTCCTCGTCTTGCTCGCCCGGCCTGATCTTGAGCACGTGATCGCGCTCGGTTTCGAGTTCGGCCGCGTACCCGAGCAGCACGGGGACTGATGGCAGGAAAACCGAGGCGGTTTCCCCGCGCCTCCTGGCCCGGACGAATCTGCCTACCGCCTGGGCAAAAAACATGGCCGTGCTCACGCTGGTCGCGTAGACGCCGACCGCCAGCCGCGGTATGTCCACCCCCTCTGACACCATGCGGACGGCGACCAGCCACCTGTCGTCAGAGGCCGCGAAGGCACCGATCTTCTTGCTTGCGGCCGGATCGTCTGACAGGACAACGACGGCCTTGCGCCCGGTGACCTTCTTGAGCAGCCCGGCATAGGCGCGCGCGTCGTCGTGGTCGGTGGCGATGACGAGCCCGGCCGCATCCGGCATGCCCTTGCGGATCTGCGAAAGGCGGCGGTCGGCGGCCTCGATCACCCGCGCTACCCATTCACCGCTCGGGTCGAGCGCGGTGCGCAGCGCCTGAGCGGTCAAGTCGGCGGTCAGCGGCTCGCCGAGTGTCGCCGTGAGTTCATCGCCCGCTCTGGTCTGCCAGCGCATCTGCCCCGAGTAAGCGAGGAAGATGACCGGCCTGACCACTCCGTCGCGAAGCGCGGGGCCGTAACTGTAGGAATAGTCGGCGCAACTGCGCCTGCTGCCGTCCGGCTCGACTTGGTAGGTGACGAAAGGGATCTGATTGGCGTCGCTGCGAAAGGGCGTGCCGGTCATCGCCAGCCGTTTCCTGGCCGGCTCGAAGGCTTCCCGCACCGCCTCGCCCCAGGAGAGCGAGTCGCCCGCGTGGTGGACCTCGTCGAAGATCACCAGCGCCGGGCGGCCCTCCGTGCGCTGCCTGTGCAGGGCAGGGTGGGCGGCCACCTGTGCGTAGGTCACGACCACTCCGGTGTAGTCGGCGCTCGCCCTGCCCTGCGAGTTGCGGTACGAGGCGTCGAGGGCGATGCCAAGCCGCGCCGCGGCCTGCGCCCACTGATACTTCAGGTGCTCGGTTGGCGTGACCACGGTCAGTGCGAGGATCTCGCGCCTGGCCAGCAGTTCAGCGGCGATCGTGAGGGCCCAGAGCGTCTTGCCTGCGCCAGGCGTCGCCGAAAGCAGGAAGTCACGACGCGGCTGCCGGAAATATGCCGCCCAGGCGTCCCGCTGCCAGCCACGCAAACCAGGCAAGAGGTCCGCCCGCACGTGACTCGCTTGTGCAGGTATCTGGACAGGACTCGTCAATGGCTCAAGGGCACGCTCGCTCACGAGGGCAAGAGGCTACCAGCGAGCACCGCCAACCAGTGGTTGCCTTCAGGTTCAGCTAATTAGCCAGCCGCCGTCCACGGCCAGTTCGGCGCCGGTCATATAGGAGCTGTTCGGCCCGGCCAGGAACACGGCAACGGACGCGACGTCCTCCGGCACGCCCATCCGGCGGATCGGCATGCGCGCCTTGTGCCCCTCTATGAACCGTTCCGCGTCGAAGCCGCCGTCGGCGATCATGTCGGTCGCGATCGCGCCGGGGTGAACCGAGTTGACCCTGATGCCGAATCGGGCCAGGTCCGATGCCGCTGCCTTGGTCAGGCCGCGGACCGCCCATTTGCTGGTCACGTAGGCTACCGCTCCTGGAGTCCCCAGCATGCCGCCAACCGAGGAGATGTTCACGATCGAGCCGCCGCCGGCGGCGCGCATGCTGTCGAGCACGGCCCTGATCCCGAGATAGGTGCCGAGCAAGTTGACGTCGAGCACGGCGCAGAAGTCCTGCGGGCTCGTCGACTGCACCGGGCCGTGCCGCAAGACGCCCGCGTTGTTGACCAGGATCTGCACCCGCCCGAACTCGCGCTCGGCCAGAGCGACCGCCGCGTCCCAGTCCTTCGCCGAGGTGACGTCGAGCCTGGCATACCTGGCCTGCCCGCCGATCTCGGCGGCGACCGCACGGCCCTGATCGTCGAGAATGTCACCGAGCACGACGAAGGCGCCCTCGGCGGCCAGTGCCCGTGCCTCCGCCGCACCCTGGCCCCTCGCCGCTCCTGAGACGATCGCGCACCGGCCATCGAGCAGGCTCACAGCGTGCGGCTTTTCGCTACCGTGTGGAGCGTGACCTCCTGGTTCGCCAGCAGCGTGGCCGCTGCCGCCCTGAACGCCGCAAGGTGCTCGCTGGCCGCGTGCGCGCCGAGCGCCTCGAGGTCGGCCCACTCCTCTACGAACATGAAGACCGACGGGTCGGCGATGTCACGCAGGCACGAATAGGAGATGCAGCCGGGTTCGGCGAGCGTTGGCGCGGTGACCAGCAGAGCCGCCGCGACGAACTCGTCCCCGGCGCCTGCCAGGCACCGCATTTTCGCCGTTACCAGAATCACTAGGCACCTTCCTGTTCCGCGTAAAGCGCATAGACGGTGGCGGCCAGGTGCTTGCGCTGGCCGCCGGCTGAGTCGAGTAGCTGCTGGTTCGACTTGGCGCGCCGGTAATACAAATGGGCCGGGTATTCCCAGGTGAAGCCGATGCCGCCGTGCAGGTGGATGTTCTCGTTGGCGATGAAGAAAGCGGCTTCCCCGGCGCAGATCCGTGCCGCAGCCAGCCTCGCCTCGGCTTCCACGGCCGAGCGCGCGGGCGAAAGCGCAAGCGCCAGCGCTGACCTCGCCGCTTCCAGCCTGATCAGGAGCTCGGCGCAGCGGTGCTTGATGGCCTGGAAGGAGCCGATCGGGCGACCGAACTGATGCCGGCTCGCCACGTAGCCGACAGCCATCTCGAGCGCACGGCCTGCCACCCCGACGCACTCGGCGATCAGCGCGAGCATCGTGCCGCGCCGCATCTCGGCGATCGCCTGCCGCGCCGCCGGCCCGCTGGCGATGGCCTGCGCGGCAGTGCCCTCGAAGCTGACCCGCCCCAGCTGCCTGGTCAGGTCGACGGCAGAAAGGCGCTCGACCGTGACCCGCGGCCCGGCGCTTTCCGCCCAGAGCAGGCGGGGCCCGGCTGGACCCGCGGCGGCCACCAGGAACCCGTCGGCCAGCGGCGCCTCGACCACGCACGGCAGTGTCCCTGTCACCCGGCCGCTGTCGTCGCAGGTCAGGATCGCGGCGCCAGTCTGCGGCGGCAGAGCCGCCGCAGCCGTCAGCCGGCCGGCCGCGATCTGCCCGAGCAGTTCGAGAGCGGCTTCCTGGCTGCGCACCGCCTGCAGGCCAGGCACTACCTGGCCAACCGTGCCGAGAAACGGGCCAGGGTAAAGCGCACGGCCAAGCTCCTCGTGGACGAGCAGGCACTCGGGCAGCCCGAGTCCGGCGCCGCCGGCGCTTTCGCTGATCCCCGTCCCCTGCAAGCCAAGTTGCGTCGCCATCTGCGACCAGCGTGAACGATCGAACTCGGCCGCCGCGAGCACCGTGGAGGTATTCGTGTGGTCGACCGTGTCCTGGAGGTAACGCCTGGTTACCGCCCGCAGGGCCTGACGATCCTCGTCGTCGAGTACCCCTGGCACGCTCACGTGCCCTGCCCTGGACCGGCGAGGTCGACGGCGAGGTCGCGAGCCGAGAACGTCTGCGGCGCCGCGACCTCGGTGACCGGCTCAGGCCGGTCGTCGAATTCGGTGCGCAACGCCCGCGACATGATCGCGTGCATCACGTAAAGCGAGGTTATGTAGGTCAGCTCGAGTATCTGCTCGTCAGTCAGATGGGAGCGCAGCGCGGCGAAAACCTGATCGGCGATCCGGCCTCCGTCAAGTGCCAGCCCGTCGGCGTACGCCAGGACTGCGCGCTCGGCCGGACTGAACTCCTCACTGACCTGCCAAGAAGGGATGGCGGCGATCTTGCCTTCTGAGATTCCGACGCCGCGGCACGACTTGCAGTGCTGGGAGAACACGAACTGGCTGCCGGTCGCCCAGCCCGCTCTGGTCTGGGCAAGCTCGCGCAACTGGGGCGGCAGCGACCGCTTGGGGCTCGAATAGAGCGCGAAGCCTCGCACCGCGTGCCGCAGCACGTCGGGCACCAGCGCGAAGGTGGTCCACCAGTCACCCGTGGTGCCGGTCGCGGTGCCTGGCGCGGCCACCGGGTCGCGGTCACCGAACAACCGCTGATAGGACGCGAGCACGACCTCTTCCTTCGCCTCTTGGCGGCTCACCTGACGCAATCGCGGCACGAAAATCTCCTTACGAGGGGTCAGCGCGCGACCAGCGCGCGACGCAAAGTGGTGGACAAGGACACGGCGATTATCAGCACTGCGCCGTTAATCAGGTCGGTCCAGGTAAACGGCAGCCCGCCGATCACCAGGCCCTGAGCGACCCAGACCACCGCAAGCCCGCCCGCCACGGTGCCCCAGATGTGGAACCGGCCGCTCGACATGATCACGGTGGACAAGAAGGCAGCGGCATAGGCAGGCAGCAGGAAGCCGTCGGCTATCCCTGGCACCGCGGTGCCCTGGGTGGCGGTGAGCACGATCCCGGCCAGGCTCGCGAAGAACCCTGACACCGCGAACGCCAGCACCATCAGCCGGTTAACCCCGATCCCGGCCAGCCGCGCCGCAACCGGGTTACCTCCGGTCGCGTAGATGGCACGGCCAAGTGCGGTCTGCGCCAGCATCAGCCAGGCCAGGCACGCCGCGGCGAGCAGCACCAGGATCGTCCAGTTGAACTGGGCGGGAATTCCGAGAACTCCGAGCAGCCCGGCCAGGCCGAGCGCGCCGGCACCGAGCAGCAGGTCACGTCTCCGCCCATGCGTGACGCCGATCCAGTGCAGCCGCGCCGCCGACCAGGCACACCACAGCACGCCCGCGACCACCAGCCAGGTCGCCACCGCGGGCGGCTTGGCCTGGAAGCTGCCGAACCCCGATGGCCCGATGAACCAAAGCGCCGCGCGGGCGGCGGCCGGGTTCGTGGTAAAGGTCATGGTCTGGCCGCCGGAGTAAAGCTCGGAAATACCGGTGAACACCGCGCCGGTACCGAGCGTCGCGATAAACGCGTTGATGCGCAGGCCGACCACGAGGAAGGCGTTGAGCAGGCCGCCGAGTACCCCGACCGCCAGGACGACGACAAGCACCAGGGGCAGCGGCAGGTCCTGGCGTGCGGTGAGCCCGACGGTCAAGAACACCGACATGGTGGCCATCGAGCCGGCCGAGAGGTCGAACTGCCCGGCCGACAAGGCGACCACGATGCCGATGGACAGCAGCAGGGGTGACACGTTCTGGTAGACGTCGAAAACCCGGTCACCGGTGTTCAGGAACGTGCCGCCCAGCCAGAGCCCGTACCCGCCGAGCAGGATGACCGCGAACCCGACGAGCGTGGCGGACGAGACCACCGCCTCTGACCTGATTGCGCGCCTGATCGATATTCGCGGATGTGTCATAGCAGGCTCGCCATCTGCTCGGTGCTCAGCTCATCGGGACGCCAGGTCCGCTGGCACGACTGGTTCTCGACCACGCCCACCCGGTCGGCCAGCGTCAGGAGATCCTCGGTGTCCGAGGAGACGACCAGCACCCCGATGCCCTGGTCTGCCAGTTGCCTGATCAGCCGGTAAATGTCGGCGCGGGCACCGATGTCGACTCCCCTGGTCGGCTCGCACAGCACGACGCAGCCGGCCTGCGCGTCAGATTGCGCCAGCAGCATCCGGCCAAGAAGCACCTTCTGCTGGTTGCCACCGGAGAGCGCGGCCATCCTGGCCGAGACGTTCGGCGGCCTGACGTCGAGTTCGACGGCGAGTGCCCGCGCGGCGCCGAGTTCGGCCGGATGGTCCAAGGTGCCCGCCCGCGTTCGCCAGCGCCGCAGTCCGCCGATGGTGAGGTTCCAGGCCACCGATTCGGCAGGGAAGCTCCCCTGCGCCGACCGGTCAGGCGGCAAGAGCCCGACGCGCACGCCAGCCGCGGTGCGCACTGAGCCGCTGGCCGGCCTGGTACGGCCGCTGGCAAGCAGCGCCAGTTCGTACAGGCCAGAGCCGACCAGCCCGGTCACGCCGACGATCTCCCCGGCGTGCACGTCGAGCGTGAAAGGACCGGCCAGCGCGGTCGAGGCGCCTGCCAGCGAAAGCAGCGGCGAGCCAGCGGGGACGCGGCAGGCACGCTCGGGGCCTGCCTGCTGCTGCGAACTCCGTGACATCAGCCTGGTCAAGGTGGCCAGATCGACCCGCTCGATCGGCTCGTCCGCGATCAGCTTGCCGTCTACGAGTACCACGCACCGGTCGGCGCAACCCAAGATCTCGGCCAGTTTGTGGCTCACCATAAGCACGGCGGCACCCGCCAGCCTGCGTGCCTTGAGCGTGTCGATCAGCCACCCTGACTCCCTGGGCGGCAGTGTGCTCGTGGCCTCGTCGACCACGATCAATTCGGCGCCCCTGGCCAGGGTCCTGGCGATCGCGACCAGGGTGCGCTCGCCGAGCGACAGGCGCTCGACGCTTCGGTGCGCGAGGTCGGCACGCAGTCCGACCGCGCGCAGCGCCTCCCGGCAAAAGTCGCGCTCCCTGACCGCGCTGAGCAATGGCGGCACCGAGCACAGTGCCGGCTGGCCAAGGCGCAGGTTCTCGGTTACCGTGAGCGAGTCGATCAGGCCGAGATCCTGGTGCACCACTCCGACCCGGCCAGCCGTGATCGTCCCGCCGTCCGGCCCGTAGACACCGTCAAGAATCTTGATCAGCGTCGACTTGCCTGCGCCGTTCGGGCCGACGAGGCCGACGAACTCGCCCGCCTTGATGGTCAGGCTGACGCCGCGGAGCGCCTGAGTGGCGTCGAAAGACTTCGTCACGTTCACCAGGGAGAGCAACGGCGCCCGCCCTTGCCCCTCCTGCGCGCTCCGCAGCGTCATGGCCGGATCAGCCCTTTCCCCACAGCTTCTTGAAGAAGCCGCTGACGTCGAAGCCGGGTCCGACCCAAGGCGCCGACGACGGGTACTGCGAGTAGTTGTCCCTGGTCACGAGCGAGACGGCCAGGTTGTTGGCGTCCCAGGTGGGCTGGTGGTCGAGCATCCTGGCCAGTTCGTCGACCGCCGCGTAGGCCATGTAAGGCAGCGGTATGCTCACCGTCGCCTGGGCGCTCGGCGGCGTTCCCGCCTGAATCTGGTCAAAGAACACCGGCAGCGCCGCGTACCCGACGACGCCGATTTCCGTACGGCCCTTTTGCTGAAGGAAAGTAGAGAACTGGGCAGCCGCGTTGTCGTAGGGCGCGATAATCCAGTTGATCGAGCCCTTCGGGTTGGCGGCGAGCACCCCGGCGAGCACAGGGATGCCCGGCTGCTGTTCGTCCCCCGCCTTCATCTGGGTGACGTGCGTCGTGCAGCCGGGGCAAAGCGACTTGATCGTCGCCAGCGCGGTCTGGTTCTGCACCAGCGTGAACGGGAACTCGGCGTCTTCGTACACCCAGATCTTGCCGGTGCCTTTGGTCTTGGAGATGACGTAGTCTGCCTGGGCCTCGCCCACCTTCTGCGGTGAAGGCTCGACTCCGACCACGCCGGGGAACTGGCTGAACGTCGAGGGCGGGCCGCACAGGATGCACACCACGGGGATGTTCTTGCTGTGCGCGAGCTGCAGCGCGCTCGCGACCGTGGACGGGGTGACAGACACCAGGACAATGGCCTGGTCACCCTGGTTGATGGCGGTCTCGATGTCGCCTGAGGCGGTAGTGGGAAGGAACTTGCCGTCGTAGGTGGGCGGCGCGGTCCAGCCGGCGTCCTTGATCGCGGCCTGGACCAGGCGCGCGGTGTCCGAGGCGCCGGGAGTCGCCAGGCCGACCGCGATGACCGCGACCTTGCGCGAGCCAGGCTTGACTGGTGTGGTCGGCTTGTCCATCGGCACCGACGTCCGCGTGATCGCAGCGAGCGCGGCGTTGGCCGCCGCGACGCCAGCAGACGAGGTGGCCGGTGCGGAACTCCGGCCCGAGCCAGGGCTTGCCGAGCTTGCCGAGCTGTTCGAACTGCACGCGGTCGCGAGCAGCACTGCCGCGCCGGTGCCGGCCGCCGCCAGCAACCAGCGGCGTCGACGGTGATCGGGCACTGTATTCTCCTTACGGGTTATGGATTGACGGGCGAGTCAGGTAGCCGCCTGGCTCGCCCCCTGACTAGTGGCCTCCTCCCAGCCAGCGAGCAGACGGCTCGACCAGCCCGATCGCATCCGCCCACAACGTCGTGAGCAGGTCAGCGGCTGCTTCGGCAGTGACAGGAGAACGCGGCGGATCGAAGATGAAGGCGTCGTAGCAGTACCGCTCGACCATGTGGGTGAGCGCACGCGCGGCCTCGGCTGGATCGAGGTCTGACCGCACCGTTCCCGCGGCGATTCCGGCCGACAGGCTGGCCGCGATCTGATGCTTGTAGGCCGCCCAGAACCGCCTGCGGATCTCGGCAACCCCCGGCGCCACTGCGGTTACCTGCTCCCACAGCCGGTAGAAGGCCGCGTTGGCCAGGTAGCCGCGCAGGAAAACGACGAGGACACGGCGCAGTCCCAGCCGCCCTGCGGTGGCGTCCCATTCGTCGACGTGCTGGCTGAGCATCTCTATCACCTGCTCGCCGGCCAGCACTACGACGATGCCGTTCAGGTCTTCGAAGTACTGGTAGAAGGTGCCGAGGCTGACCCCGGCCCGCTCGGCGATATCGGTGGCGCTCGTCGCCAGGTAGTCACGCTCGGCGAAGACCTCGCGCGCGGCCTCGAGCAACCGCGCCCTGGTCCGCTCGGCCTTGGGGCCGAGTGCCTTCTGCTCGCCGTTCTGGCGGCGCACCGCCTGCCTGACCGCCTCGATGGTCTTAAGCAGCCGCTGCGCCGGGTCGGCGCCGGCCACCTGGCCTGGTTCACCAATGGTCATAGCGCAGCACCTCCCCGACCGGCTTGCGTGCCACAGGTCCGAACGGCCGCTGCGGCCACCCGATCGCAAGCATCACGCCGATCTTGACCCCGGCGGGGACGCCTAGTATCGACCTGATCTCGGCCGGCGCGGCAACGTGCAGCATGCTGAACACCGCCCCGAGACCGAGCGCGCGAGCGGCGACGACCGCGTTCTGCGCGGCGGCGAACACAGCCGACCATAGGTAGCGTTCCTGCGGGTCGCCCTCCGGATAGTCATTGAGTCCGCAAATAAACAGCAGCAGCGGCACGCTGCCGAGCGAGTCGATCAGGTGCTCGGCCCCGCGCCTGGTACGGGCCGCGGTCGGGCCTGACGGCTCGGGCATCGCGCAGATAACCTGACGGAACGGGGCGATCGCCGCCGCGATCCGCTGGCGCTGGCCGGCGTCGGTGACCGCAAGGAAACGCCATGGCTGCGTGTTGTCCGCGCTCGAGGCCCGGGTCGCGGCCCAGACGATGGCCTCGACGTGCCCGGCGGGCACCGGGTCGGCACGCAGGTAGCGCATTGCCCGAGCAGTGCCGAGCGTTTCGAAGACCGCGACCTGGGCGGCTGTGCTTGCCGGCGCCGGGACCTGGCTCATAGCTTGCTTGTCTTGTCTGGGTTAAGGCCGGCTACCTCGAGCGCGAGGCGCTTGGCCCGTTCCATGTCGTAGTGCTTGGCCACGACGACCTTCTGGGCATAAAGACCGCCGCCGGCCTGGATCATGGTCACGTGCTGCCAGCCGCCGTAGGCGTCGGCGGTGTAGTCCCTGATCGCGTGGAACAGCCGCATCCGGTAGGCGGCGTCCACGCCTTCCATGGTCCGCAGGTACTTCTCCAGGAACGCCGCCGTCTGCGGGTTGCGCAGGTCGCGAGAGCTTGGCGCGGTCAGCACCGAACCTCCGGCGATGTCGTGCAGGTCCCTGACCATCGCGCTGAACTGCTCAGCGGCGTAGAACTTGGCGGCGTTGGTGTAAAGCTCGTCAGGCGAGGCCCAGCCTTCAGGCGTGAAGTTCGCGTGCTCGATGGCCGCTTCCAGGCCTGCCCTGATCAAGGTGGCGTAGGTGATCAGCCCGGCGATCTTGTCCTTGATGTGCGGGACCTTCGCCAGTCCGTTAGCCTCAGCGATGAGCTGAGCGAAACCGACTAGGGTGTCGCCGAGCTCGGCATAGTGACCGACGCTGCCTAGCCGCTCCCACAGGCCAAGCGAATGCGCGAACGTGGCCGAGTGCTCCACTTCCCCGGCCAGGAAGACCCGGTCGCTGGGCACGAACACGTCGTCGAAGACGACGAGGCCCTCGCTCATGGGGTAGCGGCTGCTGTAGGGGTAGAACCCGGCGTCGAAGTCCGGCCTGGCCGAGAACACGGCGTTGACGACGCTCACGCCTGGCGCGTTCACCGGGACCGCGCAGGCGACCGCGTAGTCCTCCTCGCCCCGCTTCATGGCCTTCGTCGGCATGACGATGAGGTCGTGCGCGATGGCGGCCGAGCTGATGTGCAGCTTGGCACCCCTGATCACGATCCCGTCCGGCTGCCGGTCCGCGATGTGCACGAACAGGTCTGGGTCGTCCTGCTTGAGCGGCGGCAGCGAGCGGTTGCCCTTGGCGTCGGTAATCGTGATGACAGCGCGGATGTCGCGGCGCTTGCTCTCCTCGAAGTACGCTAGCGCCCGCTGCGCGTACACCGGGTACTGCGCCCGCATCCTGCTGGCTGCCGTCAGCACCATCAGCAGGCCGTTCGAGGTCGAGATGGTAGGGAAGTCCCAGTGCATCTGCCGGTACTGCTGGCCGCGCAGGTCATCCACTGAGGTGGGGATGAAGAAATAAGGGCCGCAGGCGTCAGGCGCCTGGTCGTAGTACCTGTCATAGCCGGCCGCCGCCCACAAGGCGCTGCCGCGCAGCAGCGGCTCTTGCGTCACGTCGGGAACGGCGTGCCCGTTGACGTACATCTTCCTGCCGTCGCGGAGCGATTCCAGGTACTGCTGACCGGTGAGCATGCCGGGATCCCTACTTTCCTGCCGGACGCGGCTCGCGGGGCAACCCGAGCACGCGTTCGGCGATGATGTTCTTCTGGATCTCATCTGAGCCGCCCGCGATGCGGTGGGCGGGAGCGCCGAGCAGCAGCCTTGACCAGGCGAAGGTGCCCCACTCGCCGGTGTCGGCGATCATCTTGGTGCCGAGCAGCTTGCTGGCCAGGTCGAGGTAGTACTCCATATTTGCTGTCATCATCAGCTTGACCACCGAGCCGGGCGGAGCGCCCGTAGCTGACTCCAGCCGCTCGCCGGTCACGTGCAGGATCTGATCGCGCAGCCAGGCCTCGCCTAGCTGCTCGAGCACCGCGGCGTCCTGGTCCGCGCCTTCGTGCCTGGCCAGCGCGAAAAGCCGGCGCACCGGCTCGTCGAGTATCCCGTTGTGCTCGTCGGCCATCAGCGAGCGCTCGCCGCCTAGCGTGGTGCGCGCTACTTCCCAGCCGCCGTTGACCGCACCGAGCCGCGCCGCCTCTGGCACCCTGACCTCGTCGAGGAAGACCTCGTTGAAGTGCTCGCTGCCGGTTATCTGGCGCAGCGGCCTGACATCGACTCCCGGCGCGTCCATCTCGACCAGGAACGCCGTGATGCCGCGATGCCGGTCAGCGGTCGCGCCTGTCCTGGCCAGCAGCTCGCCTACCCCGCTGTAATGCGCGCCTGATGACCACACCTTCTGGCCGGTGATGATCCACTCGTCGCCGTCCCTGACCGCGGTCGTGCGCAGGCTCGCCAGGTCAGAACCGGCCTCCGGCTCGGAAAATAGCTGGCAGGCGATGACGTCGCCGCGCCAGAGCACAGGCAGCCACTTGCCCTTCTGCCCGGCCGTGCCATGCGCGGCGATCGTCGGGCCGACGATGTCGTGGCTGACCATGAAGCAGGAGGTGTTGGGCAGCTCGTACCTGGCCCCGATCTGGCGTACCAGCCTGGCGTGGGCCGCTGACAGACCGCGCCCGCCATACTCCGGCGGGCCGTCTACCCACGCCAGGCCGGCGTCGAAGAGTCCGGCCTGCCAGCTCTTCGCGGTGGCTACTTCCGCTGCTTCCGCCTCACCGCGCTGCGTGGCCACGCCGAGCACGTCTTCGCTGCCCTCGCCCCAGGCCAGGCTGGCAGGCGCGCGCAGCGGCACACGGGCCGCGAAGAACGCCTCTGCCGCCGCGGCCAGGTCAGCCATTGACTGGTCCTCGCCCGTCATGACAGTTCCCCCGTGGTAATGAGCCGCCTGAGCTCCCCCTTGCGAATCTTGCCGGTCGGATTCTTGGGCAGCTCGCTGGTGATGATGAGCCGCTGCGGAATCTTGTAGCTGGCCAGGCGGCCGCGGCAGTGCGCCTGAAGGTCTTCGAGCGTGATCGTCGCGCCTTCGGCCTGGCGGACGACGACATCTACGACCTCGCCCCAGTAGGGGTCAGGCTCGCCGACGACCGCAAGTTCGAGCACGTCCGGATGGTCCGCGATGACCTCTTCGATCTCGACCGGGTACACGTTCTCGCCGCCTCTGATGATCATGTCGTCGGCCCGGCCGGCCAGGAACAGGTAGCCGTCCTTGTCCCGCCACGCGAGATCGCCTGCCCGGAACCAGCCGTCCCGCAGCGATTGCGCGGTGAGTTCTGGCTGGCCGAGGTAACCGCTCATGACCGACTCGCTGCGGCTCCAGATCTCGCCGACCTCGCCGTCGCCGACCTCGTTGCCTTCGGCGTCGCAGAGCTTGAGGTCGCAGCCGTAGATGGGCTTGCCGATGGAGCCGAGCAGGTGCTCCTCGCCGGCGAGGGCGCGCCGGTGGTCGGCGGGCCGGAACATGGCCTGCCCGCCGGCCTCGGTACCCGCGCCGAAGCCGTTGTAAAGGTCGCAGCGGAAGACCTCGGACATCCGCCTGATCACCGAGGGTGGCATGGGAGCGCCGCCGTACATGATCGAGCGGAGCCCTTCGTAGTCGCTCTCGGTAACCCGCGGGTCCTCGAGGATCGCGATGATCATGCTCGGGATGAGCATGGCGTGCCTCAGGTGTCCGCTCTGGAGCCAGCGCAGTACGGTGCCCGCGTCGAACTGCGGCAGCACGAGCGATGCGCTGCCGCGGCTGAGACCGTAGAGCAGGTGACCGATGCCGGAGATGTGGAAGAGCGGGGCACCTGAGTAGATCAGGTCGCCTGGCTGCAGGCCGAGTTCGAGCGCGCCGGAGACGACCAGGGACCGCATCATCCGCTGCGACTGCATGACGCCCTTGGGCCTGCCAGTGGTGCCGCTGGTCAGGGCCAGGCTGATGATGTCCTCGTCCTGCGTGGGCGAGACCAGCTCTGATTCATCTTCTTCACTGCCGATGACTTCGGCGTAGGTTGGCTCTTCCTTGCCGTCGCCGTCGAAGCAGGCAACGAGCGCCAGGCTCGCCTGGCGGTGCGCCCGGGTCTGGGCGACGACGTCGCGGTACCGGTCGCTGAAGAACAGGGCGCTGATGTCACTGGTCAGCAGCAGGTTGGTGACCTCTGGGCCGGACAGGCGGAAGTTAAGCGCCACGAAGGTCGTGCCCAGCTTCATCGAGGCGAGCTGTAGTGCCACGTACTCGGGTGAGTCGGTGGCCATGATGCCGACCCGGTCACCGCGCGACAATCCTGCCCGCTCAAGCGCCCTGGCCAGCCTGGTGACCTGGGAGTCAACCTGCTGGTAGGTGAGCTTCTCGCCGTCACCGCGCACCAGGCAGTCGGCGCCGGGCTGGTAGCGCGCGTGCAGCGTGATCCAGTCACCGATCGCCAGGCGCGGCCAGACTGTCATGGGGTCCCCCTGAGGTTGAGAAAACCTGAGGCATGCTCAGTTTTGGTGGCAGACACGGTCACAGTCAAGACCTAAGCAGCAACTTCTTGCTGGAAAACGGTCAGAAGACTTCTGAAAATTGCTCAGGTTTATCGGCGACCAGGCCCTCGGCGACTAGGCTCGCCCACTGATCGGCCCCGACTCCGGCCAGGTCAGCGAGCACCTGCCTGGTGTGCTCCCCCAGTTCTGGCCCCGTCGTCGCGATCACGCCAGGGGTGCGGCCGAACTTCGGGACGACGCCGAGCATCGGCGCGTCAGGCCGGCCGGAGGCAGCCAGCCGCACGATCATGTCGCGGGCGGCGTAATGCGCGTCGGCCAGCATGTCGGCAGCGGTGAAGATCCGGCCGGCCGGCACCCCGTGCGCGGCCAGCGTGCCGAGCAAGTCTTCTGCATCGCGGGTCGCGGTCCATGTCGAGATGGCGGCGTCCAGGCCGGCCATGTTCACGCCGCGCGCACCGTGCTCGCGGTACCGGGGATCGTTCTTGAGTTCCGGCGTGCCCATCGCATCGCACAGTCTCCTGAAGACCGAGTCGGCGTTCGCGGCGAGCACGATGTCCACCCCGTCAGCCGCCGTGTAGACGTTGGAAGGCGCGACCCCAGGCAGCACGCTCCCCGACCGGCCGCGCAGCACGCCGCCGATCTCGTAGTCGGCAAGCACCGACTCCATCAGCGCGGCCACCGCCTCGTAGATCGCGACGTCGACTTCCTGGCCGGCGCCGGTTCGGTGCCTTTCTGCCAGCGCAGCCAGCGCTCCGATCACCGCGAACAGCCCGGCGAGCGCGTCGCCCAGGCTGATACCGGCACGAGCAGGCGGACGGTCAGGACTGCCGGTCGTGAACCTGACGCCGCCCATCGCCTCGCCGATGCTGCCGAAGCCCGCGTCGCCAGCGCGCGGCCCGCTCTGGCCGAAGCCGGACACGTGCACCAGGATGACGCCCTGGTTGCCCGCCGCTAGCTCGCGATAGCCAAGGCCCCACTCCGCCAGCCGGCCTGGCCTGAAGTTCTCCAGCACGACGTCGCACTTCCCGGCGATCTGGCGGACGAGAGCGCGGCCCTTCTGCGCCCGCATGTCGATGGCCACCGAGCGCTTGTTGCGTGCGATGGCCGGCCACCACAGGCTGGCCCCGTCCTTGGTGATGCCCCAGCGCCGCATCGGATCGCCCTCACCAGGCGACTCGATCTTGATGACCTCGGCTCCGTAGTCGCCGAGCAATTGCCCGGCGAAAGGCCCGGCGATGAAGCTGCCGAGCTCAAGTACCCGAATGCCGTCAAGCGGACCACGAACCGAGCTAGTCATAGCGTCCTGCTCCTTACCTCCTGCCCCGCGCTAGCGGAGCCGCGAACTGTAGGTCGGTAGGTTACGGCCACCGCGCCGCCTGGCCTGCCCACCGGCCCACCTGACCACCTGGCCCGGCGCAGGGACTTTCGGCCTGTGGAAAGGGGCCGGTCTGCCCTGCATCACGCCCCGCTTTTTCGGCGATTCTTAGTTCAGGAAAGAAATAGATCGGTTGACGAGGGAGGCGCGGGCAATGCGCAGAAGGACATTCGATGCGATCGTGACGGCGGCGGGACTGGCAATCGCGATTGTGCTGCTGGTCGGCGGCGGGCTGCTGGTCTGGGGAAACTCATTCGTCAACAGCCAGGTGCACAACCAGCTAGCCGCCCAGAAGATTTACTTCCCCGCGAAGAACAGCCCGGAAATCACCGTGCTGCCAAAGACCGACGCTGCGGCCATGAGCAAGTACGCGGGCCAGCAGATGACAACCGGCGCACAAGCAGAGACCTGGGCCGACCACTTCATCGCCGTCCACTTGACCAAGATCGGCGGCGGCCTGACTTATTCTCAGCTTTCCGCCAAGTCACTTGCCGACCCGAAGAACGCCGCCCTGGCCGCCCAGGTCGAGACCGTGTTCCGCGGCGAGACCCTGCGCGGGCTGCTGCTTAACGCCTACGGCTACTGGGAAATGGGCCAGATCATGCTGTGGAGCGCAGCCGTCGCCTTCGCCGGCGCCCTGCTGATGCTGGTCTTCACCGGGCTCGGCATCGTGCACCTGCGCAGGACCGCCCCTGAGGCGGAAGTGCTGCCCAGGCTCTCCGCCCACGTCCAGCCGCAGACCGCATGACATCCAGCCTCGAACGTTCCCCCTTCCGGATTCCGGGAGGGGGAACGCCTGTCAGCAGACCAATGCGACGGTCTGGTCGGCAGGATTCGCCGGGGCGTGCGAGCCGTCAGGGACACTTGCCTTGGCAGGCAGGTCAGCGAAGGGCGAACGGCCGACGAACACGTACTGCAACCGGCCGTAGACCGGCTCGCCTTTACCGCATCGCATGATCTTCGAGGCAATGACCACAATGGGAACGGTCACGTAATCGCCCGCGTAACAGTCCTCGAACGCGCACAGGTCAACGACGGCGGAACCGGTCGCGGTCGCTACCTGATTACCCCAGCCCGACCAGCGCAGGTCCCGCGCCGCGACGCTGTTATTGGCGCACACGACGGTCACGACCGCCGGATGAGCCTGCGGCGCTGAGCCGCAAGGAGAGATCCGCACCTGCCGCGCCGCCGCCGCAGAACCTGGACCGCATCCGGCGACGACAGATAATGCGCCGGTGATCGCCACGATCACCGCGAACGCGCGGATCGGCCAGCCGACAGCGCGAGCCTTCCTCATTTCGGTCACCACGCAACCTCCTGGTAACCAGATCTTACGGCCGGACGCCTCCGTAAGAGGCAGTCAGCGCGTCGGCGACTTTCGCCGCGTCCGCCGCAGCCACGTCCTGCGGGTATTCGGGCAGCAGGTCATCCCACACGACCAGCCAGGAGCCGTAAAGCTGCGCCTGACCCTGCGGCCTGGCGAAGAACCAGATGTGCAGGTGCGCGCCGCCGTCGCCGATCCGGTACACATGCGCTCGGGAAATGTGCGGCAGCGCCTGGACATGACGGGCGATGTGAACTGTCAGCAGGCCAAGTTCGGCGGCGAGGTCATCGGGCAGGTCAGCCAGGTCGTAATGGTCGCGCGGATAGAGCATCAGGACCAGCGGCACGCCAACCCCGCCGATTCGCGTCAGCCGCCACCGGTCATCGAGCCAGATCCCCTCGTCCCTGCGACGGCAGTCATTGCAGCCAGCGGGATCCTCGCCGTGCCTGTCCGGCTCGGGGAGAACCGGCGGGCGCAGCGGCGCCACCATGAGGCCTTCTTGTTCGAACGGGCTGATCTCCCACCCGGTCATGCGGGCCAGCGGCAGCCGTCCCTCGCCGTCAGCGGCGCCGAGGGCATGATCGTAGAACTCTTCAGGTCGCAAAGCCATGAGCAGAAGACTAGTGTCCTGGCAAGTTAGCCCATGGCTTCGGAACCGATCAGCATCCCGGTGATCTCCGTGATGCTCGCCGTACCGGACGCCGCTGCCGCCCGCGACGACGCCGGGTCAGGCCGGCATGTATTTGCCGAACCAGGTCACGATCCTGGTCAGGTAGTCGGTGACGGCGGGGAAGCGGCTGACTCCGTGTCCTTCTTCTGGGTAGATCACCAGTTCCGAGTCGACACCGCGACCGGTCAGCGCCTGATAGAACTCCCTGGCCTGGCCGTCCGGCGTGCACCGGTCGTTCGCGCCCGCAGTGAGCAGCGTCGGCGTCCTGGCCTTGCTCGCGTGCATGACCGGACTGCGTTCGTGCAGCTGGTTTCCGGCCTGCCCTGGATCGGCGTTGTCCAGGAACCACAGTCCCCACCTGGGAATGTTGGTGGTGAAGGTGAAGCTGTACCACTCGGTCACCGGTGAGCCCGCCACCGCCGCCTTGAACCTGGAGTCCTGGGTAACCAGCCAGGCCGACATGAACCCGCCGTAGCTGACGCCCATCGTGCCGATCCGGTCAGGGTCGGCAATCCCGCGCTCGACCATGGCGTCGATACCTGACAGGTAGTCATAGGTATCCGCGCCGCCCATGTCGCCGACGACCGCGGCAGCGAACTCCTGGCCGCGCCCCGAGCTGCCGCGCGGGTTCGGGTGAAGTACCGCGTAACCGCGGGAAACCAGCAAGGGTACCGCGTAGTCACGCATCATCCAGCTCGGCTTGTAGGCGTCGACCGGCCCGCCGTGGACATGCAAGACCAGCGGGAACGGCCCGTTTCCGGCCGGCCTGCACAGGACTCCTTCGATCACCATCCCGTCAGGCGCGGTCCAGCTCACATTCCTCGCCGAGCCCGCGATCGACGCGATGTAGTCGGTACCTGCCCCCGCGAGCGAGACAAGTACCTGGTCCGTATCCGCCCCGATGACCGCGATCTCCTGCGGCAGGTCGTAGTCGTGACGGATCACGACGACCTGGCCGTCGCAGGTGAAAGCGCCAGCCGGGTAGAACCAGCTCGCCCAGGACCTGGCGGACGCCGCCAGCTCGTCGGCGGTGATCTTCGCAGGCAGCGGTCCGTCCCCGACGCAGGCGATCCCGGCCACGCTCTCCAGGTGACGCTGGCCGAAGTAGCCGAGCCTGGTTCGGTCGATCCACTGAACCGCCGTTACATCGGTACCAGAGGTGTCCACGACGCAGCTAGTACCTGTCACCAGGTCAAGCAGGATCAGGTCGCCGGCTACCACCCACCGATCGCTGCAGACGGCCTGCACGACGGCGGCCAGCTTGCCGTCCGAGGTCCCGGCGGGCAGCCCGAGCTGGACCTCGCTGCTGAGCAACTCGGTGACCTCGCCAGTTGAGATGTCGAGCCTGCTGAGGACCGCCGAGTACCAGTCGTCTTCTCCCGGCCGCTCGCTGGTGATGGCCAGCACATGCTCTTCGTCGGACCAGGCCGCCTCCCAGACGTTCAGCCCGTCGGGTGAGACCTTCTCAAGCTCGCCAGAAGCCGGGGTATAGATCCACAGGCTGCGCCAGGCATCTTGCGGCGTCCCCGCCTCGACCTCGGGATACCAGGACGGCAGCCCCGAGTCGCCTGGCCCGGCCGTCCCCGATCCCTGCGCGTCCGCCATCTCGGCGCCAAGTCCGGCGACCCCGAGCAGGATGCGGCTTCCTTCAGGTGACCAGGCGAGGAACTCGACCGTTCCAGGCACGGCCGGCGCCGCCACGGCCTCGCCGAACTGCCCGTCGGACAGCAGGTAAAGCTGGAACACATCAGCCTTGGCCCGGTCGGACAAGAAGGCAAGGGCGCAGCCGTCAGGCGCGAGCCGACCGGCCTTAGCCGAGCCGGCACCTGAAGTCAGCACGCGCAGCGCACCCTCGCGCACTTCGTAAAGCGCGGTACGCGGCAGCCCTTCAAGTTTGTCGTAGACCGATCCGGTCACCACCAGCCGGCCGGCATCCGTCGTCATATCCAGATCACTGACATGGTGCGGCCGGCCGAAACCGGGTTCGTGCAGCCGCCTCACGTACTCGGCGACCGCCGCGTACTCAGGGGATTCCCGCAGGTCCTCACGCATAGTCCGGGATAATCTCATGCCCAGGCGCCGTTGCCGCGAGCGGGACTGGCGGCATACAACGGGAACAGCATTGGCGCCGTAAGTAGCCGTCTACCTCTGAAGTGGCAGGCGTCATCAGTCTGCCGGCTGATGACGCCAGCGTGGCACCAGTGCAATGGTTAGCTACGCACATACGCCAAGGCCCAGGGGGCTACACATGCGCACGTTGGAGCCAGTCGCTGGCGCCGTTATCGAGGCCGATGCGCTCACCATGCGCTACGGCAGCACGGTCACGGCGCTTGACCAGCTCACCGTCACTGTCCAGCCAGGCGTCACCGGCCTGGTCGGCGCCAATGGCGCGGGCAAGTCGACGCTTATCAAGATCCTTCTCGGGCTGCTCAGGCCGACCGCCGGCCGTGCTGCAGTGCTCGGACTCGACTGCGCCGCTGACGGCTTCGAGATCAGGACGATGACCGGGTACATGCCCGAGCACGATTGCCTGCCGCCCGATGTAACCGCGACAGAACTGGTGACTCACCTCGGCCGGATGTCAGGTCTTCCTGCGACCGCCGCGCGTGAGCGCGCCGCGGACTCACTCAGGCATGTAGGCCTTTATGAGGAGCGTTACCGCCAGATCGGCACCTATTCCACCGGGATGAAGCAGCGAGTCAAGCTGGCGCAGGCACTGGCTGGCGATCCGCGGTTGCTGCTGCTCGACGAGCCGACCAACGGACTAGACCCGGCCGGCCGCAACCAGATGCTTGAGCTGATCGCGCGCATCGGGGCCGAGTTCGGAATCTCGATCATGGTGGCATCGCATCTGCTCGGGGAGATCGAGCAGATCTGCGACCACCTGGTCGCGATCGACGGCGGACGGCTGCTGCGCGCCGACTCGGTCAGTTCCATCACGCAGGCAAGCCAGGTCCTGTTCGTCGAGGTTGACGAGGGCCTGCCTGAACTGATGGCCGAACTGACCAGGCGAGGCCTGAAACCGGTCGGCTATCAGCGTGGGCTCCTAGTCGAGGTGGACGACCAGAAGACCTACGACTTGATCCGCGACGCGGTCGCGGACCTCGGGCTGCCGCTCACCAGGATGGTGCGGCGCAGGCATCGGATCGAAGAGCTTTTCAGGGCCGATCCGGCAATGATCGAGATGACAGGAGCTGCCAGTGTCCGCTGACACTGCCGGAGTGCAGCCCGCGGCGGTCTCCTCTGCCAGCGGCGTGATTCACGACATCGGCTACCGCAAGTACGCTGGCCAGCGCCTTGGCCGGGCTCAGATTGTCAGGGCGCTCGCCGTGCAGAGCCTGCGCAGCGCGTTCGGTATCGGCAGGGGGGCGAAGGCGAAGATCTTCCCTGTACTGCTTTTCGTGCTGATGTGCCTTCCCGCGGTCGTCAGCATCGCGGCGATGGCGCTGCATCCCGGCCAGGGACGGCTGTTCAGCTACGACACCTACCAGCAGGCGCTGCGGCCGCTCGTGCTGCTCGTCTTCGTGTCGCTTCAGGCACCGAACCTGGTCTCCGCCGACCTGAGGTATCACACGCTGCCGCTGTATTTCGCCCGCCCGATCAGCCGGATGGACTACCCGATCGCGAAGCTGGCAGGCTTCACCACGGCGTGCCTGGCGATGATCGAGATCCCGCTGCTGATCCTCTGGGTCGGAACCGTCTCCCAGGTGCACGGCGCCAGCGCGGTCTGGCACGAGACACGAGCGCTCGGCCCTGGCCTGCTTTACGGGCTCGCCTGGTCGCTGCTGCTCGCCAGCATCGGCCTGGCGCTCGCATCTTCGACGGGCAAGCGCGTCTTTTCCATCTGCGCGGTCGCGGTCCCGCTGTTCGTGACCTGGATCCTCGCCACCGTGCTCAGCCACATCGGGCTGCAGACCTTCCAGCCAGCGGCAGGCGGCGAGCCGCCCGCGCTGGCCAGCCTGGCCGGGCTGATGAATCCATTCACCGTGATGAACGGGGTCGCCGACTGGTTCGGCTCGGGCACGAAGGTGTTCTACGCCAGGACGGGCGGGCCCGGCCCCGCCCCTGGACCTGGTCCTGGCGGCGGGCCCGGTCCAGGCGGCGCGCTCCATGTCGAACTGGTCAACCTAGTCGGGCACTACGGGCCGCTTTACGGCGTGATGTTCCTGATCATGCTGACGCTGGCCATCGGTGGTCTGTTCCTCAGGTACAGGAAGGTGGGAGTCGCGTGACCGGCATCGAGGTGACCGGCGCTTCCCGCTGGTACGGCAACGTCGTCGCGGTAAACGACATCACGATGTCCATCGGACCAGGCGTGACCGGCCTGCTCGGCCCGAACGGCGCGGGCAAGACCACGCTGCTGCACATGATGGCCGGCTTCCTGCCGCCGTCGCGCGGCGCGATCAGCATCGGCGGGCAGGCGACCTGGCGCAATCCTGACATGTTCCTTACGGTCGCGCTCGTGCCTGACCGTGACTCCGTGTATGCGTTCTTGACCGGCGAGGAATTCGTGCTCGCCACGGCCAGGCTGCATAAGCTGCCCGACCCGCTGGCCGCAGCCCGCGCCGCCATCGAGATGGTCGAGATGACCGCCGCGCAGGACCGGCGGATCTCGACTTACTCCAAGGGCATGCGCCAGCGCATCAAGGTAGCCGCCGCACTGGTGCACGACCCTCAGGTCGTGCTGCTCGACGAGCCGTTCAACGGAATGGACCCTCGTCAGCGGCTGCAGATGATGGACCTGCTGCACGAGCAGGCCGGCAAGGGCCGGGTGATCGTGTTCAGCTCGCACATTCTCGAAGAAGTCGAGCGGCTGTCAGGGACCATCCAGGTCATCGTGGGCGGCCGGCTCGCGGCGTCCGGGGACTTCCGCGCGATCCGCAGGCTGATGACGAACCGGCCGCACGTGTTCGTGGTGCGCTCGTCCGATGACCGGTCGCTTGGCGCGGCGCTCATCGGGAGGCAGGCGGTCCGCGCGGTCGAGCTTACCCAGAACGGCCTCCAGGTCCAGGCCTCGGATTACGGCACCTTCACCAGGGAACTTGCCGGGCTGAGCCGCCACCACGGCATCAGCCTGACCGAGGTGCTCCCGGCCGACGAATCCCTGGAAAGCGTGTTCACTTACTTGCTGGCGTCGTAGCGAAGAGAGCGGTGGTTCGGTTGTCTGGCCTCATCAACGGCGTCATCGTGCGCATTACCCTGCGCGCGACCTTGAGCCGCAGGCGAGCGATGCTGCTGGCATTGCCCGCCATCATCCTGATCGGCATTTCCGCGCTTCTCACCGCGACGGCCGCATCGAGTCAGGTATGGCCGCCTGAGATACTCGGTACGTTCGGATTCACGGTGCTCCTGCCGCTGACCGCGCTGATCATCGGCACGAGCGTGCTCGGCGCCGAGATCGAGGATGGCAGCATCGTGCACCTGCTGGCAACGCCGGTGCGCCGCTATACCGTGATCTTCAGCAAATACGTCGTCGCGACCGCGCTGACGATCGCGTTCGCGGCGATACCCGAATACCTGGCCTCGGCCATCGCCACCAGTCCTGGCAGCAAGCTAAGTATCGGCTTGCTCGTCGGCGCCGTGGCCGCCTCGTTCTTGTACAACGCGCTCTTCATTTTCTTCAGCGCCACGTTCAGGCCGGGCCGCGCGCTGGCGTTCGGCCTCATCTACGTGGTGCTCTGGGAGGGGCTGCTTTCCAATCTGGTGCCGGGAATCGCCCTGCTTTCCATGGGCCACTACGGGCTGGCGATCGCCGATGCGATCGCTCACGACAGCGCGCTGCATGCCTACCTGAGCACGGGCACCGGGATCGGCATGGGCCTCGCGCTGGCCGTGCTGACGATAGGGCTCGGGATCAACCGGCTGGCGGCGTTCACCATCAAGGGTGACGTGGCCTGACCGCGGCCGGCCTGGCTCAGGTGAGGCCGGCCAGGAGCGCGCCCGCGACGGCGTCTGCGTACCGGCGCAGCGAATCGCCTGCCGGGTCATAGCTCGGGTTGACCTCGGTCAGCACCACGGCGGCGAGCTCTGGCGCGGTGAAGAGGACTGACAGGACCTGTCTCGCCGCGGCGAGCGGGACACCCGTGCCGTAATGCGGGAAGTTCGCCAGCGGCAGGTCGCCTGAGTCGACCGCATCGACGTCGAAGTGGACGATGAGCCGTCTGGCACCCGCGAGCGCGCGCAGGGCGGCGCGGGCGCACCCAGACGGATCGGACCGCACGGCGTAATCCGGCGACCTGAAAAGCGCCGGCCTGTCCTCGAACACCGACGGCTTGAAGCTGCCAGGATCGGTCTCGTCGTAGCCGAGCATGGCCAGCCGCTGCGCTGCGAGCGGCGGCCGGGCCGCGAACAGGCTCGTCAATTCGGTTTCCGTAAGGCCAAGAAGGTGCGCGATGCCCATCGCGTCAAGAATGCCGCTGCCATTGCCAGGAGTCCCGAGGTCAGCATCCCCGTCGAAATAGACCAGCGCGGTATCCGGCTCGATCCGCTGCAGCCCGGCCAGCACGCCAAGCGTCACCGTGCAGTCGCCGCCAAGCACCACGAGCAGCGCGTCAGGCGTCGCGAGCGACTGAACGGCATCGGCGACGCCCGACGCCGCCCGCACCGTCGGCCGAAGGTTACGCAAGCTCACGCCTTCGCTGTCGGCACGGAAGATTTCATGCACGACGTCGCCGACGTCGGTCACCTGCACCCCGGCGTCCGCGATGGCCTTGACCAGGCCGGCCTCGCGGAGCGCGTCAGGCGCCCGCTCCTGACCCGCATGATGCGTACCTGCACTCGTCGCCGCACCCAGCACTATCACCCGACGCGCCGTCGTCATGACCCCAGCTTTTCACATCCCGCCGGTACGCTAGATCAGCCGCGCGGTTTGCCTGGAGCGGGGATGGTCGGGTGATGGCGCACCTGGTGTGGTGGCCGTTCATCGTGCTGGCCGGAGTAGTCGTGGGACTCGGCACGGGCCTGTTCGGAGTGGGCGGTTCTTCGGTGGCGACCCCGGTACTCGCGCTGCTCGGTGCACCCGGGCTGATCGCGGTCGCCTCGCCGCTTCCGGCGACGATACCGGCAGCAGGTGTCGCCGTCGTGCCTTACGCGCGGTCACGCGAAGCCAGATCTCGCACCGCCGCCTGGTCAGTTCTCGGCGGAGTACCAGGCACCGTCGCCGGCGCCCTGCTTTCCCGCCTGGCCGGCGGTTCCGCACTGCTGATTGTCTCAGGAGCTGTCCTGATAGTCGCCGGGTGGCGGGTACTGCGCCCCGTGGACGAGACAGCCAGGGAGAAGGGCGAAGAACTACGGCATCACCGCGCCATCCTGGTCGTGACGATGTTCGGGATCGGCGTGTTCACCGGCTTGCTGGCCAACGGCGGCGGCTTCTTGATCGTTCCCGTCTACCTGCTGCTCTTCGGCCTGCGCATGCGAGCGGCGGTGGGCACGAGCTTGCTTGTCATCATCGTGCTCGCCATTCCTACCCTGCTGACGCACTGGGCTCTCGGCCACATCGACTGGACGCTGGCCGGCCAGTTCGCCCTCGGGCAGGTACCAGGAAGCGCGGTCGGCGGCCAGTTCGCTCATCGGGTGCAGGGCCGCGTGACCCGTCAGGCGTTCGGCTGGTTTCTTATCGTTTTCGGCGTGTTCTTCACCATCGACCGTTTTCTCGGCCTGCACCGTTGATGGTAGTGTCCCTGATCGTGCTCATCAGGCAGGCAACCGAGCAAGACTGGCCGCTCATTTACCCCATCTATGCCGCGATCATGGCCGAGGGAAAGACCTATTCCTTCCCTGAGGGGCAGACGCTCGAGCAAGCCAGGCCCTGGTGGATGGAACAGCCGCCAGGGCAGACCGTCGTGGCGGTAAGTGACGGCGCGATCGTTGGCTCGGCGAAGATGGGGCCAAACCGGCCAGGCCGCGGCTCGCATGTGGCGACGGCGTCGTTCCTGGTCGACCCGGCCCGTCAGGGCCACGGCACAGGTCGCGCGCTCGGCGAATACGTCATTGACTGGTGCCGCGCCGCCGGCTTTGCCAGCATCCAGTTCAATGCCGTCGTGGAAACCAACAGCGCCGCCGTGCACCTGTGGCAGTCACTAGGCTTCGCCATCATCGGCACCGCGCCTGGTGCCTTCGATCACCCGGAGCACGGCAAGGTAGGCCTGCACATCATGTACAGGCACCTGTAAGCGGGCCGGGCCGGGCAGCGCAGCGGAATGGCCGGCGAATGCGGCGATGTTCCTGTCACCCCGCATCAGGCCTCACCGCGGTGAACCCACTGACTGGGGCTCGGCGCTTGACCCGTGTCCTGCGCCAAGGAGCCCGGCGCTTCTCCGGCGGGCACCGCCCGCGCCTCGCGGCGTAGCGCCCGCAGCCTGACCAGCACGAATGCCGCTATGGCGACCGCCGCCACTGCCGCGATGATGTATCCGGACGCGGACATGTCACGTACGATGCGCTGCCAGGCTGAGCCCAGGCCGTATCCGACGCTCGCAACCACTGCGACATATGCGGCAGTCCCGAACAGGTTGAGCACGCCGAAACGCAAGGCCGGCACGTTCGCGAATCCGGCCACGACCGAGGAAAAGGAGCGGACGAGCGGCAGCGTGCGCCCGAGCGGAATGGCCCAGCCGCCGCGGCCAGCCAGGAACCGCTCGGCCCGGTCGATGTCCGTCTTGGTAATCAGCAGGTACCTGCCCAGCCGTTCGACCAGCGGGCGTCCGCCGATCCGGCCGACTCCGTAGGAGAGGAAAGAACCCGCCATCTCGGCTGCCGTGCCCGCGAGGATGACCACAGGGAGGCTGAGGTGCCCCTCGTAGGCGAGCACCCCGGCAAACCCGAAGATGACCTCAGATGAGATCGGGACGCAGCAGGCCTCGAGGAAACCAAGCAAGACCAGGGCCACATAGCCGTACTGGCCAAGAAGGGAACTCGGATTCATCGCTGCCTTTGCGGTGCCGGAGCTTGCAGGGTGCAACGCAAGCGTAGCGCCCGGATCGCCCGTCCGAGCGCGCCTGCTGGGTCCTTGCTCTGCTGAGGGCAGAAGATATGGTCGCGCGCCCTCGGCGGGATTCAGCAGGCTGCCCGGATGGGACGCGCTTGACCATCTCGCCCGCGTGGTGCTCGGCGGCCGTCTCTTCGGCATTGCTCATGCCGGGCCGGGACCGCTTGCTTCGAACAAGATGTCCACGGTCTGCCCGGTTTGGATCAGCACGGTGTCCTTCCACACCAGATTAGGCTCAGGGATGCCGTCGCGGGACAAGACAAGGAACCGGCCAGCTCCGGGCGGATGGGATGGGCGGTACACCGTATGGCCCGAGTCCATCGTGTTGACCAGCCGGATCTTCACCCTGCCGCTGTCGTGCGGTGGCCACTGCCAGGACAAGGCGAGGTCGTCCATGCCGCGGATCAGCGCGAGCGTCATGTCTGGCGGCACGTCATACCAGGCATCAATGAACTCCCGCTCGGCAACCAGTTCCGGCGCGGTCCGCAACACCTCGAATTGCCGTGACAGTTGCGGGATTGCCTCCACGTTCATGACGGTGATCGTCGCCAGCCTGCGGTTCCCGTCCGGCCCGCGGTGCTGCAGCTCGAGCTTTCCTGGCTGGCCGAACAGCACGTCGACCACGGCCCGCTCGAAGGGCGCGAGTGTCACCTCTGATACGAACTCTTCATGTTCTGTCCGGCCGTTGTCGCCGCCGATAAGCTTCATGCGCGCGCCTGGCAACCGCACGTTGAACACCTGAGAACTGCTGGTGTTGGTCAGCCACAGCCGCACCACTTCGCAGATCATGGCAGTCAGTGAGTGATCCGGCTCACCGCTGACCAGCACTGTGCTGCCCTGGGCGGTCTCGCCGCCGGCTAGCGGAAGGTCCTTCATGGTCAGCACGACATCCCTGTTGGCTGGCGGCCAGTAGCCAGGATCTGCTGGGATGACCAGGATATTGCCGTACAGGCCAAGCTCCTTGGCGTCGTCCTCGCGAAGGTGCGAGCGGTACCAGTAGAGGCCAGGGTCAGGAAACCTGATGTGGCAGGCGAACCGGCCGCCGGCCGGAACCGGGATCTTGGTCTCGTGCGGCAGGCCGCCATGGCCGTTCCCGAGCCGCGGCCCGTGCCACTCGACGGCGACCTCAAGATCACCGTCGTTGACCAATTCAACGACGACCGCCGAACCCTGCCTGACCTTCAGGGTCGGACCTGGGATAGAGCCGTTGCAGCCAAGCATTTGCACGAACGTATCGCCAAGCCGCTTGACCACCGGGCTGATCCGCAGCTGCAGCACGTCACCGTGGGCAAGCTCAAGCAGCTCTGGCCGGGTCGCCAATGGCAACCCGGCGCGGGCGGAAACACCAGGCGGTGCATGGTTTGCGCGTGCATGGCGCATGTGATGTTCCTCAATGATCGGACGTGCGACTTGGATCCGAAGGCCAAGCCGCCCTGGTAACTCAGGGAAATTCCAGCGCATGGAAAACCAGCGAATCCGCTGTTAAGGTGGCGTGCAGATCCGCAACTGGCCACCCAGGCAATGAACAAAGCGAGGGTTTGCCGGGAAAGCCCCGGCCCGGCCCGGCTGCGAGAATCTGCTCGTGACCGGAGATCTAGGTAACAAGGTGCGGGTTCGGACGCCGGGTGCGCGGAGCGGCCTGGGCGCGACGTCGGTCTTGCTGGCGCCGGCAGGGCGCCATGCGGGCGGCGTCGCCAGAGCGAGCGCCGCTGGCCTGCTGGAATCAGCGGTAGCACCGACGTCAACAAGATGGCACCGTCCGTGCTCGCCGTCGCCGATCCGGGAAACCAGGCTGGCCGGCCAGGCACCAGGGTCCTGATCTTGATCAGGTCAGCCCGGTCACCTGGCATTTCACCTGGACTGTCAGGTCGGCCGGCGGGCGGGCACAGTACCGATGACGGCGAGGCACTCAACGAAGAAGTAAATGGTCGTGAAGAATTCGAGCAGGTTACCCTCCTCGAGGAGGATCTTGCGGTACATGACGGTCCGCTGGGCGTCGTAGCCGTCGTGGAGTGCGCGCCAGCCGTCGTAGTCCATGCCGAGCACGTAAGTCGCGTCGAGCGGATCGTCGGGGCCGGTAATCTGGCATTCGGTGACGCTGCCGCCGCCCCATCGGACGGTCAGGTAGGCCGGGCATTTTCCGAGCGCGGCGGGCAGGTCACGGCAGCCGAGTGCCCAGCTCGCCGGATAGGCGGACTTGACAAGCTCGAAGTAGTCCCAGTACTCGGGCAGCTTGCCGTCTCTGTGCTCTTTCGACGGTCCCGCGGTCAAGGCGCCGCAGACGGCGTCGGCCCACTGCGCGCTGAAGAACAGCGGTTCACCCACCGGGGTCACCCGCCGGCCAGGGTCGGCTCCACCTGCTCGAGCAGCACTTCAAGGTCAGGAGGCAGGTCGATTCCGACATCGTTGAGCTTGCGCCGTAGTTGCTGGAAGAAAAGGGTCTGGACTTCCTGTTCAGTCCATCCGAGCGGTTC
Organism: Actinomycetota bacterium; assembly: GCA_027313705.1. Taxonomy (GTDB): domain Bacteria; phylum Actinomycetota; class Actinomycetes; order Streptosporangiales; family Streptosporangiaceae; genus Chersky-822. Next base: position 70,014 of record DAHVDE010000085.1, on the reverse strand, counting down.
GAAGTAGATGCGACGGCTCGCCACCCCGGAAAGCGAGAGAATGGTCCGCAGCGTGTCATGGATCTCGCTGATCATCGACGGGTCCTTGCGAACCGCGTCCTGCAAGTACCGCATGCCGCCTTGCACGTGCCGCGACTCGTCACGGCAGGTCGCGGTGAACCCGGCGTAATACGCCGGGAGGAAGCCCCGCCAGCGCGCGTAGGACAAGGTCACCTTCATCACGGAAAGTGCCAGCACGCCCTCGATCCACAGGAAGTAGTTAGTGCCGTACCGCACCCTGGCTCGCTCGTCGTACGGATTGCGCCTGACCTCGTCCGCCTGGTACGCGAGCAGGCCGAACGGCCCGACGAAGGTCTCAGATACCCAGGGAAAGGACGCGTCAAGTATGTCCATGATGCCGTCGCCGGCCAGGCCGACGACCTCGCGATAGAACCGGTCGAAGAAGACGGTGTGCCGCGCCTCGTCCTCGATCTGAGCGGCGATGTGCAGCTTCTCTTCCTCGCTGGCCCCGATCATGAAGACAGGAAGTTCGATCTCGACCTGCCGCTCCCCATGGTGGAATCCGGACGAAACGGCGATGAAGGACTGGCGCTCCTCCTCGCTCATCTTCTCGGTCCAGTCGATCTTGTCCTGGGTGAAGTCCAGGTCGTACACGTCCCATCGCTGCTTGAGGTACTTGCGGTACAAGGTGATGAAATCAGGCAGCGACTTCAGGTCCTTGTGCACGTACTCGATGACATCGTCGATATCGACCCCGCCCACCGAGCCAAGGTCCGCCTCCTCGATCTCGCGGACCTGCGCCTCGCTCAGCGCCCGAGGGCCCTCCCGCAGCACCGCCGTGGGGCTCTTGCGTTCGGCCACCAGGGCACCTCCCTGAATCTCGCATCTCGCGGTGAGCACCGCGTGTGCCAGCAGGCGCATGTTAGTCAGCTCCCATTTAATCTCCCAAGCCCGCAAATGACTAGATATCCGCGCGGCCATGGTGCCCCGACGAGGGTCAGCACCTGGCCGGGCAGGCCAGGGCGCTCACCCTGGCTGGCCTGGTCGCAGTCAGCCTGCCAGCTTGCGGCCGCCACCTCGGGAGACGCCGAGTGACTCGGCGAGGAAGGCGAGTTCGTGGTGCAGCAACTGGCTGCCGAGGTCGGCCGGCATGTGGGTGGAGCCCGACAGCGGCAGAACCTGGTGCGGGCGGCCGGCCGCGAGCAACGCAGCCGACATCCGCAGCGTGTGCGCCACCACCACGTTGTCATCGGCCATTCCGTGGATCAGCAGCAGCGGCCTGGCCAGGCTGGCGGCCCAGGTAATGGTGGATGCCCGGTCGTATCCTGCCGGGTTCTGCTGCGGCAGGCCGAGGAATCGCTCCCGCCAGTAGGTGTCGTAAAGCCGGTGATCGTGGGTTGCGGCGCCGGAGACGGCCGCGTGGAACACGTCGGGGCGGCGGAGCACGGCCATGGCCGCGAGCGCGCCCCCGAAGGACCAGCCGCGGATCCCTACCCGGCTGCGGTCCAGGTCGGGGAACTGAGCAAAGATCGCCTCGAGCGCGTCGACCTGATCGGCGAGGGGCGCGGAGAAGGGGTCGCCGAACACTGACTTCGACCACTCAGGCCCGCGGCCAGGCGTGCCGCGCCCGTCGGTGACCAGGACGGCGAAGCCGTGCTCAGCGAACCACTGATCCTCGCAGAAACTCGCGCCACGCCTGCGGACCACCCGCTGCATGGCGGGGCCGCCGTACGGGCTCGCCAGCACGGGGAGCCGCGTTCCCTGCCGGTACCACGACGGCAGCAGCAGGGCGGCACGCAGCTTGCGGGCGCCGAGAGTCAGCCACGTGATCCGCGGCATCAGCACTGGTTCTGCTTCGAGGCTGGCAATGGGCGCGCGAGTGCCGTCACGCCAGGCGACCTGGCCGCCGCCGCCCTCTTCTGTTCGCGAGAGCACCACAACCGTGCCGCCGGCCACCTCCCCGTCGTGTACGCCTGGGCCGGCGCTGCACCGCGACAAGCCCTGCTCAGGGTCGTACCGCCACAGGTGCTGCTCGACCGGGTCGCGTTCGTCCGTCGCGGTGAAGTAGACCGCATCGCCGTCGGTCCCTCTTACCGACTTGACATGCAGGCCGTCGGGCGTCACGGCAGCACCGCCGACCACAAGACGCCTCGAGCCGTCCCGGTCAGACACGGTGACCAGGTCCCCGGCGCTGACCCGCGCTGGCGTTCCTGGCACTAGCTCGACCCAGATGTCGTCACGCTCGGTATGCAGTGGCGTTGCCTGTCCGGTGACTTCGTCGGCCGCCAGCACCATGACCGTCCGCTGGTCTCGGCTTTGCACGCTGAGCAAAGGGCCTGCCGAGTCCCATTTCGCGGTGGCCAGGTACTCATGCCCGCGGCGGTCCCAGGTGACCTCGGTCCTGCTCCCGTCGAGGCGCAGCACATGCAAGGTGACGTCTGCATTGGCGGTCCCGGCGACCGGGTACCTGACCGCGCGCGGCGGCCGCTCCGGGTCGGCAGGATCCGCGATCCACCAGCGCCTGACCGGAGAATTGTCGACCCTGGCGACCAGCAGCCGCTGGCCGTCAGGAGCCCACCAGTGGCCGCGGTAGCGGTACATGGACTCGGCCGCCACGTGCTCAGGGAGACCGTAGGAGACCTCGTCGTGCTCAGGAGCGGCCAGCAGCCGGCCAGTCCCGTCGGCCAGTTCGGTGACATGCAGCGCGCCATCGACCACGTAGGCCACGCGCTGGCCTGTCGGGTCGATCGCGGGGTCAGCCACTCCGTCCGCGGCAGGCACCGGCTCGGGGACATCGGCCAGTCCGTGCGGGCCTTCGCCGTCCCGGAGCACCCACAACCGCCCGTCCACCGCGAACACGACCGTACGGCAGTCCGCGTCGGCCGAGTAGGCCACGATCCCGGCTGCGAGCTCGCGAGTCCGTTCCCGCCTGACCTGCTCAGCCTCAGGCACATCACCAGGGCCGACATTCCACGATGCGGCCGGATCGGCGATAAGCCGCTCACGTCCGCCCCCGCCGTCAGTCAGGTCAAGCTGCCAAAGGCACGTGACCGGGTCTTGCCCGCCCCGAGTGCGAAGGAACAGCACCCGCCCGCCATCCCGCGAGACCGTCACCGCGCGCGGAACACCGAGCGTGAAGCGCCTTGTGCTTGCCAGCTGCCGAGGGAATTCATCGATCGTCACGGCTGCACTCTGCCATGCCGCCAGCCGCCGCACGACAGGTTAACCGGTCCAGGGAGGTGCCGCCTCACCGTCAGGTCCCGCTGCAAACAGGCAGGCAAGGGCCAACGCGCTCCCGCGATGGTGTTTAATAGAACCCGGTTGGAGTCGAAGTTCGCAGCGCCTGCGTATTTTGACAAGCGGGCGCCTTCGGTACCTTAGCCAAGCTCAGATGGGCAGGCGGCCCGCACCAGCCGGGGTCGTGCGCTAGCACCCCGGAAAATCGTTTCTCTGGAGAAGACAAGATGGCTCAAGGCACCGTGAAGTGGTTCAACGCCGACAAGGGGTATGGTTTCATCGCCCCCGACGACGGCACCGCAGACATTTTCGTTCATCATTCCGCCATTCAGGCTGACGGATACCGCAGCCTTCAGGAGAACCAGCGGGTCGAGTACACGGCCAGCCGCGGCGCTAAGGGCCCGCAGGCTGACGTGGTTCAGCCGCTCTAACTCTTCATCTGCACACGACCAGCGGCATTAACCACCGCTGGTCTTGCTTATCTGCACAGCTTCGGCGGCCGGTTCCAGCGTAGGCACGTTCCTGGCAGATGTCATACCGCGTTCTGGTCCTGCGGCGCGGGCAATGGGCTGTCATGCCCGGGTAGCTGGCTGGCTTCGGGTACGCCGAGGTCGGCGTAGATGCTCAGAGCATGCTGGCGGTGCTGACGCTCCTGGTGCTCGCTGGCGGCCCCGAAGATGCTGGCGATGCCGCGGTGAGCACGGGCCTGCTGGTAGCGGTCGCCGGTCTGAGTGGCCAGGTCGAGCGCGCCGCGGTGGCAGGCGGCGGCTTGGTCAGGCTGGCCGGCGGCAGACAGGATCTCCCCGGTGCCATTCAGCGCTTCGGCTTCCCCGCCGGGGTCGCCGATCTGCCGGTAAAGGACGAGCGCGTCTTGGCAATACCTGGCGGCCCGGTCGTGGTGACCTAGGCAACGGCAAATCTCGCCAAGTCCTGCCAGCGCGCGAGCTTGCTCCTGTTTGTCGCCGGTCTGACCGGTCAGGGTCAGCGCGGCATCGTGAAAGGCGCGGGCCTTGGCGTACCAGCCGTCGGCGAGCATGGTTTCACCGCTGCCGTTAAGCGCTTCCGCCTCACCGTCGCGGTCGCCGACCTCCCTGAACATCTCGAGCGCTCGCTGGTAGTCGCCGGTCGCTTGCTCCAGCAGGCCCAGCCGGCACCTGACCTTGCCGAGCCTGGTCAGTGCCCATGCTTCGACCCGGCGGCTGCCAAGTTGCCGCGACAGGGCCAGCGCGAGTGCCTGGTAGTCAACGGCTTGCGGGTAGTCGCCTTGCCGGTACCTGACCTCGCCTAGGTTGGTCAGCGCGATGGCCTCACCGAACTGGTGGCCCACCTGCCGGTACAGCCTGATGGCCTGCCGCATATGCCTCGCGGCTTGCTGGTAGCGACTTTGCCGCAGGTAAATCAGGCCCAGGTTGGACAGGGCGATGGCCTCGCCAGTGACATCGCCGAGTTCCCTGTGCAGCGGCAGGGTCTGCCGGTGGCAGCGAGCGGCATCCGCGTAGCGGCCCTGCTGATCGTGGATGAGGCCGAGGTTGCCAAGCGCCCACCCCTGCGTGAGGCGGTCCCCAACCTGCCTGGCCAGGGTGACTGCTTCCGCATGGCACTTTGTGGCCTGCGAGTACAGGCCCTGCCGCCCGTAGATGACACCCATTGTGGTGAGCGTGCGTGCCTCAGCGGCCAGATCGCCGCACTCCCTGGCCGCGTCGAGGGCATATCGGCAGATGGTCATGCCCGTGGTGTCGTCGACGCCATCGAAGTACCTGTGCAGCGTCTGGGCGAGCGTGATCGTGTGCCGTGGCCAGCCATGGCTGGCGGTGTGCGCCGCAACGGCCACCAGGGTGCCGAGTTCGGCGTTCAGCCACGACCTGGCGGCCGCTTTGTCATCGAATTCCGGGACCGGCGTGCTGACCGGCGGCGCATCGGGCCGGTGGTGGCGCTCAGCGAGTGCCAGGCAGTCCATCGCTGCCGAGCAGGCAGCCAGGTAATAGTCGAAGAGCCGGCTCAGCGCTTCCCTGCGGCGGTCGTCCTGATCGCTGGCGGCAGCCTGGTCGGCCGCGTACGCACGCAGCAAGTCATGCATGCCGTGGCGATCGTGACCGACCCGTTCGATCATGTGCGTCCTGGACAGCACGGCGAGCAAATGGCCGGCGCGGCTCGCAGTCATAGCGCCGAGCGCGGCAGCCGCGTAGCGATCCAAGTCCTGGCCAGGATGCAGGCCAAGTAGCCTGAACATCGCGGCGGCCTCGTGGTCCAGGCGCCGGTAGGACCAGGAGAGCACGCTTGCCACCGCGCCCCTCGGATCTCCGCCGGCATCGAGGTGCTCTAGCCGGTGCCGCTCGTCGGCAAGTTCAATCGCCAGTTCGGCCAGCGGCCGGTCGGGGCGAGCCGCCGCTAGCTCGGCAGCCACCCGCAAGGCCAGCGGCAGCCTGGCACACAGGCTGGTCAGTGCCTGTGCGGCTGCGGGGTCGGAATCCACCCTGTCCCCGATCAGCGCACGAAGCAACGCGACCGCATCGTCGGCAGGCAGCAGGTCCAGGTCCAGGCGGCGGGCACCGTCACGGGCCACCAGCCCGGCCAGCGTCCCGCGACTAGTGACCAGGACCATGGGCGGCGAACTGCCAGGCAACAGCGGCCGCGCCTGCTCTTCGCTGGCGGCGTTGTCGAGTACTACCAGCAAGCGCCTGCCATTCAGCAGCGACCGGTACCTGGCGGCAAGGGCCGCCTCGCCAAGCGGAATGCCAGAACCTGATGCGCCCAGCGCGCTCAGGAACCCTGCCAGCGCCTCCTGCGGCTGCACCGGTTGTGCCGGGTCGTAGCCGCGCAGATTGACATAGAGCTGACCATCAGGGAAGTGCATGGCCATCCGGTGCGCCCAATGCACGGCAAGGGCGGTCTTGCCCGCCCCTGCCGTGCCCGACACCGCCGAGATCACTAGCGGACCTGGCGTTCTAGCCGTCGCGCTCGCTGCGGCAAGCAAACCGTCGAGTGCGGCCAGTTCGCTGGCGCGCCCGGTAAAGGCAGCCACGTCCGCTGGCAATTCCCTGGGCACGGGGACGGAAGCGGGCGGACCGAAGCTCGCGGCCGCCTGGCCGGCTGCCGGCCTGCCGGCTTGTCCAGCGGTCAGGACTTCCCCGGCCGTCGCACGCCCCGCAGCGGCCTTGACGAACAGCATGCTCATCTGCCCGGTCAGGCTCAGGGCGGCAGCCAGTTTCTCGGCTGTGGACTTGTGCGCTGTCCGATGGCGCCGCTCTTCCAGATCCTGGATCGTCCTTAGGCTGACAGCGGCTTCCTCGGCCAGTTCCTCTTGGGTCAGCCTGGCTTCCTTCCGCAGCCCGCGCAGCAACTCACCGAAGTCCGATGCGGGCTGACCGGTCACTGTGCCACCGCTCTCTCGCCGCTCCGGGGCCGCATTACCCCGGTGTCCGTCTCTGCAAGCGTACGCAGCCAGTGGCCGCTAGCGCCTAGGTGATTCATTCAGTAAATGGCGATAGCCGACCATTGCGCAGGCGGGATAGTGCGACCAAGCTTGGCCGTATCGGACGGAAAACGTCATCGTCCGGCAACGCCATTTCACCAGGATGGTGGAAAAATGAGCATAGTCAGCAGGCTGCTGGCAGGCTGCGCGACCCTGGCCTTGATCGCGGCATCCGCTAACCAGGTGCTCGCTGACCCGCCGAAGGGTGTCACGCCCAGGAGCGGCGACGTGGTGGGCGTGGGTTCAGGCACGGTCGGATACCTGCTCGACCAGTTCTCCTTCGACTACGGTAAGGCACATCAGCATGCCGCATCACTGCTCTATAGCTGGGATGCCACCGGCCCGGCCGGCGGCCTGATCACGACCAAGGCGAGTTGCCTGGCCATCTCGCGCCCGGACGGCTCGCTGGCGGACATCGCGACGCTGATGGCCGATGCCACCCAGCCGTCTGACCATCGCGTCCATTGCGTTGACTATGCCGGCTCGTCGATCGCGCCAGCCGGCCGTCGCCCGCCGTGCGCCGTCAGCCGCATCTGCTACCTTCCGCTAGCGCGCGACGCGGTCACCTGGGCATCCCGCGCGGCCGCCAATGGCGGTACGGACGCGCCAGCTAGCCTTTCCCTTTCCCAGCTCAAGGGCATTTATCTGTGCAAATTTACTAACTGGGCCGAAGTAGGCGGGCGACCAGGACCGATCAAGGCATTCCTGCCGCAAACGTCGTCGGGCACCAGGGTTTTCTGGCTTGCCGCGCTAGGCCTGGCCAAGCCCGGCAAGTGTGTCAGCGACGAGGGCAACGCGCTGCAAGGCAATCAGGGCATCAATCCTGTGCTCGACAGTCCTGGAGCGATCTTCCCTTACTCCGTCGCCGACTACCTGGCTCAGGTATTCAGGGACGCGCGGTGCATCCTCTCGTCCTGCACAGGCAACCCTGCCTGCGAACCCACCGCGTCGCAAAACCTCTATGGCTGCGACGAGCATGGCGTGCTGGCTATCCGCGAGATCGGCGGCAGCGAACCCACGCTGCCATGGCCGCTGCCGAAGTCCTCGTGCACGTCATGCAGGATCAACCCGAGATTCATTCGCGCATTCCAGCGGCTTGTCTACCTTGCGGTGCGGCGAGCCCGGACTCCAGGCCACATCCCTGCCTACCTTGAGCCATTCTTCGGCACGGCAGGAGGGAAGAAGTCAGGGTGGCTTTGCTCAAGCCCGAGGGCAAAAGCCGACATCGTGGCGTACGGCTTCCTTGCCCTTGGCAGTTCAATGGCCCTGGGCGACATTCCGAACGCGCACCCGCAGTGCGGGACGCCCTACCACTAGCAGGTGGACCGCGAATGCAGGGCGGGAGATGACGACTCGCGCACCTCCCGCCCCCGGCGCCGCCAAGGACTAGATGTGGCTCACAAACGGGGCACGAGCCCTGGTAATCCACTCTGACGTAATACCGGACCTGCAGTTCTGCGCGCCGATGACTTCAGGCTTCAAAACGATCACGAGGTTCGTGCTCGGATAAGAACCCGCCACCACTTGCCCGCGAATCGTCCAGAACGGCGTCGTACCGTAGTTCGAGACGGTCGCCGACGCCACGCTAGGGTCGATCATTACCGGACCTGGCACGGGCGGGAAGTTGTAGGCGAGGTTCAAAGTCCCCTGGCCCATCCAGCCGTCTAGCGGACAGCCGTTCGGCATCGTGAAGCTGATGGCGCCGACCACCGTCTGGGGTACTGGCCTGGCAGCGGCTCCCGTCGCCGCCGCCGCGCAGCCCGTTGCCTGGAACCAGATGCTAATGGTCAAAGGCCCCTGCTGCTCAGGTGCTTGTATCTTCGACGCTGGCGAGTATCCGACCTCGCCGGTCGCCGCCTTGCAAGTGATCTGGCCGACTCCTACGACGTCGACTTTGGGCGCAGCGGCAGGACTCGCAACCGATTGAGTTGCCGCTGATGCGAGCGAAGCGCCCGTGGTCACCGATGCGACGACAATCGCACCAGCTACACCGAGCATGATCCTTGCCCGGCGGCGCGTGAATAGGCCACGCGCTTTGATGGCCCTGATTCTGGCTGCATTCACTGGGTTATTCCTTTCACCCCTGGGCCGCGACGGCGTGGTCGCCGTCGCGTTCTCAACCTTCGCCGCCCAGATGGCTGATAGCCACACGCGACTGCCCGCAAGTTCACCCACGCGATTGCCCGCCCGGGCAGGTCATTGACCGCACGCATGCGCGACTGAACTGATGGGTAAGTGACCGTCGTGAGTGCCATGACGGGGGGAAATGGCGCCAGCCTGAGCACCGGTGAACCGCCCAGCGAGGTGCTGTTCCGGCTGGCGATCGGCCCGGCGGTGGCGGTGTTCTTGCCGCTGGCGATAGCCGACCATCTGCTGGCCGCCGCACCTGGCGTGCACCGCTGGTATGAGACCAGCCTGGAGCGGCGGGCGAACTACGCGCGGTGGATCGAGTACTCGGTGTCAGCCGTGCCCTGGGTGGCGATCTGCTGGTATGTGGCGGGCGCGCCTCGGGTGCCAGGGTTCGTATCTGCGCACCTGACCCGGCGATGAGTCGCGACCAGCGGGCAGCAACCTGCCTCGTCACCGGAGCGACCGGCTATGTCGGCGCGCGCCTGGTGCCAGAACTGCTCAAGGCGGGGTACCGGGTCCGCTGCATGACCCGCCAGGCCGGTCGGCTGTCGGGATTCGGCTGGGCCGGCCAGGTCGAGGTGGCGCAGGCCGATGCGCTCGATGCCGGTGCACTCCGGTGCGCGCTTGCGGATGCGGATGTGGCGTATTACCTGATCCACTCACTAGGCTCAGGGCCGGAATTCGAGGCCACCGACCGGGCTGCCGCGCAGACCTTCGCCGCCTGCGCCCGCGAAGCCGGGGTCGGCCGGATCATCTACCTTGGCGGCTTGCGTCCTGGGGACAGCCCTCAGCTGTCAGCACATCTGCGATCCAGGAGCGAGGTCGGCGACATTCTGCTGAGTTCAGGCGTGCCGACCGCGGTACTGCGAGCAGGAGTGATCATCGGATCCGGCTCTGCCTCCTTCGAGATGCTGCGGTACCTTACCGAGCGGCTGCCGGTGATGGTCACCCCGAAATGGGTGCGCTCGCGCACCCAGCCGATCGCTATCAGGGACGTGCTCGCCACCTTGGCCGGATGCGCGGACCTGCCTGCTGCGGTCAACCGGGCGTTCGACATCGGCGGGCCTGACGTGCTGACCTACGCGGACATGATGCGAAGGTACGCCGCCATAGCGGGCCTGCGGCCCCGGCTGCTGCTGCCGGTAAGCGTGCTCAGCCCCTGGCTGTCCAGCCACTGGGTCGGGCTGGTCACCCCGGTCCCCGGTACGCTGGCCCGCCCGCTGGTGGAATCCCTGCGGTATGACGCGGTCGCGGCCGAGCACGACATCGCGAGCTACGTGCCAGATCCGCCCGGCGGGCTGACCGGCTTCGACGACGCAGTCCGCCTGGCCTTGCAGCGAGTCAGTGCGGCGGACGTGGCGAGCAGGTGGACGTCGGCTGCCCTGCCAGGCGCGCCGAGCGATCCGCTGCCCACCGACCCCGACTGGGCCGGCGGAAGCCTGTACCAGGACGTGCGGGAAGAGGAGGTCCGGGCACCGGCCGGGGAACTGTGGCGGATCATCGAGGGAATCGGCGGCGCGCACGGCTGGTACGCCTGGCCGCTGGCCTGGCGGGCACGCGGGTGCCTGGACCGCGCCATCGGCGGTACGGGTCTGCGCCGCGGCAGGCGCGACCCTGACCACCTGCGACCGGGCGACGCACTCGACTTCTGGCGGGTCGAAGCCGTTGAACCCGGCCGCCTGCTGCGACTGCGTGCCGAAATGAAGCTCCCCGGCCTGGCCTGGCTGGAGCTGTCAGCCAGCGAGCAGGACGGGCGCACCCGCTACCGGCAGCGCGCCATCTTCCGCCCCCGTGGCCTGCCAGGCCACCTGTACTGGTACGCGCTGCTCCCCGTGCATGCCATCATTTTCTCCGCCATGGCACGCAACATCGCCAGGGCGGCCCAGGGTCAGCGACCCCAAGGTCAGCCGGTCGCCGCCCGGCGCGCTCCGCTCCCCTGACGTGACCGGCCTTCCTGCCGGTCACCAGGCGCCCGGCCTCGCCCGCCGGCCCGATCGGCCGCCGGCCGGCTGTGGCCCACGGCGGCTCGCGCTTGGGTTCCGTTTCTGGCCGGACGGCCCGCGTTGCGCCTGGCCCTCGGCGGCGCGTCCGCCGGGCGTGGCCTGGCCGGCGGGGCGGGGGGCGGAGGTGGCACGGGCGTGCCGGTGGCGGCAATCTCCGCCACCACGTGGTGGTCCGGCTTTACGCCACCGTGCGTGGCCGGCTCGACGCCTGCCGCGCCATGCAGGCGCTCCAGGTGCCTTACCTCGTCGCGCTGTGCGAGCGCGACCACCAGCCCGGTGGCGCCCGCCCGCGCGGTCCGGCCAGATCGGTGCAGGTAGTCCTTGTGATCACGGGGCAGATCGAAATGGACCACGAGTTCGATGCCGTCGACGTGGATCCCGCGCGCGGCGACATCGGTCGCGACGAGGACACGCGGATGACCGGCGGCGAAGGCATCGAGCGCACGCTGACGCTGATTCTGGTTCCGGTCTCCGTGTATCGCCGCCGCCTGCACCCCGGCCCGCGATAGCTGCTGAACGAGCCGGTCAGCACCGTGCTTCGTGCGGACGAAGAACAGTGTCCTCGACGGGCGGCCAGCAAGCTCCGCGGCAACCGCCACCTTGTCTGCCGCATCGACCACGAGCACGGCATGCTCGGCGGCTCCGCCCGCAAGGGACTTCGGCTCGACCGCGTGCAGGACCGGATCTGCGAGATAGGTGCGCACCAGCCGGTCAACACCACGGTCGAGGGTGGCAGAAAAAAGCAGCCGCTGGCCGTCGGCAGGGGTGAGGTCGAGTATGCGGGTGACCGATGGCAGGAAGCCGAGATCAGCCATGTGATCAGCTTCGTCGAGTACGGTCACTGCTATATCCGCCAGCGAGCACGCGTGCCGGTCGAGCAGGTCGATCAGCCGGCCAGGAGTAGCGACCACCACATCGACGCCGCGGTGCAGCCGGTCGACCTGACGGGCAATGGAAACCCCGCCGTAGACGGTGGTTATCAGCAGGCCAAGGCTGCGCCCGAGCGGCCTGAGCACTTCCGCGACCTGCTCGGCGAGCTCACGGGTCGGCACAAGCACGAGTCCGCGCGGTGCCGTGGACCTCGGCCGGCCGGGCATCGCAGCGATCCGGCTGAGCATCGGCAGGCCGAAGGCGAGGGTCTTGCCTGACCCAGTCTCCGCCCGGCCGAGCACATCAAGGCCAGCCAGGGCATCGGGCAGGGCACGGGCCTGGATCGCGAACGGCGCGGTGATACCGTGCGCGGCCAGGTGCGACACGACCCGCCGGTCGAGGCCGAGTTCGACGAAGTCCCTGGCCACCGGTTCCGGCAATGCGGCCGCGGCCTGAAGGGCGCGGTCAAGCTCGGAACGCGGCTCGGCCGGCTTTTCCCGCTGAACCGCGCTGGCATGCACGGGACGCCGCTTGCGGCGGTAGTTCGCGGGCGCGGCACGGCGCGTTTGAGTGTGAGGCATGAAAGCACTAGCTCCATCGCTGTAGCTCGGGCCGCGACGTGACAGACAGTCAACGACAGCGGCGCGGCTGCAAAGCGCGCTCCGGCGACGGACAGCTCGCACAGGCGACCGCGCAGGCGATCTGCCTGCGGGACGGCGCACAAAGGCGCCTCTACCCGGTAACGCTATCAGCTACCGCCTTGTTCCGGCCGACGCAGTGCCAGCCGTCTGACATGATGCCCTCAATCCTTCAGCGCAAGCTGACCTCAAGCCTGTCGAAGCCGCGCAGCACGATGGCATGCTTCCAGTCTGCCTGCACCGGCACGATCTGCCGCACGCCCGCCTCGACCAGGCTCTCCAGGAGTACGGTCGCCTCCAGCGGCGCAAGCTGGGCGCCGAGGCAGTAGTGGATGCCGGTACCGAAGGTCAGGGGCGCTGGCCCGCGGCGGGTGACGTCGAACCGGTCGGGGTCGGGAAACGCGGCCGGGTCGCGGTTGGCCGCGCCTAGCAGCGTCACTACGACGTTGCCGGCCGGGATGAGGGTGCCGGCTAGTTCGAGGTCCCGGTTAGCGACCCTGGCATTGGTCTGTACCGGGCTGTGATACCGGCAGCACTCCTGTACCGCCGATGCGGCGAGTTCAGGCGCGGCGGCCACGAGCGCGAACTGGCTGGGGTTGACGCTCATCAGAAACAAGGTGATCGACAGCAGGTGGGCGACGGTTTCGAAGCCGGCGAAAAACAGGAACGTGACGTTGGCGATCACGTCGTCGTCAGACACGTCGCCGGCCGCGCGGGCCTCGTGCAGCAGGTCGCGCAGCAGCCCGTCCTGGGTGTCGCCGAGCCTGGTGAGGAACTCGGTCATCTCCATGATCGCGGTGATGGCATCGTAGGTGCGCTCAGGCGACAGGGCCGGCTCGAAGATCACCGACGCGTCTCGCATGAGGGCGCGGAAGTCCTGCCTGGCGCCGGGGGGCACGCCGACCAGATCGCAGATGACCTGCATGGCCATCGGGTATGAAATCGCCTCTACCGCATCGACCTGGCCGCCCTGCGACAGCGCCCCGTTGACGATCTCCTTCGCGAGCCCGCGCAGCCACGGCCGCCAGCCGTCTAGCCGCCTGCGCGTGAACCCGGAGTTCATCACCCGCCTGATCGGCGTGTGCTCAGGCGGGTCGATGAACGCCAGCGGCAGCGTCAGCGCGGCAGGCGGTGGCGGCACGGCTTCGCCAGTGACGAAGTCCAGCGCCATGTACTCGGTGTTTTTCCTGAAGTCGGGGTGGCGCAGCACGCGCCGACAGTCACCGTAGCGAGTGGCGTACCAGATCGCGTGGCCGCTGAGCTGGTGCAGCGGCGAGGTCTCCCGGAGTTCGCGCAGCAGCGGGTAAGGATCGTCGTTGTGTTCTGGCGCGAACATCACGTCCACGAGCGCCTTGTCGCCGCGGCTTCGCACGGGCGGACGGCGCGGCCCTCGGTAGCCGGCAATTCTGCGCGGCGCGTCCGCCGCGACTCCGGTCAGCTCGCGGATGCGGCCGATGCTGTCCGGGCTTCCGCCGTCGACGGTGGTCACGCCGAGCGTGCTCGCGCAGGCGCGGTTGGCCGGCAGGTCGTCGACGAACAGGGTTTCTTCCGGAGCGGTGCCGAGCTGGTCGAGCGCGGCGCGCACCATCCGCACATCGGGCTTGCGCGCTCCGATGTCACAGGAGCGGACGATCACGTCGAAGACATCGCCCCACGGGTACAGTGCCTGCCAGAGCGGCGCGGCCTCCCTGGGCGTGTTGGTGCACAGGGCAAGCTTGATCCCCGCCTGTGCTAGCTGCTCCGCGAGGGCCACGTAATCCTCGTCCAGCGTGTAAGGCCGCGGCGGGCGCGGCGGCCCTGGCGGCATGTCAAGCAACGGCATCGCTTGGGACATGGTCAGCTCGCCGCGTTCGAGGCGGTGCCACGGATGGTCGCCGTCCTCGGTTCGGCTGCCGAAGAACGTCTCTGAGAACTGGCCCGCGCCCGGGTGGGCCAGCACGCCGCCGACATCGAAGATGACTGCCCTGACCGTCAACGGCCGGCCTCCTGCGGCACTCCGAGCACCTCCGGGTAGGCCTGCTTGTCCCACGAGGCAACCATCGCGTCGAGCCTGGCGAGGATCTGCTCGTAGATTCCCGTGACAAGCGCGACCCCCTGCCGCGCGGTCTCCTCGCTGACCTGCAGCCGCCAGAACTCGATGCTCTCCGCCTCAGGGTCCTCCTCAAGCTCAGGCCGGTCCTGGCGCAACCGCAGCGTCATGTACGGCAGGTCAAGGCCCGTTTCTTCCGCCACCCATTCAGCGAGCCGTCCGGTCGCCGTCGCGTACGTCTCCGTCAGCCCCTTGAGGGTGACGATCGTCCAGTACCGCAGTACCGGTTCGAGGGTGACGTCGATGTGGTGAGTGATGATGGCCCTGGTGTCGCGGTGCGACTCAGTCGCCCTGTCCAGGTAAATGAAGTCCAGCGTCCGGCTGACCGGCCAGCCGAGGTATGTGTCCAGGTCAAGCGATTGCCAGTCAACAAAAAGCATCGCAGCGCGACGGCCGAACCTCTTGCTCAGCCGGTTGATAGCCCGCTGCTGGGCGTTGACCGGAATCAGGTAAGGAAGCATGTACTTGTAGACCGTCGGCGTGCCGCACGTGTCGGTGGCACTATAGAGCACCGCGAAGCGAAGCTTTGCCTTGGCTTCCTCGAGGCTGGCCGCGGTGAAGAACTTCATGTGCGCGGATTCACGCAGCGCCTGCCGGCATTGCCGCCAGGCAAGCTGGACGGCACGCTGGCTGGGATGCGCATCGGAATCCGGCCAGAAATTGAAGTCGAAGACCTCGGGGCCGGGAATCGTCGGCAGCCAGGTAGGCGGCGCGGCATGGATTCCGCGCCGGTACCAGAAGCCGCCCTGTGAAATAGTCTCCTGCGCCAGTCGCAGCATGTCGCTGTTCTGCTCGTCGATCAACTCGAAGATCCTGATGGCGCGGCGCCTGGCCGCCTCACGCTGCGCCTCGGTGAGTTCCGCTTCCTCGAACGCGTCGTCGTCCACGGCATGACCGGTCTCACGGGCGAGGTGGAAGGCGCCCCAGTAGATGAGTTCCTTGCCAGTCCTGGCGGTGTATTCGCCGGCCAGCTTTTCTGTGTGCCGGAACAGCGCATTGCCGCAGGCTTCGATCGACTCGACGACAGCGAACCGCACCATGGGGTCCTCAGCCTCGATCACCAGCTTGGTGATCTGAGTGGTTCGCCGCCGCAACTGCTCGTTGGCCTCGCTCAGGAACAGCCAGTAATACAATTCGCTCGGGCGCCAGCGCAGCATGTCGTCCCAGCCGAGCGTACGCAAGTCGCGCATGAACATCCGTGAATGCGTCATGTCCTCGTCGGCATGCGCGGAAATCGCTTCGCGCTGGCGATCCAATTTACGATCATCACAGTAAGAAATGTGGTACATATTGAGTTCGCGGAAATACATGATAAAGTTCGTGAAATACAGCGCGAACCACAGCTTATGCTCTGGACGTACCCCCTCTTGCGGAGTCACCAGCCAGGTGTGTAACGGGTGATCCTCGATACGGTTCCGCCAGTAGTCGATGACCGGCAAGACTTGCTTCATCCAGCCCCCTCAAAGTAGCGGAATGTCGGGCTCCTCGCCGAGCAGCAGTTGTCCAGCCAGCTCGAGTATCCGGTGCTGCCCGGCGAAGTGCTGGCACGCCGTCGCCATGTCGCGGACGCAGCGATCGAGCGGTGTCCTGTCCCGGTAGACAGAGTCACCACCGACGAGGTCATAGAGAGTATCGGCAATTTCGCGCGCCACCCGGAAAGCGTGATACCGCGCCAGGGCCGCGATAGCGCGTTCCTGGCGAGTCATGGGTTCGCTGGCGACCAGACGCTTCCATTGCGCTTCGATCGAGGAATAAACGGCGCTCCGAGCCGCCGCCAGCCGCATCTCGCACTCGGCGACGGCAATGCGGATACGACGGGATTGCTTCCATGGCTGGTCCGGGTAATCCATCCGGCCCTCGGCGAGTTCATAGACATAGTCAATGGCGGCACGGGCCAGCCCGAGCGGTACGCCTGGCATCTTCCTGGTGATCGCGTCGGCGCCGTTGCCCCGGTACATGGGCGCATCGCGAACCGGCAGGAAGAGAGAGAAGGCGTGCCCGGCCGGCACATGAAGCCCGCTGACCAGGTAATCACAACTTCCTGTCCCGGCCAGACCTGTCACGCGCCAGTTGTCCTCGATGGTGAAAGCTGACGGCGGCGCCAGGACGAGCAACCAGATCGGCCCGCCGTGCGGTCCGATGACGACTTCGCCGTTTCTGAAGAGATTGCATCCGCCGACGAGCCAGTCGGCATGGGTACATCCGCTGCCGAAGCGCCAGTGTCCCTCCACGAGAAAGCCGTCGTCCACCTCATGCGCCCGGCCCACCGGCAGTACGGCACCCGCCGTTATCATGTCGAGCCTGGGGTAGACCGTGCGGGCAATGTCAGGACTCAGGTAACCGGCGTAGATGCCGGAGTCCATCCCGATCATCGAACACCAGGCAACCGACCCGTCGATCTTGCCGATCTCCTCGATCAGCGAGATCTGCTCCATCGAGGTCAGTTCCGGGCCGCCCCACTCGGCGGGCATCGCCGCACGGAAGATGCCGCACTCGCGCAGGTCCTCGACTAGGTCTAAGGGAAGTCTGCGCAGGTCTTCGATCTCTTGGGCGCGCTCCCTGACCCGCGGGGCGAGCCGGAGAGTCCGGTCCCTGATGTCGTCGAATCCGAGCGAGACGGCTGTATCGTCGGCTGCCGATGTCGTCGTCATCTTTCGCCTTCCGCTACCGAGGCGAGCGCAGTGCTGGAACAGTAGTCAATATATAACGGTCAGGTAACCGTGACCAGCCACCGCAGGCTGGCAGCTGCTTCGGGGTCGAGATCATCGCGAGTGGCGCCGCTGGTCCCGGTCGGCCGGATGCGTACCTAAGCCGACGCTATGGAGGCAGGCAATCTGGCTCAGGCCAGTGTCGATGATCTCATAGCGGCAAGGCTAGATCGGTCCGGGCCGGAAGGCCGCGCCGCTGACCTTGTGCTTGCTTCGCTGCTCGGCGATGAGGATCTCGACGCCGTCATCACAGGCGTGGCGCGTTCAGAAAGCTGGCCAGAGCAACGCGGGCCAGCGGAAGAGGCCCCGACCACTGGGTTGTACTTGCGAGCGATCGAGGCCGAAGGTTTCCGCGGCATCGGCCAGAAGGCTGCGCTGCGGCTGCAAGCCGGCCCTGGCCTGACGGTCGTCGCGGGTCGCAACGGATCGGGTAAGTCCAGTTTCGCTGAGGCGGCTGAACTGCGCTTCAGGCGATTCTCGGACTCGATCAGCTCATCAGTGCGGAGAAGCGGCTTGGCGAAGCGCGCAAGCGGCTCGACGAGCCCAGCAAGCGGGCCGACGAGCTACTGCCCGACCTGCGTGCCCAGCTTGAGCAACATCAGGACAGCCGCGCCCGCACTGCGCTTGACGCCGTGCGCCGCCGGCCGTGGAAGCTCGACGCCATCGAGACCCTCGCGGTCGGCGGTGCCGCCGCCGACGACCTTATCGGTGCCCGGCTGGCCCAGGTCGCCGCGATCAACCTGCCGTCAGACGACGACGTGGCTGCGGCAATCGAGCGGCTGCGCGCTGCCGGTCAGCGGGTTAGCGGCATATCCGGAACGCCGGCTGAAGACGCCCGAAGAATCGCGAACCTGCTTGCCATGGCTCTCGCCCATCAGGCCGCTCATCCTGGCCAGCCATGCCCAGTGTGCCAGGGACGTGCCCTGGACGGGCAGTGGGCGGAGTCCGCGCGAGCCGAGACAGCGCGGCTGACCGACGCGGCCAGGGAAGCCGAGACTGCGCACGCCGAACTGGCTGCTGCCGCTCAGGCGGTGCGGGGACTGGCTGGCGGCATTCCTGCGGTACTTGATCAGGATCTCGGCAGCGGCGTGGACGCAGCGGCGGAGCGAAGCCTGGCTGCCCGTGGCGGCTGCGCTGGCCGGCTGGCTAGGGCAGGCGAAGTCGAGCCAGAGCGCCGAAGCCGATCTCGCCGACGTGCGGAACGCGATCAATTGGCTCAGGAAGGCCGGCCAGGAGATCCGCGACGACCGGATGGACCAGCTAACGGAAATGTCCCAGCAGGTATGGGGCATGCTCCGGCAGGAGAGCAACATTGAGCTAGGACCGATCAAGCTCGCGGGCACCTCGACGCAGCGGCACGTCAGCCTGGACGTGACCGTCGATGGCGTTGCGGGCGCCGCGCTCAGCGTCATGAGCCAGGGCGAACTGCACGCGCTCAGCCTCGCGCTGTTCCTTCCGCGCGCCACGTCGCCGGACAGCCCGTTCCGCTTCATCGTGATCATCTGATACATGTTCGAGGCTGTCTTTCTTACCGGCAATTGAAACAGGTCGCTGGCAAGCTGCACAGGCAGGCTGGTGCCTGCCCGCCCTGCGGCGCGGGCAAGCACCGGGCATGGGTTCCGCCGGCTACCAGTTGCGCTTAAGCACAAGCTGGTGCACGTCGAGGTATCCGGCGCGGAAACCGCCCTCGGAGTAGGCGAGGTAGAGGTTCCACATGCGCGGGAACGCCGATCCGAACCCGAGGCGCTCTACCTGCGGGATGGCGGCCAGGAACTGGCGCCGCCACTCCGCCAGCGTGCGCGCGTAGTGCTGACCCATGGGGTAATCGGCGCTGACGTGCAAGCTGGTGTGCAAGCGGACCGTGTCGGTGATCGCCTGCCGGGACGGAATCTGCCCGCCAGGGAAGATGTACTGGTGAATCCAGGTCTGGCCGCCGCGGGTAGCCAGCAGCTGGTCGTGCGGCATCGTGATCGCCTGCAGCCCGGCAGTGCCGCCCGGGCCAAGGAGACGATCGATGGCCTTGAAGTAGACGGGCCAGTAACGCTCGCCGACCGCCTCGATCATTTCCACGCTCAGCACAACGTCATAGCTTCCTGTGGCCTGACGGTAGTCGCTGAGCTGGACATTCACTCGTTCGGCTACGCCTGCGGCGCTCGCGCGGCGGCGGGCTGTGCTCCACTGTGAAGGCGAGATGGTGACAGTGGTGACGTGGGCGCCGCGGGCGGCGGCCCGGATGGCGAGTTCACCCCAGCCGGTGCCGATCTCAAGCACCGAGGTTCCCTGTCCTACGCCGGTGCGGTCAAGCAGGGCATCGATCTTGCGGCGCTGCGCGTCAGCGAGGCTGTCGCCGGGGGCGAACAGGCCGCTGGAGTAGGTCATGCTGGGATCGAGGAAAAGCGCGAACAGGTCGTCGGACAGGTCGTAGTGGCGTTCGATGTTGCGGCGGGCGCCCTCGATGGTGGCGTCCTCCGCGGTCGGCTGGCGCGGGATGTACCAGCGCCGCAGCGCCTGTACCTGTGCTGGAAATAGCGTCTTCATGTTGCTGGCGAGCACGGCGAATAGGCCGGGAAGGTCGCCGCAGTCCCAGGCACCTGTCATGTAGGCCTCGGCCAGCCCGGCGGCGCCTGAGCCGAGCCGCCGGTAAAACGCGTCCTGGTCGCGGATTTCCAGCACGGGTGACTGCTGGCCGCCTGCGCCAGACAGCCTGCCGTCCGGGGACTGAATCCTGAGCGGCAGGCGGGCGGCGGCCCAGTTGAGGTACGTTCGTGCCGCGGCGGCGCGGGCCACGGCCAGGGTGCCGCGCGGGACGGCGGGAAACACCGGGTACCTGCATGCCCCGGGCCGCAGCGTCTGGGCGTCAGGCGAAGGCGCGGAAGTAGTACTTGAGGTCATCAGACACCTTCCTGTGGGTCGCGGGCGGGCCGGGGAGTGATCGGCAAGCGGCGGGCGGCGAGTCTGATGCCCTGCCAGTGGATGAGTACTGTGACCTGGGCTGTTACCCAGGGATGGCGCATAGCGCAGGCCAGCAGCCGCCGCGGGGTGTAGGTGCGGCGCGCGCCAGTCACGCTGGCGGCCAGCACGGTCCGGCCGTCGAGGCGCAGGGTGACGCCTAGCCGCAAGGTTGCGGAGGGCTCGGGGAGGTGCAGCCGGTACCGTCCGGCGACTGGCAGGAACGGCGAGACGTAGAACGTTTTGTCCGCCTCGGCCCGCCCGTGGTCGTCGGGGTGCAGCAGGTAGACGTGACGCTGGCCGTAGGTGTTGTGCACCTCGGCGATGACGGCCGCGAGGGTGCCGTCGGCGCGATGGCACCAGAAGACGGTGATCGGGTTGAAGACGTAGCCGAGCGTGGCGGCATGGCCGAGCATGAGCACCCGCCCGCCGGCGAGGCTGATGCCCTCGCGTGCCAGGCAGGCGTCCACGTTGGCACGAATCGGGGAAGCCGGATCGCCAAGGTGATCGCGGGAACGGAACCTGGCCAGCGGCCGCAGCGCGAGCGGTACCTGCGGCAGGTCGTCCAGGTCAACCAGCCACAGGTAGCTGCGGTAGCGAAACGCGCGCCGGACCGGGCCTGACCTGACGTGGGTGATCTGGCAGGGGTAAAGCGCCGCCGTCACCACTGCACCCCGAGAACCCGCGCCGCCTCTATGCCGGACTGGCAGCCGTCCTCGTGGAACCCCCAGCCGTGGTAGGCGCCCGCGTACGCGAGGGCTGGCGTATTCAGTTCTGCGAGACGCCGCTGAGCCGCGACGGATCGCTCGTCGTAGACCGGGTGGCTGTAGGTCATGCGCGCAAGCACCTGCTGCGGCGCCACCCGGTCAAGCGCGTTGAGCGTGACCAGGTAGTCAGCTGGCTCATCCAGTCCCTGCAGCCGGTTCAGGTGGTAACTGATGTGCACGCCCGCCGCCGTCGCCCGGCAGTCGCGCAGCAGGTAATTCCACGACGCGCGGGCCGCCGGGGCCTTGGGCAGCAGGCCCGCGTCGGTGTGCAGGACTACCTGGCTGGTGGTGTAGCGGAAGGTGCCAAGTACATCGCGCTCCGCGGTGGTGGGGTCGGCCAGCATGCTGAGCGCCTCGCCTGGGTGGGTGGCGACCACGGCGCGGGTGAAGTGGCTGGTGCTGCCGTCGACGCCGTGAACGGCGATCCCGCCTGGCACCCGCCGGATGGCCCGTACTGGCACGCCGGCCACGACGGTTGTGAGTTGCTTGGCGATCCGCTCGACATAGGTCATGGAACCGCCTGTGACGGTGCGCCATCCGGGTGAGCTGGCCACCTTCAGCATTCCGTGATGATCTAGGAACTCGAACAGGTACCTGGCCGGGTAGGCCAGCGCCTCCGCGGGAGGACACGACCAGACCGCGGCCACCAGCGGGACGACGAAGTGGGTGACGAAGTAGCGCCGGTAACCACCCCGGAGCAGGAACTCGCCAAGCGTGGACTGCCCAGGGCTGGAAGAGCGGAGCACATGGCGCGCATTGCGGTAGAAACCTGGAATCGCCGCCAGCGCGGCCAGGTAGTCCGGTCGGGCGAAGGACCCCATGGCAGGAAACAGCCCGCGCGGGCCTCGCGAGCCGGCGTACTCAAGTCCGCAGCCCTCGCAGCGCACCGACATGCTCATCTCGGTGTCGTGAGTGCTGACCCCTAGCTCGGCGAACAGGCGGATGAGATTGGGGTAAGTGCGGATGTTGTGCACCAGAAAGCCGCTGTCCAGCGCCAGCAGCCGACCCGAGGCGGTGGCGATATGGTGGGTGTGGGCATGACCGCCAAGACGGTCCTGCGCCTCGTACAAGGTCACGTCATACCGGCGCTGCAGCAGGTAGGCAGCGGTCAGGCCGGCCACGCCCGCGCCGACCACGGCCACCTGAGGCCGGCCTGATCGCGCCACCGCGCCGCCCGCGGAATGCTGCCAGCTCGTCATGCTGCCATGCCCCCCGTTCGGTCTCCCCGGCTTGCCGGTAGCGGCCGGTGCCGCGTGGCGCACCCGAGGCATGACCCGCTGCGCCCGTGCGTACCCGTGCTCATGTGCGGTAAAACAAAACTAAGTTACACTAATATTCCGAGGCAGTCGGCATCTGGGAGGATGGATGGACTTGCGCGAGGCAGCAGAAGCCCTGGGCGTGCATTACCAGACGGCCTATGGCTGGGTGCGCGAGGGCACGCTGACTGCCCGCAAGGTGGGCCGCGGCTATCAGGTCAGCGAGGCCGCGGTCTCGGACCTGGCAGAGCGGCGGCGACGAGGCCATGAGCCGCCCCGGCCAATCCAGGTCAGGAACTGGGCAGACCAGGCACACATGTTCTACCTGGCGATCAGCCGTGGCGACGAGACACGGGCACGGCATCAGCTAGACCGGCTGGCCGCCGGGGTGCGTCTCGTCGACCTCTGCGAGCAGGTCATCGCGCCCGCGCTGCGCCAGGTTGGCAAAGAATGGGCGACTGGCGAGGTATCGATCGCCCAGGAGCACCGCGCAAGCGCAATCTGCGAGCGACTCCTCGCCGCACGGATCCGCCAGCCGGCCGGGCGGCCTCGCGGCATCGCGGTTGCCGCCACTCCGCCAGGGGAAAGGCACGGGCTGCCGGCGCTGATGGCCGCCGCCTGCCTTCGCGAGGATCGCTGGCTCGTCCATCACCTGGCCAGCGACCTGCCGGTCGACGAAGTCACCGAACTCGCCGAACAGGCAGGCGCCAGCATCGTCGTGCTGTCATCGGCAATGACGGAAACGACCGTGCAGGCGCGCAAGGCCGCGCAGGCGATCACCGCCACCCACCCGCGCCTGAAGGTGCTCGTCGGCCGCCCGAACGACAGCTTGCACGATCTGCTGGCACAGGCGGGACATCCAGTCGGACAAAACCACTTAAATTAGCCACAATAACGCAATAGACAGCATGCCGGATCAGTAGCGGAAAGGAGTCGCAGATGGCCCGATATCACGCGACCGTGGACTCGCGCAGCACAGCCGCCGAGACGTTCGTCTACCTGGCGACCTTCAGCAACGCGGCGGAATGGGACCCAGGGGTCCTTTCCGGGGAGCCGCTGGACGTAGGCCCGGTCCGGGCAGGCAGCAGGTTCCGCCTGACAGTGCCGTTCCTGGGTGCTCGCATGTCGCTGACATACGAAGTCACCAGCCTGGTGCCAGACCGGGAAGTGCTCCTGCACGCCGCCAATGCCGTGCTGCAATCCACCGACCGGATCGTCGTGACTGGCACCAAAGACGGCTCGGCGGTCAGCTATGACGCCGAAGTCACGCTGCGTGGCCCGTTGCGGCTTTTGGACCCGGTGTTGCGGCCAGGCTTTCTTGCCGTGGCAAAACGGGCAACCGCGGGACTCGCCGGCGCCCTGTCAAAGCGCCCGCCTGGCCAGGGCGCCGGACGCAAGGAAGACGGCAAGGACACCGCCAGCACGCAGCGGGCGGCAGGTGGCGAGCCTGCGGGGCCGTCATGACCGGCATCGCGAAGACCATCGACCGCGTGCTCGAGTTCACGGTCGTGCCTAGTTTCAGCCGGATCGGTTACCTGGCACGATCGCGGCTGGACCGCTGGAGCCCGCTCGACCGCTACGACCTGACCGGCCGGGTCGTAGTCATCACCGGGGCCACGTCCGGCCTCGGCTTGGCCACGGCCCGCGCGCTAGCGGCCAACGGGGCGAGGCTGGCCATCGTGGCGCGCAACGAGGCGAAGGCCATCGTGGTGTGCCAGCGGCTGCGCGAAGCCGGATGCCTGGGCGGCGCTGATGTCTTCGCCGCCGACACCGGCGATCTGGACGCGGTCCGGCGTGCCGTCGAGGCAGTGGCACGCCGGCATGATCATGTGGAGGCCCTCGTGCACGCCGCTGGCGCGCTTGACGCCACTTATGCCACGTCGCCGCAGGGCATCGAGCAGACGGTGGCGAGCCAGGTCATAGGTCCTTTCCTGCTTACTAGCCTGCTTGTGCCGCTGCTCAAGGCAGGGACCAGGGCACGGGTGGTGTGGGTGTCCTCCGGAGGCATGTATCCGGAGCCTCTTTCAGTTGACAGGCTCGAGATGGATCCGGGCAGCTACCACGGCGCGCGGGCCTACGCCAGAGCGAAACGGGCCCAGGTAACGCTCGCGCAGATGTGGGCCGGCCGGCTGCGCGAGCAGGCGGTGGCCGTGCACGCCATGCACCCGGGCTGGGCGGACACGCCTGGCCTGCGGCGATCGCTGCCAGCCTTCACGCGGCTGACCGGCCCGCTGCTGCGTTCCCCAGCCGAGGGCGCCGACACGATCGTGTGGCTGGCGGCCGACGACGGGATACCCGTTCAGACGACCGGGCGATTCTGGCTTGACCGCCGTCCCCGGCCGATCCACCGCCTCCGCTCGACCCGCCAGTCCGACACGCCAGCCGAACGGCAGCGCCTGTGGGACTGGTGCGCCGAGCGCGCGTCCTGGACCTCGAACGCGCCCGCCGGGTGCTGACTAGCTCGGGTCTCGGTCGCCGGCTCGTCGTGATCGCAGGCTGGCCTGCCTGGCAGCGGACTGACGGGCGATGAGCTGCCTGAACCGCTCAAGCTCAGCGTTCAGACGGCGGCTTTCTTCCTGCAACTGCATTACCCGGCGGATGCCTGCCAGGTTGAGGCCATCGGCAGTGAGCGCGCTGATCTGGTGCAGCCGGTCGATATCGCTCGGGGAGTACAGGCGGGTCCCGCCCGCGCTTCTGGCCGGCTCAAGCAGCCCTTCCCGCTCGTAGGTCCGCAGTGTCTGCGGGTGCAAGCCGGCGAGCTCGGCAGCAACCGAGATGCTGAACAGGCCCCGGTCGGGATCCGGCCACCGGGTGCTCACCACGACTGGTCCAGATACCGCCAAGCCAGCTCAGCCAGGATTACCAGCCTGAGTTCATTCCTGATGCCGCGATCAGCCTGTGCCGCCGTACCTGCTGGTTCTATCCAGACCGGACCGGCGCGCAGCGGAAGCTCAGGCGCGGGTCGCTGACCCTGTCCGCGCCTGCGCACGTGCCGCACCGGCACCTGGACTCGGCCGCCCGCAGCGGCCGCCGACTGCCCGCCGGCAAGCGCGCGGTCGTAGGTCGCACGACGGGCCGGGTCGCCGAGCACCTGCCAGGCCTGCGCCAGGGCGCGAAACCGCCCGGGCGCATCCGCATCGGCGGGCCGGGCATCGGGATGCTCGTCCCTCGCCCGCCGCCGCCATGCCAACGCTATCTCCCCCTGCGACGCCTCCGGTGACACCCCGAGCAGCCGGTACAGGTCCGGCATCTGACCATCTTGATCCACCCCGGTCACCACCCTCTCGCGCCTGAGCCACAACCCTCTTTCAGTATGCGATAAGAAGAAATCTGAGTCGAGACTTGTCAGATAACCAGAGGGCTTGCTATAACAACTTGTGAGCGTGATACACACCAGGCACTGGCAGAGGAGGCAACACGTCATGCTCATGCGCACAGACCCGTTCCGCGACCTGGACCGGCTTACTCAGCAGGTATTCGGCACTGCCGCCCGTCCGGCCGCGATGCCCATGGACGCCTACAGGCAAGGTGACCACTTCTACATTCACCTGGACCTGCCAGGCATCGCTGTTGACTCCATCGACCTGACCGTCGAGCAGAACGTGCTCACCGTCCGGGCCGAGCGCACCCCCGTCCAGCCCGGCGGCGCAACCATGATCGTCGCCGAACGGCCCTACGGGACCTTCACCCGGCAGGTGTTCCTCGGCGAGACCCTGGACGCCGACCACGTCATCGCCGACTACGCGGCCGGCGTGCTCACCCTCACCATCCCGGTCCACGAAGCGGCCAAACCCCGCAATATCAGGGTCACCAGCAGCGACCAGAAGCAAGCCGTCACCGCCTAGCGCCACGGCGCCAGCACTCGGACGGTTCAGGGCCTGAGGTCCTCGCTCAGCGTGTTCACGCGGCCGGCGATGACCTCAGGCCCTGTCCGAATCGAGACATATAGGCTGCGATGCACCCGATCGCCGGAATCGAGCGATGATAGGGCCTCAGGCGACTATGTACTGATTGCCTGCGTGACCACCGGGCTTATGTCCTGTTCATGGCTATGAGCAGGCGGGAATCCCGTGCAGGGTTGCTGTCGTTCAGCCGGCCAGCGGCCAGCAGACCTCAGTCCGCCACTGCGTGACGTCCGGCGTGTCGAGAGGGTCGGCGAGGTAGCGTTCCCTTACCGCCCCGGCGCCGTCGCGGCCGCCGCCGCCATCGCCCGCAGGCTGGCGAGGGCATCCCAGCACCAGGAGGCGATGTCTTCCCTCGCAACTGCTGCTCGGCCCGGTCTCCGGCCTCCTCCACCGCAAGATCACCACCAGGGTGCAGCTCATCGCGGGACAGCTAAGCTGCGTGGCCGGCTTCACGAGCCTTGCTCTATGGCACGACGCGCCTGCGCGGGTGCCCTAGTCGCTTGCGCCGCCCCTCGGCAGGCGAGGTCACCCCGATGACCCATGAAGAGACGCCGGGATTTCCTGGCGCCTGGTCAGGGCGCATGCCCGCGCGCGGCGTTGAGGCGCACGACCACGTCCACGACAGCGCCCTCCCCGATCGCCTCGGCTCGCTGAACCGCTGCCTTCACCGGTACCAGGTAGCGGCCCTGCCTGGGGAACAGCGCCGTGGTGAACTCCGAACCGCCGATCGCGACGCAAACGGGAACCTGGCCCCAGTAGATCAGGCCGCGGGCTACCTCCTTCAGATCTTCGCTGTCAGCCGGTGTCATGGCCACGAAAAGATAGGGCGCCGGCCCGCGCCACTCGATCACCTCACCCGTGAAGGCCCACTCCATGTGACCATCTTCAACCATGCGCCCGAGCGGCCGGCAAGCTTGGCCGGTTCGGCAGTCGATTGTCACCTCGGAGCGAGGTTTCCTTCCGGCCCGCCTCGGTACAATAATGCCACCTCTCCCTACAGAAAAGGTTGTAAGGTGAAAAATCCTATTAGTCCTCTGAGATATACCAGCGCCCGTTTAGCCAGCCGTTCGCGGCACCGCGGCGGCAGGCTGGCGATCACGGCTGCCGCGGCCTTACCGCTGGTAGTCGCCATGGCCGCCGCAGCGCCGGCCCAAGCCGCACCCGCCCGCGCGGCTAGCCACGCCGCAGTGCGCCGGTCCTGCACCGTCAGCGAGACAGTGCACCTGCACGGCCGCGTTTTCCACGTGCACATCACCGGCCGGTTCGGCATCGTGCCGATGCGCGGCCACAAGATCGCCCTGAACCAGCCTGCCAGGCGCTCGTGCGGCTCGGGCGCGCAGTACGCACCTCAAGTGTCAGGCGCCCTGACCTACGGCGGCGGCGCCGTCGCGACCAACCCGGTCGTCTACCTGGACTTCTGGGGAAGTCAGTGGGACAGCGACACCAACGGCGTCGAGCAGTACATGCAGAGCCTGTTCAGCGGCCTCGGTGACAGCAGCGATACCTGGTCAACGACCATGACTCAGTACACCGACGGCAACGGCAACCCGGTCACCTTCAATGGCTCGGTCCTCGGCGGCACCTGGGTCGACGACTCAGCGCCAGCCCCGCAGTCCGCTTCTCAGGCCGACATCGCCGCCGAAGCCCAGAATGCCGCTTCCTACTTCGGCGTGTCCGGCCCGAACGTGGACATCTTCGTGCTCAGCCCGAGCGGCACTAACCCCGACGGATTCCCCAATAGCGGATTCTGCGCCTGGCATGACTGGAACGGCACCACCGCCTATACCAACATGCCTTACGTACTCGACGCAGGGTCGGGCTGCGGCGCCTACTCGGTGCAAGGCCAGCTCGACGGTTTCAGCATCGTCGGCGGCCACGAGTACGCCGAGGCCGTCACCGACCCGGTGCCGCCGTACGGATGGACCGACCCGTCCAACGGCGAAGAAATCGGCGACCTGTGCGCCTGGACTAACCTGCAGGCCATTTCCTTCGACACCGGCACATTCGCCATGCAGCCGCTGTGGAGCGACACCGACAATGCCTGCGACCAGTAACCCAGCACGAAGCTGACTAAGAAGTACCACCCAGGCACCCGGCTCCGCGACGCTGCCCAAGGCAGCCAGCGGCGGCCGGGTGCCGTCCTTCCCCCGTACGATCGCCGGATGACGACGCCGAGCCGGAGCACGCTCTGGACGTCCTGACTGGAGATGCCGCCGTCGTCAAGCTCGCGCATGCGGAAGCGGAGACGCCGGCCTTGCGAGCCTGGCTCGATGAGCGCGCCGAAACCTCCTGGGTCAGCTCGGCACTCGCCGGGGTCGAATCCTTCCGCGCCCTCGCCAGGCGTGCGATCGAAGCCGTCACCCGCCTGCA
This sequence comes from Actinomycetota bacterium, assembly GCA_027313705.1. GTDB lineage: Bacteria > Actinomycetota > Actinomycetes > Streptosporangiales > Streptosporangiaceae > Chersky-822. The sequence continues at coordinate 41,620 of DAHVDE010000085.1, read as the reverse complement.
TCCGGTCCTCGACTCCCAGCCGCGGCTGGGGGCGAAGGGTTATCGATTCCTCCGTCCAGGCAGCGATGCGATCATCCCCAGGCCCGAGAGCAGCGCGACCGCGCCGGAGAACACCAGCGCCACATCGTGGGGACCAAAATGGGTCTCCGCAGTGCCTGCGAGCACGACCGGCGATGCTGCCAGCCATGCAGAGCAGGAAGATCACCGCCCCGCCCCACAGCAGGTTCCGCGAGTCCTCGATCGCCCCGATCAGGCTGGGCCCCAGGGCAAGGTAGAAACCGATCAGCGCCCACAGCGCGATAAGGCTCGGAGCCACCTTCAGGAACGTCGAGCGCGCCTCGGCGGGAATCTGCGCGACGGGTTTCAGCGACGCCAGAGCACCTGGTTGCCGCTGGCCGGTTTCCCGCACCAGGCCGATGATGACTGCCCCTGACGCCAAGACCACGGTGATCAGCCAGTAGACCAGCCGTAGCGGTGCCGGGCCGTACTGCACGAGTGCGCTCGAGCCGACAGCACCGACTGCCAATCCGAGTGTGGGCGCCACGCTGCTGACGACCGGGGCCAGGCCGATGCCGACAGCAGGGGACAGATCGATGAGTTGCGCCGACAGCGCGCCGATAACCACGCCGGTGGCGATGCCCTGCACGGCGCGAGCCGCCCCGAGGGTGACGGTCGAGTTGGCTTGGATGAACATCAGCATCGCGACGATCTCGATGACGGTCCCGGTGACAACGACCGGCTTTCGCCCGAGGTGATCCGACAGCCGGCGGCCGCACGGTCTACCTTCGCCGAACCCAGGTCGGCCGCACGGTAGACGAACTGCCGGGCCAGGAGTCGGGCCAATTCGTGGACTTCACTGACTCGACCGACCGAACGATGATCTTCATCAGCATCACCTCCCTCACGTGGACATGACCTCCGCCATTCCGAAAGCGGATCACCCGGTGCAATGGCCCGCTTCAGACTCCCTACGCGGGCCTTACCGGTCGGGATTGACGAATCCACTCTCTTGCACGGGCTCGGGTCATACCAACCGATGCTGCACAGTCCTGCACAGCTCTGCAGTCCTTCACCCGCTGGCCGCCCGGATGCCAGCGCGGGCAGGTACGGGCGGAAGTTACCCAGGAGTCCTGTTCAGGCCCGCGATCGGCGCGCTCCCCTGCGGGAGCAGCAATTGGGTGACTTCATGCAGGCCGGATTGGACCATGATCTCCAGGCTGCGGTCACCGATGTCTTTGGCCGTGGCGATCGCATCCAGGAAATGGCCGAGCGCTTCGGAGTAGCGGCCGAGGCCAGCCAGATGGCAGATGCGGCTGACGTTGCACAAGGCACGTGCCTCGCCGATCCGGTCACCCAGTTCCCGTGCGAGCGTGAGTGCCCGCCGGCCGTTCTCCAAGGCCCGGCGGTAATGCTGCTGCTCGGCGTACACTGCGTAATACTCCCTCATCTGGTGATTACGGTTCCCCTGGCCCGACCCCACACGGGAAACGGATTGCCGGGTAGCGAAGTGGAGGTGGCCGCGGTGCTCGTTCCGGCAATCGTTGAGGTGCTCGCGGGCTTCATCGTCGTGTGGCTGGCCGTCCGGATGTGGCAGGGGCGCGTAGCGCGTGGCTCGGCCGCCGGGGTGCGGACGCCGTCCACGATGCGCAGTGACGCGGCCTTCGAAACAGCCAACAAAGCTGCCGTTCCGTTGGCCGGGGCGGGCGGTGCCGTCCTAGCCGGGGCCTTCGTCTTCGATCCCTACATGCGCCGCAGCGGGCAGACGCCGGCGCTCTCGCCCGTCCGAGGTACACGCCAGGTACATCTCCGGCCAGTCGCCTGGCGAAGACATCAGCAGGGGTGCGGAAATGGTTGACGGCGGTCTGGATGTGGACGCCGGGCATCCCATTTCCCGGCTGGGAGCCAGCCCGCCCAGGGGCTAACCAGAGAGCCGCCGTGGCCGGCATCAGGTCACTGTCGCGGTGGTCAACGTGACGACGATCGGCCTGGTGACCTGGTCGTCGAACTGCTGCCGGATAAGGTTCTCCATGTCGTCGAGCAGTCCCTGCCTGGCGGGCGGCGTCATCATCTGCGTGGTGGAGTAGGAGAGCATGAGCTTGCGGTAGTCGGCCGCGCTGTAGGTCTGGTTCCAGTCGTAGGCGCGGACCTTGACGTTCGAGAAACGCGGGTCGCCGCGTAGCACGCGGTGAATCGGGGGGTCCACTGCGTTGCGTTCGGGCGCCGGCGGGCCGGCATGTCCCTCGCCGTACCGGTCGTAGATGGGCTGTGCCGCGGCGAAGAACCCTTTGTCGTCGAGCGAGCTGACCTGATTCAGGTCGACGACCGCGATCACACCGCCGGGCTTCAGGACACTAACAGGCCTGTCGATTTGTGCTTCCGGGGAGATCCAGTGGTAAGCGGTGGCCGAGAACACGGCGTCAAAGCCATGTTCCCCTACGTCGGCTTCCTCGAAGTCGCCGATCGTGATCGTCAGGGCTGACGATGGGAGGGCCTCTCTCAGCTTGGCGGCCATGGAGGGGCCGATCTCGATGGCGTGAACGGTGGCCCTCCGGCTGAGAAGGTCGCGGGTCGCCTGGCCGGTCCCGGGCCCGACCTCAAGGATTGCCGGATGGCCAGGCAAGAGCCGGAACAGGTCCTCGAACATAGGCGCTGGGTAGGCGGGCCGTATCCTGTGGTAGATCTCTGCGATGCCGTCAAAGGACCTGCGCGGCTCTGCGGCAGGAGATTTCGTCATAGCACGATTGTTCCAGCAAAGCGCTCGCCAGCCGCAGGCTCAGGTTCCCCTGGTGCGAGGTGCTTGCCCGTTCGGCGACGCGCGAGCTGCCTTGCGGGCGGCGTAGCCGGTGCGGAGGCTGTCGAAGGCCATCGAGGCGGCGATCTCGCGGGCACGCAGGGTGATTCGGGCACTGGGCTCGCCGTTCTCGCTGGCCGTCCAGGCCTCGGCGATCATGTCGTCGGCGATGACGGTGACGCGGTCGCCCTTGCGCACCGACTCGGCAGTCCGGCTGGCGAGCAGTCCGTAGGCAGTTACTTTGATCCAGCGGGTGCCTGGCTGGCCGCTGCCGCGTGGCGGGATCTCTAGCGCGAGGCGAAGCTCGATGCCGTCGGAGCCGTCACGGGTGCGGAAGGTGCGGGGGTCGTCGCCGAGCCTGCCGGTGATGGTGATCTGGATCGGGTTCACGGTGTCCTCCTGGTGCTGATGACCGGGAGGGCCGGCCGCATCGGTGGCGGCCTGGGGCTGCGGTGCCTTCCCGGCAGTCAGGCGCCCGCGCTGCGGCGGAAAGGGCCTGCCAGGCCGGGTGGCCCGAGGCGGCCAAGATGTTTCCCGGCGGCGAAGCCGCGACCTTGCGGGAAAGATCTCTGGCTGCCGGGCGGGCGAAGTGAGAGCCCGGCTTGCGGGCACCGACGACGTGGCGCAGGCTGACGAGCCGGGATAGGACCACCCGCAGAGCCCGTACCGCCGACGGTCTGTCACATCCGCAGCCAGCAGGAGAACTCCCGGAGAACCCTGAGCGGCAACGTGACCATCGACTACCAGCGCCAAGGCACAATCCAGCCGGGGAGGCTCTGCCTGAAAAGGGCTTGGACCCTGCCAAGAGAGGGCGTAACGTCAATCGGCTTGACTACATGCCGGAGCGGCCCTCCGGAGGAAGGCTGCAGATGACCATACCCGTCGGCGGCGATGCCGTGCTAGCCCAGCTTGAGAGGGCGCTCCAGGCGACGCTTTCATTCGGATCAAGGCAGTTGGCCGCTCCTACGTGGAACCCGCAGACGGCTCCGAGGCTGCGGCGGAGCTATCGAGCACAGAAAGACGCAAGAACAGCGATCCGTGGGGCGAGGACCCAGCACGAACCACCTATGCGCTGGCCAGCCTTCTGATGACGGGCGTACTCGACAGCCTCGCCAGCATCGACCGGCTTCTCGGCGATCCGATGCCCGTTCTCGGCCCAACAGTTATTGCCAGGTCAGCGCTGGAGATGGGCGCCACGGCTTGGTGGCTGATGGAACCAGGCACCGGAATCCGACGACGTGTATGCCGCGAACTCGTCCGCAGTCTGACGAGCGCTCGCCGGGCCGCGCAGGTTGCTGTTGAACTCGATGACCAACTCGGCAAGGCCGAAGGGCTCGCGCAGGAAGCCAACGTGCTTCAGCGAATCGATGATCTCGCCATAGCCGAACCGACCGGCGGCAAGTACAACCCGGTGATCGAGGGAGAGTCCTTCCCAGACGCGACGAAACTCACGGCCTCCATGCTCAGGCAACTTCTGCCCGCAGGTGCACCGGGCGAGTCTTTCTACCGCAGTTACTCGGCCGTCACGCACGGCGAAGTGTATGGCTTGATGAACTTCATGAGGCCGACCCCACAACTGGACGGGAAGAGCCTGCTCGTATGGCGGTTGCCAGCACCGATCCTTGACAGCACTGGTCAGCTAGCTCTATCGGCGTTCCACAAACCGTTCAATCACATAAGGGCATTGATGGGCTGGGGCCTGATCGAAAGGGATCTATGGATCACCAAGCTGACGAAGATCTTCAACCCGTCGGCAAGGTAACCGTCGAAGGCGCCTCCGTAATCATACGGAAGTTGCGCTTGACCTGAGGGCAGAGGCGATTGTCCTGGCGACTTCCCTGTCGGGCAGGCCTGTCGCCGCGGCAGCGGCTGCGAGGGAGTCGAGCAGGCTCTCCTGGCCAGTTTCGACGGCACGGCAGGCGGCCCAGAACAGGCCGCAGTTGCGGTTGCCTTCCTCCAGCCGCGCCACCCAGGCAACGAGCCGGGCCGGATCGCCGATCGTCGCGACACGGCGTCGGATCAGCCGCTCCCGCCGCGGCTCCAGCAGGCGCGTGATCTCGGCCCAATCCAGGATGCCGAAGCCGGCTCCGTCGATCAGCATCCGGTACGGCTTGCCGCCGACGCGCGAGGGCGGGGCAAGCACGTACCCGCCGACGGCCTTGAAGTCCAGAAAGTGACGCGGCAGCCGACCGGAAGCTTGCTCGGTACCGGTGAAGTAGACATGCAAGCCGCCGCGCGGGGTAGCGACCATGGCAATCGCGCCGTCGAGCAGTCCGGCTTCGTCGAGCTGGCGGTAGGCGGCGAAGCCGCTGCCTTCGGGGCCGTGCTTGTCGACGTCGAGCACATCAGGGCCGGGCGCCCCAGTCGCGACGGCCAGGTTGGCGCCAGGCTGGCGGCGCCACCAGGACCGGATCTCGTTCGGGTCGGTGCTGGCATCGCGGAAGCCGTGCCTGGTCGCGGGTTCCTTCGAGCCAGGCCAGCACGGGAAGACCGGCCAGCCACGCCGGGCGTAGTCGAGCGCGCGGCCGGGCGTCGTACCTGGTGCTGCGAGCATCACGCTTCCCCTCGTCTCGAATATAAGTTCCAATCGAAGCCACAGCGAGTCCCGACTGCGGACGGCCTAGGCTGATAGCTGCTCGCCGTGCAGGCAGCAGCTCCATGGCCGCACCGCGCCAAAGTCGCGAGCGCCTTCGGGACCGCCGACTCCAACCGCCGACGGTCCCGAAGGCACGGACAATCATCAGGCCGCGACGTCGGCGCTGAACGCCACTTCGTCACCGGTGCCGTCGGCATCGCCAGCGTGGTCCGCGGTGTTGTGACCTTCAGCGGAGCTGAAGCCGTCGACCGACTCGTTGCCCGAATCGGCTAGGAGACCCGATTCGGGGTTGTCGCCCATGTACGGCACGCCTCCGGCGACGGCCTGCTCGATCGCGGACAGCTGATAGCCGGCACTGGCCAGGAACGTCAGGTACCGGCCGGCGTCGCGGCGCGGGCAGGGCTGAACCGGTCCGTGCGCCAGGTGCTGCGGCCCTCGCCCTCGGTCATCACGTACTCGTAGGCCGTGACGATCGGCGCGAGCATGATGACAGTGAGCCGACCGGCCGTCGCGGTGTCGCAAGACTGTTCCATCTGTGCAGCATCGTGGCCGGTGAACTTGGCGAACAGGGCCGCGCGGCCACGACCGCGCTGAACTCCCGCGGTCCGGTCTTGCGGACAAACAGGTTCGCGGTCAGCCACCGATGCCGGACCTCAGCGGCGGCCTGCCACGCCTTGTTGCCGCTGATCACCAGCCGCCGACCCAGGTCCGGCGCCTGGTCCTCGGCGCTACCGACAGCGCCCGGCACGCCGGAACTGGCGCGGTCGCCGCTGGTACCGCTCGATGACGGCAGCTGCCAGCGGCTGGCCTGCCCCTGCACGGCTGGGCTGGTGCAGTAGTACGACGGCTCCAGCAGGTTCCAGCGCGGGAACGTCGCGCCGTGGCCGGGGCAGGCGGCATGGACCTCGGGCGTGAGGTCCTCGCCGTCGTGGGTCAGGCTGGTCAGCCAGGCCGCGCCCGGCGGGAGGTCGTCGGTGACGGGTACGCCTGCGGCGTCGAGCTCGGCGCGAAGCCTGTCATGCTCGGCGGCCTCGGCACGATCGCGGCGGATCCGCTCGGCGGCGTGCTCAAGCGCATAACCGTTCTGCAGGCACAGGAGCAGCCGCTCGGTGGCGGCCTCGTCGCCGTCGAACTCGGAAAGGATGGCCAGGTCGTCGAGCGTCACCTCGGGGCTCACCTCGGCCGCTTTGGCCCTGGTGTCGGCGGTCAGGCTGCCTGCGGCGAGGGCAGTCTTGACCTGGCCAGCGGTCCGGCCGGTTGCCTTGCGGAGCCTGGTCCGGCTGGCTCCTGCCTCATGGGCCGCGAACAGGGCCGCGGCTTCCTCGACCGCCGTGTAGTTACTGCGGTAGCTGCCACTGTTTGCGAGCAGCATGTCCACGTACTGCCCAGCATCGTCGCCGACCCGGCCGGGATCGATGTCGCAGGGCACCTCGACCAGGCCCGCCTCGATGGCGGCGGCGAGCCGGCGGTGTCCCTCGATCACCCGCCAGCCGCCGTCCGGGCCGGTGGTGATGAGCAGCGGCATCCGCACGCCCTCGGCGGCGACGGACACGACGAACTCGCCGGTCAGGTTCAGGTCCTCGCGGACGTTGCCGGGGTGGGCGGTCAGGTCGCTGACCGCGATCATCAGCCGCGACGGGATAGGCGGAGCGGTGTCGCCGACCGGGCTAGCGGCTCCGGGGTCGGTGGCCTGGGCGTCGCTGGTGGTTTCGACTGCTGGATCGGTGGGAGCGCGCATCGAAGGCATTCCTTTCGCGTGAGGAAATGGCCGTCTGCGGGGATGTGGGCGACCTGGGTGATGGGGCGTTGTGGCCGGTCGGTCAGGCGGCGTCGCCGCCCGGCCGGCCCAGGTGGTGCAGACAGCGGTTGTCGAGCGTGACCGACAGGCCGTCGCGTTCGGCGGCGGTGCGGGTGGTGATCTCGACGAGCAGACCCGGACCTGCCGGGTCCTGCCGGACGGTCACCGTGGTGCCCTCGGCCTCGACGCGGGCGACGGGCCAGCCCATGGCGGACTCGGTGGTGCTGGCCTCGATGTGGCGGCCGCGGACCGTCGGCCGTCCGGTCCGGGCCAGGATCAGGCCGATGTCGCGGACCAGGTCCGGGTTGGCCGTTCTGGCCGTGGTCAGCAGGGCGTGGATGTCGTTCAGCGCCACCTTGTCGGTGTAAGTCGGCTGCTGACGGGGGCGCAGTTCGATGACGGTGGCCTCGGTCATGGTCGTGCTCCTCCTCTGGAGATGAGAAGTGCCCGGCTCCCAGGTGGCTGGGGCCGGGCCGGAGGCAGTGGCGGTCAGAGGGCGGCGGCGATCTCCAGGGCGCGCAGTCCCTGGGCTTCCATGTCGTGGGCGGTGTCGGCGTCGGGCTGGGATTGGGCGGCGTGCAGGATGCCTCCGGCGGTGAGGTCGCCGCCGCGGATGAAGTGGGCCATGATGTCGGCCTGCTGCGCGTAGGTGAACCGCAGCCGCTGGCTCACCACTGCCACGGCCTTCTGCGGGTCCGGCACCGGGTGGCCGGCCTGGGCGGACACCTTGCGGACGACCCGGTCGACGTAGCCGGGCTCGAGGAACGTGGTGACCGCGTCGGTGGTGCGGGCGGTGATCAGCGCCAGGGTCTTGTCCAGCGTGTTGCCGGACCAGGTGACCACGCCCTCCTCAAGCCGCTCGCCCAGGTGCACGGCGCGGATCGCGTCCTTGCTGACGGTGAGGCCGTTGCGGCAGACCTGGACCACTAGCCGCGGGTGAGGGTGAACGCGCCGCATCCGGTCTCGCTGTTGCTGATGACGAACCCGGCGAACACCACCGGGTTGTCCGCCCCGGCGGCGCCGGAACGGGCTGTGGTACCCGGCCAGCAGCGCCGGGGCCAGGGCGCGGACCTGCTCGCACACGACGCGGGCATACATCTTGCGCTCGGTCAGGTCGCAGCCGTCGACCTCGGCCCGGACCCCAGCGGCCCGGACGCCGTCGAGCGCGGCGAGCAGGACGTCGAGGTTGTCGATCCGCTTGTACCCGTCGGACAGGAACGCCCGCGCCGCGCCGAGGCTGGTGCCAGTGGCTGGGCGGAGGCAGCGGATGAGGAACTTGCGGGGGTCGCCGGCCAGCCAGCCGTTCACGTTGGCGTCGTAGAGTTCCGGGCGCTGCTCGCGCATCCGCCGCAGGTACTGAGCGGGGATGCCGAGCTTGTCGGTCAGGCCCTGGTCGCACACCTCCGTCGGCGCGTACGTGCCTGTCGTCATCGTGACCCCGTCGTCGCCGAGGACAGGGTCGGTGCCGTCGATCACCAGGTGGCCGCATGCCGCGCGAATGGTGCCGGCGGGCGCGACGATGTCGACCTTGCGGGCCTGCTGATCGCGGAGCATCATGGCCAGGTCCCCGAGCGTGACGTTTCGCACGCCGGTCGCAATGGCCGAACTGGTGGTGTCTGAAGCCATCGGTTGCCGTCCTTCCGCTATGCGGTCTGACCCGGGCGGCGGGTGCCTCCCGGTGGTCAGGCGGCAACGCGCCGCGGCGGAAGCGGGGCCGCACCACCGGCCAACCCCGGGCGGGCAAGATGTTTCCCAGCGGGCGCAGTCCGCGATCTGGGGAAAGATCTCTGCCCGCCCAGGGTGAGCGCAGCGAAAGGCCGGTTGCGGCTGCCGACGCCGGGCGCAGCCTGACCAGCCAACGGGAGGCGCCGACACAGCATCGACGCAGAGTAGGCGACACGATGAGGCGGCCAAAGGACGGCCCTGAACAGCGATCCATACCAGGACACTCAAGAGGGGGTCGCAGCTGCGTTGATGCTATTTAGCGCAGGCTGCCTTGTCCTCTCAGCACGACGCCGTAAGGTCCTCGGCCCTCATAGCCAGCATCCCGTAAATTGAGCTAGGCAAGGCCGCTGACCCTCTTCCAGCACTCTTCCTTCTTACCCCACTCCGTAACATTTCCCGATCCGGGAGCTCGGAGGAGTACGGTCCTCACAAGCGGGCTGAGGCGATGCACGGATTCGACGACGTGCACTGGCAGCCTCTGATTTCGCCAGATATCCGCGAGAAGAGCGTCCACATTCGTTCCGGCCGCGATCAATGCGACCGTATAGGTGGTGACGTTTGCCAGGTATCCCGCACCGGGATTCAATCTCTGGATGATCTTGCGAGCGTCCTCGAACAGGATGGCCTTGGCGACCAGATTCTGGAAGTAGATCTCATTCGGAAGATAGGTTCTGGCTGCCAGGATATCCATAGTCCAGATTTGAAAGCATTTCTGGGCTCCCAAGCTGACGATGTGCGGCATCTGCCGGACGCTCATGTCGTACTTTGCCGCGTCGGTCTTGGTGAACTTCTGCGACTTCGGGTGCTGCTCGTCGAAGGCCCGCTGCCGAGCCGGGGTGAGATGACGGGCTCGCTCGACCTGATATTGACCGCGGACGCGTTCGTAGTACCAGCGGGTCTGGCGGGTGTCCCCGGCCGCTGCCGGGGCCCAGATAGTGCGGGAGAACCGCTCAAGCTCGACATGGAAGGGACTGTTCGACTCGAAGTCCGCCTCCGCGATCGAGTTCTGGGAGTTGGCAAAGCGTGAAATCTGCGGCACAAGCTCGTCGAGTTGCTCGGCCGAGACAACGGTGATCTTAGCTGGCACCTGCACTCGCCCGAGGTCGGCGCCCTCACGGAAGGCGGCCTGGTGCAGGGTCGCAGTAGTTTGGCCGCCATTTACGATCTGCAGATCGCCGAGTTTGGCCAGGTACGTACCATCCGCCCTCTCCTCCAAGACGATGGAGGTCGCAGTGGCTGAGATCCCGTTGTTGTACGCGAGGAACCTATCAGGCGCATTGCGGATAGTGTCAATAATTCCTTTATTAACCTTGCCCCTGAGCTGCAGAAACGCCCTGACGTTCCGCTGGAGAAGTTTTGCGCCGTACCTGTCGTAGATGTCGGCTAGAAGTTGGCCGGGCAGGACAGTAAAGATGCACTGGCATTCCGCATCCGCGTTTGGCCCGGGCAGACACCGCAACTCCTCCCCGAGGGATGCGAAGTCGATCGTGATGGCCTCTTCCAGCCGACCGGATGTGGCCAGCCTGCGCAGCCGCTCTGCGTCCCAGAGACTGAGCTCGACTGGCAGGTCTCCGAGTTGCTGGGCGGTAACACTTGTGATTGAAGCGCGCCCGTCTGTTAGCAGAAAAATGCGGATCTCACGAAGACCAGCCCATCGGGCATTGATCGTCTGGGCCATATCGAAGGCAGCGCTTGACTCTTCGAGACTGAGATGAAGTCCGTCACGGCATTGAGCAGCGAATGTCGTGGCCCATTTAAACTGCCGGTGTACCTGATCTTGGGGTACGGCCTGCCCGCTGAACCTGTAGCCCGCCACAGCTAGATCGAGTACCTGGCCGTTGTCGCTGAAGGCGTAGCCCGCCACCTCAATCCTGCTGCGGCCGGACGGAGCGCTGTAGTAGCCGACCTCTAGGTCCTCAAGAGTTCCGTCCTCGATCAGATAATCGCTGGCCACACGGGCGAAGGCATCTCGACGGAGCCACCCGACCGAGCGCGCCAGCTGATCCTCAACCGCACTTTCAAGGTCGGCGAGGAACTCTTCCATGGTGTCGCCCAGCATGCCGAATTACTCCTCCACCGCGGTCGCCGCGAGTGACCGTCGCATCGCGTCATAGTCCACCTGATAGGGCGCGCATGCTGAGAGGTCCAGATGGTAGGTCACCCCCGCGATCCCCATTGGAAGCCGCGTGGGCGTGAGCCTAGGGAAGTCATCTCTTACGCGGAAGCAACGCCGACGCGTGAGGGCGTAGCGATCTTGGGTGTACCGGTCCCGTTGGGAGTCGTGCCAGCCATATTCGAGCAGGCTGTTCTCAAACCACTGGACGTCCGCACGTACAAAGGGATGACCGCGCATCTCATCGATGAGCTCGCCGAGGGTGAGCCCTTCCATTACAGAGGTAACTTCCTGGTGAACGAGGAACAAGGTGCGCAGGTCGGCGTCGTCGAGCTGCCTTTCGTTGCTGATACGGCAGCTACCCTCCGCCTGGCGCGCAGTGGTCTTTACCTCGACGGAGGCGTCAAGGTGCGTGAAGTCCTGGGGTGTGCCGGAGGGACCGGTCCAGGAGCGGACCGCGTCTTCTCCCACAGCCTGGAGCATTACGTCGCGGAATACTAGGAGTTCGCCGTAGAGGCCGACCCGCTCCTCGGCTGTCATCAGCGTGGATGGCCCTCGGCAGAGCATCCGCTGCCAGGCTGTCAGGCGCCTTGCCACCGCAGCCGCCGAGTGCCTTCCTGAGCTTGGCATCTGATCGAGCAGATCCGCCAGCAGCGTGCAGAACAGCTTGCTCTCGGTCTCCGGGGCCGCCACGACCTCGATTGATCCGTTCTTGGTGCGGCAGGTCAGGCCTGTGGCGAGCACAAGGTCGCGGTCCTGGAGTCGCTCGTCGCTCAGCACGACAAGAGCCCAGTCATGGCTGGGGAAGCGTACCTCGGTGAAGACGTCAAGCGTCGAGCCCGGCAGCAGCCTGCGTCGGGCCGTTCCTGGCCCGTCCGGCCCGTCTGCCTCAGCGGCCCGGAAGGCCCACTCCAGCTCCGATGGAGTGTTGCTGGCTTGCATTAGTCCTGATCCTCGGCGTCGGCATCGTCCAGATTATCCGCGAGCTGATCGAGAAAGACCTGATTAACCCGGTAGCTGATTCGCTCGGCCGTCTCTGACTGAGGAAAGGCGATGGCATACCCGACGATCGGGATCTCCCGCGTATCAACGTTCACGCCGGAGGCGACAGGGTCGATCGGATAGACGAGCAGCAGCCCTTCAGCTGGGTCCCGGTGTGCACGAAGTTTCTCGCCGCTCGCGCGCTTCGGAGCTTCCTTGCCGCGCATGCGGAAGTCCTCCTCGGTCTCCTTCAGGGCTTTCATGGCCATGACTGGTTCTAGACCGAGGGCCTCATGAGCAGGATTGACCAGGACGCCTACCTCGCACTCGGTGGATAGCACCCGCGAGGTTCCGGTCACAGGCTTACGCTGAATCAGGTGCAGCCCCTCTGCGCCCGGCAACGTCAGGCGGTTGGGGGAGTTCCCGGCGGCGATGGCGACTGTCCAGCGGATGAGCTCGCCCTTGGCCATCTGAGCCCGGATGTACTGTCTGATGGGCGATGGGTTGGCGCTCAGCACTCTGGGTGAGACCTGGAATCCATCGAGGAAGTCAAGCACTATCTCGGGCGCAATGCCCTCATGGAACTGGCCGCTTCCAGAGCCGTGCAGCCGATCGACCGGAACCTGAGCATGCTTGACCACTAGCTCTACAAGCTGTTCCAGCTTGGAGTAGTTCCGAAGCATCGGCCCCTGCTCCTTGAGCATCACCAAAGTCTCGGCGCGCTGCCCGGCGAAACTAGTGGACATGAGCGCCGAGGCTCGCATCTTGGCAGCAGCGGTAACACGCAGGTTTCCGTATCCGTCCAGGACCCGCATGCCCACATCACTCGGCGTCTGGCCCGCCTTGGCAATCGCGCTCGCGAGGTCCATCAGTTCTCGGCTAGCCCTGGTGATATGCAGGTAGTACTTGATCAGCTCCGGGGTCGTGTAGAGCCTGGTCACGTCTAGGTAGCCCGGGCGGTAGCCAAACCATCGCCCCATCTGCAGCAGAGTGTCGTAAGTTCGTGATGTCCGCAGGTAGTAAGACACGGTCAGGCCCTCCAGCGTGAGCCCACGCGACAGCTTGTCACCTCCGATCGCCACGACCGTGGCTGGCGTAGACGACTGGTAGTCCAGCACGTCGCTCGCCGATCCATTGATCCGCTTAACACCACCTGCGGCATCCGCCAGAACCTCTGGGATGACCGCTTCGATGCTCTCCCAGGTCAGAGCGGGGCCGACGCTGCCGCTGACGTCGTTCCTGGCAGCCAGAGACACGTAGGTCGGCTCGTAGTCGTCCTCCCACAGCGACCGCAGCCGGTGGCGCAACTCGCTGCCACTAATGCCGTAGTCACTCCAGGAATCCCGCATACCGGCCAGATGATCCTCGATCCGCCTGGCTACGACCCCCTGCACATCGACGTACCGGGTCACGTGGACGAGCATGGTGTTGTGACCCGATGCCAGGCCGTGGTCGCGAGACCGGACGGTCCTGGCCGCAGTCGAAAGGACAAAGGCATCGATCGCCTCGACTAGGGAAGGGGGCAGCGCACCCGCTGGCTGGTGACCACGACGGTGGACGTCAGGCATCCAGAGCTGGTGGTCGGTGACCTCGCGGATGATAGGCAGCGGCTCCCGGATCTCCGCCGCTGAGGGGTCCTCTAGCCCGAACACGACCTCGGGACCACAGTAATTCGACGGAGGCTCGAGCGCGACAACGAAGCTCCGGGGAAACAAGTCCTCGCCGTAACTTTCGTGGTTGGTGGTGTGCTCGATGAAGATGTTCGCGAAGGGCGTCGCCGTGTAGGCGACGTAGCTGCGCTGGTCGAAGAGCCCAAACAGATTGCGGATAGCCTTGTTGATGGCGGTGGGATCGTGGTCAGGGTCCGCGAGGGTCTTGCCCGGCTTGGCGCGTTTAGTGTCAACCGACGCGTAATCGGCCTCATCGTCGATGAGCAGGAGCGGCAGGTCCCTGATCGTGCCACCGGGATCGCTGAACTGGGCGAGCCATGAACGCAGGTTCTCCAGGATGCGGCTGTTCTTCTTCGCCACTACAAGGATCCTGACCTCGCGGATGTTCACAGGAGTGCCCTGAAGTTGCCCGGCGGTGAAGTCGGTGTCCCTGGTCGTGATCGCCTGGCAGACGAAGTCGGGGCTCTTCAATCCGAGCGCGCCAACGCCGATGATCACGGAGTTCTCGGCGCCCGAACTCCTAGTGATCTTGGAGTTGAAGCCGAGAAATTCGCGGTCCAACCGTTCCTGTGTCTGGTGACGCAGGCTCTCATGCTGGCTTGTGAGGATGATGACGACGCGGTAACCAGCATCGATGGCCTTGCAAATCACGCCTGTGTAATTGGCGGTCTTGCCTGACTGGACCTGGCCATAGACCAGTCCGTAAGTCTTCCAGTGACCGGCCCGATGAGGATCCTCCATCAGGCCGACGATCTGGTCCGTAGTCTCATCGAGTGCCTCTACAGCGCCCGGCTTCATGCTGCGATGGAGGTATGTCCGGTATCTGTTCCAGTAACTGAAGGTGATTTCCGGCTTGCGGCGCTCCAGCCACGGCTCATGGTCGCCGGGATCGCTCACGACAACCGCCTGCGGCACCCAGACATCGAATTCGGCCTGCAACTGCCGCACGACCTCATCGACCGAGATAACACCCAGCGACGGAGCAAGCATGGCGACCGCACTGGTCGCGATGTCAAGGAGGCGCGAATCTGTCCGCTCCAGCTTGTCCAGTCTCAAGACCTCGTGACGCGCCAGGGTGAGGGCCGCGCCAGTTGGGTCGAAGTCCACCATTGTCAGTGCTCCTCAGCGGAATCTGCTTCGAGAATCTCCCGGATGAGACCGGGGTACTGGCTGAATGGCTCAGCGTCTGCCAATGCCTCCGCAAGTTCGGCCCGACGGTCTCTGTCTTCTGGAAGTCCGGCGAGCATTGCCCGGAACGTCTGAAGAACGCTGTCGATATCGCCGCTATCCCCAGCGGCGATATCGACCTCCGGCGCAGGCGTCGCTCGGTTGCTCCCGAGGAAGTCGACCGGCAGGGTAGCTTCGACCAGCTTCAAGATTCCCTCCACCAGTGGTCCGGTCGGGCTGGCAAGGGCGCCGGCGATCAGTGGATGTTCTCGACTGATCGCGAACTCGTCATGTCCGAGCCGACGCACCTGCTGCCATACGGGCTTTACCAGTGCCTTGTCTGCGGAAGCTGGCCTTGGAGTGCCCCTGTGGGTGAAGACACGCTGCGACCGCGTCCGCGCGTCTTCGGCGAGTTCCGCTAGCCTTTCGGCTAGCGCTGCCGGCGGCCTGACCGTTGATTTTCGGACATCTACTTTCCATTCCAGGTCCGCTTCCGGGGCGATCTCAACGGCGATCCGGGCGAGCCTCGTGTGCGGCGTATTGTGCATGCCTGCTAGGCCGAGCCAACCGCCGGCGGTTACAAGGCGGTCGCCCCGGTATACGTAGAAGCCCTGCCGCCCGAGCAGCCCGCCCGGACCCGAAGCAAGCTCGTTCTCCTGCCTGGTCAGCCGACTAGGATGGGGCAGGATTACGGGATTCACCCGCACTCGGTGCCCGTCGTGATGCAGCTCCTCGTACCCCCTGTCCTGGGTGAGGGAGTTGCGCCGGAGGTAGGGGTCCATCGGGCGAAGCGCCGACTGGCCGACGCGTAGGCCAAGGCGGCCGGACTCCATGAAGCGATGGAAAAGTAGGGAGAGCTCGCGACCGGCCTCGGTGACCCGACGGCTCATTCTCGGGCCGGAGCCGAGCCTGTCCGTCTTCCGCCACAGTACAACCGTGCCCTGGTGGGTGAAGCCGAGACGCTCGGCGATATCGAGAGCCTCGCTGTCCGGCTCGGAGATGACCGTCCACTGCCGGGATTGACGGACGTGATCGAGATCCCAGGTCATGCCGGCCAAGTCACCCGCCGCGCAGCGTGTCAAGACCGTCAAACGTCGCGCCTGCGACAGGGACGCGGTCTTCAGGCCGAGCCCGAACCTCCCTAGATCCCCTTCCGATCGATCCTGAGCTGGATTGTTCGCGTATCGCATCGCTCTTCGGAGCTGAGCGGAATCCATCCCTCGCCCGTCGTCAGTTATGGCCAACCATGAGCTTCCTGGATCCGAGGAATACTCGATCCGCACGGTGACCGCGCCAGCGGCGATGCAATTATCGACAAGGTCGGCCAGTGCGGTCGGCACATCGTAACCGAAGGCGCGCAACGCCTCAGCAAGGTCCTCCGCTTGGGGCTCAAGGAGTTCCTCATTCAGCGTCATTACCGGCAATCCTCGTCCAGCTCCGAGAACCTAACGTCCTACGCAGATGGTAGGCGCGAACTCCGACATCCAGCCCGAAGCCGGCACGCGACATCGTGTCCGGCATGCGACGTCGGTCCCCCTAGGACGTAGATCGATGACGCGGACCGCTGGTCGCCGACCCAAATTAGTAGTTACTGGTATAAGTGTAAGTCGAGCCAGGCTGCTCCCGGTAGTCAAATCAGCACACTCCGCCATCGCGGCACGCCGCTGGCCGAGGCTACCCGTAGCCCTGCCAAATCCCGATAGGGTCGTTGTGCCGCAATGACCACACAGCGAGACACGCCCAGTCGGGCAGCCAGGGAGAGCCGGGTCGCGGGCGCACAACCGACGCGATCCGATCGCTATCTGGTCGTCGAGTCAGGAGGTTGGATGCCGAACGGACTGGCCGCTCCTGCAGGTCGGCATTACGGCGTCAAACTCGTTCGCGGCCCCTTCGTCAAGCTAGCCGCCCATCCGGAGAGTTGCTCCGGAGAAGCGGAATTTCTGTCCTACGCAGCACGCCTTCGCGCTGAAGGCATGCCCTTGGCAGCTGATCTCTTTAGCGGTGCGGGCGGCCTCGGCCTCGGCCTCCAGGCTGCCGGTTACCGGGTCATCCTCGGTGCCGACAAGGATGTGGAAGCTGTCGAGACCCATCGGCACCTGTTCGGCGGCCTAACCCTCGACTTGGATCTCAGCGATGAGGGCAATGTGGCACACGTCGCCCGCCTGATCGCCAGCGCACACGTAGACCTGCTGGCGGGCGGCCCTCCATGCCAGCCATTCTCGAAGGCTGGCCGCAGCAAGATTCGGCACCGTGTCAGGCACGGGCTCCGCGATCCTGTGGACGAGCGCCGTGACCTGTGGCGGTCTTTCCTCGAGGTCGTCAGGGTCGCCATGCCCAGGGCTGTTGTCATGGAAAACGTCCCTGACATGGCTCTGGACAGAGAGATGTTCATCCTCAGAGCCATGGTGCACGCGCTTGAGAGTCTCGGCTACTCGGTCGAGGAGCGACTGGTCGAAACCTGGCGCTACGGGGTTCCCCAGTTCCGTCAACGCCTGATCCTGGTCGGCCTCCGGGACCGGACCGCCTTCACGTGGCCGCAGGACTCACCGGACAAGACGACTGTCTGGAACGCTATCGGGGACCTGCCTGAAGTGGAGGGGGGATGGCGGCCACGAGGCGGAGCCGACGGCTGGGCCGACTACAGCGGACCTGTCACCGACTTCCAGCGCGGCATGCGGGCCGGCGTGGCCTCAGGAGACGAGGCCAAGGTGTTCGATCACATCACCCGTCCGGTGCGTGACGACGACGAGCGCGCGTTCCAACTCATGAACGCAAGCACACGGTACTCAGACCTGCCAGAGGAGATGAAGCGGTACCGCGACGACATCTTCGATGACAAATACAAGCGACTCGATGAGGACGACCTGTCGCGCACGATCACCGCGCACATCGCGAAGGATGGCTACTGGTACATCCATCCGCGGCAGAACCGGACGCTCACCGTCCGGGAGGCAGCCCGCCTGCAGACCTTCCCTGATCACATCAGGTTTGCCGGACCGCCATCCGCCGCATTCCGGCAGATCGGCAATGCCGTGCCCCCGATGCTGGCCGAGTGCATTGGCAGAGCCGTACGCGCAAGCATTGCGGACCAGCGGCCAGCGACACCATCCAGCCAGGACGTCGCAAGAAGGCTGGTTACCTGGTACGACTCGCTGGAGCACCGGGCGCTCCCCTGGCTGCGCGCCAAGACACGGTGGCAAGTCATTTGCGCCGAACTGCTCTTCGACCGGCTCCCCGCCGCCCAAGCCCGGCCCCTGTGGCCACTTCTGGAGCGCTGGGAGTCGCCAGCGGACACTTTGGCGTCTGCATCCGAGCTACGCGAGATAGCCAGTTGGCTGGCCCGTGGCCCGCAGGCCGAGCGGATCCTGGAGCTTGCCCTGAATCTGGCTGACGATCCCGAGCGACTCCAAGACGATACGGCGGTACGGCACCTTCCCTACGTTAATGAGGCCCTGGCTGATCTGACTGTGCTTACGGTTCCTTCTGGTCAAGAAGATGAATCGGAGGAACCCGTCTCAGGCGCGCGAGGGGCCCTGCGAGTCGCTGCTCGGTTCACCGGCGACAGTGTTGACCGGCGCAACAGGCTTACCGAGGGCAGGTTGGCGACGGCGCGGATGATCGGGGACGGAAGCCATTCCCGACGTGCTCATCTGGGCCTGATCGAGCTAGCCGCAAGCCTCTGCCGTCCGACCGAGCCCGTCTGCGTCGATTGCCCTCTCACCAACATATGCGCTTCCTCGCGGGATCGGCGCCAACGTTAGGTCTGCAAGTCCCGAAGGTCAGCAGCCGCTGGTCATCTTGCCAGGCCGAGCGACTCAGCTATCTCCGGAGCCTGCTGCCGCAGGACGTCAAGCACCCGCAGGAAGGACTCATACTCGCCGGCGTGCATCGCCGCGGCCCGGAGCGCGAGTCCGACACCCGCATTGACCTGCCGCGATATTGGGCTGGTTCCCGCCCCTTTGGGTACAGGCGAGACGTCGTCGTTGGCAGCTTCGGGCTCTGGCACCGTACGCCGCGATGTCTTGCGGTAAATATCGTCGGCCTGGCCGCACAGTTCATTGATAGGGCGCTCGATCATCTGACGTAGCTGCAAGGGAATCGTCACGCGTATCTTGGCGACGTTGATGTTGAACACCGCGTCTAGGTCGGTGTCGAAGTCAAGCGAGGCACGTGCGAGCTTGGTGTGCTCGTCAATGCCCCGTACTCCGTTCCAGCCTCCCCACTGCACCAGTCTGTCGGCGCGGTAGATGTACAAGCCCTGCTGCCTGTTCCAGTTCAGCGGTCCCGATAGCCTTTCGAACTCCGCTGTGGAGCTGAATAGATCCCGCGATGGCAGCACGTAGCGGCGGAGCTCCGCCTTACCGCTGACGCCATCAGCCACCAACTCGAAGCGCTGCGGCGCCAACTCGATCCTCGCCGGCTCGTCGGGAGCGAACGGGTTCCACGGCTCGACCTTCTCGCCGTTGACAGTGACCGCGACCGTGCGACCCCGGGCACCTTCCAGGAATCGGTGGAAAACTACCCCAAGGTGCTCTGCGGTCTTGGCGGCCAAGCCATCGAGCCGCCGACGGCCCCAGGCTCCGTGCGGCCGCTTCTCCGGCAGGACGCGGTCCAACTTTCGCCAGACGACAACGGTCCCAGAGTTATCACCCAACGCCTCTCGCGCCCGCTCGACGGCAGCGTCGCGGACCGGATCCACAACTAGCCACTCGTCCCACTCTGCGATTAGGTCAAGGTCGAGCATCCGAGCGACCGCGCGGCTTCCCGGCACCTCTCGCTGTGTTACTACTGTGACCGACCGGCATTGCGACAATGACGCCGTCTTCAGTCCCAGGCCGTATCGGCCAAGGTCGCCACGCGAGTAACTCCTGCGCGATCCGTACCTGAGTGCCTCTACCAGCCCGTTGGCGCTCATCCCGTGTCCGTCATCGGCGATCGATACGAATGAGTCGGCTCCGTCGAACTCGATCATGATGTCGACGCGCTCAGCCCCGGCCATGATGCTGTTGTCCACGATGTCGGCAACCGCCGCGGGAAAGTCGTACCCGATGTCACGCAGCGACTCGGTTAGCCGAGCGGCGGATGGAGTAATGGACACCGACGATCGAGACTGCATAGGGCAGACCTCCCCTGGGGTGCGACGTTCTCCTCCAGGATGTCACAGGACCTACGCCGGCGGACGCTTCCCCCTAACGTAGGCGCCAGCAGCGCCACGCCGGCGACCATCATGGCAGATCGCGGCACTTAGCAACACCATGAGACACACCATCGCCAAGCTGCTGCGCAGGATCGGCATGACAACTTAGCGTGCCATCACTCCTTGCGGTCCAGCCGAATTGAAGGCCGAGACGTCGCTAGCTTGCGGCCCTTCTAGATGAGGCCACCTCTGCAATTTCAGGCCGCTGACCGGCCTGTAAGCCGCTCGATGGGCGCCGCCGGCTATCGCACTCAGTTGGCGATGAGCGTCAAGCCGTTGTGCTCGGCGAAGTCGGCGAAGTCCTTGACGTTCATGGTTGCAAGCGGCAGACCGTAAGCGAGGCAACAAGCGGCAACCCAGGTGTCGTTCACCGGACGAGGCCGTCCACGCTGCGTTGCCGCCGCTGACAGTTCGCCCCAGATCACGGCGATGCTCTCGGCTCCTGGGATCACCGGCTTGTCGGCTAGCCACTGATCGAGCACCAACCGGTTGCGCGGCCCCCAGTTGCGAAGCTTGGTCCATTGCGTTAGCTCGCCGACGGTCACGAACGTGAGCAGCGGCTGACGACCGACAAGGCGCGTAGCCAGAGTGTCCGGAAGCCGCCCCTTGAACGACCGCGAAGCGACGTCGGTGTCGAGCACGACGGCTCCGCGGGACCAGTCAGGCAAAGTCGGCATGGCGGGAGTCGGCGACGAAGGCCAGGAACTCGTCAAGCTCCTCGTCGGTCTCGAAGGCGTCGCAACGCAACTCGTCGAGCGAGCCGATCGGATGCGCGCCCGGCGTCTGCCGGATCAACTGTTCCAGCGACATCAGGTCTGCGCTGCGCGGCCGCTGCGGGTACTCGGCACTGCTGCTCATCGCACTCACCTCCTCCTCGCGCTCCCTCTAGTGTCGCATCTCCCTGCGACAGCCGGGCGTCTCCCGTCCGCAGTCGCGCGGCCCACGACGCTTGATCCGTTACTGACCATCGCCGAGGTCCTGTTCGAGATCAAGGTCCGCTGTCGCAATTGCCGTGCCGACTATACATCATCTAGATGGTGATGCAGATCACTATTGAACCGATAACGCTGGCTGTTCAGAGACTGGCCGCTTAGGCTACGAGAACTGCATGGGTTCTGTACTACAGGGTGATACAGATCGGCACAGGGGAGGGCGCGCGGTGAATGGCACGGCCGAGCTGCAGCGACCGGTCCCCCTCTACATGCAAGTCGTTAGCCAGCTCCGCGCTCAGATCGCCTCAGGCGAGCTGGCCGAAGGCGAGCGGATCCCGTCCCAGCGGCAGATGATGCAGCACTGGCGAATTTCGATGCAGACCGCCAGTAAGGTCATCGGCGCTCTAAAGACCGAAGGCCTGGCAATTCCCAGCGTGGGTCGCGATACCGTCGTCGCCCCTGGTGCAGCCGCCCGGGTCGCCGCCACCGCTTTGGGCACGGCCTACACTACCGCCGAGTTGCCGGAGGCTGGCGGTCACGATGTCAAAGCCGCAGCCACGATGACCGCTACCCCCGCTGACGTAGCTGGAATGCTCGGGATCTCGCCCAACCGACGCACCCTACGGCGCCAGGAAATCAGCCATGAGAATGGATCACCTGTCAGCGTTACAATCACCTGGTTGCCTTCGGCCATCACGGCCGAGGCACCGCGACTGGCCGACAGCAAGCCCTTGGCCGCTGGAGTCTTTGCGTACATCGCTGAAGCCACCGGCAACCGAGTCGCGCGCGTGCTCGAGGAACGCGCCGCCGTGCCGGCCGACGAGGACACCGCAGCAACGCTCGGCGTATCACCAGGCTCGCCGGTGCTCCTGACGAGAACGCGGTACTTCGGCAAGGAGGACCAAGTCATCGCATACTCGGAGCACGTGGCGCCCGCAGAAACCTGGCGCACGCTGTCCTACGCGATTAGCGGCTCGCGCTGACCTACTCGCCTGCCGCGATGTCGATGCCCGCAAGAGACGACGCGATGGCTGCAAACTGGTCCAGCGCCGCCTGAAGATCCTCGACGATCGCCGCGGCTATCACCTCAGGTGCTGGAAGATTGCCGGCGGCCTCAAGCGACTCGTCGGTGAGCCAGAAGATGTCCAGCGAGGCCTTGTCGCGAGCCACTAGCTCGTCGAAGGTGAACGCGCGGAATCGCTCGGTCTCGGTGCGCTCATGCCGGTCGAAGAACAGCACGTTCGCCTTCACGCCGCCGGCATAGAAGATGCCGGCGGGCAAGCGGAGCAGGGTGTGCACCTCGCACTGCTGGAGCAGTTTGCGGCGGATTGTCTCTCCAGCGCGATCATGCCTTCGGACGCGGCCAGGACCGGCGATCGGCCCCTATGCGGCGGTCATCGATGGGCTGATCGCGGACCGCGAGGTTCCGCGCAAGCAGCGCGGCATACGGCGCGGAGGATCTGGCAGCGGCTGGTCGCCGAGCACGGCGGGACCATCGCGGAGGTGACGGTCTCCCGGTTGAAAGCACGTAGATGGAGTGGACCATGCGGTCACCTGCTGAGCAGGTTCATCAGGCGCATGTAGGTCTGGTCAATGGTCAGGCCCGTGGTGTCGAGCCGGATCGCGTCCGGCCGCCTCTGAAAATACTCGGCCAGGTGACCACGAATCCTGTCCACCAAGTCGCCGGTCTCAAGGCTCGACTGGATCCTGGCATCGACGTCGGAGGCCGGCTCCTTCGCATGCAGACGACGGGAGTGCTCGTCGACGTCGACGAGCAACGCGACTTCGATGAACCTCGCGCCGACCTCAGCGGCGGCCATCTCAAAAGGGTTGTCGTGATCGTAGATCGTGACCAGTTGCGGGACGACGACATCTTGCCCGGCATGCAGTTGACGTTTGGCCAGGGCAAGACCGTGAGCACGGGCGTCTGCAAATGCGGCAGGGAGGTCCTCGCGCCATCCACGTACCTGACCGACTAATACATCAATGTCCAGGCACAGGGTGCCCGGGTGGTTGTCGGCATACCGCTCGGCCATTGTCGACTTCCCCACCCGCGACGGGCCGTTGAGGTGAATGAGGCGGCCCTACCCATCCGCATATCAGGAGCAGCGCAGATCACCTGGGCAAGGGTAATAGCTGCCGCGACCATGGTGGTCTGCGGGCGGCTTGATGTCCTCTCCTGCCACCCAGTCGTGGGCTTGCCCGACACCTTCTCCCCACTGCGGTGGCGGATATCGGTCAGGCTCGGCACCGGACTGGCCTTCGTGTTCTTGCATGATGACGGCGTCGAGGTACGTGATCATCTCTCCTTCGATGCTGGCGATTCCGCAGCCGACACCGCACATGGCGACCAGGTCGGCCTGGGCGTAGGGCGGTTCGGGGAAGGCTAGCGTCGCAACTGGGTCGAGCGGGCTCCGCTGGCCGGAGAGCGGGCTGGTCGCGGTCTCGCCCAGCACCCAGTCGATGTAGGCGATTGCGCCGCGCAGCCAGGCTGCGTTTCATCCACTCGGCTGGCCATTGCCACGGCCGTTCGGCCCGCCACGCTGGCATGTCGCCGGGAAGGTCTCCGTGTTCGGCGAGTCCGTGCCGTGCCCGGTCGCGGATCTGGCGGATTTCGTCGTCGGTCCTGGCGAAGTGGAACCTGGCTCCGACGTGCCGGCCGCGGCCGGGTCGAGCAACGGGATGGCGTCGGCGGCGCCGGTCAGCCAGCGCAAGACGCGGCGGGCCTGCTGCCGGTCCGGGTCGGGATCGTTGGCGTGACGCCAGGGCGGCCATCCGCATTCAGCAGGAGATCCGTCCGCGCCGTGCCTGGTCTCCGCAGCGACCTCGGCCGCCGAAGGCGGCCCGCCGGTTCCGGGTGTCATGCTGACCGGAGCTGGCCCTTGTCCGGCCAGAACCCACCGCCACGAGCCTGCGGTCCGGCTGTTGGGCGCGCATTCGGCCAGCGACTGGGCCATGACCGCAGCGATCAGCGGTCGCTGCCGGATGACGGTCGCTGGCAGCTTGCCTGGAATCTGACCGGTCTCCACCTCTGTTACCTCCTGTCCTGTCAGTCTGCTGCTTCTGGTTCTGGTGCGTGATCGGCTTCAGCGGCCATCGCGACGGCGTGCGGGACGCTCGGCATCGGCTGCTGGCGGACGGCATCTCGCCGGCGTGCTTCGAGGTCTGCCTTCCATGCCGGGAGCGGCGCACCATCGGGCTCTTCTGAGCGACCGTCACGCGCGGCACCATCCCGCCATATGCGAGCCGTCCGCGCTTCGGAAGGCCCGGCTTGGGCGGAACTGGACCCTGGAAGAAGTGGTCGAGGAGATCGACCTGCGTTCGCCCGGCGGTCATTCGGGGGTGACCCCAAGCATGCTGAGCGGCTGGGAACTGGGGCGGCATACTACGAGCATCGGCCATCGCAAGACGCTGTGCGATATCTATGGCCAGCCGCCCGAACTGCTGTTCGCGTACCAGGACGCAGGCCTCGGTACGGCAGGATCTTCTCCCAAATTGCTGGCCACTTTTGCTGACCTGCGCGGGGCTATGCTGGCCACGGTTTCCGGCGCCCGTGATTGCCTGATCGTGACTGGGTCCCGGTCGCGGGACCCTGAGTACCTGGGGGCGATCGAGACTGCCCTGGCGGAACGTCCTGGCCTGGCGCACTACCGGGTACTGTTCGGTCCGCCGCATCACCGGGTGCTGCGGGACCATTTGATGCGGTTGCTTGAGCTGCGCGATCCTGAGGACCGTAGCCTGGGCTTCAAGACGCTGCATCTGGGCATAGTGGAGGACACCGTGACCGTGCCCGAGCGGTTCTTCTGCGCGAGTGAGCATATGGCGACGGTACCGATCCCGTCGCTGACCTCAGCGGAGGCGTTCGATTCCGGAATGGCACTTGGCGGCACGGCCGCCTGGCGGCTGCTAGATCACGGCCGTCAGGCCTACGCGGCGTCCCGCCGGGTGGAGTCACGCGAACTCCTGGCGGCACTCGACGTGATCCGAGACCGGAGCGGCGGCCGATGACGGCGACCGCGATCTCGATGTCCAGCCTTCTGCGGGATGCTCACCGGGATCACCGGGCTGTCGTCGGCTTGGCCCGTGAACTTATCCGGATCCCGAGCCGTGCTGGGGCGGATCCGTGCGGCCCGGTGCTGGACGCGATGTCAGCCTGGCTGGTCGGACAGGGCCTGATGCCGCGCCTTCTGACTGGGCCGGGTGGCGAGGCGGTCGCTCTGGTCTGCGAGGTGGGCTCCGGCCGGGGACCGCGTTACGTGTTGGATGCCTGCCTGGATACCGCTCCGTTCGGAGACGAAGCCGCCTGGACGCATCCCCCGTTGTCCGGTCAGATCGACCAGGGCTGGCTGCATGGCCGGGGCTCGTCGGATTCCAAGACCGGTGCGTCGATCTTCGCCCACATCGCCGCGCGCCTGGCGAAAGCGGAGCTGGCCGGGAACTTGACGCTACTGTTCGACTTGGACGAGCACACCGGAGGATTCGGCGGTGCCCGCGCCTACTTCGAAGGCCCGGGCGCACCCGACCAGGTGGCCGGGGTGATGATCGGTTACCCGGGGCCCGATTACCTGGTGACCGGCGGCCGTGGTGTGCTGAGGGCTGATGTCAGCGTGCATGGCGTCGCCGGTCACTCCGGTGGCCGCGCCGTCACTCCCAACGCGATCGCCAAGGCAACGCAGGTCGTGTCCGCGCTGAACGAGGCAGTTTTGCCGGCGACCGCGGGACCGGATTTCCCTCTTCCCGCCCGGGTGACGGTGACCGAGATCGCAGGCGGCATGGGCTATACGGCGGTGCCGGACCTGTGCACTCTCAAGGTCGACGTGCGGCTCACCCCGGCGTTCGACGAACAGGCCGCCAGGGCGCTGCTCGGCGTGGTCACGGCGAAGGCGGACGCGGACTGGCCCGGCACCCGGCCAACCGGTGTCGAGGTCACGACGTGCTGGCCTGCCTACTGGCTGCCTGATAGCAGCGCGCTGAAGAACACGCTCCTGACGGCCGCACGCCAGGTCGGTCTGTCACCGTCGGCGAAGATCGCGGGGCCTTCGAACATCGGCAATTACCTGGCCGGCCTCGGCATCGCAGCGACAGCCGGCTTCGGCGTGGATTACGAAGGACTGCACGGCACCGATGAAAAGGTTCGTATCGACTCGATTCCGATGATCCAGGCGGCCTATCACCGGGCTTGCCTAATGATGCTCGCACCTGCCTGACCTGCTCTTATGAGCTGCTGTCAGCAACGCGGCAGTAATGAAATGACATCAGACCGTCAGCCCGTGCGCTGGTTCGCTCGCCCCCGCCGGGTGATGGTGGCCTGGTAAACCGCTTCGCCGACAGCGGAGGGCACCATGACCGCTATCGACACCGACGCCTACTCCGCGCAGTTGCGGGCCAAGGCCGTCGACCTGTCTGTCCAGGCTCTGCTGATCAGCGATCTGCGCGGAACTGCGCAAGAGAACGACCTGTCCGAACCGGTCAACTGCGGCGGCTACGGCCGGATCCGGCACTTCTCCTCGGCGGCAAGCCCAGGGTGGCCGCCGAATCCGCTGCCCATCCTCCCGGCCGCCGCAGCTCTCGGCATCCCGCCTGGCGACCAGATGCGGGCGCAGGTATTCCAGAACGCGGTTTGCAACTGGCGCTGCTGGTATTGCTACGTTCCCTTCTCACTGCTGTCCGGCAACGAGAAGAAAGCGCAATGGTTCGCCGCCGCCGAGCTAGTGGACCGCTATCTAGCCGAACCTGAGCGACCGGGCATCCTCGACCTGTCGGGCGGCCAGCCTGACCTGGTCCCGGAATGGGTGGCATGGACGCTTCAGGCCCTGGACGAGCGCCGGGCCGGCGATGTGTACGTGTGGTCAGACGACAATCTTTCCGGCCCTTATTTCTGGTCCCACCTGACCGAGACTCAGCGCGAACTTATCGCGACCCATCCGAGGTACGGGCGGGTGTGCTGTTTCAAGGGATTCGACGCCGAGTCGTTCGCGTTCAACACGCGGGCCGCACCGGAACTGTTCGACCGGCAATTCGAGCTGTTCGCCCGGCTGCTCGCCACCGGGATGGACCTGTACGCCTACGTCACGCTCACCGGCCCAGTCGGGGAGCGGATCGGCGAGAAGGTGGCGCGGTTCATCGACCGGCTTCAGCGGATCAGCGACGCGCTCCCGCTCCGCACCGTCCCACTGGAGATCGAGGTGTGGGGACCGGTCGCCCCGCGGTTGACCGCTGCCCGCCGACAGGCCCTCGACGTACAGAACCAGGCGATCGAGGCGTGGAACACCGAGGTCGAGGCGAGGTTCACTCCGGCCGATCGGCAACGGCCCATCGATGAGATCACGCTCTGACGTCAGGAGCCGCGTAATGGATATGGCCGCCGAGGTGCACCGGTCGGTGATCGAGTTGCTGATCGCACAGGCAGCCGGGCACTGCGCCACATTCGCGGACCTGCTGGCCAGCCTGCCTGGCGTCGGCCCGGACGATGCGGCCGTCGCGCTCGACTACCTCGCCGCCCGGCAGCTGATCGATCCGGCTGCCGCCGAACGACTGAACCCTCGTGCTCTAGCACATCAAGATAACGATGTTCTCGCCGGCGAAGATGACAGCTTGCCTTGCCCGCATCCGCTGGACTACGACTGGCGGTTCACCCCAGACGCGGCTGAAAGGCTGCGCGCCCAGTGTGTGCAGGTCAGTGATTCCGGAGACATCATCGCGCTGCTCGGAACGCCGACAGTACTCAAAGCCGCGGCCGCTCGGCCGGACGGCCGCCGCTGGGCACTGCTGGAAGCTAACCCGGCCGTCAACGCGGTACTGAACAAGGCTGCGCCCCGTGCAGCCCTGCGCTGCGACCTGGCGCGCGACAACCTGCCGCACCTGCAAGCGCGGGTCGTGGCCGCCGACCCGCCCTGGTACCCGGCGCATACCCGGGTGTTCTTGTGGGCCACAGCGCAGGTCAGCATGCTGGGTGCCACAGTGCTGCTCGCACAGCCGGGCGCGGGCACTCGCCCGGGCATCCTGGCCGAAAGGTCTGAGCTACTGGCATACGCAGCTACATGCGGCCTGCAGCCAGTCCGGATCAGTCCCGGGACACTGGAATACAACTGCCCGCCGTTCGAGCGGCTTGTACTGGAAAGGAACGGGCTGGCCGCCGCTGTCCCGCTGACCTGGCGTCGCGGTGACCTGATCGAGCTGCGGCACACCACCGTACGACAGCGGGAAAGGCCGGAACTCGATAGCGAACAGTCGTGGCGAGAAGTCGTGCTTAACCGCGCACGGCTGCGATTCCGGCTCGATCCCCAGGCAGCGGACAAGACCCGGCCCGCCGACCCTCGGCTGATCCCCCTCGTTGACGGGGACATCCTGACGTCGGTCAGCCGACGTGACCTGACTCGGTGCCGGGCAGCGGTCTGGACCGCGAGCAACCGGGTCTTCGGCTGCCGCGCTCCCGGACTCCTGGCCGTCATCGCCAGCGCGCTCGCGGACGGAGAGCCAGCACTCCCGGCCGCCGGGACCTGGCTCGGCCGACCCCCGAATCCCGCCGAGATATCGCGGATTGAGCACGCCGTTGACCAGCTCGCCAGGCTCACGCGCGCCGAACTCGCAAGCGGCCCCGCAGCCAGCGAGCCTGCCGATAGCATCAGCGGGCAGCCGACACCACACCCTGCCATCGCCTGGAGCGCGTCATGACCGCGAGCACCGCCGAGGCGGCACAGCTGCTGTCCAGCCAAATCCGCGGGCATCTCGGCAATGAAACACCCTGGGCTGCGGCACTCGACCGGCTCGCCGACGGCACGGCTGGCCTGCACCTTGCCGTGCTGACCGAGCCGTTCCTC
Organism: Actinomycetota bacterium; assembly: GCA_027313705.1. Lineage (GTDB taxonomy): Bacteria > Actinomycetota > Actinomycetes > Streptosporangiales > Streptosporangiaceae > Chersky-822. The sequence continues at coordinate 12,830 of DAHVDE010000085.1, read as the reverse complement.
GGCTGGCTGCTGGACGGATCGAAAACCATCGAGTCCCGGTTCTCCCGTGTCCGGTGCGCCCCGTACGGCGCGCTCTGCGAAGGTGACATCGTGGCGATCAAGAAGCCCGGCGGGCCAGTCAGCGGCGCTTTCCTAGCCGGACCCGTGTCCTGCTATCGGCTTAGCCCGGCCAGGGTCACCGAGATCCGAGACCGGTTCGCGGCCCAGATCCGCGCCGACGATGACGAGTTCTGGCAGCAACGCGCGGACTGCACCTACGCCACCCTGATCCAGATCCGGCATGTCCGTAAGCTGCCCGGCCTGCCGTTCCCGAAGAAAGACCGGCGCGGCTGGGCACCGCTGACCCGCGCCCGCGCACAGCTCGCGCTCCTATGACCAGCCTGCAGCCCGCCGTCATCGGGATATCCGGGCCGATCGGCTCAGGAAAGACGACCACCGCCACGTTGCTTTCTGAGCGAACCAACTGGGCTTGCGCCTCCTACGGCGATGCCGTGCGCGCCGTAGCCGCTCGCGACGGTGCCCCGACCGGCCGCGACCGGTTACAGCAAATTGGCGCGCAACTCATCGCCGACGGCTGGGAGGCATTCACCCGGCGCGTCCTGGACCAGGCAGCATGGAAGCCTGGAGACGGCGCCATCGTGGAAGGAATACGGCACGCTGAAGCTGCCGTGACGCTGAAACGGCTCACATCTCCGATGCGCACGATCATTGTCTATCTGGACTTAGCGCCGGAGACCGGCCTCACCCGCGCCAGCAGCCGCGACGGGACGGCAATCGCGGCCGACCGTCACCGTGCTGCCCACCCGATCGAGCACGACATCCGCGCTGTCCGGACCCTGGCCGACCTCATCGTGCCGGTCACGAGCCGGACTCCCGAGATGATCGCCGCGGATATCATCCGCCACATCGCTGGCGGCAGCGGACGCCTTTCCGGAGGACCACGTGCCTGACCGTTTCACCAGCATCGTCGACGCTCACGTCATACTTCGCCGGGACGGGAAGGTCCTCCTGCTGCGCCGAGCAGGGAACGTCTACGCCAGCGGCCAGCTCTGCCTGCCCAGCGGCCACCTCGAAGAAGGCGAGAACATCCTCCAGACAGCCATCCGCGAAACCCGTGAGGAAACCGGAATCGCTCTCGAACCCGCTACCCTGCGACTGTTGCTGTCCATCCACCAACGCAACCCGGGGATCAGCTGCACCCGGCTCGGATTCGTCTTCGAACCCGAGCAATGGCACGGCGAACCGGTCAACAACGAGCCCGTCAAGTGCTCCGGCATCGTCTGGGCGGACCCCGCACGACCGCCAGCCGACACCGTTGAATACACCAGCGCCGTACTGCGCGCGATCAGCTCAGGCGCCACGTTCGCCTTGAACGGCTGGTAAAACGACCGCCGATACTGTCCGGGCCGACCGGGTAAAGATGTCAGCGCATCCGCGTAGCTACCCTGACTTCCATGAACGCCGACGGGCCAGGCCACTATCGGAAGGACCGCCTGACTGGACATGACCATCCTGGCTTGTCTGAGGAAGAGGTCCTCGCGCGCGGCGGCTGGCATCCTCGCTATGCCCGCATCCTGGCGGCCGTCAGCGACGGAGACTTCGGTTTCGCGGTGATCGATGGCAACGGGGACGGTGCCGAACTCGAAGCCGAAGCCTGGACCTGGGACAACGGGACCTGGCACGGTGCGTCCTCCTCCGGAGCAGGCGCCCTGAGCGACCTCGGGCCGCTGCGGACCGGCGGCCAGATCGGCGGCGCCTGCTTCGCCTACGGCGCCGCCCCCTCCCGGCGCCAGTCAGTCACCATCAGCTTCGAGGGCCGCCTTCACGACATCCCGGTCGGCCCGGCCGGCGTCTGGGCCTTCATCAAGGTCCGCACCAACCCGGCCGACTACGAACCGCCCGCCCTCAGAACACGGTAAGAACACCAGGTACCCAGGCCGCGCGCCGCCCAGGTCGCGCGGCGCCCTGGTTGCATGGCGGACGGCACCCCGTCATCGATGTGCCCGGGCAGCACGACCGGCTGGTCAGCTCGCTAGCTGTCGTCTGGCAGGCGACCGTAATCGGCGTCCATGTCGTCGAGCCGGTCGCGCAGGCATCCGTCGACCTCAGCCAGAGGGTCATGGCGCGGAAGCCGCGCCGAACCGGGGTCGGTATGTCGCGACCTGTCGTCCGCGCGGAGCAGGCTCCTGAACCACATCTGCCGCAAAGCCCGTCGCTCGGCACCACATCAAGCCTGCAGACCGAGCCTCCCCGGCAATCCGGTCAAGCACCTGTCCCAACGTGGCGGCGGTGTCCGTGCCTGAGGCCGGTCGGACGACCAGGTCATCGGCCCTGTACATGCCGTGCTCGGTCCCCAGTTCGCCGAGCACATGCTCCGGGTGATCAAGAAAGTACTGGCTGACCGGCACCTGGACGCCGTCAAGCTCAGTCAGCCGAGCCTGCTCCCACTCAGCACCCGCCGGCTCGCGTCCCGGCTCCCGGCGGCGCAGCACGAGCAGGTCAGTGACCACCCCTGTACCCGCAGCCCGCTGATGAGCACCACTCGGCAGCCGCACCGCCGCCACCAGATCGGCCATCCCGGCCATCTACTGCCGGGCGGCCGGATTCCGCGCATCCATCGTGTACCGCGAGGTCAGCAAGACCACCAGCCCGCCGGGCCGCACCAAGTGCAAGGCCTTGACGACGAAGTGGTTATGAATCGCGTGCCCGCCGCCGTTACACCGCTTGTCCCGCAGCCTCCCGCAGCGCGCTGCGCAGCCGCAGCACATGCCGGGTCCGCTCCCAGATCAGGGCCTGATGGGCGCGGGCCACCACCTTGATCGCCTGAGCCCGGCCGCTGTCGCCCGCCACCACCCGCAGCTGATGAGAGTCGGCGCGGACCATGTCCGCCAGGACATGCGCATCACCGGCATCGCTCCTGGCACCCGACATCCCGTGCCGCTCGCGGTACCGGGCCGCCTGCCTCGGATTCACCGCGTAGACGGCAAAACCAGCAGCGATCAGCGCCGCTACCCACGGCCTCCGGTCCGTCTCGATGCCCACGGCCACCTGACCAGGCCCGGCGTCCGCATCCGCGAACCTCCCGATCAGCTCATGAAACCGGGCAAGCCCCGCGCCGCCCTCGCCCAGCCGGGCCCGTCCCAGCACCCGCCCGGCCTCGTCCTGCACCTCCACATCATGGTGATCTTCCGACCAGTCATCACCAGCGAACAGCACTGCCACCTCCCGCGAACGGCACCCGTCTCAGCGGCAGCACGGAGAAGGACACCAGCGGCCTAATGGATCAGTGCTCACGCCAGCCAGCAACGGGCACGCCACCCCATCAGCGGTCTAGTCCTCCTCGCGGCCAGCAGGGGCACTTTAGGCCTGAAATCGCCAGGCTGAGCAAGTGCTCACCCGCTGGGCGCTACCGGAACCGAGTCTGCCCCTTCGGGCCAACCCGGTAGCCCCCATTAGACTGAGCCGACGGTTTTACAGCCATCTCCAACATGGCTTCTGACCTGCGGTCTTGTACCGGCTCCGACGACTTCTCCGGCTATTCTCCGCGCGGTGGCCTGGTCAGTCGCTGTAGTGATAACGAGCCTTGATGATCTTCACTTCTTTTGCATCTGCGCGGTAGATCAGCCGATGCTCATCGTCGATGCGACGAGACCAGTAGCCGGACAAGTCGCCTTTGAGGGGCTCGGGCTTGCCTATGCCCTGGAAGGGATCGCGCTGGATCTCTCCGATGAGGCGGGTGATCCTGGTCGCCATCTTCCGGTCTGCGCCAAGCCAGTACAGGAAGTCTTCCCACGCGTCGGGATCGAAGTGGATGCTTCTCACTTACTCGCCCGCCAGGGTGTTCAGTTCCTCCATCGTCTTGACGACAGCAGCCTGCCCGGACCTGTCACGGGCGACGGCCTCCATCAGCCTCCGGGCGTTGGCCGGAGACCGCAGCAGGTAGACAGTCTCCTGCCAGGAATCGAAGTCCTCGGCCGACATGAGCACGACGTCCCCGCTCTTAGAGTTGATCCTCACTGGTACGTGATCGTCGTTGACCTGCTGAAGGAGGGGGAACAGGCGCGAGCGGGCCTCGCTGGCACTGATAGCCACTGCGGCACACTCCTTCCACGTTGGTACAAGATAACTGTACCATATATGCACCATGTTTAAGTACATGCCGTGTACCGCCGCCGACCCGTCGCGCGCATCCGCGAGTACCACGACTTGCTTCTCTCGGCCCGGGCGCGTCCGTGGCTCAGTGCGCGTGCTCTCCGAGAAGCAGCGCACAGCGGCCGTGATCGCTTATCGTCACCGGATTCATCGCGGCGTGGCTGCGAGGCGCGACCGCCACCGGAACAGAGCCTTGCGTGCGGCCTTGACGACTGCCTTGTCGCTGTGATCCCGGCCGATTGCTTCCAGAACCACCTCTGCCGACGCCGCTGAGACATCACCGAGTAGAGTTCGCGCTCGGCCAGCCCGTCATGCTCGGCAAGCCAGCAAAGGGCTGCCGACCGGGAGATCCGGTCATCAGTGAGCCGCCTGATGTACGGCGCTGCTGCTTCCAACCCGATATCGGTCATGACTGCCAGCGGGAGATTTTGCAGCGCCAGGTCGCCGACCTGCCGTACCGCGTCAGCTAGCTAGCTGCCGAAGCTCCGGCGAGCCTGCCTGCGACAGGCGTGTCGTACCCGGCGGCCGCGAGCGGTACTCATCAGGGACCTGCCTGGCGCGCCGCAAGCTTATGGCGTCGCGGTCGCTGGACCCTGCGGGGTGCCAGAAGTCCGCATACCCTGTTACCTGCGACGACGGCCGGGTCAGCCGGACGGCATTATGGTCATCCGTGTCCCTGCGCCTGCTCTATCTCATCTTCGTCCGGGTCTGTGGCTGGCTGGTCCTGCTCGGCCGGTCATCGGCTTTCAAGGACGCCGAGCTGCTCGTGCTGCGGCACGAGGTCGCCGTGCTGCGCCGGGCCAGTCCCCGGCCCCGGCTCAGCTGGGCCGACCGCGCGGTCCTCGCCGCGCTGATCCGGCTCCTGCCGGCAAGGCTGCGATCGCAGCGGCTGGTCACCCCCGGGACCGTCCTGCGCTGGCACCGCCGCCTGATCGCCCGCAAGCGGACCTATCCGCACCGGACGGGACGTCCGCCGGTCAGCGCCGAGGTCGCCGCGCTCATCGAGCGGTTCGCCACCGAGAATAGGGGTTGGGGCTACAAAAGGATCCAAGGTGAGCTGCTCAAGCTCGGCCACCGGGTCAGCGCATCCACCATTCGACGGATCCTCAAGGCCCTGAGGATCTCCCCTGCACCCCGGCGGCTCACCGATACGACCTGGCGGCAGTTCCTGCGCGCACAGGCAGCCACGATGCTCGCGGTCGACTTCTTCCACGTGGACTGCGCGGTAACCCTGCAGCGCCTGTACTGCTTCTTCGTGATCAAGGTCGGCCCCCGGTGCGTGCACATCCTCGGCGTCACCGCGAACCCGGACGGGCAGCGGACCACACAGCAGGCCCGCAACCTTCTGATGGATCTGGGTGATCGCGCCGCGGACTTCCGGTACCTGGTCCGCGACCGGGCCGGGCAGTTCACCGATGCGCTCGACGCGGTACTGGCCGACGCCGGCATCGAGGCCGTGAAGATCCCGCCCCGCAGCCCGCGCGCGAACGCCTACGCGGAAAGGCTCGTACTCACCGCCAGGACCGAGGTCACCGGCCGGATGCTCATCTTCGGCCGGCGGCACCTGCGGGCAATCCTGGCCCAGTACGAGACCCACTACAACGGACGTCGTCCCCACCGCAGCCGCCAGCTCCGCCCGCCCCGGCCCGATCACCCGGTCGCCGACCTCTCCCAGGAGCGGATCAAGCGCCGGCCCGTCCTTGGCGGCCTCATCAGCGAATACGAGCGAGCCGCGCCGGGCCCGTCATCAATGAGTATTGTCACCGAATGCCCGGACTCGGCGGCTACGACGGCGTGCGCGATGACCATGGTCTCGCCCAGATCCTTCGGCTGTCTCCTGCGTTCGTCCATTGGCAGTCCGCTGACTCGCTGAACCACGGTCGCCAGCTCCGGTGTCGCGTCATCGGGCAGTATCTCTATCCAGCGAGTCGTCAGCTTCCGCCACACTGTTGCGGCAGCGCGGAAGCGCTCGTCCTGCTGAGACTTGCGCAGCACTTCGCCCTGAACACTCTCTGGCGCACTGACGGACCGAGAATCGCGATCAGCAGACGTTCCTTATGGATGGACAGGAAGTTCAGGCCGGGACCGGCGTCGATAATCGGCTTGACGCTCATCTGTCGTTTCTCGGCGCCGTCGTTTCCTGGCTGTCATCGTCGGCTGCGGCGAGATCCTCGTCCAAGGCGGCGAGGTCAACATGCACGTCGGGCAACTCAGCCGGATCCGCCCAGGCTATCGGCCGTTCAGCCGGAGTGACGCCTGCCTCGCCTAGTTCCTCCACTAGCGTTTCCAGGCTGATCCCGCGCAGCGTGGCGATGGCCTGCGCAGGCAATACGCCTTCCACGTAACCCGTGATCGCCCGGGCGAGCAGTCGCTGTGGCGCTCGGCGCCGGTCGGAGCTAGCTTGCAGCGCCTGGTACTGGTCTGTCCAACCGAATCTAGCCGCCAGTTGCCGCGCGCTCAGCGTCATCCACTCCTGCTTGGTGGCCTCATCGAGGTACCCGGCCTGGCGCAGTGCGATCGCGGCGATCTGGGGTGATACCAAGAACCGCTGCACTACCGCCGACAGGGCCGACAAACCGATCGTGGACCCTGCCGTGATGAACTCGCGCAGGCCCCTGGCAGGAACTAGCAAATGCCGCGCGAACGCGTCAGCGCGAATCTCCGCCGGGCTACGGTCACTCCAGTCGCCCCCCCTATCGTTGTCTACCCAGTCCTCGAACAGGGCATGGCCCAGCTCGTGGGCCAGCGTGCTGCGCTGGCGCATGGGGTTCCTGGTGCGCGCGACTCCAATGAATACAGTTCCTCGAGCTGGGTCCCGCATTGTCAGACCATGCTCGTCCGGACCCACGTCCAGCACGGCCACGTCGATCCCGGTCGCCTGTTCGATGACCTCCGCAAGATCACCCAGCGGCTGCACTCCGAGATGATGATCCTGACGGAACCGCGCGGCAGACGCGCTGCCCTCCGTTTCTGCAGTCAACGTTTACCGCCCCCGGATCAGACCGTTGCCGGGATCGCCTGGCCGGAAAGGTAATCGTCCAGCTCAAGGAAATGCAGCAGCGCCTCGCGCATGCTGTCCATGTCCGCGTGGTTCGTAGCACGTGCCGCACACTCGACCCGCTCAGCTACCGTCCCCGTCCCAGCCAGTTCCGCGACCGTCGCTCCTGTCGCCCAAGCAATAGCCACCAGCTCAGGCATCTTCGCTGTCCGCTGCCCAGAGACGATCCGGGACAAGGTTGGCTGTGAAATGGCGGCCATGTCCGCAAGCGCGCGCTGGCTGAGGCCTGCCGACACGCGAGCGCGCTCGATCCTCACGCCAACGTCAGTCATCGTCACGGCAAGCTCCCAACAATCTGAATCAACATCTCCATACATGATTCAGTGTACGCGGAGACCAGCAACTCCACCAACCCCAGACCCCACTGCCTCTCCAGCGCCTACGCGGCGTCGCATGCGCAAGGCCAGAGCTGCCACTAGGCATGTCAGCCGAAGCGAACAGCACGGCCGTTCGAAGCTGCCGGGTCGAGGTCGAGGCTGGCACCTTTGACGGCGGCTTGAGCTCGCGCCGCCGTGCTGGCCGCCCCGCATAAGCCCGTTCCTGCTCCGCGCCCGCATGAGCCGACCGAGCGCCGACTCGATACGGAACCCAGCCGACCGGGACGGCCCCGTCGCGAACTTCTCCGCGTATTCACCGGACAAACCTCCGTCCCCGTCAGCCTGCCGCCGACACACCTCGCTGACCAGCGCAAACAGGAAAGACCGACGTTAGCCGACGATGTGGCGCACCGCTCCCCATATCCTCCGCTGCCAGAGCACGCAAAGAGTCCCTGACCTGGTATATCTGATGGTGGCAGGTGTTGGGTTCGGCCCAACGTAGACACCCCATGGCGTTAGCTTGTCAAGCGGCCTCTTGGATTCGGTGCTGCCAGGCCGTTGCCTCGTCGTAACGGGTGCCGGTTTTGAGGCAGCCGTGCGGGATGCCGGTGAGACGGTTAGCCAGCTGGCGCAAGGCGGCGTGGTGGCTGGTGCCGCGGGCGCGAACCTGGTCGTAGTAAGCGCGGGCGCCCGGCGAGGCAGTGAGCGCGCAGAAGGCCTGCTGGTGCAGCGCGTCAGCGAGGTGACGATTACGCACGTACCGGGCGAGCACGGCCTTCTTCTTGCCTGACGCGCGGGTGACCGGGCTGGTGCCGGCGTAGTTCTTCCGCGCCCTGGCATCTGCGTAGCGATGGGGATCGTCCCCGGACTCGGCGAGCACCCGGGCACCGAGGACCTTGCCCAGGCCAGGCTGGGACAAGACGATCTCAGCGTCCGGGTGTCGGCCAAAATGGGCCTCCACCTGGGCCTCCATCACTGCGGCCTGCTCGTTCAGCACGCTCCAGCGAGGCCCTGAACTTGGCCTTGACCTGCGCCGCCGACGTCGGCCAGACGGTCAGCCTGCCCCGCCCCGCATTCCCCGGGTTCGAGCAGTTCGCCGCGCTGGCCGGACTGCGGGTCCGGCCATACTCCGTTCCCGGCGATGACGAGCCGCCGATCGTGGCCGAGGATTGCGCGGCGATCATGATCTGCACCCCGCACAAACCGACCGGGAGGCTGACGCCCTATCGCGAACCGCCGGACGGGCACGCGTGCTGGAGGATCTGGGACATCTCCCACACCTCGCTGTTCGGTCCTGACGCCGACGGCTTCCGCAGCTGCCTGGCCGCGACCGACATCCTCATCTGCAGTCTGTCGAAGCTGCTGCGGCTTCCCGGTGCCCGGCTCGGCTGCCTCATCGTGCCCGCGCCGGAGCTGCGCGCGGCGGTGCTCGCGGCCAAGACCCACCTGTTGATGTCCGCCAGCCGGCTCAGCCAGATCCTGGCTCTGACCGTGCTTCGCGACCCCGACACCGCTCGCGAGCTGGACGAACGCCAACGGCACCTGACCGGGCTGCGCGAGCTCCTGCAGTCCGCGGTGCAGACGTCGACGCGGATGACGGTCGTCCCGGCCGGCGGCGGCACTCATCTGCTCGTGCACGCCCGCACTGACGAGGATCCGTGGCGGCTGCTGAAGGACGCCGGGGTGGTCGGGCTGCCGGGCACGGTATTCAACGCCGAGACGCCGTCGGTGCGGCTGTGCGCCGCGCAGACCGCCGCGATCGTCGACATCGCGGCGACCAGGATCCGGACGCTGTGATGGCTCAGCCTCGGGTGGTCGTCAGCAGCCGGGTCAGCGGCTTCGGCATGTCGGCCGACCAGATCGCGCCGAACTCGGCGACCGCCCCCGGGCGGGCCTTGACGGTGTCGCGCAGCAGCCACGAGGCGGCTGAGCGGACCGGCTTGCGTCCGTCCCTGAGCACCTCGGCCAGGCCCGGCACGCGGCCCGGGTCGAGCCCGGCCCGCAGCGGTCTGATCAGCGACGCCAGGTACAGGCGGCGCTGCCACTCAGATTCCGACTCGGCCAGGACCACCAGCTCCGCCAGCGACGAAAGCTGCGCGGGCGACGAGGGCGACACGGTCAGCATCTCGCCGAGGCAGCCCGCGAGCTCGTCGACGCTGAGCCAGTTGTCGAGCAGCGCGGCCCACCGCCGCACCAGGCCCGGGGGCGGATACGTCCGGCTCAGCCGCAGCAGCATGCACGCGGCCAGTTCCTCCTCGTGGAAGCCGCCGTCCCAGAGTGCGTCGGCCGCCGTCAGCACGACGCCTGCGGACTGCCCGGACCGGACCAGAGCCTGGCGGACGGCCGAGCGGAGGATCGGAATGCGAATTCCGAGCACCGGCTTTCCCGGGTGGCGCGCGGCGACCGTCCCCGCGACGTATCCCGGATCCCCCAGCGCGCACAGCGTCGCGTGCAGCTCATCGGCCAGTCGCTTGCCCTCGCTCAGCGCGGGTTCGATCGGGTCGGCGGACATGCGACCGATGGTACCCAGCCGGCGACGGCACACATCGAGAAAGCAGGACGCATGACTGGTACCTCGCGGGACATGACCGGCGAGCGCAATGGCGGCGCCAGCCCGGTCTACGGTCTCTACGGTGAGCTCCCTGATCAGGCGGCGTCGTTTGAGGAGCTGACCGACGCCGGCGTCGTTGTCCGCCAGATCCCGGTTGACCTGCTCATCGCGCTTGACACCGGCGGTCCGACGCTCCGCCGGGAGGCGCTCGAGCGGGTGGACGATCTGGCCGAGGCCGACTACATCGGCGCGGCCGCTTTCGACGACTGGTGGAACACCGCGCTGTGCTTCCTCAACCGCGACTTCCCGCTGGCGGCGGCGCGGACGCTGGTCATCGACAAGGCGGCGATGTACGCCCGGTTGCGGGAGCGGGGAGTGGACGTCGCGCGGTTCATGTCCGGCCGGCTGTCGCCGGGGTTCCTGGCCGAGGCCGTCGCGACGCTCGGCCCGCAGCCCGTACTCAAGCCCACGACCGGGGCCGGATCCCGCGGCGTCTACCGGTACCGCACCGACCTGCCGGCCGAGGAGAACATCGCGCTGTACCGAGGCATCCTCAGCCGCGGTCACATCGATTCGAGCATCGACGTCGTGGCGGCCGAGTACCTGGACGCTCCCGAGGTCAGCGTCGAGGTCCTCATCGCGGCGGGCGCCGTGGTGCACGCCATCGTGCACGAGAAGCGCACCGCCACCGACGTTCATCCGTTCGTCGACCTCGTCATGGTCTCCCCGCCGCTCGACCCGCTCATCGCCGACAATGAACCCGCCCTGCGGCAGACCGGCGGCAGGCTCGCGTCCGCGCTCGAGATCCACGATGGCGTCCTGCACGCCGAACTCCGGCTCCATCAGGGGCGCTGGCATGTGCTCGACGTGGGGGTACGGCCGGGGGCGGGACTCGTCAGTCATTCCGTGGGCGCCCTGACCGGCACCGACCTGCAGCTCATGCAGGTCCGCGCCTGTCTCTGTCGCCGGCGCCGGCGGTGGCGTCCCGCGACCGGCCCGCCGCCACCTGCATCGCGTGCTGCTACCTGGCCGACCCAGCCCGCCCGACGATGACGCTCGGCGATCTGGTGCCGCTGGCGTCCGAACTCGCCAAGGCCGAGGACGTGTTCGGCTGGCATCTCAACGCCGCCGAGATCAGGGACGACAGCCTGTACCTGCCCGACGCGGGCCTGTCGGTGGGCATCGGGGCGGCCGATGCGGAGACCGCGCTGGACAAGTTGCACGCGCTAGTCTCCCGTTATCACTTCTCCACAGGCCGCTGCGACGACTCGTCCGACCGTTCAGGAAGCCAATCATGACCACGCTGCACCACCTGTGCATGACGACCAGCCAGATGCCGGAGGCCACGCGCTTCTATGACGCGGTCCTCGGCCCGCTCGGCTACTCGCGCGAGCTCACCACCGACCGGCTTTCCACCTGGCACGGGCAGGCGCCGGAGATCCTGGTATGGGCGGTCGAGGGCGATGAACGCGCCCCGCACACGTTCGGCCGTCCCGGCTGGCACCACGCCGCCTTCGCCGCGGATGACCGCGACGCGGTGCTCAGCGTGCACAAGGCCGTCGTCGACGGGAACTGGACCGTCGTGCACGAGCCGCGCGAGTATCCCGAGTACAGCGACGGCTACTTCGCGGTGTTCGTCGAAGACCCGGACGGGCTCCGCATCGAGGTCGCGCACATCCCCTAGCTCGGCCGGCCCCGGCTCAGCGACTCGACCGGCGGGAGATCAGAACGCTGTATGACAGACACTCGCGCGACGACCGGCTCACTGGTGATCCTGGGGGCAAGCGAACGGGCGGCGAGGCTGGCGGACAACCTGCCCTGCCCGGTCGTGCACGTGGCCAAGCCCGGCGGAGACGTCAGCGCGCTCGTCCGCGGCGACGCCAGCTACTACAGCGTCGACTACGCGGGCCACGGCTTCGATGACTTCGCCGAGGCAGTGCTGCGCCCGTTGAAACCGCGCGCGGTCGTCTCACTGACGGAGATGGGGGTGCTGCCCGCCGCCCGCGCCAACGAGACCCTGGGCCTGCCGGGAACACCGGCGGCGGTCGCTGACGCTGTGGACCTGGTCCAAGGTGGTCCGGCGGGTCGCGCTGGCCGCGGATGTGCCGCGGTTCTCCACTCACACCACGCGGCATCTGTGCCTGACAGACCTGGCCCGGATGGGCTGGGAACTGCATGCGATCGCGACGTTCGCCGGGCACCGCTCTACCGACTCGACGCTCCGCTATATCCACCTGTCCGGGCGGGAGCTGTCGGCGAAGCTCAGTTCCTCGATGGCGCAGATACATGCCTGGCGGGTCGGCATGCTCACTGGTGATGACGGCGGCGAGGCAGACGGGGTCCGGGCGTGACCGCGGTTCAGCTCGCGGCGGCTCCCCGCGCTGGGGCCGGGAATGCGGATCCCTGGACGCCGGGCTTGGACAGCTCTGGCTGGGACCGGCACCGGGCCCTGACTGGCGGCGAAGCGCAGGCGCTGGCTGAGATCGGGCCGGCCGGGCTGCGCCGCAGCCGCGCACGCGGTGCCTGCCGTCCTGGCTCATGGCAGGCCCTGGCCCGGCTTGCCTGGCCGCTCACCAACGTCACGCTGTACTGGCTCACCGCTTCTGCGGGCTCGTCGGCTCAGCTGTACTACGCCGGGGCGGAGGGAATGGCGCAGGCCGCGACCGGCGCTGTCCCGCCGCCCATCAAGGTCCCGGTCGGGGTGGCGGTGTTCCCGCATGACATCTTCCTGCCGATCCGGCGGCTGGCCGAC
>DAHVDE010000053.1 GCA_027313705.1 Actinomycetota bacterium | reverse complement strand
GCCGCCACCGACGCGAGCACCAGCGCAAACCTCTCACTGACCGCACGCGCCGTAACCTCATCAAACAAGTCCGCTGACACGATGACCGTGCCGCGCAGCCCGGCGGGCTGGCCGCTCGCGTCCCGCGTTTCGCCGAGCATGATGTTCAGGTCGAACCTGGCCGGCGGTTCCCCGGCAGGGATCGCGGTGGCGCTCAGGCCCGGCAACGCGAGTGCCGCCGGCGCGTTGTTCTGCACGGTCAGGTTGACCTGGAAGAGCGGGTGCCTCGCCAGGGACCGCTCCGGCGCGAGCACCTCGACCAGGCGCTCGAACGGCACGTCCTGGTGATCAATTGCCCCGAGCCAGAACTTCCGTACCCGGCCGAGCAGGCTGGTGAAGTCCGGGTCGCCCGACAGGTCGGTGCGCAGCACCAGGGTGTTGACGAAGAACCCGACCAGGTCATCAAGCGCCTCGTCGGACCGCCCGGCCGAGCCGGTGCCCACCGGGATGTCCTCACCTGCCCCGAGCCGTGACAGCAGCACCGCCAGGGCGGCCTGGACCACCATGAAGACGGTCACGCCGCAGGCGCGGGCCAGCACGGCCAGCCGGGCATGAACCTGCGCGGAGACAGCAAGCGCGGCCGGGTGGCCGCGGTGACCTGCCACCGGGGGGCGCGGCCGGTCGGCAGGCAGCGCGAGTTCTGGCGGCAACCCGTCCAGCGCGTCCCGCCACCACGCCACCTGCGCTGACAGCAGGCTGTCAGGGTCGTCCTCTGTGCCGAGCAGTTCCCGCTGCCACAACGCGTAATCCGCGTACTGCACAGGCAGCGCGCTCCAGGCAGGTGGCTGGTCCCTCAGCCTGGCCGTGTAGGCGACACTGATGTCGCGGGCAAGCAGCCCGGTTGACCAGCCGTCGGTCGCGATGTGGTGCAGCACCACGACGAGCACATGCACGCCGGCTCCGACGGCCAGGAGGGCTGCCCTGACCGGGATCTGCGTGGTCAGGTCGAACGGCTGCCCGGCTGCGGCGGCGACCGCATCGGCCAGTTCGCCGTCGGTGACCTCAACAACCGGCAGCGTCCAGGCGAGCCCGTCCGGCTCGATGACTTGCTGGCACGGCTCGCCATCCACCGCAGGGAAGACAGTACGCAGCACCTCATGCCGCCCGATCACGTCGGCCAGCGCCGCCCCGAGCGCCCCCGCATCCAGATCGCCCTCCAGCCGCACCACCAGCGGAGCGTTATACACCGCGCTCGGGCCTTCAAGCTGACCGATAAACCACAGCCGCTGCTGCGCGAACGACAACGGCACCCGCCCAGGCCGGCGCCGCCGCCCCAGCGCCAGCCGCGCCGGCCCCGCCTGCCCCAGCCACCCCGCCAGACCCGCCGGAGTCGGCGCCCCGAACAGCACCCGCACCGGCACCTCCGCCCCGAGCACCGCCCGCACCCGGCTCACCAGCCGCACCGCCAGCAGCGAATGCCCCCCAAGAGCAAAGAAATCATCACCAGGCCCGACCAGCCCAACACCAAGGATCTCCGCGAACAAACCGCACACGATCTCCTCGACCGCGCCAGCCGGCCCCCGCCCCGCACCCGCCCCCGCCACCCCGTAATCCGGAACAGGCAACGCCCGCCGGTCCACCTTCCCGCTCGAAGTCAACGGCAGCGCCTCAAGCACCACCACCACCGAAGGCACCATGTAATCAGGCAACCGCCCCGCCGCATGCTCCCGCACCCGCACCACCAGGCCGCCATCACCGGCACCAGGCACAGCCGGAACCACATAGCCAACCAGCCGCAAATCACCCGGCACATCCTCGCGAACCACCACCGCCGCCAGCGCCACCTCAGGATGCCCGGCCAGCACACCCTCAACCTCACCAGGCTCGATCCTGAACCCGCGCACCTTCACCTGATCATCAGCACGCCCGCAGAACACCAACTCCCCCCCCGCCGTCCACCGCGCCAGATCCCCCGTCCGGTACATCCGCTCCCCCCCGCCACCAAACGGGCACGCCACAAACCGCTCACCCGTCAGCCCCGCCCGCCCCAGATACCCCCGCGCCACCCCCGCACCCGCCACAAACAACTCCCCCGCCACCCCCGCAGGCACCGGACACAACCACCGGTCAAGCACAAACACCCGCGTATTGGTAATCGGGGTGCCGATGCCATGATCGCCGTCTGGCGCCAGCGGCCCCGTCATCGAGGCGCACACCGTCACCTCAGTCGGCCCGTACGCGTTGACCAGCCGCCGCCCCGCTGCCCACCGGCTGGCCAGCCCGCTGTCCAGCGCCTCACCCGCAGCCACCAGCGTCCGCACCGGCCCCAGGTCGGCTGGCTCAAGGCCGGCCAGCACCGCCGGCGGCACCGTCAGGTGCGTGACACCGAGCCTGGCCACCACCCCCGCCAGCTCCCGCCCGGCCAGCAGCTCACCCGACCCGGCGATCACCAGCGCCGCGCCGCTGCCCAGCGCCATCACCAACTCAGAAACCGAGGCGTCAAAACCCGGCGACGCGAACGCCAGCACCCGGCAGCCCGCCGACACAGCAAACCGCCCGATCTGCGCCGCCGCCAGACTCCCCAGCCCCGCATGAGTGACCGCCACCCCCTTAGGCCGCCCCGTCGAACCCGACGTGTAGATCACATACGCCAGCCCCCCGAGCCAAGCCCCGCCCCGCACCTCAAGCTCACCCGCAGGCAAGCCGGCAAGCCGGCTGGCCAGTTCCGGCGTCCCCGCCACCAGTACCTGCACGCCCGCAAGTACCGGCAGGTCTTCTGCACCCTGCGCCGAGGCGATGACCATCGCCGGGCGCGCGTCGGTGAGCATGAGAGCGATCCGCTGCGCCGGATAGCCAGGGTCAACCGGCAGGTACGCGGCGCCGGCCTTGGCCACCGCGAGCAGCGCGGTCACCAGCGCGACCGAACGGTCAAGCACCACCGCCACCACCGACTCAGGCCCCGCACCCCGCGCCGCGAGCAGCCGCGCCAGCCGGCCCGCCTGCCGGTCAAGCTCCGCGTAAGTCACGCAGCCGCCGTCACCAGTCACCGCCACCGCGTCAGGCACCCGCGCCGCCTGCGCCTCAAACAAACCCGCCAGCGTCAGCTCAGGCACCACCCCAGCCGTGTCATTCCACCCGGACACCACCTGCGCCCGCTGCGCCGGGGTCAGCACCTGCACCTGCCGCAGCCGCGCCACCGGATCAGCCGCCACCGACGCGAGCACCAGCGCAAACCTCTCACTGACCGCACGCGCCGTAACCTCATCAAACAAGTCCGCTGACACGATGACCGTGCCGCGCAGCCCGGCGGGCTGGCCGCTCGCGTCCCGCGTTTCTGTGAGACTCATCTCGAGGTCGGACCTGGCGGGCGGTTCGGCGGCAGGGATCGCTGCCGCAGTTAGTCCTGGCAGGGCCAAGATGGCGGGTGCGTTGTTCTGCACGGTCAGGTTGACCTGGTACAGCGGGTGGCGGCCGAGTGAGCGCTCCGGTGCGAGTACTTCGACGAGCCGTTCGAATGGCACGTCCTGGTGGTCAAGGGCGCCAAGCCAGTAGTCGCGTACCCGGCCGAGCAGGCTGGTGAAGTCCGGGTCGCCCGACAGGTCGGCGCGCAGCACCAGGGTGTTGACGAAGAACCCGACCAGGTCATCGAGTGCCTCGTCAGAGCGTCCTGCGGCTGGGGTGCCGACGGGGATGTCCTGGCCGGCGCCGAGCCGCGACAGCAGTACCGCCAGGGCGGCCTGGACCACCATGAAGACGGTCACGCCGCAGGCGCGGGCCAGGGCGGCCAGTGCGGCATGTACGTGTGCGGGCACGGCAAGCGGCACAGTGTGGCCGCGGTAGCCAGGGACTGGAGGGCGCGGCCGGTCGGCAGGCAGCGCGAGTTCTGGCGGCAACCCGTCCAGCGCGTCCCGCCACCACGCCACCTGCGCTGACAGCAGGCTGTCAGGGTCGTCCTCTGTGCCGAGCAGTTCCCGCTGCCAGATCGCGTAATCGGCGTACTGCACCGGCAATGCCGCCCACTCTGGCCGTTGCCCTTCGAGTCGTGCCGCATAGGCCGCGCTGAGGTCCCTGGCCAGCACCCCTGTCGACCAGCCGTCGGTCGCGATGTGGTGTACGACGACGAGCAGGACATGCACGTCTGCCCCGAGTGCAAGCAGCCTGGCCCTGACCGGGATCTCCGCCGTCAGGTCAAAAGGCTGCCTCGCCAGCGCCGCGAGGACACCGGCCAGTTCCCCGCCGTCTGGCACGGCGGTCACCTGCAGCGCCCATCCGGCTTCTTCCAGGCTGAGGACCTGCTGGCATGGCTCGCCGCCAACTACGGGGAAGACAGTGCGCAGAACCTGGTGCCTGCCGATCACGTCGGCGAACGCCGCTTCGATCGCGCCGTAGTCGAGTTCGCCTTCGAGCCGGATCGCTACCGGGTTGTTGTAGACCGACCTCGCGCCATCAAGCTGGGCGAGGAACCACAGCCGCTGCTGCGCGAACGACAAAGGCACCCGCTCGGGCCGCTTTCTGGGTGTCAGCGGTGTCCGGCCCCTGCCTGCCTGCCCGAGCCAGGCCGCGAGCGCGGCCGGGGTGGGCGCGGCGAACAGCGCGCGGACAGGCACCTCGGCGCCGAGTACTGCCCGCACCCTGCTGGCGAGGCGTACCGCGAGCAGCGAGTGCCCGCCAAGCGCGAAGAAATGGTCAAGCGGGCCGACCACGTCGAGGCCAAGCACCTCGGCAAACATGCCGCAGATGAGTTCCTCTGTCATGGTCAGCGGCCCAGGGTCATGGCCAGCGGCCGCCGCGTAGTCGGGCGCCGGCAGCGCGGCCCTGTCAAGTTTCCCGCTCGGCGTCAGCGGCAGCGCCGCGAGCACTACGAACGCCGAAGGCACCAGGTAGCCGGGCAGTCGTGCCGCCGCATGCTCCCGCACCCGCGCCGCTAGTCCGCTGCCGTCGTTCGAGCCACCCTCAGCGACCAGGTAGGCAACGAGCCGCCCGTCCCCAGCCTTGCCTTCACTGACGGCTACGACGGCCTGTGCTACGCCCGGGTGCGCGGCGAGCACGGCTTCCGTCTCGCCAGGTTCGACCCGGAATCCCCTGATCTTTACCTGGTCGTCGGCACGCCCGCAGAAAACCAGCTCCCCCCGTACCGTCCACCTGGCCAGGTCGCCGGTACGGTACATCCGCTCGCCGGTTCCGAACGGGCAGGCCACGAACCGCTCACCGGTCAGGCCTGCCCGGCCGGCGTAACCACGCGCCAGGCCAGCCCCCGCGATGTACAGCTCACCCGCGACCCCGACGGGCAGCGGGCACAGCCACTGGTCGAGGACGAACACGGCCGTGTTGGCGACCGGTGTCCCGACCGGCACCGCACCGCGCGCCAGGACCGCCGCATCCAGCCGTACGGTCGCCACCCCGATCGTCGCCTCGGTCGGCCCGTAGTGATTGAACACGGCACGGCTACCAGCCGCGGCCACCAGCGAAGCCACCCAGCCAGGTGCCGCCGCCTCACCGCCGAGCACCAGCGACCGGCCGGGCAGCACCCCGCCAAGTCCCGCCGGGCCAGAGGCAAGCGCCGCCAGATGGCTCGGCACTGCCTTCAGGAAATCAATGCCGCGCCCAGCCACGTAGTCAGCGACGGCCACCGGATCGGTGACCGCGCCCTCGTCGAGGACATGCAGCACCCCGCCCGTCGTCAGCGCGGCGAAAATGACCGTGTTTCCCAGGTCAGTGAACGGCGCCTGCAGCAACCCGTACCTGCCGCCTGGCCCGCCCCACCCCAGCCGGCCTGGCACAGAACCCAGGTAGTTGGCCAGCCCGCCGTGCGTAACCGCCACGCCCTTGGGAACCCCTGACGATCCGGACGTGTACATCACGTACGCCAGTTGCCCCGGCCAGCGCGCGCTGCGCGCACCTTCGCCTTCAGCGGTCCCCGCTTGCGCGTCTTTCGCCGCGAGCACCGGTACCCCTGGCAGCCGAGGCAGCCTTTCCGCTGCCCGCGCGGCAGCGAGCACCGCCATGGCACCAGCGTCCCGCAGCATGAACCCGGTCCGTTCCGCCGGATAATCAGGATCGACCGGCAGGTATGCCGCCCCCGACTTCAGCACCCCGAGCAGCACCGCGGCAAGCGCCGCCGAGCGATCCATGGCCACCGCTACCACCGACTCTGGCCCCGCACCGTGCCCGGCCAGAACCCGCGCCACCCGGCATGCCATCGCGTCCAGGCCCGCGTAAGACAGCCACTCATCCCCCGCGACGACCGCGACGGCATCGGGTCTCAGCGCGACCTGCTCCCCGAACCAGTCGACGACCGACCCGGTCCGCACCGCGGCCGCGGTGTCATTCCAGCCATCGACAACCTGCGCGCGCTCGGCTGGGGAAAGCACAGGCACCTGCCGCAGCCTGACGCCTGGATCAGCCGCGACGGCGGCAAGCACCCTGGTGAGCCTGCCGCTCATGGCCAGTGCCGTGTCGGCGTCGAACAGGTCGGCCGAGGCGGTGAGCGTGCCGCGCAGCCCCGCGGGCTTGTCCTGACCGTCCCGCGCCTCGCCAAGCTGGAGGTTCAGGTCGAACCTGGCCATCCCCGTGCCAGCCTGCATTCTGGCGGCACGCAGCCCGTGCAGGCTGATCGCGGCGGGCGCGTTGTTCTGCACGGTGAGGTTGACCTGGAACAACGGGTGACGGTTCAGTGACCGCTCGGGTGCGAGTGCTTCTACGAGACGCTCGAAAGGAACGTCCTGATGATCCAGAGCACCCAGCCAGTACTCACGCACCCGCGCGAGCAGTTCGCCGAACTCAGGGTCACCTGACACGTCGGTGCGCAGCACGAGGGTGTTCACGAAGAACCCGACGAGGTCGTCGAGCGCCTCGTCGGAGCGCCCGGCCACCGGCGCCCCGACAGGAATGTCCGCGCCGGCTCCCAGCTTGGACAGCAGCACCGCCAGAGCGGCCTGCACCACCATGAACAAGGTCACGCCGCGGGCACGTGCCAGCGCCGTCAGCCTGGCGTGCAGCTCAGGGTCCACGACAAGCGGCACCGTATGCCCGCGGTGACCGGGCACCGGCGGGCGCGGCCGGTCAGCGGGCAGCGCAAGCTCAGGCGGCATCCCGGCCAGCGCGTCCCGCCACCAGGCCACCTGCGCGGAAAGCAGGCTGGCCGGATCGTCCTCGTCGCCGAGCAGTTCCCGCTGCCAGATCGCGTAGTCGGCGTACTGCACGGGCAGCGGCCGCCATTGCGGCGCCTGCCAGGTCCGCCTGGCCGCGTAAGCCGTGCTGATGTCCCTGGCAAGCACGGCCGTCGACCAGCCATCGGTCGCGACGTGATGGATGACCACGGTGAGCACATGGACCTCAGGTGCCAGGGCAAGCAGCCTGGCCCGCACAGGGATCTCCGCCGTCAGGTCAAAAGGAGCCGCCACCGCCGCCGCGACCAGCCGAGTCAGCTCAGCCTGTCCGGTCACCTCCGTGACCGGCAGTTCCCAGCCGAGCTCGTCATACTCGATGACCTGCTGCCGCGGTTGACCGTCCACCGCGGGAAAGACGGTACGAAGTACCTCGTGCCGCCCGATCACGTCCCCGAGCGCCGCCTCAAGCGCCGCCGCGTCAAGCTCGCCTTCCAGCCGGATCGCGACCGGGTTGTTGTACACCGGGCTCGGCCCCTCGAGCTGGCCGATGAACCACAGCCGCTGCTGTGCGAACGACAAAGGCACCGCCGCCGGCCGCGGCCTCGGCGCCAGCGCCGGCCTGGCCGGGCCCGCTTGCCCGAGCCACGCCGCCAGCGCGGCCGGGGTCGGTGCCTCGAATAGCGCCCGCACGGGTACTTCGGCGCCGAGCACCGCTCGCACCCGGCTGGCCAGCCGCATTGCCAGCAGCGAATGCCCGCCGAGATCGAAGAAGCTGTCGTCCGCCGTGACCTGGTCAAGGCCGAGGATGTCGGCGAACAGGCCGCAGACGATCTCCTCGACCGCGCTCTGCGGACCGCGGCGGCCATCCGCCGGCGCCGCGTAGCGAGGGGCGGGCAGCGCGGCCCTGTCAAGCTTGCCGTTTGCCGTGAGCGGCAGCGCGTCAAGCACGACGATCGCGGCTGGCAGCATGTACTGCGGCAGCAGCCCGGCTGCGTACTCCCTGATCCGCGGCGCAAGCGAGCCGCCGTCTTGGCCGTCCCGGCCGGCCGGGACTATGTAGGCGACCAGGCGCTTGTCCCCTGCGGCATCCACGCCGACGGTCACCGCTGCCTGCCCTACCTGCGGACAGCCTGCAAGCACCGCCTCGGTCTCGCCTGGCTCGACCCGGAAGCCGCGGATTTTCACCTGCGCGTCGGCCCGCCCGCAGAACTCGAGCACGCCGGGGCCTGTGTCCCCGGCCCCGGGTACCTTCCACCGCGCCAGGTCCCCGGTCCGGTACATCCGCTCGCCGCGCTCTCCGAACGGGCACGCCACGAATCGCTCGGCCGTCAGGGCCGCCTCGTCTGCGTAACCCCTGGCCAGCCCTGTCCCGCTAACGAACAGCTCTCCCGCCACCCCGGCCGGCACCGGGCACAGCCAGCGATCAAGCACGAACACGCGGGTATCGGCAACCGGGCGCCCCACGGGGACACCGAACGCGCCGTCCAGATCTCCGCGTCCGACCGGCCAGGTCGCCGTGAACGTCGTGTTCTCCGTCGGCCCGTATCCATTCACCAGCCGCACTCTCGGTGCCCGCTCGAGCACTGCACGGCATGCACCGGCCGGCAGCACGTCACCGCCTGCCAGCAGATACCGCAGTCCGGCCAGCGCTTCGGCGTCCGTCTCGGCGACCTGAGCGAACAAACCCGCCGTCAGCCACAGCACGCTTACCCGCAGGGCAGCAAGGAACCCGCTGAACTCGGCCGCGGAAAGGACCCGGCCAGGAGCGACCGCAAGCTGCGCACCGCTCGCCAGCGCACCCCAGATCTCGAACGTGGCGGCGTCAAACGACACCGACGACAGCAACGCGACCACATCGTCGCCGCCGACGTCAGCGAACCCGCCGCCCCGCACCAGCCGGTCCACGCTCTCGTGCGTCACCACCACGCCCTTGGGCACCCCGGACGACCCCGATGTGTACATCACGTACGCGGGGTGCGCGGGCACCAGCGACCCGCGACGGTCGCCGTCACTCAGATCGGCGTCCCCCGCACCCGCCACCCGCACGGCCAGCCCTGGATCACCCCAGGCCAGCACCGTGGCCCCTGGCAGCTCAGGCAGCGCCGCGGCGTCGGCCCCGGTGGCGATGACCGCTACAGGAGCCGCCTGGCCGAGCATGGCGGCGATCCGCTGCGCCGGGTAGCCAGGGTCGACCGGCAGGTAAGCCGCCCCCGCTTTCAGTACCGCAAGCAACGCGGTTACCAGCTCGGCCGACCGGTCCATCACGACCGCGATCACGGTCTCTGGCCCGGCCCCCGCCGCGACAAGCACCCGCGCCAGCCGGTTCGCCCGGACATTAAGCTCCAGGTAACTCAGCCTGGCATCACCGCACGCAACCGCGATCGCGTCAGGTGCACTTGCCGCTGCCGCCTCGAACAGAGCTGGCAAGGTCACCGCCGCGACTCCCCGCGCCGTGTCGTTCCAGCCGGACACGATCCGGGTTCGTTCTCCTGCAGTGAGGGCGTGGATCTCCCGCAGGCGGGTGCGGGGGCTGGCCGCCAGCGCGGTGAGGATGCGGGCCAGGCGGGCGCTGAAGGCGCGCGCGGTGGCGGGGTTGAAGAGATCTGCCGCGGCGATGAGCTGGCCGGCCAGGCCGGCCTGGCCGGCGCGGCCGGTCCGGGTTTCCGTGAGGCTTAGCTCGAGGTCGAATCGGGCTGTGCTGGTAGTGGCGGGAATCGCGGTGGCGTGCAGCGCTGGTAGCTGGAGTGTGGCGGCGGTGTTGTTGTGCAAGGTGAGGCTGACCTGGAACAGGGGGTGGCGGGCCAGGGACCGCTCCGGTGCGAGTGCTTCGACCAGTCGTTCGAAGGGCACGTCCTGGTGGTCGAGGGCGGTAAGCCAGTAGTCCTTGACGCGGCTGAGCAGTTCGGTGAAGGCGGGGTCACCGGACAGGTCGGTGCGCATTACGAGGGTGTTAACGAAGAACCCGACGAGGTTGTCGAGTGCTTCGTCGGCGCGGCCTGCGACGGGGGTGCCGACGGGGATGTCTTCCCCGGCGCCGTGCTTGGACAGCAGGATGGCCAGCGCGGCCTGGATGATCATGAACACGGTGACGCCCTGCTCGCGGGCCAGGGCGGCCAGCGCGGCATGGACCTGCGCCGGGACCTCGACGGGCACGGCGTGGCCCTGGTGTCCTGGTGCCGGGGGGCGGGGCCGGTCCGCAGGGAGCGCGAGTTCTGGCGGCGCTCCGGCGAGCGCGCGGCGCCACCAGGTAACCTGGGCGGCCAGCAGGCTGCCAGGGTCGTTTTCGCTGCCGAGCAGTTCGCGTTGCCAGATGGCGTAGTCGGCGTACTGGACCGGCAGGCCCGGCCAGCCTGGTGCCTGGCCGGCCAGGCGGGCGGTGTAGGCGGTGCCGAGGTCGCGGGCCAGCAGGCCGGCCGACCAGCCGTCGGTCGCGACGTGGTGGACGACCACGACCAGGACGTGCACACCGGGGCCGAGGACGAGCAGGCGGGCGCGGACCGGGATCTGGGCGGTCAGGTCGAACGGCTCCCCGGCGGCCGCCGTGATGGCGCGGGTCAGGTCGCCGTCGCCGGCTATTACGGTAACCGGCAGGTTCCAGCCGAGCTCGGCCGGGTCGAGTACTTGCTGGCGGGGCTCGCCGTCAGTGGCGGGGAAAATGGTGCGCAGAACCTCGTGCCTGCCGATCACGTCGCCGAGCGCGGCCTCGAGCGCGGCCGGGTCGAGGTCGCCTTCCAGCCGCACCGCGACCGGGTTGTTGTAAGCCGGGCTGGGTCCATCAAGCTGGGCGATGAACCACAGCCGCTGCTGAGCGAACGACAGCGGCACCCGGTCAGGCCGCGGCCGCCGTTCCAGCGGCATCCTGGCCTGGCCAGCCTGTGCGAGCCAGGCCGCGAGGCCCGCAGGGGTGGGAGCCTCGAACACCGCCCGGACTGATACCTCCGCGCCGAGTGCTGCCCGGACCCGGCTGGCCAGGCGAACCGCGAGCAGGGAATGGCCGCCGAGCGCGAAGAAGTCGTCGTCAGGGCCGACGGCGTCCAGGCCAAGCACGTCGGCGAACAGTCCGCACACGATCTCCCCGGCCACGCCCCGCGGTCGCATGGCACCCGCCCCGGCTGCGGCGTAATCCGGCGCGGGCAGTGCCTTGCGGTCCAGCTTCCCGCTCGGCGTCAAGGGCAGGCTGTCGAGCACCACGAACGCGGCAGGCACCTGATAGCCAGGCAGCCGCGCGGCGGCATGCTCCCGCACCCGCCCGGCCAGCCCGCCGTCATCGCCACTCGTACCGGCCGGCACCAGGTAGGCAACCAGCCGCTTGTCCCCTGCCGTGTCCTCCCGCACCACCACCGCGGCCCGCGCCACCTGCGGGTGCCCGGCAAGCACCGCCTCGGTCTCGGCTGGCTCGACCCGGAAGCCGCGGATCTTGACCTGGTCATCGGCGCGGCCCGCGAACGCCAGCTGACCGTCCGCCAGCCACCGCGCCAGGTCCCCGGTACGGTACATCCGCTCCCCGGCACCGAACGGGCACGCAACAAAACGCTCCCCGGTCAGGCCAGGCCGCGCCGCATAGCCACGGGCCAGCCCCGCACCCGCGATATACAACTCGCCCGCCACCCCGGCAGGCACCGGG
>DAHVDE010000041.1 GCA_027313705.1 Actinomycetota bacterium | reverse complement strand
GCATCCCCGCCCGCCGGGGCGCCCCCGGCGACCGCACCGGGTACCCGGGCCGGCGGATCCGTGTTCACCAGCCTCGCCGGCGGCCTGGGGACGCTTCCCGCCTACCTGGCGAAGGCGTCGGGCGCGGAGGTGCGCACCTCGGCGATGGTGCGCGAGCTCACCCCCGCCGCCAGCGGCTGGCGGCTGACCATGGGCTCGGCAGCTGAACCCGAGCAGGTGGACGCGGACGCGGTGATCATCGCGCTCCCGGCCCGGCCCGCGCAGCGCCTGCTCGCGTCCGTCCCCGGCGCGTCCGCCGCGGCTACCGCGCTCGGCGGCATCAGCTACGCCAGCATGGCGATCGTCACCCTGGCATACCAGGCCAGCGCCTTTCCTGAGCCGCTCGCCGGCTCGGGTTACCTGGTGCCCGCGGTTGACGGCCGGCCCGTCAAGGCGGTGACCTTCAGCACGGTCAAGTGGCCGCACCTGCTGGCCGGACGCAACCGCGAGTTGCACTTCATCCGCTGCTCGCTTGGCCGGATCGGTGAGGAGACGGTACTTCAGCGCGACGACGCCGACCTCGCGCGGCTCGCCGCCACCGACCTCGCCGCCGCGACCGGCGTCAAGGGCGTGCCAGCCGACAGCCGCGTCACCCGCTGGGGCGGCGGGCTGCCGCAGTACACGGTCGGGCACCTAGACCGGGTCAGCCGCATCCGCGGCTGGGCCGCAGGAACGGGCAGCCTGGCAGTCTGCGGCGCCGCCTACGATGGAATCGGGGTGCCCGCCTGCATCGCATCGGCGCGCCTCGCCGCCGATCAGGTGGCCGGCTTCCTGGAAGCCAGACGCGATAGCGGAGAATAGGAACCATGTCAGGACAGCAGGACGACACGAACCCGCGCCCGAAGGCGCGTGACCTGAATCAGTTGATCCGCTACACGATGTGGTCGGTATTCCGGGTAGCCGACCGCAACGCCGTGGACCTGGCCGGCCGCGAGGCGCTGGCCGCGGAGGTGGCCGACCTGTTCGAGCAGGCGGCGCGCAAGGACGTGGAAACCAGGGGCAGCTATGACGTCCAGGGATTGCGTGCCGACGCCGACCTGATGTTCTGGTGGATCGCGCCAAACTCCGATGACCTGCAGGAAATGTACGCGAGATTCAGGCGCACCAGGCTTGGCCGTGCCTGCGAGCCGGTCTGGTCGGTGATGGCGCTGCACCGCCCGGCCGAGTTCAACAAGAGCCACGTCCCCGCCTTCCTCGCTGGCGAGGCGCCGAAGGACTACGTCTGCGTCTACCCGTTCGTCCGCTCCTACGAGTGGTACCTGCTCGAAGACGGCGAGCGCCGCGCCATGCTGGCCGAGCACGGCCAGATGGCCCGTGAGTACCCTGACGTCCGCGCTAACACCGTGGCCTGCTTCGCGCTCAACGACTACGAGTGGATGCTCGCGTTCGAGGCCGACGAACTGCACCGCATCGTCGACCTGATGCGGCACCTGCGCGGTGCCTCGGCCCGGCGGCACACCCGCGTGGAGATCCCTTTCTACACCGGCAGGCGCAAGCCGATCAGCGAACTGGTCGCCAGCCTGGCGTGAGCCTGCCGGCCGACTCAGCACTGCCAGGTCCGCCCCGGTCCCCACGATGCCGCAACGTGGGGATCAGGGCACCTGCCCCGTCACAACGTCGGGTTCTGGTCAGGCGGCGAGGAACTCGCGGAGGCGTTCGAGCGGCCAGGCGTTGATGATGTCATCTGGGGTCAGCCAGCCCCGCTGGGCGGTGCCCACGCCGTACCTGAGCAGGTCAAGGGCGCCGACGGCGTGCGAGTCCGTGCTGATCGCGAACTTCACGCCGGCGTCCCTGGCAGCTCGCAGATGGTCAGAAGGCAGGTCAAGGCGCTGCGGCTGGGAGTTGATCTCCAGCGCGGTGCCGGTTTCCGCGCAGGCGCGGAACAGTTCGGCGAAGTCCACGTCTACCCCGGCCCGCTTGCCAATCCGGCGGGCGGTCGGGTGGCCGATGATGTTGACCTGAGGGTTCTCGCAGGCAAAGCGAAAACGCCTGGTCATCTCGGCCCTGGACTGGTCGAAGTGCGAATGGACTGAGGCGATGCACAGGTCGAAGCCGGCCAGGACGTCCTCCGGCCAGTCCACGCTGCCATCAGGGGCGATGTTGAGTTCGGTGCCGTGCAGCAAGATCATCGGAGTCGCGCCGTTCCCGGCTTGCCCGGACTCGAGCTTGTGCAGTTGCTCGCGCTGGGCAAGCATTTTCTCGATGGTCATGCGTTGCATGAACAGGTTCGGCGCGTGATCGGTGACCGCGAAATAGGCGTAGCCCTTAGCCCGTGCGGCGCTGACCATTTCCTCCAGTGAAGCCACGCCGTCGGTCAGCGTGGTGTGCGAGTGCAGGTCGCCCAGGATCTCGGCGAGACTGACCAGGGCCGGGATCTCGTGCCGCGCTGCGGCCTGCACTTCGCCCCGGTCCTCGCGCATGGGCGCGGGGACGAAGTCCAGGCCAAGCCTGGCGTAGATCTCCTCCTCGGTGGCGCTGGTGATCAGGTCGCCGCTTTCCGCCTCGAACAGGCCGTACTCGGACAGCTTCAGCTTCTTGCGCACCGCGATTTCGCGGACGGCGATGTTGTGCGCCTGCGAGCCGGTGAAGTACTGGAGCGCCGCACCCCAGCAGTCGGCGGGAACGACTCGCAGGTCGACCTGGATGGAGCCGGGCTGGCCGGCCTGCTCGGTACTGATGCGCACCGAGGTCTTCGTATCGCCGCTGGCGATCACCGACTGTACCTGCGGCATGGCGAGCAGGGCGGCCATCAAGGGGGCCGAGTCAGCGGCGGCGGCCAGGATGTCCACGTCGCCGATCGTCTCCATGAAACGCCGGAGCGAGCCGGCGTACTGGCACCGTTCGCAGCCATCGACCGCGCTTATGACCGCGACGATGCGATCGGCGATCTCGGCGGCCACGTTGATCGGCGTCCGCTGGTCGAGGCCGCGCACGAGCTCGATGCCGCGGGAGATCTTTTCCTCGCTCCTGGCGCCGAACCCCTTGAGATCACGCAGCCTGCCTTCCGCTATCGCGTCTGACAACTCGTCGACCGAGCTGATGCCGAGCTCTGTGTAGAGCTGGAAGGCGTGCTTCGGGCCGAGTGCCGGGATCCTGGTCATCGCCCGCACGCCTTCAGGCACCTTGGCCCGAAGCTCGCTGAGCTGGGTGAACACGCCGGAAAGCTGGCATTCGACGATCTTGGCGGCGATGGACTTGCCGACGCCGACTATCTTCTGCAGCCCGGCCTCGTCGAGCTGGCCCGCGTCGCCGCTGAAACCGGAGATGGACTTCGCCGCCTTCTCGTAGTTGCGGGTGCGGAAGGGATCACCACCGGTGATCTGCAACAATTCGGCGTACTCTTGCAGCAAACCGGCAATTTCCTCGTTCCCTCTTGGCATGATCCTGATTGTCTCGCGAATGGGGTTCGAGATCACGGAGGTCGGGGGCAATGCGGCAGGCCGGGCATGACGGTTACTGGGCGAGCGATGATCCGGCGCTGATCGACGTGGACCTGGTGCACGGCTGGATCAGCGGCGAAAGCTACTGGGCGCGCGGCCGTCCCTACGACGTGATGGTGCGGGCAATCGAGAACTCGCTGGTCATCGGCCTCTACGCGGCCGACGACAGCCAGGCGGGATTCGCCCGCTGGGTGACCGACCGGGCGACCTTCTCCTGGCTCTGCGACGTCTTCGTCGACACCGCCCATCGCGGCCGCGGGCTGGGCAGTTTTCTTATCGACGTCGCGACCAGCCATCCCGACATCGCCGCGACCAGGCAGGTGCTCAGTACCGCGCCGGAGCGCACGCTTTACCGGCAATTCGGTTTCGGCAAGCTAGCCGCACCGGAACGCTGGCAGGAAAAGCGGCCCTAGCCTGCTGCGGCGTCTGAGGTCTGGTATGCAGGCAACTCGTACCAGGTCATGGCTCGTCCTTGACCTTGCACGGATTAACGTCAGGCCGCCGGCCATCCCGGCTCCGGCAGCTGCCTTACTAACCGGGCGCTGCGGGGCGTCGTAGAATGTGCGGTTACCCGGCTGATTATTTGCGGCAAAATGGGTGATTGCCGGTGACCAAGCCCTGGCAGGACTGCGTGAGGAGAGCGCGATGACGGCAGTGGACGAGGTCGAGGCGAGGGACGCCGACGCTCAGGCGGATCCGGCGATCGAGCGGGAGCGGCTGCATCGTAAGCAGGAACTCGCGGCGGCCTTCCGAGTCTTCGGCAGTTTCGGCTTCTCCGAGGGCGTCGCCGGGCACATCACCGCGCGCGATCCCGAGCATGCCGACCGGTTCTGGGTCAACCCGTTCGGCATGAACTTCCGTCAGATCAAGGTCTCCGACCTGATCTGCGTCGATCACGAGGGCACCGTCGTCGAAGGCAGCCAGCCGGTCAACAAGGCCGCGTTCTGCATTCACTCGCAGGTGCACCTGGCCAGGCCAGACGTGGTCGCGGCGGCGCACGCCCATTCTGTCCACGGCAAGGCGCTGTCCAGCCTCAACGTCAAGCTCGACCCCATTACCCAGGACGCCTGCGCGTTCTATCTGGACCACGGCAGGTACGACGACTACCGCGGCGTGGTCAGTGATCTGGAAGAAGGCAAGCGGATCGCCGCCGCTCTCGGGGACCAGAAGGCCGTGATCCTGGCCAATCACGGGCTGCTGACCGTGGGCGGTTCCGTCGCCGAGGCCGCCTGGTGGTTCGTCACGATGGAAAGATCGTGCCAGGCGCAGCTGCTGGCCATGGCGGCCGGAGTGCCCAGGCACATCGATCACGACACCGCGTTGCTGGTCCGCGGCCAGATCGGGTATCCGCTGGCCGGGCAGTTCCAGTTCAGGCCGCTCTGGGACTACATCACCGCGAAAGAACCTGACCTGTTCGGCTAGGGCCTGCTGGCGTCATCGGCGTCGCCGCCGTCTGATGGATCCAGGCTCAGCGACACCGAGTTGATACACCAGCGCTGGTCGGTCGGCACGTCGTAACCCTCACCCTCGAAGACGTGACCAAGGTGGGAGTCGCAGTTCGCGCACCTGACCTCGGTCCGCACCGCGCCGAGCGACCGGTCTTCAAGCAGGACGACGGCATCGCCCTCTGACGGCTGGTAAAAGCTCGGCCAGCCGCAGTGCGACTCAAACTTGGCGTCCGATTTGAACAACTCGGCACCACAGGCGCGGCACTTGTACACGCCATTGGTCTTGGTGTCCGTGTACTCGCCGGTGAACGGCCGCTCGGTGCCCGCCTGCCTGAGTACGCGGTACTCTGCCGGGGTCAGCCGCTTGCGCCATTCGTCCTCAGAAAGCTGCGCCTTCGCCATAACGCTGAGCGTACCTGCCCGCCGGGTTCGGCGGGCAGGTACGTGCTGCTGGTGGTTAGTCCTCCTATCGCCTGCGGGATGCCGCGCGGGCGTGAAATTCGGCGACGGGTTGCCCTTGGCAGCCGTCGTCCCTGCTGCGCGGCGAGCTGCCCTGCCCGGGGCAGTGGCACTTACTGGTTAGATCAGCACTGAGTACTCTGATCCTTCGATGTCGGATTTATGCAGCTCTGTGTGAGTCACGTGGCCTGCGGCCACGACGTCGCTGAGCACAGCTTCTAGCGCGCCGAGTTCGGCTGGGGAGCCGGTGACCGCTAGCCTGGTGACTTCAGCCTTCTGCGGCAGCCGGGCACCTGACTTGGCCTTGCGGATCGCCGCGATGGCGGCCGCAGCCGCGTCCAGGCGAGCACCTCCTGTCCGGGTCTGCGGCAACTCCGCGGCGGCTGGCCAAGGGGCCTGGTGAATGGATCCTTGCTTCCACCACGACCAGGCTTCCTCGGTCACGAAAGGCAGCACGGGGGCGAGCAGCCGCAGCAGCACGGACAGCGCGAGGCGCAGTGCGGTGACGGCGGACGCTGCGGCGGCCGGGTTCTGCTCGGCCGCGTAGGCGCGGGGCTTGACCAGCTCCAGGTAGTCGTCGCAGAACCGCCAGAAGAACTGCTCGGCTTGCTCGAGCGCGGACGCGTGGTCGTAGCCGTCGAGTGCGCTGGTGCAGCGCGTGATCACGTCGGCTAGGCGGTGGAGCATGGCCAGGTCAAGCGGCTCGGTCACCGCGGCGTCCTGGACGGGCGGCGGCGAGAACCCGACCACGAACCTGGTCGCGTTCAAGATCTTGATCGCCAGCCGGCGGCCGATCTTGAGCTGGGCCAGGTCGAAGGTCGTGTCCACGCCGAGCCTGGCACTCGCGGCCCAGTACCGCACGGCGTCGGTGCCGTACTCGTTCAGCAGGTCAGCCGGCGTCGTCACGTTGCCTGCCGACTTGGACATCTTCTTTCTGTCCGGGTCGATGATCCAGCCGGAGATCGCCGCGTGCCGCCAGGGCAGCACGTCCTCAAGCACCTGGGAGCGCAGCACCGTGTAGAAGAGCCAGGTCCTGATGATCTCGTGCGCTTGCGGGCGCAGGTCCATCGGGTAGACCCGGCGGAACAGGTCATCGTCGGCGATCCAGCCGCCGGCGATCTGCGGAGTCAGGGACGACGTGGCCCAGGTGTCCATCACGTCCTTGTCTGCGGTGAAGCCTCCTGGCTGGTCCCGCTGGCCAGGCTCATAGCCGGGCGGTGCCTGTGCCTGCGGGTCAACGGGCAGTGCGTCGCCGACTGGCAGGATGGGAGCCTCGTGGTCGGTGGTGCCGTCGGCGCGCACCGGGTACCAGACCGGGATCGGCACCCCGAAATAGCGCTGGCGGCTGATCAGCCAGTCTCCGGTCAGCCCGGCCACCCAGTCCTCGTACCTGGCCCGCATGTGCGGCGGATGCCAGGTCAGTTCCCTGCCGCGGTCGAGCAGTCGCTGGCGCAGCCCGGCATCGGCGCTGCCGTTGCGTAGGTACCACTGACGGGTGCTGATGATCTCGAGCGGCGCGTCGCCCTTCTCGTAGAACTTCACCTGGTGCGTGACTGGCTCGGCGTCACCGCGCAGCGCGCCGGCTGCGGCCAGCGACACGGCGATCCGGCGCCTTGCCGTAGCCGCGGCGTGCCCGCCAAGCTGAGCGTAGGCCGCCTGGCCCTCTGGCGTGCCGATCCACGGCGGGCAGTCGGCGAGCAGCCGGCCGTCAGGGCCGATTACCGGCCTCGTCGCCAGCCCCAGATCCCGCCACCAGGTCACGTCGGTGGTGTCACCGAACGTGCAGACCATCGCGATCCCGGTACCCTTCGCCTGGTCGGCGAGGTGATGAGCCAGGATCGGGACGCGCACCCCGAACAGGGGAGTGGTCGCGTTGCGGCCGAACAGCGACTGGTAGCGCTCGTCGGCCGGATGCGCCACTAGGGCCACGCAGGCAGGCAGCAGTTCTGGCCTGGTCGTGGCGACGACCACTTCGGCCGCATCGGCGCAGGCCGCATCGGTACCGGCCGCGGCGTCAGGGACGGCGAACGCCAGTTTCCAGTAGCTGCCCGCCACCGGCCGGTCCTCGATCTCGGCCTGGGCCACCGCGGTCTTGAACGTCACGTCCCAGAGCACCGGAGCGAGCGACTGGTAGGCGTCGCCGTCGCTGATCGCCTTCAGGAAGACGCGCTGCGATATCTCGGCCGGGCGATCGTCGATGGTGCGGTAACTGGTCGACCAGTCCACCGACAGGCCAAGCTGGCGCCAGGTCTGCTCGTAGGCGGCCTCATCTTCTTCTGTCAGCCGGCGGCAGAACTCGACGAAATTGCGCCGGGAGACGGGCACGAGGCCGGTGCCCTTTGGCCTGCCCTGGCCGGGCGGCAGGAAGCCGGGCTGGTATGGCAGTGCCGGATCGCAGCTGATGCCGTAGTAATTCTGCACCCGGCGTTCGGTCGCCAGGCCGTTGTCGTCCCACCCGATCGGGTAGAAGACGGATTTACCGCGCATGCGCTGGTAGCGCGCGATGACGTCGGTTTGAGTGTAGGAAAACGCGTGCCCGATGTGGAGCGATCCGCTCGCCGTCAGCGGCGGGGTGTCGATCGAGTAGATCTCGTCGCGGCTCTTGGAGCGGTCAAGCTTGTACTACCCGCCCCATTTCCCACGCACGGGCCCACTTGTCCATGATGCCATCCAGGGATGGGGTGCGGGAATTGGTATCCATGCCGAAAGCATAGCGTGCCGGCGCAACACCGAATCGCCGAGGACGCCGGAGCGGCCACGCCGCGACTACGCGACGGGGCCGCTCCGACTAGCTCAACTGGTTACTTGACGGTGTTGGGAGCCGCGATGGACAGCGGCCGGCAGCCGTACTTCGGATTGATCTCCGGGTTGGCACGGACGCTGGAAATGAGCGTGCCGCCGAAGGCGGAGACGTCGGAGACGCCGTACTGAGCATCGCCGCCGAAAGTGAACTTGGTGACACCGGGGATCGTGGCGCCGAAGTTCCAGATGCAGTCAGGTGCCTTGAATGCGTTCCCGATGCCCTGGCCGACCGCCTTGGTCATCGTCCAGTACGGGTAGAACTTCGCCGCGAGCGGCGGAGCGTCGCAGTTCAGGCCGGTGAAGATGTTGCACAGGAATTCCGAGCCCGCGACATCGGTCTCGAACTGAACACTGGGGTACGGCTGACCTGCCGCGTCGAATGGCCCGGCGTATCTTACCGACGTCGGTACATTCTTCGAGCCGTCTGGCCACTTGCCCTTCTGGTAGGGGATGCCGTCGAAGTCAAGATCGCCGTTCTGGAACCGGCTGTCCTGACAGAAGTTCACCGGGGAATGTTCCCTGGCGACGATCTTCTTGCCGTCCGTGATCGCACGGGTGCCCTGTGGCATGCACGCGCCGTCGGCGAACTCGCACAGCTGGCCGCTGGTGAAGTTGTTGCTCGGACATGCGATCGGACCTGTTGTGCCTTCCGTGGTCGGGTTCTTGCAGACACCCTTGGCGTTGCAGCTGCCCTCACCGGCTTTCACCTTGCCGCCTTCTACCCCGCCGAGGCAGGTGTCGTAGACGCTCTTGTCGGTGATGCTGCCGAACGCCTCCGGGTTCTTGTTGGTCAGCGCGTTGCAGACCTCGGAGTGCCCGATCTCCTGCTCCATCAGCACGCCGCCCTGAAGCGCCGCCCACGGAACCTGGTTCTGCTGCGCGGCGGTCGCGTACTCCGCGTGGAAGCCGAACGGGGTGCCGGCGCAGGTCTTGTAGTTGGTGTTCATGAAACCGTTGGCCGCACTTGCCTGCATGTAACCGGTCTGGTGCGTGGTGAGGTCCTTGACCGTGGTGGTCAGGCCCGCTGAGGTCGGCGAGTCGGTGATCGAGACCTCGAGCACGTCGCCTGCGTTGATCATGAGCGTGTGCTTGTTCGGCGTGAAGGTCGCCAGGTTCGCGTCCTGCGGGCTGGGCGGTCCGGCCGGGAGGCCGTTGGTCTGCAGGTAGGCGAAGTTGACCGGCTCCTCGCAGTTGAAGTTGATGTTGGCGAAGTTGAACTGGGACTCGAGGCTGTCGATCGTGAGCGCCGCGCACCAGTGCGTCGGGCTGCAGCTCACGTCGTCGAAGAACGGCGTGAAGCCCGGCGGGTAGAACTGGAGCTCCATGAACGCCGATCCGGCCGCGTTGGGCGTGTTAGTGCCGACGTTGCTGTCGCTGTCCGGGGTGCATGGGTTTTGCGGGTATGAGCCGGGATCGCAGATGGGCAGGCCGAACCAGGGTGCCGGGCTCAGCTCGGCGTAGTCCACGACCTTGCCGTTGTTGGTGGCTTGCGCCTTCGGGTCGGTCGGCACCTTCATGAAGTAGGTCATGGTGTTGCCTGAGTTGGCCGCCGACGAGATGAACTTCACGGTAGGCTCGTCATGTCCGACATAATGGCCGTTGTCCATGAAACGGCCGTTGTTCTGGTAGGTCTTGCCGCCGACCACCCACGGTGAGCTTCCGCCTACCTTGCCGCGCGGGTCGACGCAGTGGCTGCGGAAGGTCGGGCTGACCGACTTGTACTTGGGACTCCAGCCGTTGCAGTCCATCATGCTGAATTTGTGCGGCGCGAAGGTCCGCGCAGCGGGCGTGGCTGAAGTTACATGAGCGGTAGCCGGACTGGCGGACAGTACGGCCAGGCTGGCAACCGCCAACGCGGGCGCTGCTACCAGCACCCATGTTGAGCGGGTACGGAATGACCAGCGGTTATGCACGTGCTCACCTCTCGTTCGCGGTTAACCCTGCGATCGGACACGCTGATGCCTGCCTGACGGTTGACCGTCGGCAGGCAGCACAGTGACACGGTGCGGAATCTAACAATCGTTACTAGAAAGGGTCAAGAGAGGTAACGCAAAGTTGTCTTTACTGCTATCATCTCCTTACTGACAGTAACTAGTACCAGGTCCCCGGCTGGAGCGCTTCGAGCAAGCTGGCGGCCCTGTCGGTTGCCGCTACCGGGTCGATGCCCGGTGATCCGATCATGGGATCCCAGTTCAGGTCGAAGAAGACCTCGGTGACCCCCTGGTCGGCGAGCCAGCCCACGTCGCGGGTGATCTGGTCGAAGCTGCCGGACAGCAGCACCCGGCCGTTCGCGCCGGTCACCGGTTCGCCGGCCCGGACCACGCCGCGGCAGATGATCCTGATCGCCTCGGCGTCCCGGCCGGCGTCGGCGGCGGCCGAGCGCACGATGTCGATGCTCTCGCCGATCCGCGACAGGTCAGCCCGGCTTGAGGTCACCCAGCCGTCGGCGTACTTGCCGACCCGGCGCAGCGCACCAGGGGCGCTCGCGCCGAGCAGGATTGGCGGGCCGCCAGCTTGCACAGGAGCGGGCAAGGTCGTGCCGAGCGGAACCGCGTAGAAGTCACCGCTGAACTGGGCAGGCTGCCGCCCCCAGAGCGTGCGGAGCACGCGGATGTACTCCTCCGTTCTGGCGCCCCTGCGCTCCATCGACCCGCCGGTGGCGGTGAACTCCTCAGGCATCCAGCCAAGGCCAAGACCGAGGTCAAGCCGTCCGGCCGACAAGACGTCCACGGTCGCTGCCTGCTTGGCGAGGTAGGCGGGGGAGACGTAGGGCGCGTTGATCACCGCGACCCCGAGCCGGATACGTGACGTGGTCGCTGCCGCGAAGGCCATGGCAGCCATCGGGTCGAGCACGCTGTGGTAAACCGGGTCCATGCCCGAGCCTTCTGGCACGAGCAGGCGCTGGAAGGTCCACAACGACGCATAGCCGAGTTCCTCGGCCAGTGTCCCGAACGAGGCGATGTTGGCTGGCGTCGCCCATGCCCCAGATACCGGGAGGCCGCATCCGATCTTCATGAGACCTACCTTAAAGTCACGACTGGGGTCGGCTAGCGTCGCAGCGGTATTGCCGATCTGAAAGACTTGCTGACCGTGTACGGGTTATGGCTAATCAGAACGACGTGGGTCAGAACGGAGCCGCATCATGGAGTTGAGCCCGCGCGAGTGGATCGCCGTACTGCGGCACTCGCATGAACGATTGCTCGGCCTGGCCGGGCCGTTGTCGGCTGAGCAGATCAGCGGCCCTTCTTATTGCCGTGACTGGACCATCGCGCAGGTGCTTTCCCATCTCGGAAGCGGTGCCGAGATCGCCATGATGAGGCTGCCTGCGGCCCTCGGGCAGGCCGATCTCGCCAGCGTGGGAACCGATGTGCTCCAGCCGGTCTGGGACCGCTGGAACGCGATGACGCCAGACAGTCAGGCGGCGGCCGGGCTGGTCGCCGACGCCCAGTATGTTTCGTCGCTCGACCAGCTGAGCGACGAGGAACTTGCCTCGATCAGCTTTCCTTTTCCCTTCCTCGGCCTCACCCTCGACGCGGTCGGCTTGATCAGGATGCGCCTTGGCGATCACGCGCTGCACACCTGGGATGTCGCGGTCATGCTCGACCCTGCCGCGGTCGTCGCGCCTGACGCGGTCGAGCTACTGGTCGATATGGTCAGCGGATTCCTCGCGCCAAGGACAGGCAAGGCGCCTGCCGAGCCGTTCCGCGCCAGGATCAGGACCACCGAGCCGGCTCGTGACTACCTGCTGGTCACTTCTGACGTGGTGCGCCTGGCGGACTGGCCGGGAGCGGACGCAATCGACCAGGAGGGGCCACAGGTCGCTGACGTCACGATGCCCGCCGAAGCGTGGCTGCGGCTCGCCACGGGCAGGCTCGACGCCGATCACACCCCAGCCAGCGTGGTCGCGAAGCCGGCGGACCTTGACGTGCTGCGAGCCATTTTCCCCGGCTTTTAGCGAGACCGCGGCGGCTGCGGCGGCTCAGCCGTGCAGGCGCGCTGCCTCCGCGCTGACCGCCTGAGCACAGCCCCAGGAGAGCGTGACGCCCGCTCCGCCGTGCCCGTAGTTGTGCACTACGTGCCGGCCATCGCCAAGCGGCGAGGTCTCCAGCCGCACCTGCGGGCGCAGCGGCCGCAGGCCCACGCGGTGTGCGAGCACTGGCAGCCCCGCCAGCCTCGGCTCGACGGCCACGCAGGCCGCCAGGATCTCGCCGGCCGCGGCGTGGTCTGGTGCCGTGCTGGCGATGCCTGGCTGTTCGGTGCCGCCGAGCAGCACCGTAGGCCCGTGCGGGAACAGGTAAGTGATCCGTTCCGGCTCCGCGCGCTCCCCGACGAAGAACTCGGTGAGCCCGGGGTTGGGCACCACGACAACCTGGCCGCGTACCGGCGTCATCGCGTCGTCGGGGACTAGCTCGCGGGCGCCGATGCCGGTGCAGTTGACGATGACCGGCGCGGCCGAGAGGTCCCGCACCTGGGCGAGGCTGCGCAATGGCTGGCCGAGCCGGAGCGTTCCGCCGCTCGCGATGACCTGACCGACCAGGTAGTCGAGGTAGACAGGCATGGAAATGACCGGTGCGCGGTAGCGCCACCCGGTGCGGTACCCGGCGGGCAGGGTCGCCTTGTCTGCTCTGGCCGGGCTGGGCAGCCCGGCGGTCATGTCCGGTGGTTCTGCCTGGTCGCCAAGGAAGGCATGGAGGCCGGCCACTTCCTTGACCCCTGAGCTGGGGTCCGTGCCAAGTGCACGAAAGTGATCGAGCGTCACGGCGGCCCAGTGCCCGATGCGCTCGTCCTCGCCAACCAGGTGCACGCCCCATAGCGCTCCCGCTGCCGCCGACGTCGACCGGTGCGGCAGGTCAGCGCCATACACTGTGACCGCGAGCCCGGACCTCAGCAGGGCGAGCGCGCTGCTGAGCCCGCAGACGCCTGCTCCGATCACGAACGCGTCCGGACTCGGCTTTGGCATAGGCGCAAGGTACCTGATCCGCGGCCGGCTAACGCGGCCGGGTGAGCGGCCTGCGACGATGCGGGGCGGGTCGTCGTCGCTGGAACTTGCGCTTAAGCTGAGCATGCCGGGCAGGACAAGGCGGGCCGGCGGCCCGGCGGCCGGCCAGAACGCGGCCCGCGCCCGGGCGGACAGGTAGCTCTATGGTTATTGCTGTCGTAATAGTGATTTTCCTGATTATCGTGGTCATGCTCACCAGAGGCCACCGCCGGACCACGAGCATGCTGAAAGACCCCGAGTACTGGAACGCCTTCAACGAGCCAGGCCCGCAAGCGGGTCCGCGCCAGGGTCACGTTGTCAGCCAGGACCACGATCATGGCGCCGGTCATGCTCCCGGTCATGCTCCCGGTCCCGTTGCTGGTCATGATGGCGGGCACGGAGGCGCGGGTGGCAGTGGCGGCGACTTCGGCGGCGGGCACCGCGGCTAACTGCTGGCGCGGCACAGTTCGTCGATGATGGCGGGGACGACGGTGCCGATGGGCTCGCTGATGACCTCGGTGGCCAGTCCGTCATATGGTGTCGGATCCCTGTTGATCACTACCAGGCAGGCGCCGCGCCCGATCGCGACCGAGCACAGTGAGGCGGCAGGCTCGACGGTGAGGGTGCTGCCGACGGCGAGCATGAGGTCGCATTGCTGCGCGGCTTGAACCGCCCGCGCGAAGACGGCGCGATCGAGTGGCTGGCCGAACATGACGGTAGCCGACTTGAGCACCCCCGAGCACCGCAAGCAGGCCGGATCCGGCTCTCCGCCCTTGACCCGGTCTAGCGCGGCCGCCATCTCGGTGCGCTGGCCGCAGCTGACGCAGACGACGCCGAACATGGTTCCGTGCAGTTCGAGCACCCTGTCGCGCGGCGATCCTGCCCGCTGATGCAACTCGTCGATGTTCTGGGTGATCACAGTGGTGTCGACCACCTCGCCGATCCGCGCGAGCGCCAGGTGCGCCGCGTTAGGCTTGGCCGACCAGGCCGGGTGCTCGAGGCGAGTCTGCCAGGAGCGCCGCCGCAATGCCGGATCGCTCACATAGGCCCGATAGGTCGACAACCGCTCGGCGGCCGGATTGCGAGTCCAGATACCCTGCGGTCCCCGGAAATCCGGGATACCGGAATCAGTGGAGAGGCCGGCTCCGGTCAGCACTGCCAGCTTCCTCACTCCGCGCACCCAAGAACGCACGTCCCCGCTCATCTGGCCCATCGTCCCCGACACGTCGCCGCGGAAGCAACCGAGGGGTGGCGCCGGCGCAGGATCTTGGGCTTCGCGCCTAGCTGCGGCTGGTCGCTGGGTAGCCGCCGAGGCTGGCCAGCATTCGCTTGAGCTCGGCCGGTCCGCCGGCGCGCACCGCGAGGTGCGTGGCGGCGAGTTCCAGCTGCGTTAGCGCATCACCGCCGAACGCGGTCACGCACTTCTCCGGCTCGACGTTCGCCAGCGCGAGGAGGGCGCCCGCACCACCCATCGGCCCTGCCAGCGCCAGCAAAGCCGAGGAGCCCACGTACGTCGCACCCCGGTAATGCGCCAGCTCGTCGAGCAGGCGGTCCGCGTCGCCCGACGAGTCCTTGACTCCGGCAACCGGCAGGCCAGCGAGCTGATCGACAGGTACGCCCGGCGCGGAGAGCCAGGGAAAGTGATAGGCAAGCACCGGCCGGCCGGCTGCCGCCGCTGCCACCGCGCCGAAGAACGCGCCGAGCGCCGCCTGGTCAACGACGGCGCAGGCGGGGTCGGCGCCCGAGCCGGTGACCACGCCGCAGCCTGGCGGCGGATAGGTGAGCACCGCGTCGGCCCCGGCCGCGACCGCGTCGGCGGTGAGTGCCACCGCGTGGTCGGTATCCGGCGCTCCGGTGCCTGCCAGTACCGGTATCGCGGCAGGAACGGCGGCGCGCACGGCCCTGATGAGGGTAATACGCTCGGCCGGCGTGAGCTTGCCGGCCTCGCCGGTGGTGCCAGCGACCAAGATCGCCTGCATGCCGCGGGCCGCCAGGTCGGCCGCCAGCCGCGCGGTCGCCGCCGCGTCCACCTCGCCGGCCCCGGTGAAGAACGTAACCAGGGCCACGCCCACCCCGCTGAACAAACGAGTCACAGTAGTCTCCTATCTCCCCGCCTGCGCCAGGCTCAGGTACTATCCCAAGTTCGTGGCCAACTTCGCGAGCGGTGACGGTGCAGCCGTCCGCTGGGGCATCGTCAGCACCGCCAATATCGCACGGGGGCAGTTTCTTCCCGCACTCCGTGCCGCCGGCGGCGTGGCCGCTGCCGTCGCGGGCCGTGACGCCAGGCGCGTGGTCGAGTGGGCGAGTGCTCACGGCGTGCAACGGGCGATTACCGGTTACCAGAACCTGATAGCCGACCCGGAGATCGACGCGCTCTACCTCGCGCTGCCGAACTCTCTGCACGCGGACTGGACGATCGCCGCGCTTCGGGCAGGAAAGCCAGTGCTGTGCGAGAAACCGCTATGCGGCACGCTTGCCGATACCGAGCGGGTCCTGTCGGTCGCGCGAGCGACGGGAACCCTTCTGTGGGAGGCGTTCGTCTTCCCCTTCAACGAGCACATGGACCACCTCAGAAGCTTGATCGCCGACGGCGCGATCGGCGAACTGCGTGAGATCCAGTCCGGCTTTCACTTCGCGGTCAGCGACCAGGGGAACATCAGGCTTTCCGCCGACCTGCAAGGCGGCGCCCTGCGCGACGTCGGCTGCTACCCGGTTAGGCTGGCGCAGGAGTTCTTCGGCGGGCACGAGTCGGCCTGGGCAACCAGGGTGATGGGCGGCCAGCCAGGAGACGACGCATCAGGCGTTGACCTGGAGACCTGGGGATCCCTCGGTTACCCAGGTGACCGCCGCCTCCTGTTCTCCTGCGGCATGCGCCGCAGCCGCGACACCTTCTCCAGGCTCATCGGCTCCTCCGGCCAGATCAGGGCCAGCAACATCTTCCATCCTGGCCCGGCCGATAACCTCACCCTCATCCAGTCAGCCATTGGCAGGTCAGACAAGGTCACCGAGTTCCCTGCGACCCAGACCGAGCCTTCTTTCACTGCGGCGCTGCGGCACATCAACGCCGTGCTCAACGGCGAGACTGCACCGCGCCTGCTGGCCGACCAGACATCGCTGACGACCGCCCGTGCCCTCCACGACCTAGCTGAGGTGCTGGCAGCTGGTTAGCGGCCGGCACGCTCCGGCCGGTGATGCGGGGCTGGCCCGCTCAGGCGGCTGAGGTGTCCGGGTGCGTGCTTGAGGAAGTTCTTGAGCTTTTCTTGGGAGAGGCCGACTGCCAATCCAAGGACGTTGACCGACTCGGCCTGCTCGTTCGCCCATTGCGCGGCGCGGCGCGGCGCGGGAGCTCGAAGATATCGCTAGTGATTGCACGGCACTGCTGGCCACCGTCGAACACGACACGATTATACTCAGCGGCACGCTCGCGGAAATGGTCGCTGAGCGAGAGTTTTAGATCCGGCGACTGTCGTCGTAGCGTCGCATGTCAGTGAACGTGAAAGCCCCCGCGGTTGTCGTCGAGCTGCCGCCAGGATGAAGTACAGGCCGGCGAATGTTTGCTGGATAAAGGACCGTCGTCGGCGTCGCGGTGGCCGATGGCCGCCAAGCCATTCCTCGTGCCGGAGCCAGTCGCAAGACGATAGCTAGCCCCGAGTGCTCGGCTTTGCTCTCGCCTGTGGCAGGCACCGTACAGAGTGCCTAAGCCGAGCGGACTCTGCACGGATCCACTCCCCGGACCGCCCCGGACGATCGCCAGCCACGGACAACCGTTAGCTGCGGACGGCACCTGAGCGCGGATCGTCGACTTGCTGGTATGTATGAGGATTCGTAACGATATGATAGACCGCTACTTTCTGGGCTAGGTCGCACGGCGCACGGCGAGGGGCTTGGTCACGGTTCGGCCACAATGGACCGCTCGTGTTGCCCGCGCCCCGGCTGTCAGTGAATCGTGTCGTGCAAGGTTTTCGCATCTTCGATGCAAATACGTCAGGCAGGAATTCCGCGAAGAACAGGGGCCGCCAGTGGGGCAGGGTTCGCTTGATGTCAGCGGCCTGGTGGTGAAGTTCGGCAGCCTGACCGCGCTCGACAACGTCTCGCTCGTTGCGGCGCCCGGGACCGTTACCGGCATCATCGGTCCCAATGGGGCGGGAAAGACCACGTTGCTCAACGCGGTCTGCGGGTTCGTCAAACCGGAGGCCGGCGAGATCTCCTTTGACGGCAAGGACCTGCGCGGTATCAGGCCGCATCAGCTCGCCAGGCTGGGCATCGGCCGCACTTTGCAGGCTGTCGGCCTGTTCGGCGGGCTGACCGCGGCGGAAAACGTGATGGCGGGGGCCGCGGTCGGCGCTAAGGCGGGCTTCTGGTCCGCGTTCGCCGGCCTGCCGAGATCGGACAGGGACGAGCGCAGGCTGCGCCAGCTAGCGGTCGCGGCACTGGACCGGGTTGGTGCCGCCGACCTGGCCGACCGCAGGCCAGAGACGCTGCCGCACGGGTCGAGGAAACGAGTCGCGCTTGCTCGTGCCCTGGTCGCCGCGCCGAGGCTGCTGCTGCTTGACGAGCCGGCCAGCGGCCTGGCAGAAGACGAGCTACCCGAACTCGGCGCGCTCATCACCGAGATCGCGCGCGAGGCGGGCGTGCTGGTGATCGAGCACCGGATGGACCTGATGATGTCGGTCTGCGATCACATCTTCGTGCTCGACTTCGGCGTGCTGATCGCGCAGGGCAGCCCCGCGCAAGTGCAGGAGAACCCGCTGGTCACCGAGGCCTACCTGGGAGCGCTGCATGAGTGAGGCGACCCTGGTGGTTGCCGGGGTGACCGCGGGCTACGGCGACGCGCCCGTGCTGCGGGAAGTGTCGGTCACGGCGGCGGCCGGCACGATCACCGCCGTGCTCGGCGCCAACGGCGCAGGCAAGACCACGCTGCTGCGGGCCATCGACGGCTCGCTCAAGCTCAGCGCCGGCCGGGTCGTGCTGGACGGCACCGAGTTGTCTGGCCGCCGCCCAGAGGAAGTCAGCCGGGCAGGCGTGGCACACGTTCCCGAGGGACAAGGCGTGATCAGCGAACTGACCGTCGCGGAGAACCTGCGGCTCGGGCTGCTGCTCCGGCCACGCGCCGATCGGGCGGCCGCGCTGAGTGACATCTATGAGCGGTTCGCTGTCCTGGCAAAACGCAGGAATCTGCCAGCAAGCACGCTGTCTGGCGG
This sequence comes from Actinomycetota bacterium, assembly GCA_027313705.1. GTDB lineage: Bacteria > Actinomycetota > Actinomycetes > Streptosporangiales > Streptosporangiaceae > Chersky-822. Next base: position 189,105 of record DAHVDE010000041.1, on the reverse strand, counting down.
CGAACGGCAGATGCTGGTCATCGCGCGGGCGCTGGCGACGCGGCCGCGGGTCTTGCTGCTTGACGAGCCTTCGCTCGGCCTGGCCCCGAAGATCGTCAGTGAAGTGCTCGACCTGATCAGGCGGCTCAAGGATGAGATCGGCCTGACGATCGTGCTGGTCGAGCAGAACGCGCGGAGCGCGCTGGCGATCGCCGATACGGGGCTTGTGCTCAACCTGGGCACGGTTGTGGTCACCGCCCCGGCGGGCCAGCTCGCCGCCGATGAGGCGCTCCGCCGCCATTACCTGGGCTTCTAGGAAGGGCATCGATGGTCGAATTCCTTGAGTTCACGCTCGAAGGGCTGTCCGCAGGCATGATCTACGCCGCGATCGCACTGTCGCTCGTGCTGATCTGGCGCGGCACCGGGGTGCTCAATTACGCGCAGGGCGCGATGGCCATGCTCACCTCATTCATCGCGCTCGAGGTCATCTATGTCAGCCACAGTTACTGGCTCGGCTTCGTGGTGGCGCTTGCGGCCGGCCTCGTCATCGGCGGGATCGTCGAGCGGGTCGTGATCAGACCAGTGACCGGCAAGCCGCCGCTGAACGCGGTGATCGTGACGATCGGCTTGCTGATCCTGATCGAGGGCCTGGCCGGCCTGCTCTACGGCAGTAACGACAGGTCCTTCCCGCCCGCGTTCTCGATCAACGGCCTTTCGATCGGCTCGGTGGCGCTCGGCATCACCAGGAACGACATCTTCACCGGGGTGGCCGTGCTCCTCGCTGCGGCCGCGCTGGCCGTGACGTTCAGGTACACCTCGATCGGATTGAGATTGCGGGCTACCGCGTTCAACGCGCGGGTCGCCAGGCTGCTCGGTGTCAGGGTGGGCCGGATGCTTACGCTCGGCTGGGCGCTGGCCGGACTGCTCGGGGCGCTTGCCGGGCTGCTGGTCAGTCCGGCCACTTTCCTCAACCCGAACAGCATGGACACGATCTTCGTGCTCGGCTTCACCGCCGCCGTGATCGGCGGCCTGGAGAGCCCGGCCGGTGCCGTCGTCGGCGGCCTGGTACTCGGCGTCGTCCTCAGCTACGCGGGCGGCTACCTGGGCAGCGAGGTCGTGAACCTGTTCGGGCTGGCGGCACTGCTGCTCGTGCTGATGTTCCGGCCATCAGGCTTGTTCTCCTCGGCCCAGGCAAGGCGGGTGTGACTATGGCATCCGATGTGTCCGAGCAGATCGAGGTGCCTGCTGCCCAAAGGCGCCTGGCCTGGCTCAGCCGGTCTACGCTCGCGAGGCACGTACTGCTCGCGGCCGGCGGCGCGGTGGTGCTTTACCTGATTTCTGTCGGCCTTGACCCCTACCGTGACTACCTGATGGCGCAGGTCGCAGCGATGGTCGTGGCGGTGGCGGGCCTCACCGTGCTGATCGGGCTCAGCGGCCAGATCTCTATCGGCAACGGTGCCTTCATGGCGGTCGGCGGTTATACGGGCGCACTGATCTTCATGCACCTGCACTGGCCGCTCGGCCTCATCCTGGTCGTCGCCGCGGTCGTCGCGGCAGCCGTCGGCGCCGTCTTCGGACTGGCGGCCGCCAGGCTGCGCGGGCCTTACCTGGCAGGCGCGACGCTGATGTTCGCCGTGGCGCTGCCGTTCCTGGCCAACCAGTTCTCCGGCGTGCTCGGCGGCGATCAGGGGCTAGGCTTCTTCATCACCTCGCCGGCCTTCCTCGGCGTGAACTTCTCGCTGCAGCGCTGGCAGGCGTGGGTCAACTGCGGGGTCGGCCTGGTCGTGTTCGTGCTGCTCGCCAACCTGACCGCCAGCAAGGTAGGCCGGTCCTGGCGGGCGATCAGGGACGACGAGATAGCCGCCGCGCTGGCCGGCCTCAACGTCGCCGGGTACAAGATCCTGGCGTTCATCGTCAGCGCGGCCTGCGCGGGTCTTGGCGGTGTCCTGCTCGCGATCTACGACGGGACGGTCTCACCGAGCCTGTTCACTTTCGGCTTGTCGATCCAGTTGCTGACCGCCGCCGTGCTCGGCGGGCTCGGCAGCCTGGCCGGGGCGATCTGGGGCGCCGCCTTGCTCGTGATCGTGCCGATCTACCTGCAAGACGTCGCGGTCAGCCACGGGTTCGCCTCCCAGGCGACCAGCGCAGCGATCCCCACCCTCGCCTACGGCGTGGTGCTCATCGTCGTGATGCTCGCGTTCCCGCGTGGCATCCAGGGCGGCCTTTCCCGCCTAGTCAAGAAGAAAGGATCCCTATGATCAGATCACATCCGGCGAGGCTGGCCGCAGCGGTGGCCGGAGTCGCCGCGCTGAGCCTGGTGGCGGCCGCCTGCAGTTCGTCGTCCTCGGGCGGCGGCAAGCCGGGCGGCAGCGGCGTGCTGACCGCCTCGGCTCCCGGCATCACGGCCACGACGATCACGATCGGCTCCCACCAGCCGCTCACCGGTATCGCGGCGCCCGGCTACGACGAGATCGCGCCCGCGTCGAACGCGTACTTCCAGTACGTCAATGCTCACGGCGGCATCTACGGTCGCAAGATCATCTACAAGTACCTCAACGACGAATACAACCCCGCGATGACGTCGACGGTTGTGCACCAGCTCATACTCCAGGACAACGTCTACGCGATCTTCAACGGCCTCGGCACGCCCACGCACCTGGCGGTCGCGCCTTTCATCAACAGCGAGCATGTCCCCGATGTCTTCGTCGCGTCGGGATGCGAGTGCTGGAACGCGCCGTCTACCCTGCCCGACACGTTCGGCTGGCAACTCGACTACATCCGTGAGGGCAAGATCCTCGGCAAGTACATCGAGCAGCACTTCAAGGGCAAGAAGATCGGCTACTTCTACCAGGACGACGAGTTCGGCCAGGACGGCGTGAAGGGCCTAAGCTACGAGATCCCGAAGAGCCAGGTTGTGTCCTCGCAGAGCTATGACCCGACCAACATCAAGATCGCCCCGCAGGTGGCTGCGCTCAAGGCGGCAGGCGCCCAGGTCGTGATCTCGTTCTCGGTCCCCGCGTTCACCGCGCTGCTCAAGCTGACCATGCTCGGGCTTAAGTACAACCCGCAGCTCGCGGTCAGCGACGTCGGCTCTGACCCGATCACGCTGGCCGGGCTGCTGGCCGAGTTCGCCAAGAACAAGACCGCCGGGTTCGGCAACTCCCTGACCAACGGCATCATCACCGATGGCTACCTGCCGTCCACGTACGAGACGACGAATAGCTGGATCCAGCTCTGGCAGAAGATCCACACCCAGTACCTGTCCAGGTACCAGCTCGACGGCAACGTGCTCTACGGACTCGCCGTGGCATACACGTTCGTGCAGGCCATGTTCAAGGCAGGGAAAAACCCGACCAGGCAGGACCTGGTCAACGCGATCAACGGCGGCTTGCCGCAGGCAGTCGGGGTAGCCCCGTTCGCCTACTCGGCTACCGACCACAATGGCATCGTCGGCGCCTACCTCGGGGTCATCAGGAACGGCGAGCTAGTTCCGACCACGCCGGTGTTCGTCACCAACGACACGCCGACCGGCGCGATCACCACGCTCAACGCCGCGCAGCCGAGCGCACCGGCGAGCGGCATACCTTCGCCGTAGGGGCAGTTGCACGGCCGAGTTGCACGGCCGAGCCGCACGGCCGAGTCGCACGGCCGAGCCGCCGGGAGGTGGCTCGGCCGTGCGCCGTATTGTGCTCGCATGAGCCCCGACGCGCATTTCGGCACGACCCTGGCGGACTACTCAGGCACGATTCCGGCGTTGCTTGACCGGGCCGTGCGGCGGGATCCCGATGGAGTCTGGGTACGTACCGACGACGTTGAACTGACCTTTGCTCAGGTCGGCGCCAGGGTCGCGGCGGCGGCGGCGAACTTCGCCGCCGCCGGGGTCGGGCACGGTGACCTGGTGCTCGTGACGGCGAGGACGACTCCCGATTACCTGATCGGGTGGCTGGCGCTAGCGCACCTCGGCGCCGTGACCGTGCCGGTCAATCCGGCAAGCAGCGGGGCAGAACTGGCCGGGCTGATCCGTCAGGTCGATCCGGTCCTGGTGATCACCGACGCCGGCCTGGAGGCTCAGGTTCGCGCCGCGGTCGAGGACGGCGGGCGCGCCGGTGCTTTCTTGCGGATAGAAGACCTTCTCAGCGGTCAGCCGGAACCAGGCATGCTCGCCGGATCGGTGTCCCGCGTCGGGCCTGACGATCTGGCCGTGCTGATTCCGACGTCGGGGACTACCGGGCGGTCCAAGCTGGTGATGCAGACGCACCGGGCGTACGCGATGGCGGCGGAGGGGTTCCCGTTCTGGATGGAGCTTGACGCCAGCGACCGGCTGATGACGTCGCTGCCGCTGTTCCACATCAACGCGCCGATCTACTCGGTACTTGGCTCGCTGGCCTGCGGGGCCGGGCTGGTGCTCCTGCCCAGGTTCTCGGCCAGCGGGTTCATCGACGCGGCGCGGCGGCACGGTGCGACCGAGTTCAACGCGATCGGGGCGATGCTCGAGATCCTCATGCGGCAGCCTGAGCGGGCCGACGACGCCGGCAATCCGCTGCGGCTCTGCTACACAGGGCCCGCTCCTGAGCGGGCGCGGCAGGAGGAGATGGAGCGGCGGTTCGGGATACGGATCGTGGTCGGTTACGCGTTGTCTGAGTCGCCTTACGGACTGATCTGGCCGCGGGGTACCCGGCCGTTCGGGACGCTCGGGGCAGTGCGGCAGCATCCCTACCTCGGCACGATCAACTACGCCAAGGTGCTCGGCGACGACGACGCCGAGCTTGCTGCGGGGGAGACGGGGGAGTTGCTGCTGCGCAATCCGGTCCTCACCCGCGGGTATCTGGGGATGCCGCAGGAGACGGCTGCGGTGCTGACCTCCGACGGCTGGCTGCGCACCGGGGACCTGGTCACCGTCAACGCCGACGGAACTTACACGTTCGTGGGGCGGCGCAAGGAGGTACTGCGGCGGCGGGGGGAGAACTTGTCGCCGCTCGAGGTCGAAGAGGTGCTCGACTCCCATCCGGCTGTGCTCGAGTCCGCCGTGGTACCTGTGGCCTCTGAGCTGTCGGAGGACGAGATCAAGGCATTCGTGGTGGCCGCGCCTGGTGCGGAGGTGGACTTCGCTGAGCTGCGCGCCTACGCCGCGCAGCGGTTGTCGGCGTTCAAGGTGCCTCGGTTCTGGCAGCTCATCGAAGAACTGCCGAGGACGCCGACCGCGCGGCTGGCCAAGCACCGACTGCCCGCCAGACATCAAGAACAGGAATGGGACGCCGGCCAGCCCCGGTAACCCCTGGGCTGGCCGGTCGCCTGGACCTGGCTAGATGCGGTAGAAGAGGTTGAGGAAACGGTCGGCGAGTGCGGTGTCGCCGCTTGCGGTGCCGCCGTTGATCCGGCCGAACGCGGTGAGCACCAGGCCGGCCGGGTCAAACTCGAGGACTGCGGGCAGGTCGCTGATGTCCCCTGCCTCGTAGCTCATCCCGTCCGGGCTGACGGTCACCCTGGTGTCGCCGCCGTTGCGGCCGCTGACCCTGACGCCGATCGTGAAAGGCGCGGTGTCGGCGTCCGGGTGGATCGTGGACTGCCAGATGATGAACATGAAAGGCACGAGCAGGTCAGCGGCGTCCGCGTCGAGAGCGTGCGGCTTGCCCGTGCCTTCCTTGATGTCCCAGGTGTGCACCCCGAAGTCCATGAGCTGGCCGGCCGCGTAGATGAAGGCGGGGACCGGGCCCATGTAGAAGTGCGGCACGATCATCGTGGTCCACTCTTCTTCGCTGAGCGGCTCGAGAATGCCCATCATCTTCCCGAAGTCCGCCCTTACCCGCGTCATCATCTCTTCCTGCGACAGGCTGCGGAAGGCCCTGGCCTCGCCTCCTGCTCGCTCGTGCATGCCGAGCAAGCCGTAAGCGTTCTCTGCGCTGGCGCCTGCCCTGGCGATCTCGAACGCCTTGAAGTAACCCTCCATGGTGTCTACAAGGTGCCCGATGACGTCCCTGACCTCCCAGCTTTCGCACGCCGTCGGCGCCTCCCAGGCACCGGGCTGCTCGGCCAGCGTGAACATCTGATTGGCCTGGTCCTTCACTACGCGCAGGATCGTGTCCTTGCCCTCGTAGGTCATCGCGTTCCACTCGCTCATGCGGGATCTCCCTTGTGGGGTGAAAATACCGACGCCGAAGGCGCCGTCAGGGTGGTGTGAAATTCGTCCAGGCGCTGCTCGGAGCGCCGGGATGCGCACGACTGTTACCTCAGCGCACAAGTGGGTTCGCTGTCAATGGCGACAGCGCATAATCCGGCTGGGCTTAGAGCGGCGTGGCGAGGCTCATCCTCGCCAGGGCCTCGCCGTAGCGGATCGCGACGAGCTGAGCGACTGCCGGGTGCGCGCCTAGAGGGGCGGCGTATGGGGCATCAAGCGCCACGCTGAGCGAGGTCAGCTCGCTCGGGTCGGTCTCCGGCCCGATCAGGCACGGGGCAATCGCCAGGTGAGTCGCGCCTGCCTCCCTGAGTCGCGCCAGCGCCGCCTCGATGCTGGCCGGCTCGTGAAGCGAGGCGGGTACGACCGGCACGGCGAGCCTGGCCGCAAGCAGCACCGCGGTAACCCCGGCATCATTGACGGCCTGAGGGCCGCGGTCGGCGACTACGAGCACTCCGTTAGCTCCGGCCGCGATGTTCAGTCCCCTTGCCCGGCTGGCGCGGGCCAGGCCGACCTCGGAAAGGCGGTCGTGCAATGCGCCGGCCAGGAGCGGATGCGGGCCGAGGTGATCGGCGATCATGGCGTGGACTCTCGCGTGTGCGACGGCAGACGCCAGCCTGGCGTCGAGTGACGAATGCGAGCCCGCCAGCAAAGGGACCACGACCGCCCCAGGCCTGGCAGCCTGGCCGTTATCTTCTGCTCGGTTCTTGCTTGCCCGCGACTGGCCATCGGCCAGGACGTCGACGATGCTGTCGCTGACCGAGTGCAGGTAGCCGATCCTGATCTCCACGCCAGGGCAGGACTCCGCCGCGGCCTCGGCGATCTGATCGGCCAGTTCTACGTCGGACTCGCCGCCGTTTCCTGGCACTGCGAGCACCAGGGCAGGCGCGTCCGATGCCACGCTGATGCGGTGCATGCTCCGGTGCCGGCCGACGCGGCGCACGGTGTTAGTACGGCGGGGGAGTGCCGGCCTGCCGTTTGCGGTGCTGCCGCTTGCGGTGCTGCCGTTTGCGGTGCTGCCGTTTGCGGCGCCCCGGTTGCGCACCGGCAGGCCCTCAGGCGCCGGACGGCGCTGGGGCAGCGGTGCGGAACTTGGGCTCTGATCACTCACGTTGATGTATCGTAATGCCCTGACTGCTATGGCGCCCTCATTTCGAGATGTTCGCACCGATACCGCCGATTTATTCGGACCAGGTCAGTCGGAGCTCAACATGCTGCGGTACACCGAAATCAGCGCCGATTTCTGCTGGTCAGACAGGCGCTTGTCGCCGCTGATGGCGGTCTCCACGACGCGATTATCGTGCTCCGCGCGGTCGTCGTCGCTGCCACCGTGGTGCAGCAGCCCAGCCTGGGTGAGAAGCGTTTCCGCCGATACGTTGAGCGCCTCGGCAATAAGCTTGATGACCCGCATGGACGGCTGATGGAGGCCGCGCTCGATCTGGCTCAGGTAAGGGTTAGACAGCCTGGTCTTCTCGGCTAGCTGGCGCAACGACAGGTTCGCCTGCTTGCGCCGGTTGCGGATGAAGCCGCCGAGCGCCTCCATCTGGGCGTCCCAGGGTTCCTTCACGCCACATTCCTCGCCATCACGTAGTTATCCGTCCGGGTGGAACAGATGTTAAGGCGCGGCCGAGAGCTCCACCGCCTCGGCCGCGCCTCGCCTGGTTCGCCTGGCTGGCTACTTGTCGGCTGTGCCGGTCTTGGGTTTGGCGGTGCCTGCCTTGGCGGTGCCTGCCTTGGTGTCGGCCCTGGCGGTGCGGGCTTTGGGCGCCGTGCCGCTGGCCGGCCTGCCAGCCGGTGGTGCGGTGTCGGCCTTGGCTGCGGTGTCGGCCGGGCCTGCGGTGTCCGCGGGCTTGCCTGACGTGGTGACGGTCACCTGATGGACCTTGGTCGTCGTGCCGGTGCTCGGGGTCGCCGGCGCCTGCGGGGCACCGACCTGGGAGAGCCGTGCCGCAGCCTGCTTCGCAAGCGGGGCGGCCACGTTGCGTACCTGGTCAGCGACGAGGCGCTGGACCGACCTGGCGTGACCGGCGAACTCCTGAGCACTGGTCCTTAGCTGCTCCGCGCTTGGCAGCCTCGTCTGGATCTGCTCAGGAAGCCTGGCAGGAAACCTGGCAACGAACTCGGGTGCCCTTTCCCTGAGCTGGGCAGGACTAGGCAGTGCCGACAGGCTGAAGGTCGGCCTGGGCAAGTTTGCAAGCTGCGGCCTGATCTGCTGGGCAGCGGCCGTCGCGGTCCTGACGGACTTGACTACCCGCTCCTGCCCCTTACGGGCGGCGGCCAGGACCTGGCCCGGCAGCTCCTGCCCGGCTGCACGGTTGTAGTTCATCGGGTTCCTCTCTGAAGTGTTCAGCTAACTATAGTTAGCAATCACGAGATATGTCAAGCGAGCGCGGTGGCGCGGAGGCGGGGCGGGGTGAAGCGGGTGCACGTGGCTGTGGCGAGGCTGGGGTCAGTTCGCGCCGCGGGCCTTGACTAGGCCGGTCTCGTAGGCGAAGACGACTGCCTGCACACGGTCGCGCAGGCCGAGTTTGGCCAGGACCCGTCCGACGTGGGTCTTCACGGTGGCTTCAGACACGAACAGGCGATCGCCGATCTCGGCGTTAGACAGACCTTGCGCGATGAGGGTCAGAACCTCGCGTTCGCGGCCGGTCAGCCCGCCGAGATTCGCCTCGGACTCGCCGCTGCCGCTCGGGAGCATCGGGACGAACCTGTCGATCAGCCGCCGCGTAGTCGATGGTGCCACGACCGCGTCGCCGGAATGCACCGACCTGATGCCGAACAATAGCTCCTCGGGCGGCACGTCCTTGAGCAAGAATCCGCTGGCACCGGCCTTCAGCGCGGCGAAAGCGTATTCATCGAGGTCGAAGGTGGTCAGCATGAGCACGCGGGGCCGGTCACCGGCTGCGCAGATGCGCCTGGTTGCCTCGATGCCGTCTAGTTTCGGCATCCGGACATCCATCACCACGACGTCGGCAGATGTGCACCGCAGCGCGGCTACGGCGGCGAGGCCGTCTCCGGCCTCGCCGACTACGGTCATGTCTGGCTGCGCGTCGAGTACCATCCGGAACCCGGTCCTGACCAGTTCCTGGTCGTCAACCAGCAATATCCGTATCGTCATGCCGCACCGGCCCGGACGGCGCCAGGGGTATCGGCGGTGACCTGCCCGATGGGCAAGGTGGCCACTACGCAGAAGCCGCCTTCCGGCAGCGGCCCGAACTGGACCGAGCCGCCGTACATGAAGGCTCGCTCGGTCATGCCGGTCAGCCCGTGACCGGCACCGTCGCAGGTGGCGCCGGCCCCGGCGCCGTCGTCTGTGACGGAAACTTCGATCGAACTCGAGGTGTAGCTGAGTACCACGTTGGCGCTGGCCAGCGGTCCGGCGTGCTTGCGCGTGTTGGTCAGCGACTCCTGGATGATCCGGTACACAGTCAGGGCGGTGCCGGCCGGCAGCGGCTGCGGTTCGCCTTCCACCCGGTAGGAGACGGGCAGGCTGGCCGCCCTGGTCTGGTCAAGCAGTTCGCCGAGTTGCCCGAGATCGGGCAGCGGGGCAAGCGCGACGTGCGCAGGCTCGGCATTCGTGCCGTCGTCTGCCACCTGGCCTGATGCAGTTTCGTCGCCGCGGCGAAGGACGCCGAGCAAAGCCCGCATCTCGGCGAGCGCCTGACGGCCGGTCGCCGAGATGGCGGCCAGCGCGTCCCTGGCCCGGCCGGGGTCGGATTCGAGCGCGTACGTGGCGCCGTCCGCCTGAACCACCATGACGCTGACATTATGCGCGACCACGTCATGCAGTTCCCTGGCGATCCTGGCGCGTTCGGCCGCCGCGGCTATCTGGGCGTGCGCGTCCCGCTCGCGCTCCAGCCTGGCCGCCCGTTCTTCCAGAGTGAGGTAGTAGGCCCGCCGGTACCTGGTCGAGTCGCCTAGCACCCAGGCGATCAGCGTCGGCCCGGCGAACATCAAGAACACGAACCCGGTGACCTCTGGCGAGGTCAGCACGACCATCTTGGTGTGCAGGCGCAGGGTTTCCACCAGCGCGCCGTACAGGCAGACTCCTAGCGCGGTGACCGAGATCCGTCTCGTCGTATAGGCAGCCACCGTGTAAAGCAGCACCAGGACCGCGAAGTCAGTGACCATCGGCCTGGCCCCGGCCAGCACCTGGAGCACGCCGGCGAGAATGGCGACGCTGAACGCGCCGACCGGATACCTGCGCCGCACCACGATCGGGATCGCCAGTCCGATCGCGACGAGGATCAGCAGGTGATGTCGCAAGCTCACCGCGTCGGCAATGCCGCCGAGCGCGAGCGGCGCGGCGAGTACCCCGTCGACCACCCGCGGATGGTTACGCCACCAGGCGTAAAGCGCGGACACGGTTTCAGGCTAATCGCGCCAGGCCGTTAGTGCGTCATCCTGCGGGACCTGGCTTGGGTCAGCCAAACGGATGACAGCGGCATGACGAGCCGGATGACACGGGGCACCGCCTTTCCTGACTTGTGACACGATCCGCGAGCTGAAGGCCGGGCGGGGCGCTGGCCTGCGGGTTCTCGTGTTTGGCTGACGGTTTTTGCGCACTAATCGGGGGCCGTAGGGTTGCCGGGTGGCGTATGTGCGGACGGTGAGGACGGCGTCGGGTGCCACGGCGGTGCAGATCGTGTGGTCCTATCACCGGGGATCGCGGAAGATCGAGCATTTCGGCTCGGCTCACGATGAGGCGGAGCTGGAGCCTTTGAAGGCTGCGGCGCGGCAGCGGCTGGCGGCCGGGCAGGGCGAGCTGGACCTGGGCCTGGATGTGGCTGCTCCGGGCGGGCCGCTGCCGATCACATCCTCGCGGATGGGCTGCCTGCTCGATGCCCTGGCGCGCGGGTATGAGGTGCTGGGCTTCGGCCGGGCCAGCGGCGGTGACGAGGTCTTCCGGGATCTGGTGCTGGCCCGGATCATCGAGCCGACCAGCAAGCTCGACTCGCTGCGGGTGCTGGAGGAAGCAGGGACGGCGGTCGCGTCCTACCGGACGGTCCTGCGCCGCCTGCCGGCCTATGCGAAGGAGGCGTTCCGCCAGGAGCTGTCGGCGGCGTGCGCCGCGCACGTAAAGCTGGGCCGGGCGAGCCTGGTTTTGTTCGACGTCTCGACCTTGTATTTCGAGATCGATGCCGGGGACGGATTCCGCGAACCCGGATTCTCCAAGGAACGGCGCCTGGAACCGCAAGTCACGATAGGCCTGCTCACCGACCAGGCCGGGTTCCCTCTCATGGTTTCCGCGTTCGAGGGGAACAAGGCCGAGACCAAGACGATGCTGCCGGTGATCGAGGCGTTCATGACCGCTCACCAGCTGCCCGACGTCACCGTGGTCGCGGACGCGGGCATGGTGTCGGAGGCGAACCAGAAGGACATCGAGGCCGCGGGCCTGTCGTTCATCCTGGGCGCGAAGATCCCGTTCCTGCCCTACGCCGTGAAGCAGTGGAAGGACGAGCACCCCGGGCAGGACATCTCCGATGGCCAGGTCTTCGCACAGCCCTGGCCGGCGACCGGGGCCAGCGGCCGGCGAGACAAGATCATCTTCTACCAGTACCGCCACGACCGGGCCAGGAGGACACTGCGGGGCATCGACGAGCAGGTGAGGAAGGCCGAGAAGGCCGTCGCCGGGCAGGTGCCGGTCAAGCGGAACCGGTTCGTCCAGTTGTCCGGCGGCACCCGGACCGTGAACCGCGAGCTTGAGGAGAAGGCCAGGTCACTGGCCGGGATCAAGGGCTACGTCACCAACCTGGCCGCCTGCCCGGACGGAACCCCGGTCACGCCCGAGTTCGTGATCGGCGCAGGCCAGGCCGGTCTACCACCACCTGCGCGACTCGATCGAAGCCCACCTGACCATCGTCCTTCGCCGCCCTCGCAGTCGGCTGCTGGATCGAGCACCAGACCGGCTGGTCCATCCGCAAATTCGTCAAGACAGCCCGCCGCTATCGCACGATCCAGATCCAAGCCGGATCGCAGGTCATCACCGCCGCCTACCCAGTACCCGGCGACCTCCGCGCAACCCTTGACCAGATCCACGGCCGGACCGATGCGCACTAAATTGTCACAAGTCAGGTTAGTGCGTCATCCTGCGGGACCTGGCTTGGGTCAGCCAAACGGATGACAGCGGCATGACGAGCCGGATGACACGGGGCACCGCCTTTCCTTGCGAGGATTCAGCCATGCCACACATCACAAGCCTGGCCGCTCCCGCCGTCAAGGTCAGCGGCCTCAGAAAGCATTACCAGGGCAAGGCCGCCGTGGACGGCGTGGACCTGGAGATCGAGCGCGGTGAGGTGTTCGCGCTGCTCGGCCCAAACGGCGCGGGCAAGCCCGATATCGGATTGTGACATAAGCTGTGGTCCGCATCGGTCGTCATCCCGTGCGCCGGTACGGTCGGCTTCCCGCGTCAAGTCCCCAGAACCGACGCCTAGGCTCGCGTAGCTCCTTCTGGCCAGATGACGTGTACCGGCTTCCCGAGGTGCCGTGCTCGCTGGACTACCGCGCCGGTACCGCCTTGGTCCGCGCCCGGCTGGCCGTCCCAGACAGCGGCTATCTGATCGGCGAGGTCGAGAAGCGTGTTGTTGGCGGCTTCGTAAGCCTCCCGGCCAGATTCGGCGTAGGGCATGTGGCGTACCTCGGTGGCCCTGGCTAGCAGCGCGTCGAATTCGGCGCGGTTATCCGGCTTGACCTTCTGCTCGCGGTAGTCAGGGGAAGGCAGGATGACGATGAGCTGGCCCCCGAGGTCCAAGACCGCGCGGGCGAAAAGCTGGTCGGCCCCCTTGGCCAGGCATGAGATGCCGATCAGGTCGGCGCCTTGGCACCCGGTGAGCAGGTCGCGCAATGCGGTATCGACCAGTGTCATGGTCGCGGGGGTGAGGTTCATGTGGCCGGTGACTGCTATGCGCGGCACTATCAGCCTTTCATGGCTCGCTGCGCTGACCTGCGTTTAGCGGGGCTAGGCGCTAAGCGCCAGGGTGAGGCGATCGGCAAGGTCGCTGACAACGGGTTCCCGGCGATGGGTGACCGCCAGTTGGTATAGCCCTTGAAGTTGCAGCCGTACCCGGTCGGACTGCGTTTTCCCGGCGAGGTCGATTGCCCGGTGACCAGCGCTCACCGCGTGCTCTAGGTCACGTTGCATGAAGTAAGCCTGGGCGAGTCCGGCTTGGTCAAGGCTGAAGCTGCGCATGCTTTCCGGCCGGCGCAGCCTCAGCGCCTTGTCTATCGCCGCCTCCGCTTCGCGGGCGTGCGCCGGATTACCGGGACTCCGCTGCGCTAGATCGAGCAGCCGGCCGCCTGTCACGCCAGCTAGCTCGGCCTCGTCGAAGTAGCGAATCCAGTGCGGGTCTTCTGAGCGGTCGGCACCAGCAAGGGTGTCTTCGGCCTTTCCGGTGGCCCGCCTGAACGCCTGCACCCGGCCCAGGTTGGCATAGGCCCAAGCCTCGCGGGTGTGGAGCATGGACCAGACAGCGCCGGGAGCGTTGCCTTTGGTGGCTCCGTCTCCGGCGAGCCGCACCAGCTCCAGGGCATCATCGGGCCGGCCCATATACAGGAGCTGCCGCGCCATTGAAGCCAGGATGTTGGCTCCGAAAGCGTATTCCTCTGCTTCCTTTGATGCCCGCAGCGCCAGGATGTAATACCTCTGCGCGGTGGCATGAATGCCGGAATCCCAGCTCATCATCGCCGCGGTTTCCGCCAGGTGTGCCATGACCCGGAACAGGCGCCGGGTGACTTCCTTCGGATGAGTGTCGCGCAGCAAGTCCGCGACCTCATTGAGCTGGCCGACAACGGCCTTGCGGCGGAGTCCGCCGCCGAACTGGTCGTCCCAGTCACGGAATAGCTGGGCCGCTTGCTCGATACTCGCGACCTCATCGGTCCCGACGCTTCCGAGGGGACTACGTGCCGGTGTTTCTTCTTCCGGGACCAGCCAGCCCTCGACGCACTCGATGAGCGGCATTCCAACCGCCAGGGTGGCAATGGCCCTGGCCGCTTCCCGGCGGTCGAGCATGAGATCTCTGCGGGTGAACAAGCTCACGGCTTCCACGGTATGGGAGGGTACCCAGCGATCTAGGTCTGTGCTGTCGGGGCGGGCGGCCAGGATGTCGGCTTCCTCCCACGGGCGGTCTGCCAGGCGCCAGTATCTCCCTGGGATGCGAAAGCCGTCGCTGAGTCGCTCGAAGATCTCGAACCCGTAAGCCTGCCGGTCTCCCGCCTCGTATTCGTATACGCGGCTGGGACTCATGCCGGTCACGCTGGCCAGGCCGCGGAGGGACGCGCCCCGGCTGCGCATCAAGCGGATCACGGCCTGAACGTCGTGCTTCCCGCACGCTTCGACCATGCGCGGGTCACCCAGCAAGGCGGCAGCGACCATCTGCGGGTCCCGGCCTTGCTCGCTCATGTCGTCGTCCTCGGGCGTAGCTCGCCTGGGTCCGCGCCCGCCCCAGTGCTGCCGGGGCGGGCCGTCAGGATGCCGGCTTCTTCCCACGGGCGGTCTGCCAGGCGCCAGTATCTCCCTGGGATGCGGAAACCGTCGCTTAGGCGCTCGAAGATCTCGAACCCGTGAGCTTGCCGGGCTGCTACCTCGTAGTCACTGAGGCGGCTGGGGCCGACGCCGGTCGCTCGGGCCAGGTCATCAAGGGACGCTCCGCCACTGCGCATCAAGCGGATCACGGCCTGAACGTCATGCGTACCGCATGCCTCGACCATGCGCGGATCACCCAGCAGGGCGGCAGCGATCACCTTGGGGTCACGGCCTTGCTCGCTCACGTGCTTGTCCTCGGGTCGGGCGCCTGGATGCTCATCGGCGCGTGGCGCTGATCCTCCACTGCTGGTGAGCGTAGTTCAATCCGCCGGTAACAGCACCGTACTCACCTGGGAGGCACATGCGGGAAACGGCACCGGCCGACGATGGAGGGCAGCATCGTGCTGCTGGCCCAGGCCCGTCGCATTACGGGGGCCGACAGGCTGGATATGGCGAGGACGAACTGCCCGACCATCATGGAGCCGCCGAGAAATGCATGACACCAACGATCTCCCGAGTGATCCCAATGTCAATACCCCGAATGTAGCCAGGGTCTACGACTACTACCTGGGTGGCAAACATAATGCCGAGGCGGACCGGGAAGCGGCCCGTAAGGTCATTGGCTTGGCGCCGGATATTCCGATGGCCGCGCTGGAGAATCGCGCATTCTTGCAGAGGGCGGCGCGTTTCCTCGTGCAGGAAGCGGGCATCAGCCAGTATCTGGATATCGGGCCGGGACTGCCCACTCAGGGCAACGTGCATCAGATCGTTCGGCAGTACGCCCCGAGAGCAAAGGTTGTCTATGCCGATAATGATCCGGTCGTGTTCCGCCACGGACAGAAGCTCCTTGATGGCCTGGCCGGTGTGTCAATCGTCAAAGAGGACCTGCGTCATCCCGACCGGCTGCTAGGTAACCCGGCTCTGCGGGAAATGATCGACTTCGATAAGCCGGTCGGCTTGTGCATGACCCTGGTATTGCATTTCGTCGCTGACGGCGACGGTGCGCGTGACATCGTTTCTCATCTGGTCGATGTCCTCTGTCCCGGAAGTTATGTGGTCATCTCGCATGTGACGAGCGAGGACCGCGAAACAGAAGCGCTAAGCGATATCACTGATACATATAAGCAGGCGTCAGCACCGCTCATTATGCGGTCGCGCGCTGAAATAGCGAGATTCTTCGACGGCACCGACCTTGTTAGTCCGGGACTCGTCCACCTGTCGCAGTGGCGGCCAAGCAGCGAGTCATACCCCGAAGGCGGCACACGCTGGGCATATGCGGGTGTGGGCAGGAAGCCCGCACGCAGTGATGAGCGGGCGGATGAGAACCCCGAGAACCGGAAGGGATGGCTGGCGTGAGCGGCACCCGCGGCGATATCGCTGAGCAGCCCAGGCCTGGTGAGCTGATACGGCTTGTGGCCGAAGGGCTGGCATTTAGCGGATTCGCTATCCGCGCGCCCGAGCGTGACGGCGGGAGCGTCGTTATCGACTGCCGCTGGGCGCGGTGCGAGGTGTCGGTGAGCGACTGGGGCGACGTTGAGTGGGAGTGGTGCCCCTGGGCCAGTGACGAGGCGGACCCGAAGCGGACGGCGGATGTGACGACTGCGCTGCTCACCGGCTGGGCGGAGGACCGTCCGCGAATGGGTGACGGGTACGGCCGTGACGGTCTCACATTCAAGGGCATCGTCGGGCGGGAGCTGAAGGCCCGCGGCCTTGAGGTCGCCCTGGAGGTCAGCGCGGACGAGGACTTCTTCGATGTCCAGGCCGCGATCGTGGTGACTAGCCCGGCTTCGGGCCGGGCCGCGGCGGTCCAGGTGGACGATGACGGCCGGGTCATCTGGTGGCGTGATTTCTGGCCGGAGGCCGGCACCATTTGCTGGGAGTCGGAGTACAACGGCTGGATCGCTGATCCGGTTAAGGTGGCCGATGCCGTCGTGGATGCGATCACGCGGGCGATGTCCTTGCTGGCCCGGCCAGGTTCCAGCGGGGACGCGGCATGACCCCGGCTAGTGAGGCGGTTGTCACCGAAGCGCCGGGCGCGGGCCAGCGGATAGGTTTCAGGGCCGAGCTGGCGGACCTGCGTGAGCGGATGCGGCGCCTGGGCCTGGGATTTGACGATGTCGCGGGCGAGATAGGCCGCCGTTACCGGCTGCGCCCGCGTGAGTCGTCCCGGCTGGCCGGGGGGTTGTCGCTGCTTCAGGCGGCGGCGCGGTTCAACACGCTGGCCGCGCGGGAAGGCACCGACCCGCAGGGGCGCGCGGCCATGACCGGCCCCCATTTGTGTGAGCATGAGCACTGGCCGTCGTCCAGCGGGCGCAAGCCATCGGTGTACGTGCTGATCATGCTGGCCCAGATGTATGAGACGGACGTGCTGAGCCTGCTCGACCTGGCCGATCATGAGAACCTGGCGCCGCAGGACCGGCTCACGCTGATCCGCCGGCCGCCGCCGCGCGCCGAGACCGAGTTCGGCCGCAAGCTGGTGGCCCTGGCGAACGAGCGCGGGCTGTCGTTGCGCGAGGTGGCCCGCCGGGTCCCGTGCAGTGCCGCGCACCTGTCGAATATCGCGCACGGCCGCAAGGGCGCCTCAGAGCAACTCGCGGGGCTGCTTGACCGGGTCCTGGACGCCGGCGGGGAACTTGAGGCGCTGGCGGAGCCGGCGGCTCGTGACGACAACGACGCGGGCCGCGGTCATGCTCCAGGCCAATCAGCGGAAGGTACCTTCCAGCAACTCGCCGGCGCCGCCGGGTTGTCGCTGTCGCTGCCGTATGTTCCCGGCCGCCTGCTGATCGAGATAGCCGAACCGGCGGTCAGCGCTGGCCAGGGCAGTCCGGCGGCTTATCCGGGCCGGGTGAACGGGCAGCTTGCCCTGATCCGGGATCTGGGCCACGAAGCCCAGCGCGACGGAGCCGGGGTGCCCGGTGCCTGAGTCCCGGATCTGCGCCGCCTGCCGGGCGACTCGCCTTTCGGTCTACAACAAGACCGCGCTGTGCTCGTCATGCGAGCGGGAAGTGATCGCCGCCCGGTGCCTGGCAGGCGGCGATGACGGGCGGGCGGCGCCGGTGTGGGTGTGGGGTACCGCGCTGGTGCGGCGGATGCTGGCCGGGCTGGAGCTGGGGCGGGCGTTCGAGGTGTTCCGGGTGGCCGCGGGGCTATCGCAGGCAGAGGCCGGGCAGATCGCCGGCTGGTCGGGCGCGACGATCGGGATGATCGAGAACGGGACACGGGACACGATCTTCGATATCCGCAACCTGCTCCGCCTGGCCGACGCCTTCGACGTGCCGCGGGCGATGCTGCTGCCCGCGGTTCTCGGCCAGGCCGGGGTGTTCCCGGACAGGCGGACCGCCCTTTCCGAGGCGGGCCGGAACCGCCGCCCCCGCGGCGAGTACATGCCGGGCGAGATCATGCACATCATCGCCGGCAAGCTGCGGGCACGCGGCCTGGAGATAACCGAGCGCACCTGCGGTGACAAGATCACAGACCTGACCATCACCCGCCCCGGCCGTCCCGGCAACGGGTCTGTGCATGTCAGCTACGACGGCCATGTGAAGTGGGAGTGCCTGACCGAGATCACGGGAGAGGTCGCGGACATGGTGGCTGGCCTGCTGAGCGGCCAGACGCCGGCCTTGGATTCCGGATCGGCGGTGCGCAGCCTGGCACCCGCCGGCAGCAACACGCGGGGGCGCGCTGGATGACCGCGCTATAGGAGAGATGATCATGTATGGCAGGGCGAGTACAGCCAGGTCAGCCGCTGCGGGCGGGCACGCTCATCGTGCCGGGACAGGCCGCGGGGAAAGCCCCGGCGATTTCCCGGCCCGCCCTGCTCGTGGTACCGCGCGGATGCGGCCATTGGCCGATGGCAAGGGGAATTGGCTCACTCAGCAGTGGCCGCTTCGGAGTTACCTGGAGCTGGGCGCCCTTCCCGGTGCCACTCCCTGCGCCCGCCTGCACGTTCGGCAACTGCTATGGGAGTGGCGGCTTCCCGATCTGGCGGATGCCGCTGAGCTGGTGACATCGGAGCTGGTCACCAACGCGGTCCGGGTATCGCGGGCGGAAGCGGGCGGCGTCCCGGTGCGGCTGTGGCTGCTGGCCGACGCGGCGAGTGCCCTGGTCCTGGTCGGGGACGCCAGCCCGCAGCCGCCGGAGCGCGTCAGTGGCGGCGAAGACGACGAGGGTGGCCGTGGTCTGCTGCTGGTGGAAACCCTGAGCGCGCGGTGGAACTGGTTTGTCCCGTCTGAGCCAGCGGGCGGGAAAGTGGTGTGGGCGCTGATCCGCCCGGATTGAGGTTTGACTGTGGAGTTCTCCGCCTACCAGCAGGCCGCCAGCGAGACGAGTCAGCTCAGCCTTGGCGGGCCGCAAGGCGCCATAGCGCCGATGCTCGGCCTGGCCTCCGAAGCCGGGTCGATCCTGAACGTTTACAAGAAGTACCTGCGTGATGGCATTGACCTGGCCGCGAACCGGGAGTTCCTGCGCGGGGAGCTGGGCGACCTGCTTTGGTACGCGGCGGCGGTAGCGACCGCGTGCGGCCTGGACCTTGACGACATAGCGGAGGCGAACCTGCGCCGCACCCGCGACCGCTACCGCCTTCTTCACGCCGGGGCCGGGCCTACGGACCTGCCGGTCTTCGACGGCGGGTTCCCGCCCGGAGAGCGGTTCCCGCGCCAGCTGGTGGTGGCGGTCACCGAACAGCCGCTGCCGTCCGGCGGCCCTGCCGCCGTGCTGACGCTGGTCAGCGCCGAGCCTAACGCCTTCCCGGACGGCCCGGTCACCATCGGCGGCAAACCGCGCGGCTTCCAGGTCGGGGCGGTGCTGGGCGATCCGCTTACGGACAACTCCCGGCGCCACGACGCCTACCGCTTCCATGACGCGATCCACCTGGGGTTCATGGCGGTTCTCGGCTGGTCACCCACGATCCGGGCGCTGCTGCGGCTGAAGCGCAAGTCCAGCCCGGAGACCGACGAGTGTGAGGACGGGGCGCGGGCCATCTTCGCTGAGGAAGGACTAGCTGCGGTGCTGTCCCGGCTGGCGCCCCGCCGCACCGGCTTTCTTAGCTTGACCAGCATCGACGGGGACGTGATCGAAGTCGCCAAGGCCGCCGCGGCCGGCCTGGAAGCCGAGGCTGTGCCGGGCTGGCTGTGGCAGGCCGCTATTCACCAGGGGTTCCGGGCGATGCGCCTGCTCGGCGACAACGACGGCGGGTACCTGTGCGCGGACCTGGACGCCCGCGAGCTGGCCTACCGCAAGGTGCTGGCGGCATGACCCCGGACGCCGAGTTCCGCGGCGCCACCGCCCGGCTGCACCGAGCCAAGGACGCCGTTGACCTCCTGGTCTACTGCCTGAAATACCAGGCGTACCTGGCGGACCTGGACGCCGCGACCGCCGCACGGCTATTCGCCGGCAGCGGTGTCAGCCCGCCCTACAGCGACGGCCCGGCCGGGTTCGAGGCGCTGCTGTCGCGGGCCGACCTGGGACCCATCACCTTCACGAGCCAGCCGGCTCCCGAGGCGGCGGCGGGCGTCGTGTCCCGGTTCGGTGAGCTGGAAGCCTGCTTCCATAAGACGGCCAGCACGCGGCCGGTAGCTGTCCGGCTGGGCCGCCTGCTGGCGCTCACCGACGCCGCGGTCGCTCTCCTGGGGGTGCTCAGGCGCGAGCACCCGCGAGTGTACGCCGGGGTCATCAGCTCATGGCAGGTGATCGGAGAGGAAGGCGCGACCGATGCGCGATGAGGACTACGCCAGGCTGCTAGAAGACACTGAACGCGAACTGCTGGCCGGCGCCGGCCCGGCCGGTGTGCTCGGCCTTACCCCGGTGACGCTGCGGCTGCTCGCGTCGCTGGCGCCAAGCGGCCTGACCGGCGCAGTGGAGGCCGTGTACACGCCGGCGGCCGATGACACCAGGCTGGCCCTGACTGTGCCGGTTCGGCCGTTCGCGGCGCTCGGGCAGGCACGGTGCGGGGTGCTTGTAGTCGCGGCGGACGATGAGAAGGAGGATCTGCTGTGCGCGGCGCTGCCGTTCATCACCGGAGAGCCGAAGGTGATCGTGGCCGGGTACGGGCATCTGGGGTTCCGGGACCCGGTGTTCAGCCAGGAGCAGGCGCAGCTCTTGGTGCCGTCGCTGGCCAACGGCTACCCGCATTCGCTGATCCACCTCTACCAGTGCCTGGCTAACGCCGCCCGGCTGGGCCTGCGGGGCGTGGTGGCCGAGTTCGGCATGTTCAAGGGCGGCACCACCATGTTCTTGTCGCGGGTGATCGAGCGGCTGGGCGCGGGCTGGCCGGTGATCGGGTTCGACACCTTCGGCGGGTTCCCGCCCCGCCGCTCCCCGCTGGACATGTACGACCATCCCGATTGCGTCTTCATCGACCTGGCCGCCGTGCGGCGTTATCTTGACGGACGGGACATCGAGATCGTGTCCGGCGACATCGCCGGGACCTGCGGCAGGCTGGAAGGGGAAGACCTGGTGCTGACCTTCATCGACACCGGCAACTACACCCCCGCCAGGGCCGCCATCGAGGTAGCGGCCGAGCGGACGGTGCCGGGCGGGGCGATCGTGTTCGACCATTTCACCGGCACTGACAGGTTCCGTTACACCCTCGGGGAGCGGATCGCGGGCCGGGCGCTGCTCGATGATCCCCGCTGGTTCCACCTCCACGGAACCGGCGTCTTCTACCACCAGGCAGCGGCTCAAGGAACGGGCCGATGAGGCGCCCGCCCGTGCCCCGGCAGCGGGTCTATGACCTGTACTGGTACTTCGCCTCCGAGCGGCAGCGGATGTTCACCTGCCGCGTGGAGGGCGAGGCGGGGCCGTGGACAGATGACCCGATCTTGCGGGAGTTCAAGTTCTGCAACGTCTTCCGCGCCGCCGACCGGGTGTCGCAGTACATGATCCGCGACGTGTGCTACCACGACGAGCCCTGCGCGGCTGAGGACCGGCTGTTCCAGATCACCGCGTTCCGTACCTTCAGCAAGACCGCCACCTGGCGCACCGTCCGCGAGGTCCTGGGCCGCTACCCGGTCCTTGAAGACCTGGCGGACGGGTCGTTCACCACGGCGCTCGATCAGGCGCGGACCCGCAACGGCGGGCTGTATACCGGGGCGTTCATCTTGTGCGCCACCAGCGCCTACGGCCAACCGGACAAGCACCGCAACCACGTCGAGCTGTTCCGGCACATGTTCCTGCTCGATCAGCTCGGCGCGAAGCTACTGGCGGCCGGGTCGCTGCGGGAGGTGTACCACCTGCTGCACGGCTACCCGCTGATGGGCGACTTCATGTCCTACCAGACCAGCATCGACCTGAACTACTCCGGCCTGATCGGCTTCAGCGAGAACGACTTCACCCAGGCCGGGCCGGGCGCCCTGCGCGGCATCAGGAAATGCTTCGAAGACCCCGGCGACTACACCCCGGCCGAGATCGTCTTGTGGATGACCGAGCGGCAGGAAGAGGAGTTCGCCCGCCTGTGCCTGCCCTTCGGCGGGCTGTGGGGACGGCCATTGCACGCCATCGACTGTCAGGGCCTGTTCTGCGAGACCGACAAGTATTGCCGCGAAGCCGCCCCTGAACTAGCCAGCGCCCGCAAGCGGATCAAGGCCCGGTTCACACCCACCCCGGAGCCGGTCCGCCTGTTCTTCCCGCCTAAGTGGGGCATCAACGACAAGCTGCCCGCTGAGCCGGTTCTCAGCGAGAGCGCACCAACCAGGGACATTCAGTCGGCCTTGTGGTGATCCGCGTTTCGGCTGGCCAGCGCCAGATCAGACACGGAAATGGGCCGGAAGACCGCCAGTCGGCGCTACATTCATCCCTTACCTTATGGCTATATTTCCCTTACCAGGGGTAGCAGGTGTCTTGACATAGCTTGCGTTATGTCGCTTCATAGTGTATACGCGCGAGCGCCTGGGCGCGGCACCTACTCTTGCCGGCCCGGCGGGGCGCGCGGCCGTGGCTGGCGTTCCAGCCGCGAGATGGCGGGCCTCGGGCCGGCTGGTGCCGGGGAGCTGACACCATCTCGCGGGCCAGCCTGTAGGCCCTGGTCCTCGTGACCTGTCATGTGCCGGGCGTGGTGGCGGTGTGAGCATCCGCCCGGCGGACATGCGCCCGGCGGCCGCCGAGCCGGACATCGAGGTGGTGGCAGAAGCCGGCTCAGGTACCGAGGCGGTGGCGCTGGCGCGAGCCAGCGGGCCAGACGTGATCTTGATGGATTTGCGGATGCCCAAGTGCGACGGCGTCGAGGCGATCGGTCGGCTCCGCGCTGAAGGCAGCGAGGCCAGGATCATCGTCCTCACCACCTACGATACCGACGCCGACATCTTGCGCGCGGTCGAGGCCGGAGCCACAGGCTACCTGCTCAAGGACACGCCGCGCGCGGACCTGATCGGGGCGATCAGGGCTGCGGCGAGGGGGGAGACCGTGCTCGCCCCTGTGGTGGCCGGGCGGCTGGTCACGCGGGTTCGCGGCGACGCGCCGCAGGCCGAGGCGCTGTCCGCCCGCGAGACTCAGGTGCTAGCGCTGGTCGCCAGGGGCCTGACGAACGGGCAGATCGGGCGAGAGCTTTACGTCAGCGAGGCCACCGTCAAGACCCACCTGACCAGGGCTTGCGCGAAGCTCGGGGTCACCGGCCGCACCGCCGCGGTCACCAGGGCGATAGAACTCGGAGTGCTGCCTTCCGGCCGCTAGCCAAGCCGCCGGCCGCGCGGGATGGTAGGACCAGTTGGTGCCGCCCCAGTTACGCCGTGGTCTTGCCGATCAGGGCGCTCTCCTTCCCTGCACCGCCTGGCCGTACCGCGGGCACGGCCAGGCGGGCTGCTAGGCGGCGTGCTCGCCGACGGGCACCAGGGTGCGCCGGCTGCGGGAGAGCAGCGAAAGGTCAGGCGCGGCGGGTCCTGGGCGACGCTGCGACGAACGCGCCGCCCCGGCGCCTGACGGGATGGCGCAGGCGCCTGCGAGGTGCGGCACCCGGCCGGTCGTCCGCTCGTACCAGACCGCGGTTTCCTCCGCGACCCGTGCCCATGGATACCTCGACCTGGCCCGGTCGGCTGCGGCGATCCCGAACGCGGCCAGCCGCATCGGGGTGGCAAGCAGGTCGCGCAACTGCCCGGCGAGCAGGGCTGGCCGCTCGGGTGGTATGAGCACGCCGCAGGTGCCGTCGATCACCGCGTCCTCATAGCCGCCCACTGAAGTGGCGACGACAGGGATACCGCAGGCCATAGCCCGGATGGCCGCGCTGCCCTGCGGTTCATAGCAGGCCGCGCTCACCAGGAGGTCGGCCGACCTGAGCAGCGCGGGCAGTTTGTCTTCGCTCACGTGCCCGGTGAACCTGACCCTGTCGGTCACGCCCAGGTGGGCGGCCAGCTTGGCCAGGATGCGGTAACCGTGGTCGCATTCCAGTTCGGATGCCGCCGGGCCGCCGGCGATGACGAGTTCGGTGCCCGGCAGTTCGGCCAGGCACCGCAGCACGACATCCAGGCGCCGGCAGCCGGCCAGTGAGCCGAGCGCGATCAGCCTCGGCTGCTTGCCGCGCCTGACCGAGTAGCCGGCTGGCTTGAACGCCTTGACGTCGACTCCGGTGGGGACGCAGGCCACCTTCGCACTCCGAACGCCAAGCCTCGACAGTTCCGCGACCTCTTCGCCAGTGGTCGCAAGGACGCTGGCCGACCCCCTGGCGATAGCCGGTTCCAGTCGCTGCCGCACGGCAGGGCACTCGGATACGATGCCGTGGCGCCGCTCGGCAGAGCCGAACGAGCCGAAGGTAGTGATCACGGGCACCTGGGTATCCCTGGCCGCTGCCAGCGCGGCCAGCGCACTTGTCCAGTGGTGAGCGTGCACGACGTCCGGACGGTGCCTGCGCCAGGACGCGGCGAGCGCGCCGGCCAGGTCGCTGGCATAACGAGGCAGTTCGTCGGCAGGAACGCGTGCGGCCGGGCCTGCCGCCAGGTACTCGACGGAAAGCCTCGGCGCGATCGCCTGCCTGCCCGGCAAGCCGGGAGCGTCCTTGCGAGCCTGAATGACGACATGGTGGCCTTGGGCGGCGAGTGCGCGGCCAAGGCCGAACACGTGATCGGCTAGCTCGGCGGTATAAGGGTCGAACATGCGTACTTGCGGCTCTGCATGCCGAGCGACGAGGGCGATCTTCATCCCGTTGGCCTCCTTGCGGGTGTCCGGCTGGAGTCACAGCGGAGGCAAGGTGCGGCTCTAAAACCACAATAGGCACACCCGACCCGGTCACGCCGTGACCATGGGGTGTGCCTGCGTCGTAAGCACTAACCATGACATTAGCGCACGGGCCGGGCGATGTCCAGGCGGGGTGCTCCTGTCCTGGGCTACCGGCTCGGCTGGCCGAGCCTGATGTGCAGCCTGACCGCGGTTCCCGCGCTGCCGCTTCTCAGTTCCACCAGGTCGCAGACCTGGTTCACTAGCCAAAGACCCTGCCCGCCGGGGCGGTCATGGTCAGGTGGCCTGCGTCCGGCCAGCGGGTCGGCGATATGTCCGCCGTCTTCGAGGTGGCAGATGAGCTCGGTGGGGGAGCGCCAGAGGCTGACGGTTCCTTCTCCGCCAGTATGCCTGAGCGTGTTGGCCGCTATCTCGCTCACCGCGAGCGCGAAATCGCCCGCACGTGAGCTGGGCAGGCCTGCGATCCTGGCGTGATCGGCGACAAGGTCGCGAACCTCGCGCAGGTTCTCGCGGTATTTCAGCATCGGCGCGCCGGCCGGTACCGCCGGGAGCGGCTGGTCGCAGTACCCGGACAGCGCAGTTCCGGTAAAGGCCGGGTTGGATTCGGTTCCTGCCGTGCCGAAGAGCAGCGGATGAGCGCGGCGGATCTCGGTCATGATCCGCTCTGGCAGGCCGGTCGCGGCATACAGGCAAAGCATGGTGGCCCGCCTGCCGGAAATAGCGAGGTTGACCAGCGCTTCGTGGCGCAGCACCTCACGGATCTCGCTCTCGCTGCGGCCTGGCCAGGCCGGCTCGCTCACGAAGCTGACCGGCTGGTCGGCCGAACTGTCGATGAAGGCGCAGAGTGCGGAGATGATCCTGGCTGGATTGCGGCCAAGCTCTGACATGTCCGCCAGCGTGGCTCGCGGTCCTAGCGCACTGCGCACGAGCGGCTGCCGCTCGCTCGGAACCGCGATGAGCGCGGATTCCCCCGCCGCGTCCGCGTCGAGGATGAAACCGGAGATCGCCGCCAGGTACTCGTCGGTGGTGCGGTAAAGCCGCACAATATGGCGAGGATCTGCTACCGGAAAACCGCCGCCATCTTCCATATGCTCCTCACTAGGCACCGTCATAATATGTCGCTTGCAGCAAGCAGATCCGGCCTTCCCGTGAGGTGCGTACTTGGAGGATTTCCAGATCGCCTGGCAGGCTCGCGGCGATGTCTGCGTGATCGATATCCAAGGTGACCTGGATATTGTCACTAGCCGTCAGTTGGACGAGGTGCTGTCGAGCACGCGCCCGACCTTCGTGCGGGTCGTGCTTGACCTGTCCGGTGTCGAGTTCATGGACACCAGTTCGCTGGCGGTGATCGTCGGGCACTGGAAGGATCTGGAAGCATCCGGTGGCGCGCTCGCGCTGGCGGGCGCCAGGTACCAGAGCACCAAGTCGCTGTGGATTACAGGGCTGGCCGATCGCATACCGCTGCACGAGAATGTTGCCGTCGCGATCAAGGCCGTGACCGCGACCTGAGGCGATCGTGCCGCTGACGGTCATCTGAGCGTCACCGCGATCAGGCAGGCGTCGTCGCCGGTGTCCGCGCTGCTCCTGGCCACGAGTCCGTCGGCGTATTCGTCGATATCTCCGACCGGCACGCTGGCGGCTTCGAGCAGCGCTGCCAGGCACTCGTCGATCGACTTGTCCTTCCGCTCGATCAGCCCGTCGGTGAACATCAGCAGGGTGTCACCCGGCCTGAGCGGCGTCTTCACCTCTTCGTAACTGGCGTCCGTGTCCGCGCCGAGCAGCACGCCCCTGGGCTGGGGCAGCGGCCTGGCCCGTGCATTCCTGACCAGGATGGCGGGCAGATGCCCCGCTCGCGCCCAGCGCAGCGTGCGGTCCGCCGGATCATAGAGCCCGCAGATCGCCGTGCCGAGTATGTCTTCGGTGAGATGGCAGGCGACGCCGTTCAGCCACGCGAGCAAGCTGGCAGGACTCGCTCCGGTGATCGCCAGTCCTCGCAGGCAGTTGCGCAGCGAAACCATGCCGGTGACCGCGTCGATGCCGTGACCGGCGACATCGCCGACGACGAGCATGACGTGCCCGGAAGGCAGCAGCACCGTGTCGTACCAGTCACCGCTGACCAGGTGGCCTTGGCCGGCCGGACGGTACCTGGCCGTGACGTCCAGGCCCGCAGCCTCGGCCAGGTGCGATGAGCCTGGCGTTATGGCCCGTTGCAGCCTGAGGGCGAGGCGATGTTCTTCTTCCGCGCGCTCCTGGGAGTCAGTGAGCAGGTCCCTGGTCGCGGCCAGGGCCAGCTCTGTATGGTAATAGGTAGAAATATCTTGATAGATGCCGCGCAGGGCGATCGGCTCGCCTCGGCTGTCGGTCACCGGTTCCGCAAAGGCGCGCACCTGCCTGATGCTGAGGTCGTCGCGCCTGATGACGCGGAACACGGCCGCCGTCGCGACCTTGTCCTTTAGCAGCCTGGCGCGGAACGACTCGATTACCGCGAGGTCGTCCGCCATCACGACGGCGCGCAGCTCCGCCAGCCGCAGCGGCTTTCCGGCGGGGAGGCCGAACAGCGCGAACATCGGCTCGGTCCAGTGCACAGTGCCAGTGGCCAGGTTCTCCTCCCAGCCGCCGAACCTGCCGAGCCGCTGAGCGTGCCCGAGCAGCGCGGCCAGCCGGTCCGTGTCGGCCGCATGCCGCAGGCTGATCACGACGCCGTCTGACAGCCGGGCAATCCTGACGCTGGCGATGGTCGGCACAGCGTGGCCAGCGGTGCCGATGATCTCACCTGATACGTGCGCGGGCGCTCCGGTGCGCAGCACTTCCGCCGCGCGGTGGTACAGGCCGCCTGGCATGACCGACTCGGGGTAAGCCTCGATCAGCGACCGGCCGGCGAGTTCGCTGCCCGCCCGGCCTGCGGGGTCACGAAAGCCGGGGCTCACGTGAGCTATGCGAAAGTCGGTAACCGCGCCCGCGTCGTCGCGGATGGCCGGCGAGAAAAGCACGGACTCGTGCAGGTCGTCGAGCAAGCCGAGCACCCAGGACGCTCGCTGATCGGCAACCAGGTCGGATGCGCCTCGCCCGGCCGTGAGCGTCTGAACGGCGAGGTCGGCCAGTGCCACGACCTGGCGGCGGAGCGCGGGCGTGAACTCGTCAATGGCGGCCGCCCAGCACACCTCGAGCGCGCCGATCACGTGGCCTTTGCCGGTAACCAGGGGCACCACCACCCTGGCGCTGCCCTCCCGCTGGCCGATCAGCGGTGAATCATCTCCGGCCGGCCGCCCGCGCGGCCACCAGAACTCGGCGCCCGTGCGTGCCGATCGCTCGGCCAGCGCTGTGACTCCAGGCGGCATCCGCTGCCAGCGGCTGGCCTCCCCTGGCCCGAATCCGGCCTCACCGGCCAGTTCCACCGCGCCGTCCGGCGCGATCAGCCAGATCGCGACGGCGACGGCGGCAGACGCCGCCAGGCTCTCGGCCAGCATCGCCGCCGCCAGGCCGGATGCGTCGGCGGCCAGCTCCATCGCGGCGCTCGCCATTGCGACCCCGGCAGTCCACTGCCCGGTCCGCTCCTCGTCGGCCTGACGGGCGGCCGGTGCCGGCCGTGGCGGCGGCTGACCGGCGATGTCCGCTGCGAGTTGCGTCAGGGGAATGCCCGCCGCGCTGGCGATCTCGGCGAGCTGCCTGCTCGCGTCGGCGGCCGAGCAGCCGAGCCGCTCCATCAAGATGCCCCTGGCCAGGTCGAGCACCGTTTTCGCCGCGGCCTGCCCGCGCAGTTCACCGAGTTCGCGCCGTTGCCGCATGACCAGTTCGGTCAGCTTGACAACCTGCGCGTCGCTGCTTGTCACGACCTCGGAACCTTCTCTGGCGACCACGGGAGCCTCAGCTGGATGGTAGTAACGAACAGGAGGAGCTGAATCCATTACCCGCGAACTGGACCAACCCCGTTCGCGACCAGGAGGAGTTGACATGCCCCCGGTTCCGACAGATATTCATAAGCCGGCGAATCCGGCGCTTTCCCAGCTCCTCGCCGGCCTTACCGCCGTCCGCGGCGGCGACTTCAGCACCAGGCTGCCAAGGACAGGTGATCTGCTCCTCGACGAGATCGCCACGGTGTTCAACGCCATGAACGATCAGCTTGCGCTCTTCACCTCAGAGGTCACCAGGGTCGCAAGGGAAGTTGGCACCGAGGGCAAGCTCGGCGGCCAGGCCCAGATTCCCGGCGTCGTGGGCACCTGGAAGGATCTCGCCGACTCAGTCAACGCCATGGCAGGCAATCTCACCGGCCAGGTCAGGAACATCGCGCAGGTGACCACGGCGGTACAGCGCGGCGATCTCAGCCAGAAGATCACGGTCGATGCCCGCGGCGAGATCCTCGAGCTCAAGAACACCATCAACACTATGGTCGAGCAGTTGTCCTCGTTCGCCGACGAGGTCACCAGGGTAGCCCGTGAGGTCGGCACCGAGGGCAAGCTCGGCGGTCAGGCCGACGTCCAGGGCGTGTCAGGCACCTGGAAGGACCTCACCGAGTCGGTCAACGTGATGGCCGCCAACCTCACCGATCAGGTGCGCTCGATCGCGGCGGTGACTACCGCTGTCGCCAGGGGTGACCTGAGCCAGAAGATCCGGGTCGATGCGCGCGGCGAGATCCTCGAGCTCAAGGAGACCATCAACACGATGGTCGGGCAACTGTCCGCGTTCGCCGACGAGGTCACCAGGGTGGCCAGAGACGTGGGCACCCTCGGCAAGCTCGGCGGGCAGGCCACTGTCCGGGGAGTGTCAGGCACCTGGGAGGACCTGACAGACAACGTCAACGTGATGGCGTCGAACCTCACCGATCAGGTGCGATCCATCGCGACCGTGGCCACTGCGGTCGCCAAGGGCGATCTCAGCCAGAAGATCACCGTGGAGGCGATGGGCGAGGTCGCGGCGCTCGCCGACACTATCAACGGCATGGTGGACACGCTCGGCGCTTTCGCTGGCGAGGTCACCAGGGTCGCCAGGGAAGTCGGCACGGAAGGCATGCTCGGCGGTCAGGCGGCCGTTCCTAACGTGGCCGGTACCTGGAAGGACCTGACTGACAACGTCAACTCGATGGCGAACAACCTCACCAGCCAGGTGCGCAACATCGCGGAGGTGACTACCGCGGTCGCCAGGGGCGACCTGTCGAAGAAGATCGACGTGGACGCCAGGGGCGAGATCCTGCAGCTGAAGACGACCATTAACACGATGGTCGACCAGCTTTCCTCGTTCGCCGCAGAGGTCACCAGGGTGGCCAGGGAGGTGGGCAGCCAAGGCAGGCTTGGCGGCCAGGCAGAGGTCGAGGGCGTGTCAGGCACCTGGAAGCGCCTGACCGAGAACGTCAACGAACTGGCCGGGAACCTGACCAGGCAGGTCCGTGCCATCGCAGAGGTCACCAGCGCGGTGGCGACCGGTGACCTGACCAGGTCGATCTCGGTTGAGGCCGAGGGTGAAGTCGCCGAACTCAAGGACAACATCAACGCGATGGTGCGGTCGCTGCGCGAGACGACCAAGGCCAACACCGAGCAGGAGTGGCTGCAGACCAACCTGGCCAGGATCGGCAGCCTGATGTCTGGCCACCGTGACCTCACCGCCGTCGCCGAACTGATCATGAACGAGGTCATCCCGCTCGTGAAGGCGCAGCACGGCACGTTCTTCCTGGCCGAAGGCAGCGGCGGTGACCGCCGCCTGCGGCTCATCGCCGGCTACGGCCTGGGCCCGGACATCGAATCGCCGAGTCAGGTGCGCCTCGGCCAGTCGCTGACCGGCCAGGTTGCCAAGACCAGGAAGCCGATCGTGCTGACCGACGTGCCGGCCGGCTACGTGCAAATCTCGTCAGGAATCGGCGAGGCGCCGCCGCTCAGCCTGATCGTGCTGCCTGTCGTCTTCGAGGACCAGGTGCTCGGTGTGATCGAGGCGGGGTCGTTCTTCCGGTTCACCTCGGTGCAGAAGGACTTCCTCGAGCAGCTTATGGAGGCCATCGGCATCAACGTGAACACGATCCTCGCGAACGCGCGCACCGACGCCCTGCTGACCGAGTCGCAGCGGCTGGCCGGCGAGTTGCAGGCCCGCACCAGCGAGCTTCAGATCAGGCAGGACGAACTGCAGCGCTCGAATGCCGACCTGGAGGATAAGGCGGCCCAGCTAGCCAGGCAGAACCGCGACATCGAGCTCAAGAACGCGCAGATAGAGCAGGCCAGGCGAGAGATCGAGGAACGGGCCAGGCAGCTTGACCAGGCCTCGAGGTACAAGTCCCAGTTCCTCGCGAACATGTCGCACGAGTTGCGCACCCCGCTCAACAGCCTGCTGGTGCTGGCCAGGCTGCTCGCGCAGAACCCGACCGAGAACCTGAGCCCCAAGCAGGTGGAATATGCCAACGTCATCCATTCGTCTGGCTCTGATTTGCTCCAGCTGATCAACGACATTCTTGACCTGTCCAAGGTCGAGGCGGGGAAGATGGACGTGCATCCTGAGCGGTTCGCGGTCAGGGGGCTTGTCGAAGAACTCGACGCGGTCTTCTTGCCGCTCGCCGCTGAAAAGCGCCTTCACTTCGCCATCAAGCTGGCGGAAGACGTTCCGGCCGAGATCTTCACCGACAAGCAGCGGCTGCGTCAGATCCTGCACAACCTGCTGTCCAACGCCGTCAAGTTCACCGACTCAGGCGAGGTGCGGCTGGCGATACTCGGCGACGAGGCCTTCGCGGAGTTCGCGGTTACCGATACCGGCATAGGGATCGCGGAGGAGAACCTGGAGGCCATCTTCGGCGCCTTCCAGCAAGGAGACGGCACGACCAGCCGCCAGTACGGCGGCACCGGTCTCGGACTGGCCATCTGCCGCGAGGTCGCCATGCAGCTTGGCGGGCGGATCACGGTGCAAAGCGCGCTGGGTACCGGCAGCACCTTCACCTTGTACCTGCCAACCGCCTGGCCAGGTGCGGCCGGGCAGGTAGCAGGTCAGGCCGGAGGAGCCGCCGCCATGGCGGCGGTCACGGCGCCGCAGCAGGGCAAGGTCGCCGGCCAGCCGGATCGCGGCAGCGCATTGGCCGAGGTCAGTCGGGTCGCGAAGGCCGGCGCGCATGACAGCCTGCGTGGCAGGAAGGTACTGATCATCGACGACGACCCGCGCAACGTGTTCGCGCTGAGCAGCGTGCTCGAGCTTTACGGTCTGACCGTCGTGCACGCGGACAACGGCCGGCATGGCATCGAGGCACTGGCTGCCGGAGACATCGACCTGGTCCTGATGGACGTCATGATGCCGCAGCTAGACGGTCACGCCACCACCCGGGCTATCCGGGCCATGAAGCGGTTCGCCGACCTGCCCGTGATCGCGGTCACCGCACGGGCGATGCACGGCGACAAGGACAAGAGCATCGCGGCAGGTGCCAGCGACTACGTGACCAAGCCGGTGGACACCGAGCAGTTGCTCACCTGCATGGAACGCTGGCTTGACGGCTGACCTGGCCTGGCCGGAGGCACTGGCGGCCGAGAATGGTGGCACGATTGAATCGCGGGTACCCGAAGGCGGAGGTGACATGCCTGGCTCAGACCTGTTCGAGTTGCTCGACCTGGGCGGTGCGTCAGGTGCGCGGTCGCTGTGCCAGCTAGCGGGCGCCGCCGTGCAGTCGGTGCCCGGCTGCTCGGCGGCAAGCGCGGTCATGTGGGCGCAGGGCGAGCCCGAGCTTGCCGCCGCGACCCATCCAGACCTGCCGAGGCTGGTCGAAGTCCAGGTCCAGGCCGGTCGCGGTCCTGCCATCGACGCTCTCGCCAGCATCGGCGAGCCGGTGAGCTGCCCGGACACCTTAGACAGCGAGAGATGGCCGCAGTTCGGGGCGGCGGCGCTGCTGATCGGCGTGCGCTGTGTGCTGATATCGGCCCACCTGGCCAGGGGCGGCGGTGCCGTCACGCTCATGCTGGCCGGCACCAGGCCGCGATGCATCGATCCGCGGCAGGCTCAGATGGCCGAGTTGCTCGGAGCGCTCGGCGGCGCCGTCATCGGCGCGGTTGCCCGCTACGACCACGCACGCCGCACGGCCAGCCAGCTTCAGGACGCGGCAGACGGCCGGGCCGTCGTCGACCAGGCGAAAGGAATTCTCATGCATGCCTTCGGCTGCAGCGCGGACGAGGCGCTTGACCGGCTGCGCCAAGTCAGCCAGCGCCGCAACATCAGGGCTGTCGACCTGGCCAGGGAAATAGTCGAGTCTGGCGTCAAGCGGAGCGGGCGCGCGGGAGGAAGCGCTCACCTTGGCCCCGCGACAGCACGCTGACTCCAGCAAGCAGGCACCGGACGCCGGCGGCCTGCGGGACCGGGTGCTCGCGCTCCGCCAGGCCGCTGCGGTGCCACACGCCGATGCTCAGCCGCTGCTCGACGCGGCCCTGGCCGAGCTTGACGCGGCAGTCGAGGCGATCGAGCTGGCTCCTGCGCCCGGCTCGGTCAGCGAGGGGTCCAGCGCGGACCGCAAGCTGCTTGCGGCCATCTTCGCGCAGGTGCCCGTGGCGATCTTCCTGCTCGGCATGGACGGCGCGATCAGGCGGGCTAACTCGGCCGCGTCCGGGCTCATCGGCGCCTCGCCCGGCTACGCGACCGGGCGAGCCTTCAGTTCGCTCGCCGAGCCGGCGGCGAGGGCGGCGCTCGCCTCGCAACTCGCCGCGGTCGGCCGCACCGGCGAACCGCAGGCACGCAGCTGCGGCCTGGTCGGGTACCGCGGCGTGCGGCAGTGCCAGCTCACCATCATGACCGTGACCGTGCGCGGTGACGAAGACCGGTTGCTAGTGGTCGCGGTCCCGCTGGCGGCGAAGGATCAGGTGACCGGGCCGCAGGAAGCCCGGCCTGCGCTGCCGCAGGAACCGATGGAGACGACCGACCAGGTGACCGACCTGGTGAGCGCGCTGACCAGGCGGTTCGACGTGGCGACGGCGATCAGCAGGCTGCTGCTTGAAAATGCCCCCGCAAGCGAGGCGCAGACCTTGCAGCGATTCGGGCGGCTCCTCGCCGGGACCATAGCGACCTGGGTGATCATCGACGTGTTTGAGGAAGGGACGTTGCGCAGGCACTCGGCCGCCGGCCCGGACAAGGAAGGCTCGGCCGGCCTGGTTCAGGCGATCATGTCCGCCGAGCCGCCAGCCGGCGGGGTCGCCAGCCTGGTCGCCGCCAGCGACAGCGCCCTTCTGATTGCGCACCCTGAGGATGAGGGGATTCTCGGTGCCAGCGAATCCGGCGTGCCGGTTCTGCTGCTGCTCGGCGGTGCTTGCGTGCTGTGCGTCCCCATCGTCGCGCCCGGAATCCGCCTTGGCACGCTAACCCTGGTCAGGGAGGCGGCGGCGGGGATGTTCAGGCTGGCGGACGTCGGCCTGGCCGAGGATGCGGCCGAGCAACTGGCCGCGACGATCGCCGTGCAGCGCACCATGCGCGGGCGAAGCGAGGCCGCCGAGGCGCTCAGGGGAAGCCTGCTGCCTCGTGAGCCGAGACCCATCCCTGGCGTCGACGTAGCGGCCGCCCACTTGCCGCCCACGCTTGGCGAGGACGTCGGCGGGGACTTCTACGACATTTACCCGACGCCAGACGGCTGGGGCATCGCGATCGGTGACGTGGTAGGCAAGGGCCAGGACGCGGCCGCGGTAACGGCCGCGGCCAGGCACGCTATCCGGGTGCTCAGCCACTGGACCGCCGACCCTGCCGACGTCCTGCTACGTGCCAACGAGATCATGCTGGCTGAAGGTTTCGGCGGCCGGTTCGTGACCGCAGCCGCTGCCCACCTGAGCTGGCGAGAGGGCAGGCTGCGGGTCGTACTGGCCAGCGCTGGCCACCCTGGACCAGTCCTCGTGCTCGGGGACGGCAGGGCCAGGCTGGTCGAGGGAGGCGGCGTTCCGCTCGGGATCTTCTCTGAGGGCGAAACTGAGGTCACCGAACTCGACCTGTGCCCTGGTGATCTGCTGTTCTTCTGCACCGACGGGCTGACAGGCGCCCGAAGCCCGCTGGCCGGCTACTTCGGCGATCAGCTAACCGACGCGTTGAGCGGCCTGTCAGGTCGCAGCGCCGCCGAGGTCGTCGGCGGCCTGCGCCAGACGCTGACCGGATTCTGCGACGGCGTGCTGCTCGACGACGTGACAATGCTCGCCCTGCGCGTCGGCGAAGCACCTCAGGCGGGCAGGGAAAGCTAGCGGTCTGGGGTCTCCTCGGTGAGCTCAGCCTCGAGGTCCTCGCGGCTGGCTACGACATCACCAGGATTGCCAGCCAGCATGCTGCCTGAGTTCAGGTGGATATAGGGGGCGAGTATCGCGCCTCATGCGATCAGCGTCAGGCCAGTCGCGGTTCTCATGTCCGGTCAGCCTCCAAATCCAAGAGTCAGGCCCGGTCTTCCCGCGCGAGCAGGCGGTCGCGCAGGAAGCCGAGCGCATGCGCGAGCAGCCGGGAGACATGCATCTGGGAGATGCCGAGCTCGTCGCCGATCTGGCTCTGGGTCATGTTGCCGTAAAAGCGCATCAGCAGCAGCTTCTGCTCGCGTTCTGGCAAGTCGCCGAGATGCGCCCAGACGGCGTCCATTTCCAGCGTGGTCTCAAGCCGCAGGTCCTCGTGACCGAGCACGTCGGCGAGCGTGCCGCCTTCTGCGCTCTCCGCTGACAGCGGTGCGTCGATCGACGAAGCCTGAAACGCCAGGTCAGCCTTCTGGGCATCAGCCAGGTCAGCCTGGCTGATACCGAGATGGCCGGCAAGTTCTGAGTCCGTCGGCATCCGGCTGAGTTCCTGGGCCAGTTCGCTTCTTGCCTTCCTGATCTCAAGCCGGCGCTCCTGCGCTGCCCGGCGCACATGTACCTGCCAGCGCTTGTCACGGAAGTGCCGCTTGATCTCGCCGCTCACGCACGGCTGCGCGTAGGCCGCGAGGCTGCCGCCGAGTTCGGCATTGAAGTTGTTGATCGCCTTGAGCAGGCCGACGTAGCCGACCTGCATGAGTTCCTCGATCGGCTCCGGGCTGTCGCGGTAGCGCAGCACGCAGGAGCGCACCAGCGGCTGGTACCGCCCGACCAGGACCGCGCAGGCTTCTTCGCGCGCGCGGCTGCCGAACGGCTCGTCCTGGATTAGGGCCAGCAGCTCAGTGTCGGAGTATTCGTCCAGTGCTATGACTGATGTCATGGTTAGTCGCCTCCGTGGGGATCAGGCGTTGGTATGCCCGCACGGCGCGGCCTAAACATCCGGCCGGCCGGAACGGTCAGACCCGGACGGCCTTTTCGGCGGCTTCCCTGGTGAGCGCGTTTCGTCCGCTTCTCGAAAGACGTCGCCTGAGCAGGCGTCTTTCTTCGTCGGTTAGGCCGCCCCAGATACCCTGCTCTTGCCGGTCTGGCGGAGATCGGGAAGAAGAGCTCAGGTTCCGCGTCAGCGCATGCGGCGAGGCGCCACCATTCCCTGCTGAGCGTAAGCATGGTCATGTGATCGCCGCTGCCCGGCTGAGGCCGGTCTAACCAGCTTCTGCCCGGAGTTATCGGCGTAGTGATCGGTGCAGGTGACAGGTGCGAGGATCGGAGCATGGTGAAGGACCCTGGCCAGCCTCTTGACGCCTACCATGCCAAGCGCGATTTCGCGAAGACGCCAGAACCGGCCGGCCGGCCAGGCATTTCGCCGGCTGACGAGGGCGGGCTCAGGTTCGTGGTGCAGCGGCACCGGGCCAGGCGGCTGCATTACGACCTGCGGCTCGAGATGGCCGGGGTGCTCGCGAGCTGGGCGGTGCCCAAAGGGCCGACCCTTGATCCGACCGTGAAGCGGCTGGCGGTGCATGTCGAGGATCACCCGATCGAGTACCTGGATTTTGAAGGCGTGATCCCGTCGGGCGAATACGGTGGCGGTGACGTGATCGTCTGGGACATCGGCACCTGGGAACCTCGCCATGGTGAAGACCCTGTCGACTCCGTGGCTGCTGGGCAATTGCACGCCGAACTGGCTGGCAGCAAATTGCGTGGAACCTTCGTGCTGGTCAGAAGTAAGGGCAGGACCGCGCACGGTGAGCAAGAGCAGTGGCTGCTGCTGAAGAAGGACGATGAGTCCGCGGTCAGGGGCTGGGACACAGAAGCACACCCTCGGTCCGCGCTGAGCGGCCGTACCAGCGAGGAAGTGCGGGCCGATCCCGACCGGCTCTGGCGGTCCGACCTGCCAGCTGACCGAGCTCTCGTGGTCTTGCGGCCGCAGCCGGTGCAGGTGAGCGAGGAGGAACTGGCCGCGCTCGCGGATCTGGGCAGCATTGGCAGGTGGGAAGTATTCGGCCAGCAGTTGCGGCTGACCAACCTGGATAAGGAGCTATGTCCAGGCCTGGATGGTGAACCGCCGGTCACCAAGCGCGAGTTGATCAGCTATGCGGCCCAGATCGCCCCGACCGTGCTTCCTTACCTGCGCGGGCGCCCGCTTAACATGCACAGGTTCCCCGGTGGCGTGACTGAGCCCGGCTTCTGGAACAAGCAGCTGCCTGATTACGTGCCTGACTGGCTGCCGCGCTGGCACAATCCGGCAGCAAAACGCGACAAGTCGACCACGTACCTTGTGGTTGACGAGCCCGCCGCGCTGGTCTGGGCGGCCAACTACGGCGCGCTCGAGTGGCACGCCTGGACCGCGCCGGCCGCCGATCCGGACCATCCGAGCTACGCGCTCATCGACATCGACCCCGGTCAGGCCACGTCATGGGAAGACGTGCTCACCCTGGCCAGGTTGCACCGCACCGCGCTCGAGCACGTCAGCGTCAGGGGCCAGCCCAAGGTCACCGGCAGGCGCGGAATCCAGATCTGGATCCCGGTGACCGCCGGGCTCAGCTACGACGACACCAGGACCTGGGTCGAGCAGCTGTCGAAGGCGATCGGCGCGGTCGTGCCAGAACTGGTCAGCTGGAAATGGGATGTGCGGGCAAGGGAGGGCCGCGCCCGCCTCGACTACACGCAGAACGTGTCGAACAAGACCCTCGTCGCACCCTACAGCCCGAGGCCAGCCCGCGGCGCCCCGGTCTCCGCGCCGATCGCGTGGGACGAGCTTGATGACCCTGGTTTGCGCCCAGACGGCTTCACTATCAGGTCGGTGCTGGACCGGATAGCCGAGCGCGGTGACCTGTTCCGCCCGGTACTCGGGCCGCCGCAGGATCTGCCGCCGCTGCGCTGAGGGCGGCGGAGGGTGGCAGGATGGTCGGAGTGAACAATGGCTATCAGGCTCGGACTGAGCCGCCGACCGCTGCCGGAGAACGAGCCACGCTGACCGGCTTGCTCGAGCATCAGCGCCAGACGCTGGCCTGGAAGTGCTCGGGGCTCACTGCCCCGCAACTACGCGAGCGGGCGGTACCGCCGTCGGCGATCTCGCTGCTCGGATTGCTCAGGCACCTGGCCAAGGTCGAGCACGGCTGGTTCGGCCGGGTGCTCGGCGGCGATACTGGCTGGCCTCCCATCTGGGAAGAGGACACCGGCGGCGGTTTCGATGCCGAAGACGCCGACCCTGACGAGGCGCTCTTGGTCTGGGAAGAAGCGTGCGCGCGTTCGAGGGCGTTCACCGACGCCGCTCCGTCACTCGACGTAAGCGGTACATACGGTGACGAGGTGTTCTCGCTGCGGTATGTGCTCGGGCACATGATCGAGGAGTATGCCCGGCACAACGGGCACGCCGACTTGATCAGGGAACGCCTCGACGGCAGTACCGGGGAGTAAGCCGCGCGGCGGGCGAGCGCTTGCCGCCGCTGCGGTACCGAGCGCGGCACGGGATTGCGGCGGCTGGCCAGGCGGCGCCGGACTCCTGGACGCGTGCGACGGCGTTTTCAGTTCGTCGATGCGGATCAGGGTGACGCCAGCCACGATGCCGGCGCCGCCGAGGAACTGCAGGCCTGAGGGCAACTGGCCGAGCAGGAGCCAGGCGAAGGTGATCGCGAAGAGCACCTCGGCCATGCCCGCGAACGAGGCGACCTTGGCGCCGAGCCTGCGTGCCGCGCCGATTCCGGCAATGTACGGCACGACGGTGGAGAGCAGGGCCAGGCCGAGTACCGGCACCAGCCAGTTCATCCGGTGCCCGGCGATCAGCACGGCACCGCGGCCGGCCCGCAGCGCGAAACCGCCCGCCAGCCAGAACAGCCCGAGTGCGCCGGCTCCGACGACCATGCTTGCCCAGGTCATGACCATCGGGGGCAGTGGCTCGGTGTCTTCTGCGGCGGAGAGCACGAAGTAGACGGCGAGGCCCGCAGCGGAAAGCAGCCCGAAGACCAAGCCGGCCGGGTTGATGCCGCTGCCGCCGCTGAGGTCGAGCACAAGTGCCAGGCCGGCGATGGCGCAGGTCGCACCCGCGATGGTGAGCCGCCGCTGGCGCTGGCCATGCCTCAGCCGCATCCAGCAGACGACCAGCACCGCACCAAGATATTCAAGCAGCAGGGCGACGCCTACCGGCATGCGCGCGATCGCGCTGAAATAGCAAAGCTGGCAGCCCGCCACCGCGACCAGCCCGAAGGCGAGCACCGACCGAGCGTGCCTGCGCAGCAACCACCACTGGCCACGCAACCGCAGCACCGCCGGTACGGTGAGCAGCAACGCCGCCAGGGCGGTGCGGGCGAGCACGGCGGCCGCCGGGCTCCAGTGGGCCGCGATGAGCGCCGAGGCGAACGTACCCGAGGTGCCGAAGCTCGCCGCGGAGAGAACAGCAAGAGTAAGCCCGATCCCGCCCGACCGGTTCACCTGATGTTCCCCCTGCGAAGATGTAAGCGTCAAACTGAATTATACTGGTGACAGTAATGTCAGGGCTGAAAGGAGTCAAGTTGCTTTTTGCCCATGACACCGAGGTGGCGCTGGCCGGGGCGGCTGCCCTGG
Source organism: Actinomycetota bacterium (assembly GCA_027313705.1). GTDB lineage: Bacteria > Actinomycetota > Actinomycetes > Streptosporangiales > Streptosporangiaceae > Chersky-822. The sequence goes on along the minus strand of DAHVDE010000041.1, from coordinate 149,465 downwards.
TCAACACCGGCCGCGGCGACACGGACCTGCTGCCTGACGTCGCCGCACTCGACGAGTTCGTGCAGGCTTGGAGCTGGACCGGCGGTCGTAGCTGCGGCCAGGCGGAACTCGACGCCGTCCGCAGGCTGCGGCCGAGGCTGGAGAAACTGTGGGAGCTGAACGAAGACGATGCGGCCGAACTGGTCAATGCCCTGCTGAGGGAAGCCAGCGCGCTCCCGCAGCTCGTCAAGCACGACATCTGGGACTATCACCTGCACGCCACCCAGGGCGACGCTCCCCTGGCCGACCGGATGGCGGTCGAGGCCGCGATGGCCTTCACCGATGTGATCAGGACCGGTCAGCTTAACCGGCTGCGCGTGTGCGCTGCGGAGGACTGCCGCAGCGTGCACGTCGACCTGTCGAAGAATCGGTCAAGGCGGTTCTGCAGCACCTCATGCTCGAACCGCACGAACGTGGCCGCATACCGGACGAGGCTGGCATCAAAGGGGGGCTTGCCGGCTACCGAACCTGAGCCAGCGTCTGTGCCGCTGTCGGCGGATCGCTAAGCTCGTCGCTGCAAGTCCAGTTCGCCGGCCGCCATCGCGGCGGTGATGCCGCCGTCGACGAGCAGGTCGGCGCCGGTGACGAAGCTGGCGGCCGGGCTGAACAGGAAGTCAGCGACGGCGGCCACGTCTTCCGGCGTGCCGGTTCGCTCCGCTGGCGCCTGGTCGATCATGGCAAGGATCATCGGCGCAGCCTCGCCTTCGAGTTCGACGGCGCCCATCGGAGTGGCGATGACCCCTGGGCTGATCGAGTTGATCCGCGCGCCGCGCCGCCCCCATGCGGCGCAGGCGGCCTGGACCCTGATCATGACCGCCAGCTTGGCGAAACCGTAGGCGAGCGCTCCGTTGGCGAACCGGTCAGGGCCGGCGAAAGGCAGGTCAGCGAGGTCCTCGACTGGCGTACGCAGGAGCTGAGCCCGCTGCCTGGAGTCGAGGTGGCCAAGGAAGTGGCCAGCCATGCTTGCGATCGCCACGCCAGCGCCGCCCGGCGCGATGACCTGCCCGAACTCCTCGATCGCGAAGGCCGCTCCCAGGAAGTCGACGTCCAGGATCGCCTGGACTGACGCCTGTGCCTGGGAAAGCCCTGCGGTGTGGGCCAGGTACCTGACCGGGCCGAGTTCCGCCGCCGCCTGCGCGAGCGCCCTGACCGAGCCCCGTTCCTTCACGTCCACCAGTGCCGTCACCACGAACTGGCCCTGACCGCGAAGTGCAGCGGCGGCCGCATCCAGCCCTGACTGGTCGATGTCAGCCAGGAGCAGCTGCCGTCCCGGCCCGCTGCGCCTGGCGATCGCCTGACCCATGCCGCCAGCCCCGACGATGACAAGAACATCCCGCGAAGCCGCCACTAGCTGGACCTTCTTTCGCTCGGTTCGCAGCATCATCTCGTCAGGCAAGAGCCAGGCCCCGCAGCCGGGTGCGGCGATGCGGGCGATATCCGCCGGTTACTGAACTGTAGTCTGGGCATGTGTCCGGAACCAGTTCAGCCAGCGCGCACGAAGGGTTGATGTCGCAGCCGGGGACCGTCGACTGGTTCCCCAGCGAGGAGCGGCGTGAACTCGGCGCCGCGCTGCGGCGACTGCTCGACGTGGTGGTGCGCACCGGAGCCGACCCCGCTGAGCTGAAGTCAGCGACGGCGATGGTCGATGAGCTCACCGCCAGGCTCTCCGGCCCCGTCGTCCAGGCCGACCGCTCGGTAGCGGCGGGTTCTTACCGCACGCACATGAGCATTGTCGGCGGCCTGTCTCACCCCATCGCGCCGCAGTTGCACATGGACGTGCACGAAGGCGGCGGCAACGGTGAGGTCGTCGTCGGCCCCCTGTTTCAGGGCGGGCCTGGCCTGGTGCACGGCGGCGTCCTGGCCCTGCTCATCGATCATGCGATGGGGTGCGTGGCCGCTCGCCCGGAGCGCCCCGCCATGACCGCGAAGCTGACCATGCACTACCGGAGGCCAACTCCGCTGGGCGTTCCCTTGACCATCACGGTCCGCCTGGACAAGATCGAGGGCCGCAAGCTGCACCTTTCTGCGGACATCGCCTCCAGCGGCGAGATCACCGTGCAGGCCGACGCCATCTTCCTGACCCTCACCAAGCACAACCTGCGGACCGTCTTCGGCGGCCCGATGCTCGAGTAGGTCAGCGCTGATCCGCGTGAGCCCGACGCCGGGTGCGTCAGCATCGGGACGAACTGGTGGCTGCCGCTGCGCGATCACCTGGCCCACTGCTACTCCGACACTGCCTATGTGATCAGCCCGCCCCCGCGAGGAGGACTAAAGCCCGCACCCTGGGCAAGCCGCGCCCGCGCGGCATCACTGGGTGCGCTCAGAGTCCTAGCCGGGCGGCCAGCTTGCCGATATAGGCAGCTACGTCGTCGGCCGGCCGGTCGGGCAGGCCGAACAGTACCTCGGTTACCCCGGCGTCGCGCCAGCGCGCCAGTTCGGCTAGATCTGGTCGTCCGGCCAGTGCGGTCACCAGAGGTGCACCGTCCCGTCCGGCCTCCTGCCACGCCAGGCGCAGCGAGCCGGCCAGTTCCGCGATGCGCGTGTCGCGCGGTGTGGTGATCCACCCGTCAGCGTGCCGCGCGATCCACTTGAAGTTCCGCTCGGTGCCGCCCGCCCCAAGCAGCACAGGAACAGGTTGCTGTACCGGCTTGGGCCATGCCCAGGAAGGGCCGAAGCGGACAAATTCTCCCGCATAGGCCGCCTCGTCGGCCGACCACAAAGCCCGCATCGCCGCGACGTGCTCGCGCAGCGCAGTCCGCCTTCGCCCGGCGGGCACCCCGTGATCGCTCAGTTCGTCGGTGTTCCAGCCGAACCCGATCCCGAGGCTTACCCGCCCGCCTGACAGGTGGTCAACCGAGGCAATTGTCTTGGCCAGGCCAATCGGATCATGCTCAGCTGGCAGGGCGACCGCCGTGCTGAGCCTGATCTCGCTGGTGACCGCCGCCGCCATCGACAACGCTACCCAAGGATCAAGCGTTCGCAGGTAACGATCGTCTGGCAGCGAACTATCCCCGGTCCCCGGGTGCGCCGCCTCCCTGCGGACCGGAATGTGGGTGTGCTCGGGGACGGCAAACGAGGCGAACCCGGCACCCTCGGCGACCTGCGCCGCCCGAGCGGGTGCGATGCCGCGGTCACTGGTGAACAGGACAACCCCGTACTTCACCGCACCAAACTAGAACGTGTTCCAGTTCGAAGCAAGCTGCGCTAGCGCCCGGCGCGGCCGCCGGGCACGGCCGCCGGGCACGGGCTAGCTGCCAAGCAGCCGCCGCTTTGCCGCGGCGAACTCGGCGTCGCTCAGCGACCCTTGGGCGTGCAGGCTGCTGAGCTGCGCGAGCTGGTCCGACACCGACGGCTGGCCGGCGTCTTCCTGGGGCTGGCCCTGTTGTCCCTGCTGGCCCTGTTGTCCTTGCTGGCTGGTGGCCGCGCGTTCTCCGCTGCGCTTGCCGACAACGTATGCGCCGCCACCGACAACGGCTGCCCTCAGCAAGGGCCGGCGCCGGACGAACATCGGTCAGACCTCCTGGCCATCGGGGAGCGAAAGCCCGAGCGCCACCATGATTTCCGGTGCTGCCGAGATGGCTTTCGGCCCGCCAACCTGCGGTGCGACCGCTCGCAGAACCCCGAGGATGTCCTTAGGCGTGGCCCCGGCGTCAAGCGCGTTGGAGACCTGCCACATGTAAGAAGCCGGCGGCGAGTCGAGTGCCACCAGCGCCGCGATCTTCACCAGCGCGAAGCTGCGCGGGTCGAGTCCGCTGCTCTCCCGTGCGCCCTCCCGCAGTTCGAGCGCCTCGCCGAGCACAGCGAGATCTCCGAGTGCGAGTCCGGAAAGCGCGTCACGAGTCTGCGGGTCTACGTCCACGTTCATGGTTGAGTTCATGTGGTAACCGTCCCGCCAGGCACCAGCAGGCGCACCACCCGGCCAGGGTGAACCGGAGACGGCCGGTCAGTACCGCGCGGCCGGCGAGTGCGTTCTCGCTGCCGCGCTCGGACATCTGTAGTGTCTGGCCCATGACCGTGAAGCTTGTGGTTCTTTACACCCATCCCGACGACGCGCAGGCGTTCGAGAGGCACTACTTCGACACGCACATGCCGCTGGTCGGGGCAATACCAGGCCTGGATCGCGCCGAGACGGGCAAGTTCTCGGCCGCGCTCGATGGCGGCGAGAACACCTTCTACCGGCACGCCGAGCTGTACTTCGCCGACGATGCGGCGATGTCGGCGGCGTTCGGCTCTCCTGAGGGGCAGGCGACTGCCGCCGACTACGCGCAGATCGCGCCGCCTGGTTCCCGGATGTTCGTCGCGAATATTGACGAATAGGTACTTTCGCCGCGAGATGTAGCAGGTTTACCGTAGTGGGGCGATGCCTTACCTGAAAGAAACCACTACGGTCGGCCCCGCAGCCAGGTATTTCCTCACCGAGCCCATGCGCGGGCTCGCCGACCTGGCCGCGTTGCCGCTTGCCGCGCCCTGGCTGGCGAGCGCGCCGCGCGGTGACGGGCACGGCGTTCTCGTGCTGCCCGGATTCCTGGCCTCAGATCAGAGCACCGTGCCGCTTCGCCGGTACCTGCGCCGTCTCGGGTACACGGTGCGGGGCTGGCGGCTTGGCCGCAATCTAGGGCCGACCGACACGGTTCTCGATGAGCTGCCGCGGGCGGTGGCGGACTTGGCCGAGCTGACCGGGTCACCGGTCTCGGTGATCGGGTGGAGCCTGGGCGGCATCTACGCAAGAGAACTGGCCCGTCCAGATCCGGCGAGCGTCCGTCAGGTCATCACGCTCGGCAGCCCGTTCGCCCTGACCCATCCGGGGCAGAACCGGGCCGACGGCGCCTTCAGGCGGCACGGGCATCTGCATGCGGGCGCCGGCCGGGTGCCGACCACCGAACAGCTCCACCGGCCGATCGAGGTTCCTTCCACCGCGGTGTACTCAAGGCGCGACGGCATTGTCGCCTGGCAGTCCTGCATCGGGCCTGAGACCGAGTTGCACGCCAATGTCGAGGTCAGGTGCAGTCATCTCGGGTTCGGCGTCGACCCGGCGACGCTCTGGCTGATCGCCGACCGGCTGTCGCGGCATCCCGGGATTCAGCCGCGCTTCCGGCCGCCCGCGCTGCTTCGCGCCGTGTACCCGAGGGTCTGAGATGCCCGCGCAGGCACCGCTATCACTCCGGCACGAATGCAAGGCCTAGGCATCACCGGCAGCACGCGCTGGAAGCGGCAGGTGCACAAACCGGGCGACGGTCCGGCGGAGTTCCGCTACCTGCGTGCCCCGAACCTGGCCATGGGCGATGCCTCCGGCGATCAACTCGGCCTGATATACCCGATAGTCAGCAGGATGTTGGCATACAGCTTGTCGTCGCCGGTGGCGACGCAGACGGCCAGGTCCGGCTCGCGGCACCGGGCGTAGAAGTCTTGGCGCCCGAGCGGAGCGAGTTCCAGGTCCTGACCGAGCAGCCGGGCATACCTGGCGAATACCTCAGGGGTGCTGCCGTCATCTGGCCGCATGACCGCGGCAGCTTCGACGGGCACGGCGGCGAGCACCGGCCCGAGCACGTCTTCGACGGTGACCAGGCCGGGCCGCAGGTTCAGGTGAATGAGAGCGGCGCTTGGGTGCACGTTCGTGCTGTGCGAGTAGTTCGCGTCAGCGATCAGCACCCTGGCGCCGTGCCCGGCCGCGCCGAGCGCGGCCAGAAGCGGCGGATGAATTAGCGGAAACCGAAGCACGCTGTTCTTATATCACCATGCTTCCGCTACGGGGCGCAGGCCAGCCTTGAGCGGCTCGGCAGTTCAATGGCTTGAACAACGGAGTGATTCCGGCGATGCGCACGGCTTCGCGTTTCTTGACCTCAGGTGAGGTACGGTTTCGTGCAGCGATGGTCGGACGGTGCTGGGAGGCGGGTCGGGTGGCGTGCGCGGTGCTGGCTGAGGCGGAGGCGGTTGACCGGCTGGCCGAGCTTGGGCTGAGCGTGGAGATGGTCGAGCGTGCGGTGCGGCGGGCAGACGCCGACGCGAGCATGTGCACGGCGTTTGACCCGCCGATCATGGAAGGGCTGCTGCGCTGGGGGCGGACCAACAGGTACTTGCGCGAGGAGCTTGCGCAGGCAGGCTGGCGGTTCGACAACCCGAGAAACCTGCCAAGGACCATTCATCCCACCGGCGAGTTCGCGATCGTGGCGACGACCGGCGACGACCTGACCGGGCTAGCGGCGGAGGTCTTGCCGACCACGAAATACGCGAAAGGCTACGCCACGGCCGAGGCGGTGGCCAGGAACGGACAGCTCGCCCTGGACTTCGGCGACTTCGACTTCGACTTCGGTGCCAGCCGTGACTTCGGTGCCAGCCGTGATGCGGGCGCAGAGATTCCGCAAACCTGGTTCATGCTTTTCTACGTCGACGACGACGCGTTCAGGGTCGAGGTTTCGCTGCCTGACCGGATCACCGACGGGCGCATTACCAGCTGGGCGGAACGCATCGTCTTGCCGCCGTTCCCGCGTGACCAGGACAACCTCGGCGCGGTTACTCCAGACCAGGCTGACCATGTCGACGTCCCGGTCAGCCGGCGCTAGACGCGCTAACCAGCGCTCATGCTTACCCCAACGCGGCTGGTCATTGCCAGGAAGCGGCACGGCCTGACGCTGACCAGGCTGGCCGAGCTGACCGGTCTGAGCACCCGCAGCCTGTCCAGCTACGAGAACGGGCATGCCGAGCCGGCGCAGGAGACCCTGGCACTGCTCGCGCGGGCACTTGACGTCACTACGGCGTTCTTGTGCGGCGAGGACGCAGACGAGATTCCCGTGGCTGCCGTGAGCTTTCGTGCCCTCAGCAAGATGACGGCCAGGCAGCGTGACCGCGCGCTGAGCGCGGGCCGGGTCGCGCTGCTTATTGATGAGTGGATCGACGCCAGGTTCCATTTGCCGATCACGGATCTGCCGCGGCTAACCGGCCACGATCCAGAGTCGGCGGCCCAGGTGACGAGGGCACGCTGGGGTCTTGGGGAACGGCCGGTCAGCAACATGCTTCATGTGCTTGAGGCGCACGGGACCAGGATTTACTCGCTCACCGAGGAGAACAATCAGCTTGATGCCTATTCCCTGTACTGGCGCGGCCAGCCGTTTATCTTCTTGAACACGGGAAAGTCGGGGGAGCGCGGCCGGTTCGACGCGGCACACGAGCTTGGACACCTGGTCCTGCACGGCGATCACCTGGTCCCGAACCGGCCGGAAGCAGAGACCGAGGCCAACAGGTTCGCTGCCGCCTTCTTGATGCCGCGTGCGGCCGTGCTGGCGTCAGGGCTGCGGGACGCCACCGGGGAGCGGATCCTGCGGGCCAAGCGAATATGGAAGGTGTCGGCCATGGCGCTCGCCCACCGGCTGTATGACCTGAACTTGCTCACCGACTGGGGCTACCGCTCGGCATGCGTGCAACTCGCTCAGCGGGGCTACCGTACGGCCGAGCCGCACGGCATCAACCGCGAATCCTCGCAGCTCCTTGCCAAGGTATTCAGGTCGGCACGGGAGAACGGCGAGACGCTGGCCAGCGTCGCCGCAGCCATCGGGATCAGCCCCGCCGAATTGCGGGCCCACATTTTCGGGCTCACCTTGACCGCCGTCAGTTCGGTCCGCTAAAGCAGCGGACCCCGATCATCGCACCGACCGGGGTCCGTTCGCTGCCGAGTCCCCCCAGAGATCACGCCAGAGTCTGGCCTTCCGGCCGGATTCCTGCCTATCCCCCTTTAGGGGCATGTCGCTTTTATGGCTTAGCTCAGGCGCGCAGCCAGACGAGCAGGCCCTGATCGTTCAGGTCGCTCACCAGCGCACCGCACTCGCGGGCGCACTCGCGCAGCGGAGTGTGGTCGGCTATCGCGCCCCGCACGTGCAGCATGAGCGCGGCCGGGTGCACGCCGGCCGCGGCGTGCAGCTGCAGCCTGACTTCGGTGACCCCCTTCAGGTTGGCCAGCGCGGCGGCCAGCAATTTCTTGGCTTCCCTGGCCAGTGGCGAGGCGTACTCGCGGGCCACGTCCACGGTGACGCTGACGCCCGTGGTGCGTGCGGCCCGCACCCGCTCGGCGAGTTCGGCACTGAGGAAGTCGGGCGCGAGCAGTTCGTCCCTGAGACTTTCGCCGGCCAGGCGGGCGGCGGTCCTCAGCGCGGCGCTCGGCTTCTGGCCGAGCGCGACGAGGTCGATGATTGGCCCGGCGATACGCCGCGCGGTCGCCAGCGCTGCCCGGTCCACCCGGCTGACGGCTTCCGCCCGCGCCAATGCGCGCCGCCGTTCCCTGTACTCCTCGAGTTGGCCCGCGGCATACCTGGACAAGCCGATGAAGGCCAGCCTGAAGCCGAGCCCGAGTCCGGCGCCGAGCAGCGGGCTGGCCTCGATACTTGGCCTGGCACCAGGCGGAATGGCGCTTCCGGTCATGGACAGGCCCGCCAGCAGGGCACCGAGGTCGAGCACCGCAGCGGTCAGGCCGAGCACCGGCCCGCGGACGAAGTAGATGACCGTGACGAGGATCGCGCTTTCGCCCGAGATCCAGTAGGCAAAGGCGTCGGTGGTGCCTGGCGCCACGGCGAGCGAGCCTGCCGCGGTGCACGCGGTCAGTGCGACGATCCTGGCCACCGCGCCTGGCCAGGTCATCTCGGCTCTGCTGACGTTGGCGGCGCTTGCCGCGGTCACGACGAGCAGGCAGCCGAAGGCCGCCACCGCGAGGACCGGCCAGCGCAGGTCATGCCAGCGCAGGCAGAGCCAGGCCAGGCTGGCGAGCAGCGGTGGCGCCATGAAACCGAGGAAGACCCGGCGCGGCGAAGGCGCGAGCAGGCGAACCCAGTCGAACTGGTCGCGGCCAACCGCAGCAGCCGGTCCCTGGCCGGCCTCGGCGGGATAAGCGCTGAGCGCGACGGTGGTGCCGCGGCCGGGCGCCGAGATGATCTCGGCACTGCCCCCGGCATTGCGCAGCCTGGCCAGGATGCTCTCGCGCACTCCGAGGCTTTCAGGCGGCAGCCGGTCCGGGTCGAAGCCCTTCCCGGCGTCGCTGATCGTGACCGTGATACCGCCCTTCTCGTTCGCCCAGGCGGAGACTCGCGCCTGGGTCACGCCGGCGTGCCTGGCGGTATTGCGCAAGGCCTCGGCTACCGCTGACCTGATCGAGTCGACCTGGCTCGCTGGCAGCTGAAAATCTTGATCCAGGCTGAGTTCCGCGTGCACGGTCAGTTCAGGGCCAAGCTGGCTTACCTCGCGGAGCAGCAGGCCTGGCAGGTCGCCGGCGTCATCTGCTGGTAGCTGGCCGGCCAGGGCGTGGCGTGCCTGCCTGGCCTTGCCGATGAGCACATTCCAGCCAACCCGCTGGTCCTGGCTGGCGATCGCGCGCAGCACGCTGAGCACGTCGTCGTGCACGGTGCTCTTGGCGCGCTGCGCGGCGTGCTCGGCGGCGGTGGCGGCGTCGTGAGCCGCGATCTGCCCGGCCATGCTGGCCGCCTCTTCGTCTGCCTTTCCCGCGACCTCGCGCACCATGCGCGCGGCCAGGCCGGCGAAGGCCGCGATGGCGAGCGTGGCTACCGACTGCTCGGCCGGCAGGCCGCTGCGCAGGTCGCCGGCCAGTTGCCAGGCTCCGGTCGCCAGCACGGTCAGCGCCACAGGAACGACTAGCACGAACCTGCGCGAGAACACCGCCCAGGCATCGACCACCGGGGCGGCGAGCAGGTAGGCGACGTTGTCGGCGAACGGGCTGTCCGGGGTTGCGAGCAGCCTGGACAGCGGCAGCAGGACGGCGGCGGCCACGGCCAGCCAGTCCAGCTCGCGCTGAACGGGCGGTCGCCGCGACACCCAGGCGGCGGCGAGGCAGAGCAACGGCAGGCTCAGCGCCAGGTTCGCCGCCGCGCTCCCCGCGCTCTGGCCGGCCACGGTGATCGCGCTGAACCAGAACTGCGCCACATAGAACATGACGGCCACGCCGACAATCCGGCCGTAGGCTCGCTCAAGCGTGGTCGAGTGGACCGCGCCCGCCCCCGCCGTGTCGCTCACGGCTTGTCCAGCCACCAGTCGGGCCGCACATGCTGGTCACGCAGAGCCACCTTCAGCAAGTCGGTGCGGGTGTAAACGTGGTCGCCGTACGCCGCGTACCTGTCCTTGACATGCTTGAGGTAGGTCTTGACCGTCTCCATCTTGCACCCGGTCAGGGACGCGATCTGCTTGGCCGGGACGCCGACGGCGTAGAGCTGGAGAACCTGAAGCTCGGTGGGGGACAGGTGCGGGCCTGACGAGGCCAGCGCGACCTTGGCCATCAGTGTCGAGGCCCAGGCCCGGTCACCGCTGATCACGGCCAGCAGGGCATCTTTCAGGTGATCGGCTTCTTCCTTGCGGATCAGGGCATCGGCGCCAAGGCCAAGGGTTCCCTGCAGCCGCTCTGGACGTTCCTCGCCGGTGTAGATGACGACCGCATAGCCGCGGTCCTTGAGCTGGCCGACGTTCCAGGCCGGCTCCGAGCCGTCTTTCAGCGAGAGGTCGAGCAAGACGATGTCAGAGCGCCGCTCTTCCGCCGCGTCCCTGACCAGGAAGTCAGGTACGGTCCCCGCGCTCATGCCAGCGGCGAACAAGGGACTGAGCCGCGGCAGCCTGGCCAGTACGCCGATGCACAGGTCGGGATGGTCGTCGACGACAGAGACGACCACGGTCGTGCCTGACTCACCCCCTGACTCACCCGATGAGGATGCGTGCATACCCTAAGTATTGCTCGCATTAGCCCGCAAGGCAGCCGGCAGGCCAGGCAAGTCGCCGGGGTGGCGATCGGCGCCTGACCATGACCCCGGGCTCGGATACTTGATGATGAAAGAGCAGTAGGCCCGCTGCGTGCGGAGCCGGCTCCGCAGGTCCGCTACATAGCTCCTGATGCCGGGAAAGCCGGGCGGGTAGCCGGGCGCGGCCAGGGCGGGATCCCGCCAGACCGCCTCGAGGTCGGGTGCGGCCACCGAGCCGATGAGCCGGTCGCTGGTGCCGCCGAGGTCTGGCTGGCGATCAGGTAACCCTGCTCTAATGAGTACGCAGGTTGCTGCATTACTTATCTATATTCCAATCGCGCCGAGTAAGTTAAGAAGGATTGCGGGGGCAAATCTGGTTCTCATCGGCCAGTATCTGGCGGGGGAGGCGTGAGGAGATCATCTATCCGCGTCGCGAACTGGTCGATGGATACCGGGAGGGCGTGCTCGGCGTGATCGCCGTCGAGCAGCCAGTGCCTGCCTGGCGCGGCGGCCGCGATCAGGCTGCGAATGCCTACCTGCTCGCCTACCGGATGCACCACCCGCAGGAAGCAGACGTTCGTGAAGCCGGGTGCGACCTGGGCCGACGGCACAGGTCCGCCGGGCGGGAGGTACGCGCGCCGCTGCGGGTCGGCGGTCTCCGCGGGTTCGATGCCGCACCACTCGCCGATCAGCCTGGCCGCGCTCGGTTGCCAGCGGGCGCTGAACGGAGGCAGGCTGCCGTCTGGCCGGGGCGGTGCCTGCACTAGTACTGCCGGGGGCCGGTACGCGGCGTACATCCGGCCGGCCAGCCGCCAGTCGACCGCTGCCTGGTCCGGCCTTGTCGGGTCGGGGGAGATGAGCGCCTCGGCTACCCAGCAGGGCTGGGACGTCATTCTGGTAATGAGCGCAAGGTCGCCGAGCAGCGTCACCGGCCGCACACCGCCAGGGCAGCCAGGGTCAGCCGCCACGCCGCCAAGCTCGTCGGCCAGGGTTCCGGTCTGCGGGGCTGGCGGGCCCGGCCTGATGAAACCGCGCCTTTGGAGTCCGGCCGCCACGGTGCCGAGAACCTCGGCGTCGCGCGCGGTGCTCGCCGCCGGTGCGGGCTGGCCGTCCGCGGCCGGGGCAAGCCTGGCGAGCAGCGGGCTCACCGACTGCAAGGCCGGCCCGCGCTCCCGTTCAGGCAGCGACTTCGGGTCGAGCGCGACACAGTCGAGTTCGGTCTGGGTGAAGTGCTCGAGCGTCACCTCGCCGAGGTCGTAGACCTGCCGCCAGCGGCGGGAGAGCGGTACGGCGGCCGGCCGCCTGGCGAACGGGCTCAACGTCCGTACTGTCGCAGCGCGCCCCTGATGGTGGCGGCGGTGTCCTGCGGATCACGGACGGAAAGCGTCATGAACCTGAATAGGTCCCTGCCATCGAGGTAGATCTCAATCACGGGCTCGCCGCGCCGCGCGCACACCAGGAGTCCGCCGCGGGAGTCGAGCACGTGCTTCTTGCTGGCGAAGCCGAGCGGCTTGGCCGGCGTCGCCCTGGTGACGTGCTCGACAGGCACGGTGACTTTCCACGGCTCGCGGCTGCTGGTGAGAAGCAGGGCATCGCCGTCGGTGACGACGACCTCCAGGAAACCGCCGTTCACCTGAACGTCGATCATCGGCACCTCACAGCAGCGAAAGCGGGTCGGTGAGCGCGTGGGTCAGATTATCCACCTCATGGCCCGCCCAGGAGCCGACCGCGTTCAGCGTGTCGTTGACCGCGTGCGTGACGTCGCCCCAGTGCTGGTAGACGTATTCGCCGGCGAAGTACGCCGCGGTCCCGACCACGACGCCGCCGACGATGACATCCACGCCGGGAATCGCCATTGCCGTCGTCGCGAGGCCGATGTCCAGGCTGCTGCCGAGTGCCAGTCCCGAAGCAGCGAAGTTGCCCGCCGCCATCGCGCGGTCGGTGTTACCGCCGAGCAGGCCGTCAGGACCGAACGAGGGGCTCGGGGCGACGAACGTGATCACGTCGGACGCCATGCCCACGCCGAGGCCCACCTTGCCGGCCAGCGCCATCAGGCCAGGGTCACCCGCGGCCGGACGGATGGCGTCCTGAAGCTCGGTGAGCGCCTTGGCGTTGGCGTCCTTGGCCGCGTTGAAGGCGTCCTGCGCGCTGTAGAAGCCGCTTTTGAAGAAGCCCTGCTTGCTCATCACCGCATCGATGGCGACGTCGTAGCTGCTAGTCGCCTTGCCCAGGTCAGCCTCCGCCTCCAGGTACTTGACCCCGGCCTTGGTGACCACGACCGCACCGAACGCGCCCCAGCCGTTGAGCAGCGGCGCCGCCCAGTTGTTGCCGGTGGAGAGCGCGTCGATTGCCGTGGTCCAGGCCGAGCCGCCTGGCTGGGCGTGAGCGCCGCCGTGCACCGGCTTGACAGTCTTGCCCATCAGATCGGTCGCGGCCGCGTTGAAGGCCGCGCCTGCCTTGGTGACGGCCTGGCGTGCCTGTTCGCTTGCCTGCGCGCACAGGCGCACCGCGCGCGAATAGTCGGTCTCATACGCTGCCAGCAGCGTGCTGGCCCGGCTGGCTGCGGCGTCGGCCGCCGACTGCGCGTCGCTGGCAGCAGTGCGGGCCGTGTCCGCTGCCTGCCTGGCCGACACGGAATGCGGGTTCGCGCTGGCCTGGGCATCGGCGCTGGAAGACGCGGCAGCCGCGTCATTCGCGTTCGACTGAGCCCGGTCGGCCGCCCCCTGCGCTGACAGGTAGGCGCTAGCCGCTGCGTTCGATGTCGCGACAGCCGCGTTGGCCTGATGTGCTAGCCGCTGCGCGGCCGCGAGGTCGGCGGAGAAGTTGTGCAGTGCCGTCGCGCCCTTCGCCAGGGCGCCAGCGGTCAGCGCGTACACGGCCGCGAGGTCGGTCGCGGCCGACTGATAGCTGGCCGCACCGGCACCAGTCCACACGGCCCCGCCTGCCTGTCCGGCGACTCCGGTCAGGCGGGCCGCCAGCCGGTCGATCTCGCCCTGGGCGGCGGTGTACTTGCCTGCCGCGCTGGACAACGTCCCTGGATCGCCGGGGGGTACCTGGATCGGGCTGAGGAACAGGCCGCCTTGGCCTCCGCCGTTGCCTACTAACATCGCAGCGAGCCTTCCGGTCTAGGGAGCTGCCCGGCAGCCCTCGATCGTCATCGGCATCTGCACGGCATCCGTGCCGGTATAAGCAAGTGAGCCGCTCGTCGTGGCGCCGCTCAGCCTGACCGCGCAGTCGTCCAGGCAGCCAAGCGCGCCGGTAAGAAGCGATTGCAGCAGCGAGAAGGCGCCCGCTGCCGGGTCCTGGCAGCGGGCCGCAGCGTCAGCCGCGCCGGACAGGCTGCCACGTACCGAAGAAGTACTTGCCGCGACGCCAGAGATAGCGGCCGCCATGGACTCGATAGCGGCTGAGTCGACCATAATGGCGCCGCCGCCTGCGCCGACGAGGGCCATGAGCCGCTCCTTCGCCACTCACCGAGGGCATGACCAGGCAATCAAATATCACTATATCTCACATTCGCCCGGCAGTTGCCGTCGGGCAGCGTGGCTCAGGCCACGGTGACCAGCCAGAGCCTGCTGTCAAGATCGCGGAAGTAGACGGGCCTTGGGCAAAGAAAGGGCTGTCAAGCGTGGTGTTGCCGGCGATCTGCCGCGGGCCGGTGCCGTCGGTCTAGGTGCACGCCAATGTCGCCAGCCACCGACGCCTATGTACCCGATGTACCCGAATTAGGGAAGCATCATGCCTTGGTGCGGGCCTCGCGGCCTGGCCTGGCGTGGATGTACAAGTCGGTGCGACCTGGCGGAGTGCTCGATGTCTTGGGTACCGGCAGTTGGTAGCGGACTTCGCGCTGGTGGTCAGCGAACTGGCGGGTGCCGTTGTAGACGCGGTTGAACCGCCAGAGCATGCGCAAGAAGTTGGTCTGGCCCTGCAGCGCGAGGCGGCCGCTGAGGCCGAAGACGTGCAGGAGTGCGGACAGGCCCAGGTGCTTGCGGTTGATGACGGCCTGTGTCCGCACCAGTTCCGCGTAGAACTCGTCGAGCGGAAGCGTCGTCGGGAGGACCGCGTGCTGGATGTCGAACAGCCGGTAGTCGCGCGTGGTCAGGTCCTGCGCCTGGGTGTGCCAGATCTCGGTGCCAGGGTAGGGGGTCATGACGGTCAGGTGCACGATTTCCGGCACGGACTCGGCGAACGAGCGGACCGCGGCGAACTGGGCGGCGTCCCAGGCGGGATCGACGATGAGGTTGATCGCGACCGTCAGTCCGAGCGATCTGGCGAGTTCGAGAGCCCGCATGTTCTCGTCGATGCTGACTCGCTTGCGGTAGGCGTCGAGCCCGGCCGCGTCGAGGGCCTCTACGCCGAGGAACATGTAGGTAAGGCCGAGACGCCGCCACCGCTCGAATACCTCCTGGTTGCGCAGCAGCACGTCGCTGCGGGTCTCCAGGTAATAGCGCTTGCGCACCCGGCGGCGCTCGAGTTCGGCGGCAATGGCGTGGCCATGCTCGGGCTTGATGAACGCTACGTCGTCGACGATGAACACGTTGGGCTCGGTGATGGTGGCGAGTTCGCGGGCAGCGGCCTCGGGTGTCGCCTTGCGGTAGGTACGCCCGTAGAAGGTCCAGGCCGAGCAGAACGAGCAGTCCCATGGGCAGCCGCGGCTGAACTCGACCGATGCGCACGGGTCGAGTTCGCCGATGAAGTACTTGTTCCTGCGCTTGGTGAGGTCGCGGGCGGGCGGCACCTCGTCCAGGCTGTCAAGCAGCAATGGCGTCGGGCCGGTGCCCTCGGCGGTTACCACGCCGGGCAGTTCGTGCAGTGCCTGGCGCTCGCCGCCGCATGCCGCCGCGAGCAGCCGGCCGATGATGGGCTCGCCGTCGCCGCGCAGCACGGCGTCGAGTGCGCCGTCCGCCTGCTCGATTACATGACCGGCGATAAAGGAAACCGAGTGACCGCCGGCGAAAATGAAACATTCCGGCCGCGCCGCCCTGATCGCGCGGGCCAGGTCTATAACCTCAGGAACGTTCGCCAGGTAATTCAGTCCGAAGCCGACGGCATCAGGCTCAAATTCCCCGATTGCGGTCCGCAGGTCATCGTGGCCGAAAACCTGAAGGTCGACGATGCGGACTTCGTTCCCTGCTGATCGTGCGGTGGCGGCCACCCGCTCCAGGCCCAACGGCTCGAGTCGCAAGAAGATCTCCGAGTACATCAGAGCGCTCGGATGAACGAAAAGCACGCGCATGCGACAGCCCCCTAGGTTCCTTGTCGCACGCGTGCTTAACGCGCGACTTCCGCTTTCTCTCACGTGCGTCTTCCCCGAATTTAGCCAGCGCATAGTGAGCCGTTGTCCATTTTGCCGTATGAATATTCTCGCTTTGCCGGTCAATCAGCCGGGCAGTACTTGGCAGCTCACAAGCACTCGTAGACGGCGTCGACCAGGGCGCGGACGCGGGGGCTCTGCCAGCGTGGTCCCATCTGGTTCATGACGTAGCAGAAAGCGATCCCGCTTTCGGCGTCGCAGAAGCCCAGTGAACCGCCGGCGCCGAAGTGACCGAAGCCGGCCCGGCCCAGCCGCCCCGCAGGTCGGCGACCACCCGGCCGTCGGCCATCAGGCACGCGGCCGCGCCGACCTCGCCGCGGTCTAGGAAGTTGTCCCGGAAGGCGTCCATGACGGGTGCGAACCGGCGGTCGCAGGTGCGGGCGCAGCACGCTGTTCAGCGTGGCCTGATCGCCGGAGTGCACCGCTGCCATCAGCTTGAGGAAGAAGTCGTCGCGGTATGGCCTGCATGCCGCGCCAGGGCGGGCGATGCTCGCGGTGCCCGTCGCGGTCGCGGTCATCGCTGGCCCGGTACCTGCCGTGGTCTCGGCGCTGACCGTGGTCTCGGCCGCGCACCTGCAGGCCCAGGCATAGCCGGGCGCGGTCCTCGTGACCGCGCTCAGCTCGCCTGGCCCGATTCGCGGATCGACGCCCGCGGCCCGCGCACGGTGATCAGTACAAGGCCGGCGGCGATCACCAGGGTGGCGCAGATCGCGGCGCCGTGGTCGTGCGGCGGCCTGGCCGGCCAGACCCATGGCGAGGTCGAGCGGTGGGCCAGTGCCCCTTCGGTGACCAGCAGGTAGGCCATCGGCCCGGCCCAGCCGAACGCGCCGCCTAGCGCGGCGGCGGACAGCAGGCCGACGCCGGCCATGCCGCAGAAATTGCGGAGCAAGGCCAGCGAACCGCCTGGCAGCACGCCGGCGGTAGCCCCGGCGGCAAGCGCGCCGAACGCGAGGGCGGTGAGGACCGCGGTCGCGGCGAGCCGCAGCCAGGGCAGCCACCGTCCTGCGGCCCGCTCAGCCTCGCCGAACGGCCCGAAGGTGGTGACCGTGATCACGGCAGCGGCTCCGGTCTCGAGCGTCAGCGGGATGAATTGCCGTGCCGCGGCGCCGCCGGCGATATTCCAGTGCCAGTGCAGCGCGGCCCACAGCAGTGCGCCGATTCCGGCGATCAGCCCGAGCGCCATCGGAACCCGGCGGCTGACCAGGTAGAGCCCGGCCAGCCGCAAGCCAGAATATGCCGGGCCGTGCCTGGTCACCGCCGTCGCCGGCGGGACGCTACCCGGCGCCGGCCGGTCCAGGCCAGCGGTGGTCATGACAGTTCTTTCAAGGCAGATCCTCCAAGGTGAGCTGGCCGGCCCGCAGCGCGGCCAGGTGAGCCACGAGCCAGGCGTGACGTTGCGCGGCGGGCAGCGCGGCGAACCGCCCGGCGGCGGCGTAGACCGGCCCGGTCGCCGTTCCCGGTGCGGTGGCCGGCCCGTTCTTGCCACCCGATGCTGGCCCTGGCACGGGGAAGTTCTCCGTCGATGCCATCAGCTCAGGCTGGGCGGCGAAGGGTATCCCGGCGCCGCGCAGCAGCACTGCCTGCACGGCCTGCTGTAGCTGGCTGCCAGGCTGGTTGCCCGCGCCGACGAACGCGTGGGCGAAGAGCAGCCTGAGCTCCCTGGCGAACAATCCGCTGCGCACCGGACCCGCGCAGAAGCCGCAAGGTCCTGGCAGGTTGAGCTGGCCGAGCGACAAGCGGAGCACGGCGGGCCTGCCGCGCAGGGTGATCGCCTGGGACGCGTTACCGTATGCCGCGGGCACCTGAATGGCGCGCGCAGGCGCGCCTGGCAGCCCAGTGACCTCGGGCAGTATCGCGCCAAGCGCCGAGGCCGTCGCTGGCAGCCAATGGCGGTAGGCCGGATTCAGGCACACCTGGATCGCGGCCGCATGGCCACACACCGGGGAGTAAGGAATCGGGGCGTCATTGGCGGCATCGTGCAACGCGGGAATGATCATGCCGTGCGCCGTCGGCCTGGCTGTGCTGGCCAGCGATACTCCGGTCGCCGCGAGCGCCAGGCCGGCCAGCGTGGTGACCACGGCGGCACGGCGCAGCCAGCGGCCGCCCGCCCTGGCCGGCAGTCCGGTCAGGGCGAGCGCCGCGACGGCGATTCCGGCCAGGAACATTATCCTGGCGATCGGCACGTCGGGCTGCCAGCGGTAGAAGATTCCGAAGTCGGCCAGGCCATTGCCGTCGAAATTGCTGTTCGAGTTCGTCGGCAAGACCATCGTCCACCCGCTGTAATGAGTGAACCCGGTCTGCGATGACATGGCCATCGCCAGGAACCCGCCGAAGGCAGCCAGCGGGGCGGCGAACCGGCTCCGCCAGTAGACACCGACGGCGAAGCCGGCCGAGGTGAACGCGATCACCGCGGTGGCGCCGACGGCGCCCCACCACCAAGGTGGCGTGCCGCCGACGCCCTGGCGGGCGTATATCGCGAACATGACGGTCACGAAGAGCAGGTAGGCGGCTACCGCCCAGATCGCCGTCGCCGCCCAGGTAGCGAATTGCGCCACCCAGCGTGGCCTCGCGGTCACGGCGACCAGGTCGGCCAGGCCGCGGCGGCCCTCCCGCGAGCCCATCCAAGCGGCGACGCCCGCCACGAAAGGCCCGAAATCGATGATCGTGTGCCCCTGGCCCATGTTCCAGAAGGTGCGGAGCGGATAGATGGCTTCCGCGCTCGTGCTCGGCCGGTAGGAGTCGAACCAGAACAGCGCGGCGATCAGCGGCAGGACCCACGGCATCGTGTTGCGCCGCAGTTCCACGCGCAGCAGCCGCGCGGCACTCAGCGGGACCTCGCGCACCGCGCCCGGTGTCCTGTGCCTGGCGGTCGCGGCGGTCGCGGCGGTCATCGCGCTGCCGCCGTCGCGGACCTGGCGGCCACAAGCACCGCGCTGTAGCCACGCTCGAGCGGCGCGTCACCCGCCGCGCCGGTGCCCTCGCCGCGCGCGGTCAGTTCCGCCGGCGCGCCCTGGAACACGATCTTTCCCGCGTCCATCAGTGCCACCTCGCCGCAGGCGGCACCAACATCCTCGACCAGGTGGGTGGAGACGATCACGGTGGCCCGCTGACCGAGATCGCGGAGCAGGGCGCGGAACGTCACCCGCTGTTCGGGGTCAAGGCCAGCCGTCGGCTCGTCGAGCAGCAGCAGTTCCGGTTCGTTGACGATAGCCTGAGCGATCCCCGCCCGGCGCAGCATGCCGCCCGACAGCGTGCGCATCTTCACCCTCGCCTTGCTGCCGAGATCGACCCGTTCGATCGCGGCGGCCACCGCATGCGGCACCCGGCCAGGCGGCATCTCCTTCAGCAGCGCGAAGTACTCGACAAACTCCGCCACTGTGAACCCTGGGTAGTAGCCGAGGTTCTGCGGCAGGTAACCGAGCCTGCGCCTGATCTCTCTTCTCGGCCCGTACTCGCCAGGATCGCGGCCGAGCAGCCGCAGGCGGCCTGAACTCGGCGGGATCACCGTGGCAATCATGCGCAGCAGCGTGGTCTTGCCCGCGCCGTTCGGGCCGAGCAGCCCGAAAACCCCCGCGCCGGTAGTCAAGGTCACCCCGGTCACCGCCTCGGTGCGGCCGAACCGCCTGGTCACCTCGCTGATCTCAACGTTCATGACATCCTTTCTCCTGCACCGGTCGCGAACCACGCGACGACGCCGCAGCCGACGGCGACCGCGAGGTAGGGAAGAACAAGCGCGGAACTCGTAATCGCGGCGATGACCTGGCCGGAAGCCGAGTGCACCGACAGCACGGTGATCGCCCAGGCGGTCAGGCCCGCGCTGGCGCCCGCGACCGCCGAGCGCGCGACCGTAGCCACCGCAAGCGCCAGCGCCGACACCGCCGTCATCGGGATCAGCCAGCCGAAGGTGACTGCGGCCGCGGTTCCCGATGCCACCGACGCGGTTAGTCCCATGGCCGCGTTCAGCGCGAAGACGGCAAGCACCCGGACCAGCAGCACGATCCGGTAGCTGACCGCCATGCTCTGCGACAGTTCCCAGGCCCGGTCGACGCCGGGACCGTAGGCGTAGGTGATGCCCGCAGCGGCGACCGCAGGCGCCGCGAGGGCCACGAACGGCGTGCCTGTGCCGAGCGTGGCGAGCATCCCCGCTGCCAGCACGACCGCGCTGGCGATCACCCAGCCGAGCAGCAGCGAAGGCGTCGTTACCAGCGCCCGCGCCAGGCCAGGCGAGCGCAGCGTCAGCCTGGCCAGCCGCTCCGTCGGCCCCGGCTGGCGACGCCAGACCTCGGTGGCTACCCCTAGCCACACCCGGTCAAGGTCGACATCACCCTGACACCGACCCTGGCCGGAATCGGGCAGGTCGTCGCGGTTACCCGCGGTTTGCTCGCCGAAGATCACCGCCAGCCCCCTTCCCTTACCGGCTGAGTGAGCACCGCGCGCATCAGTCGCCGCACCCGGTGGGCGCGGCTCTTTACCGTGCCCTCGGGCACGCCAAGCAGCCCGGCCACTTCGGTGACCGTGCGGTCTTCCACGTACATCAGCCGCCAGACCTCCTGAGTCACGCTGCCCTGCGGGCCGAGAGCCCTGACCGCCTCGGTCAGTTCCGCTCGCGCCAGGGCGGCTTCCGCCGGATCGGCCGCGGGCAAGTCGTCATGACCGGCCAGCGGCAGTCCTTGCGGCCCGCGCCTGCGCAGCCAAAGCGCCGCCTGCCGGCGCGTGATGCCCCACAGCCAGCCGCCTGGCGAGCCCTGCGGCCGGTAGCCGCGGGCGCCCCGCCAGGCAGCGAGGAAGCTCTCCTGCAGGACGTCCTCGACGTCGGCTGCGGGCAAGATAGAGCGCAGCCTGACGGCCAGCCATGGCGCATGCCGCGCGAACAACTCCCGCAGTGCGCTGTCGTCTCCGCGCGCCATCGCGGCGATCAGGTCGTCGTCATCCATCGCTTCTCTATTGCATCGCGGCAGCAACAGGTTCGCGGCCGCCAGGAACTTCGCGTAGCGGCTTCAGCGTCTAGGCGGAGTAAAAGCGTCATATTTGACGCCTAAACTCCGATTAGTGCTCCTGCCGCGGCTGGGCGTCACTGGCGCGCGGCCGAATATGGGCATAAAGTCACGGGACGGCGGTCGAGGTGACCTGGGAGTCAGCGGTGGCAGGACTAGACGCGGCGGGCATCAGTGAACTTCATGCTCGCGTGTGCAAGGCGCTGGCCGACCCGAATCGGCTGCTTATCATCAACGAACTCAGGGACGGCCCGCGGGCAGTCGGCGACATCGCTGGCGCACTGGACATTTCGCAGCCTAACGTCAGCAGGCACCTGGCGGTGCTTCGGGACCGGGGCTTCGTCACCACGGAGCGCGCGGGCAGCGTCATCGTGTATTCGCTGGCCAGCGAGAAGATCGGCCGGGCGATGGACCTGCTGCGCGAGTTCATGGAAGAACTCGGCCCGGCCGCGGTGCGGCCGTTGCCCGGCGAGCACGCCGCCAGGGCCGGGTGACCGGCTGAACAAGGCTCAGCCCGGGACCTGCCACCGTCCGCGGCACGGCCGCCTGACCGCCTCGCACGGGTTTCCTGAGCGTCGTTGTTAGACTCTGACCAGGTGTTGCGAGCGGAAGGAGCGCGTCTTCGTGTCACGCGCCGAGGCGGTGGAGATTTTCGAGCTGCATGCGCGTGTGTGCAAGGCGATCGCGGACGGCAAGCGCTTGCTCATCATCAATGAGCTCAGGGACGGTCCGCGTACCGTTGGCGAACTGGTTGCCGCCTTGGCGATTCCGCAGGCCAACGCCAGCCAGCATCTCGCGATCCTGCGGGACCGGGGTGTCGTCACGGCGCGGCGCTCGGGCAGCAATGTCTACTATGCCCTCACCAGCAGCAAGGTCATCGAAGCCGTCGACCTGCTCTATGAGTTCATGACCGAGCGCCGCGACGTCGGCGCGATCCCGCTGGCCGGCTAGCCGGGGGCCTGGTCCTCGCGGGGAAACCTGAAGGTCGCCAGGTCAAGTTTTCGCCGCACCGTCCGCAGCGAGTTCAGGAAGCCGACGGCGTGCGGCGCGCAGAGCCGCCACGATCCCGGCTGGTCCGCCCGGTGCACATGCAGGCTGCGCCGCCACGGCGCGGGCTCGCCGCAGGTCGCGCAGCGGCCGGTCTCCTGGTGCCGTAGCTGACCCTCGATCGCGTCCCAGCAAGCCACGCAGGCCAGGCCGGAGTCGTCACGCAACTCGGCCGCACCGGGGTGGTAGACGAAGCGGACTCCCGCAGCCGGTCCTTCGATGAACCTGCCGCAGATGTCGCAGGTCAGGTCGGTGATGGTCATGGTCTCCGCCTTGAAAACCGATAAATCTCGCCGAAAGCCTAGACAGCGGGCGCTGTACATATAAGCATATGTGCAAACACGAATGTGATCTCAGTCTCACTCAGCCAGCCTTACGGAGGCATGCGTGGCCGATCCAGCACAGCCCGCCGCGGACGAGCTACTTGACTGCTCTGGCATGTCCTGTCCGCTGCCGGTGGTCAAGACGTCACAGGCCATCAAGAAGCTCGGAATCGGCCAGGTGCTTGAACTGCTCGCGACCGATCCTGGCGTCGAGCCTGACATGAAGGCGTGGAGCGGACGCACCGGCAACGAACTGCTCGGCATCAGCAAGGACGGCAATGTCTTCCACGTCCTGATCCGCCGGCTCAAGTAAGGGCAGCCCGATGTGGTCAGGTGACGGCGAATCGAAAGTTCTCTACGTTCAGACGCATGGCGTAAGCGACCCAGGCCGGTGCGCCACCCCGTTCTTCCTCGCGGCCTCGGCGGCCGCGATGGAGTGCGAAGTGATGATCTACTTCACCATGTACGGCCCGACGCTGCTGCGCAAGGACGTGATCGACAAGGTCGGGCCTAAAGGCGAGCACGGCCAGCCGCTGCGCTACTTCATCGAGCAGGCGACCAGCCTGCGTGTCCGCCTGCTCGTCTGCCAGCCCTCGCTTGACCTGAACGACCTGGCCATCGAGGACCTCATCGACGGCGTCCAGATGATCGGCGGCGCCGCGTTCAACGACCTGGCCATCTCCGCCGACGCGGTCATCAGCTTTTAGGCGGCACCCATGACGCAACCAGACGCCGCTTACAAGGCGCGCGACGTCACCGGCTATGCCGACGTGCCGGCCGAGACCAAGGAACACCTGTTCGAGCAGGTGAAGGCGGACCCGAGGTACGCCGACTACCTGTACGGCTGCTACGAGTGCGGTATCTGCGTGGCGGTGTGCCCGTCGGCGCGGTTCTACGACTTCAGCCCGCGCCGGATCGCCCAGGCGGCCGCGCGGGAAGACGTCGACCTGATCTATCAGCAGATGCAGGAGGACATCTGGGAGTGCTCCCAGTGTTTCTCTTGCGTGCGCTGCCCGCGCGGCAACAACCCGGGCGGGATCATCACGATCATGCGCGAGGTGGCCATCAACAACGGCCTCGCCTCGGCCAAGGAAGCGCTGGTCGGCTACTCCCGGATCATCTACAAGATCATGTCCACCGGCACCCAGGTGTCACCGGACATGCTGCAGCAGGACGCGTTCCCCGACTGGGGACCTGAGACCGCCGACGTCTCGGCCAACCTGGACCTGTGGCGGCGCGCACTGCCGCCGGAGACCCTGCACACCACGAGCACAGGCTGGAAGGTCGCCGACTCGACCCTGATCGAGCTGTACCTGATCTGGCTGCACACCGGCGCCCTGGACATGATCTCCGGCGTCGACCCCAGCTTGCACGCCATCCTCCAGGAGGTCATGGAGGAGCGCCTTGAAGAGGAAGGGATCGAGCCATGACCACGATTCCGGTAGAGGCCCTGCTTCGGAAGAAAGAGCACTTCGAGCGCGGCGCTGACCGCCGTGCCCTTGAGGACCCGCGCGCCGAGCTGCTCGCGCTCGAGGCGCAGGGCGAGCTCGTGGTGCAGAAGATGGACCGCGAGGCCATGGCGATGACGACCAAGTACGGCCGCGAGAAGCGGATCCAGAAGTCGCACCTGTGGCACCACAAGTCCTGCGGCCAGTGCGGCCACATCCCCGGCTATTCCACCTCCATCTTCTGGGTGATGCGCAAGCTCGGCTACGACTACCACGACCCGCAGGACCAGACCTCGTGCACGGCCTGGAACTACTACGCAAGCGCGACGTCCAACGCCGCGGCCCAGGCGGCGGTCGCTGTGCGCAACTTCGCCGCGGCAGAGCAGACCGGCTACTTTCCGCTCATTCACTGCGGCACCTCCTACGGCCACTACAAGGAGGTCAGGGAGGAACTGATCAGGCACCCTGAGCTGCGGGCCGAGGTGCGCGGCATCATGGCCAGGCTCGGCAAGCAACTCGTACTGCCCGAGGAGATCATCCATTACTCCGAGTGGTTCTTCGCGCTGCGGCACGAGATCGCCGCCAAGCAGGTGCGCGACGTGTCGAACGTCGTCGTCACCGTGCATCCCGCCTGCCACTATTACAAGCTCGTCGAGGGTGACGCGCTTTACGACCCGGAGATCTACGGCGGCCAGCGGACCGCGGTGGTGACCGGCCTCGCCCAGGCGCTCGGCGCCGAGGTGCGCAGCTACTCGACCTGGTTCGACTGCTGCGGCTTCGGATTCAGGCACATCCTGGTGCAGCGCGACTTCACCAGGTCCTTCGCCACGCTGCGCAAGATCGAGGTGATGAAGGAGGAGGCCGACCCCGACGTCGTGCTCACGCACGACACCGGCTGCGTCACCACCTTGGACAAGAGCCAGTTCGCGGCCAAGGCCCACGACCGCAACGTCGGAGTCGCCGTCCTCAGCGACGCGCAGTTCGCCGCGCTCGCGATGGGTGCCCACCCCTACAAGGTCTGCCAGTTGCACTGGCACTCGGCCGACTACCGGCCGCTGCTGGAAAAGATGGGCATCGACCACGAGCAGGCGTGGGCGGAGTTCCAGGCCGACATCAAGCGGCTGGAAAGCGGCGAGAAACGCTACCTCGACTGGGACGACGTCGATTCGTGAGAACTACCAGGCCAGCGCGGCGCCGCTCGGTCGGCGCCCGCCTTCAGCACGTGAGGTGATGGATGTCCTTCGACACTGTGGCCGTGATCGGCGGCGGCCCGGCAGGCCTGCGCGCCGCGCACGGCGTGGCGGAGATCGGCGGCAAGGTACTGCTGCTCGAGCAGCGTGACTTCCTTGGCGGCACGCCGATCGCCGAGCGGTACGCCGGCCTGACCCCGCACGGCGAGCCTGCCAGGCCGCAGATCGAGGCGATGATCGCGGCGGTGACGGCGCACCAGGACGTGGACGTGCGCACCGGCACGGTCATGACGGCCGTGGACGGCGAGCCAGGCGCCTTCACCCTCACGCTGCGCGGCCAGGAAGGCGAGCAGCGGGCCGAGTGCGGCGCCATCATCATCGCCACCGGGTTCTCGCACTTCGACCCTGGCCGCGAGACCCAGATGTACGGGTACTACGAGTTCCCCGACGTGATCACCCTGTCCGACCTGGAAGGCATGCTGTCCGACCACCAGGTGGTGCGGCCGTCGAACGGCCAGCCGCCGCAGCGGGTCTGCTTCATCCAGTGCGTGGGCAGCAGGGACAGGCACATCGGCAACGAGTACTGCTCCAAGGTCTGCTGCGGCGTCGCGTCCAAGGAGGCGATCGAGGTCAGGCAACTGCTGCCGGACTCCAAGGTCTACATCTTCTACATCGACATGCGGATGTACGGCTACTGGGAGAACCAGATCTACTGGCCGGCCCAGGAAAAGCACCACGTCCAGTACGTCAAGGGCATCATCAGCGAGGTACTCGGCAAGGGCGACCGGCTGCTGGTGCGCGGCGAGGACACCACGATGGGCAGGCCGATGGAGCTTGAGATGGACCTCGTGGTGCTCTCGGTCGGCATGGAAGCATCGCCGGGGACCAGGCAGACGGCCGTGATGTGCGGCGCGGCCCAGAACAAGTACGGTTTCGTCGACGCGGTAGGCTCCCCGCTTGACACGGTCTCGACCAGCAGGGACGGGGTGTTCGCCTGCGGTGCCGCGCTCGGTCCCGCGGACCTCGAGGACTCGGTGTCGTCCGGGGCGGCCGCCGCCATGAAGGCATTCGCCTTCCTGCGCTCGCGCGCCGCTGCGGCGGCGGGCTGACCGAGCCGACCCGCCATGGCCGACCCCGTCGTCGACACGCTCAGCGCCCAGGAGTTCCGCCGCGAGATCCTTGACCGGATCACGGTGCCTGACCTGGCGGCCATCGCCGATGGCCTGCAACGCAAGTCATCGGCGATGCGCGACCTGCTGGCCGGGGGAGCGCCGCCCGACGAGGCAGCGCTCACGGCCCTGCTGCGGCTGACCTTCACGACCCGCAGGAAGGCGGCGGCGATCCTGGCCGCCGTCGGCCCCGTGCGGCTGGCGGCCGCGATCACGGGGCTGCTTGACCACGACCAGGACCTGGCGGCGCGCTTCGACCGGTTCGCCGCCGTGCTCGCCGGCTCGCCTGCGCCGGGATTCGACCTGCCAGCCGAACTGCTCCACTTCACCTATCCGGACAGGTACTGGCTGTGGACCAGGTGGATCTGGGATCCGGAGACTCAGACGGGCTCGCTCGGCCTGGTCACCACCGACGAGACCATGCCGTCGCTCTCCGCCGGGCTGTCCGCGGGCATGGCCGTCGGCGGCAGCGTCGGCGACGTCTACCTGAGCATCGGCCGGGCGACCGCCTTCGTGAACGAGACAGGGAAGGCGGCCGGCTTCACCGACGCGGCGCCTGGTCTCTTCGGCACCGACATCTTTCTTGCCGCCGTTTACGGCGTCTACATGTACACCGTCCTTCGGATGCGAATGACACGGGAGTTCAACGAGCTCGTGCCTAAGCTGCCCGACCTCATGCGCCGCTTGCTCGGCATTTATTACCTGGAGGCCAGCGATGCCCATCGGAGGGCGTAAGGTCCCGCCGCGCGCCGTCGAACTGGAATCGGCGACAGTCGCTTCCCCGATCTCGGGCCGCGAGGTCGAGCTGCCGGCGATGTGGAACCGGATGTTCGAGCCTCGGGTGCTGACCGAGACAGGCCCGGACGGATTCGAGCCGATCTCGGCGCTGCCTGGCGGTGAGTCGCTCGAGTGGTGTTACGGCTGCGGCAAGTGCGTGCCGGTGTGCCCGGTTGACCTGGTCGGCGAGTACGGCCCGCGCAAGCTGCACCGCAAGGTGCAGACCGGCATCGACCTGCTGACCGATGACGACCTGTGGCTCTGCACCACCTGCGGCAACTGCCTGCGGGTGTGCCCCAAGGAAGTCGACATGATCCAGATCATGCCGGCCGTCAGGGAAGCCGCGCTTACCCAGGGAGCGCCGGTACCTTCTGAGTTGCAGGACGTGTTCGAGAAGACGTTCAGGTACGGCAACGCGCTCGGCGAGAACGCGCGCCGCCGCGCCCAGTGGACCAGGGGCGCCGGGGTACCCGTCCGGCTGCTGCCAAGTGACCCGTCGCCGGTAGACGTGCTCTTCTACGTCGAGGACTACTGGAGCTACCACCCCCGCGGTCAGCAGGCGGCGCAGGCGTTCGCGCGGGTCGCGACCGCGCTCGGGGTGGACTTCGCCATCCTCGGCCACGAGGAGAAGACGGTCGGCGACTCCCAGCGCCTGGCCGGCGAGCAGGGCCTGTTCGACTCGCTGGTGGAGGACGTGACCGCGACCCTGGCCAAGTACGAGTTCGCGCGGATCGTGACCCCCGACCCGCACGCCTTCAACGCGCTGGTCAAGGAGTACCCCAAGCGCGGGCACGAGTTCGACGTCCTGCACTACACCCAGTTGCTTTCCCCGCTGGCCGGCCAGATCACCTGGGCCAGGGAGCTGAACCTGCGGGTCACCTTCCACGACCCTTGTTACCTCGGCAGGCACAACGGCGAGTACGACGCGCCGCGCACGCTGATCAACGCCATCCCTGGCGTGGAACTGGTCGAGATGGGCCGGTGCCGCGAGAACGGCTACTGCTGCGGCGGCGGCGGTGGCGGCATGTGGCTTGACGGCTTCGCGAAGAACCACGCCGCCGAGCGGCTGTCGGAGCGCAGGGTCAGGGAGGCCGCCGCGACCGGCGCGAACGTGCTCGTCGTCTGCTGCCCTTACGAGGTCAGCAGGTTCGAGGACGCCGCCAAGTCCACCGGCAACGATCAGCTCGTCGTGAAGGACATCATCGAGCTGATCGACGAGGCGATGGGCCTGGCCACGTGAGCGAAATGCTGCGGGTGATCGACTTCGGGCGGGTGACGCCGCTGCGCTCGCAGACCCTGTGGCACGCGGTCGCCTACGGGGTCAGCGCGGGCCAGCCGCCTACTCTGTCGTTTGCGCGGCCGTCGGCTCCTTACGCGTGCCTTGGTTACCTGCGTGACGCTGCCGAGATCGACCAGGAGTACTGCCGCGCCAGCGGGCTGCCCGTGTACCGGCGGATGGTCGGCGGCGGCCCGGTCTACCTCGACGACAGGCAGTTGTTCTTCCAGCTCTGCCTCCCGGCCAACGAGGTCTCGCCGTCCCGCGCGGCGGCGCTGCGCGGGATGCTCGAGCCGGCCGTCGCCGCCTTCCGTGCGGCTGGGGTCGACGCCGGGCTTGACCAGGACGGCGAGATCTGCCTGGGCGACCGCAAGATCTGCGGCCACGGCGCCGGGCAGATCGAGGACGCCGTCGTCGTCTGCGGCAACCTGATCGAGGAGTTCGACCACGAGCGGGCGACCAGGGTGCTCGCGATGCCCGATCCGCTCCAGCGGGCCGAGACCCTGCGGCTGATGCGGCGCTATGTCACGGCGACGCCAGGCGATCCGCAGGCTTTCATGCAGGCGCTGGCCGCGGCCTGCTCAGCCGCGCTCGGGCGGCGGGCCGTGCCAGGTGAGATCTCGGCCGCCGAGCGGGAGCGGACCGCCGAGCTTGACCTGCGCTTCAGCTCGGCGCAGTGGCTGGCGGGCCCGCGCCGGACGGCAACCACCGGCCCGCAGCGGCGGCTGGTCAAGGTGCGCGCCGGGATCTGGACGCTCGCCGCCCAGGCACCCGACGGCGCCAGGCTCGTCGCGAGCGTGGTCAAGGGCATCGTGGACCGGGTGGTGCTGACGGCACGCGGCGGCCAGCCGCACGAGGCTGCGCGTCCGCTCACCGGAATGACCGTCGCCCGCGCCGCCGGGACGCTCAGCACGCTCGGCGAGAGCGGGCGCCTGCTCGCGGCGGTGCTCGCCGGGGCAGAAGGGAGATTGTGATGACCGACGACGCGCTCCGCGAGGTCAGCGGTTTCGCGATCGCGCTCGACCGTGCCTACGCCCCGGCCACCCACATGTGGGTCAGGCCGACAGGTGACCTGCACGTCACGATCGGGATGGACCCGCTCGGCGTCGAGACGAGCGGCACGCTCGCGCAGCTATCGCTGCCTGAGCCAGGCCAGGTATTGATCGCCGGCCAGCCGTTCGGCCAGCTTGAGGCGGTGAAGTTCGTGGGTCCGCTGACCAGCCCGGTGTCTGGCACTGTCCGCGCTGTCAACGCGGCGGCGGCGGCCGATCCAGGCCTGGTGGAAAGAGAGCCGTTCACCGCGGGCTGGCTGATCAAGGCCATCCTGTCTGACCCTGCCGATCTCGGGAAACTGCTTACCGATCCGCAAGCGATCACCGACTGGTATGCCGCCAGGATCGCGGACTATCGCCTGTCGGGAGCGATCGCCCGGTGAGTGCCGACCTGACGACAGCGCCTGCCCCAGGCTCGCCATCGGCGGTGCGGCGGGCGAACTTCCCCGACGTGATGGACTTCTACGCGCCAGGTCTCAAGCGGTGGCAAACACCGGAGTGGACGCCGCAGAACCCGCGCCGCTTCCTGCCGGTGTCGGTCACCGGCTCGGCCTGCGCGCTGTCCTGCGACCACTGCCAGACCAAGGTGCTCGACGGCATGATCTCGGTGCGGGCCGGCCTGGACCTGTTCGACCTCGCCAGCAGGCTCCGCGCCCAGGGTAGCGAAGGGCTGCTGGTCTCAGGTGGCTCCACCAGGACAGGCGAGGTGCCGCTGCTTCCGCACCTGAGGCACGTGCCGCGGATCAAATCAGAGCTTGGCATGAAGGTCATCGTGCACTCTGGCGTCGTCTCGCCGAGGCTGGCCGCCGGCTTGGCGCAGGCGGGCGTAGACGGCGTGATGCTCGACATCATCGGCGCCGACGAGACGCTCCGCGACGTCTACCACCTGGACCTGACCGTCGCCGACATGGAACGCTCGCT
Source organism: Actinomycetota bacterium (assembly GCA_027313705.1). Classification (GTDB taxonomy): domain Bacteria; phylum Actinomycetota; class Actinomycetes; order Streptosporangiales; family Streptosporangiaceae; genus Chersky-822. The sequence continues at coordinate 119,194 of DAHVDE010000041.1, read as the reverse complement.
GGCCCTGCTGTCGGCGCAGGGCCTGCGGATCATCCCGCACATCGTGCTCGGGCTGCACTACGGCCAGTTCCTCGGCGAGCACCGTGCGCTGGAGATGCTGACCCGCTACCCGGTGTCCACGCTCATCCTGGTGGTGCTGACCCCGCTGTCCGGCACTCCCATGGCGCATATACCGCCGCCACCCACCGACCAGGTCGCCGGCTTCTTCGCGGACGCCAGGCTGGCCGCCCCGGCCACTCCGGTCAACCTGGGCTGCGCCCGGCCGCTCGGGGCCGCCAAGACCGAGCTTGACCAGGCGGCGATCGACCTCGGGCTCAACGGCATCGCCTATCCGGCGGACGGCGCGATCGCCTACGCCGAGGCCCGCGGCCTGACCCCGCGCCTGTTCGAGTACTGCTGCTCGCTGACCTGGACCGGCGAAGGCGAAGCGGGATACGCGAAGGTCGAGGTGGGCCAGTGAGCGGCACCGGCGGCTGGCTCAATCCGGCCGGCCAGGCAGCGGTGCCCTGGCGGCTGATCGCCGACGACGGCGCCGCCGCGGCCGGCGGCCTGGCCGTGGACGAGGCGCTGATGGCGCGGTATGCGCGCGGCGAGCAGCCGGCCGCCCCGACGCTCAGGCTGTATACCTACCGCACCCACTGCGCGCTGATCGGCCGCTATCAGAACCTGGAAGCCGAGGTCGACCTGGACGCCTGCCGCGAAACAGGAACGCAGGTCAGCCGCAGGCCCACCGGCGGCGGCGCGATCATCATGGGGGCCGGCCAGCTTGGCGTGGCGCTGACCGCCGCCGCCCCGTCAGGCAGGCGCCCGCGCGAGATCATCGAGGACCTGGCTGCCGCGCTGATCACCGGCCTGGCCGGACTTGGTATCACCGCCGTATTCAAGGGCAAGAACGACCTCGAGGTTAATGGCAGGAAAATCGCGGGTCTCGGCCTGTATCTCGACCAGTCAGGGGCGCTGCTCTTCCACGCCAGCGTGCTTGCCGATCTTGACATCGATTTCATGCTCCGCGCGCTGCGGATCCCTGCGGCCAAGCTCGCGGACAAGGCAGCGGCAGCCGTAGCCGAGCGGGTGACCACGCTGACCGCGCTCACCGGCGTTCGGTGGGACGGCCCTGCCCTGCGCCCGGTCATCGAGGCCGGCTTCGCCAAGACCTTCGGCGCGGACCTGGAGCCGGCGCAGCCGAGCGCTGCCGAACTGACGGCGGCAGGCGAACTCGCCACCGCTCGCTATGCGAGCATGTCCTGGCTCGCCGATCGCAGCGCGGCGCTCGACGGCAGCGGCTCGGCCGCGCTGAAGACCCCGGCCGGCCTGGCCCGCATCTACCTCACCACCCACGGCGACCTGGTCAAGAACGCCATCGTCGTCGGTGACTTCAACGACCTGCCGCCCGCCGTTGCCGACATGGAAGCGGCGCTGCGCTGGCACCGGCTCGACGACCGATCGGTCGCCGCCGTCGTGGCGCGCACCGGCGCGGCCGGCGCCCTGGCCGTGCCTGCCGACCAGCTAGTGGCGGCGGTACTGCACGCCGGACACCAGGCCGTTGACCGACTGGCCGCCGCCCCGGCGCGCTCTGAAGGCTCCTGCTACTTCCCTGAACCGACAGTGAGGCACCAGTGACCGCGTTGCTCCCCGTGCTCGGCAGTCCCGCGAAGATCAGCCCAGACTACGTCCGCATTTCCTACGCCAGCGCGGTGGCGCTGGCGATGAAGTCTGGACGCTTCAGCCGGGAGTTCGACTTCGGCGGCATCAACCTGCTACTGAACTACGACGAGGGCTGCCTGTCCGACTGCGGCTACTGCGGCCTGGCCAGAACCAGGCAGGCCGACTACGGCGACCAGTTCATCCGGGTGGAATGGCCGCTAGTGCGCACCGGCGAACTGGTCGACCGGATGGCCGAGCACGAGGACAAGCTCACCAGGCTGTGCATCTCGATGGTCACGCACGGCCACGCCTACGCCGACACCTGCGATATCACCAAGCGGATCGCCGCCCGGGTGAAGACACCGCTTTCCATCCTGGTCGCGCCGCCGACCTTGAACAGGCACCGGCTCGAGACCTTCAAGGCGATCGGCGTGGACATGATCGGGATCGGCCTCGACGCGGTCACCGAGCAGTTGTTCCGCAGCATCCGCACCGACGTCCCGGCCGGCGGGCTGAAGTGGGAGAAGTACTGGGAGGTCGTCACCGACTCCAGGGAGATCTTCGGCCCGTGGAAGGTCAACGTGCACACCCTGGTGGGCCTCGGCGAGACCGACCAGGACCTGATCGAGATCTTCACCAGGCTGCGCGACCAGCAGATCTTCTCCTATCTCTTCTGCTTCAATCCCGAGCCGGATTCGCGGATGGCCAGCCACCCCAAGTCGCCGCTGATGCGCTGGCGGCGGATCCAGCTCGCTAAGCACTTGATCGAGACCGAGGGTTACCAGGCCGGCCAGTTCGACTTCGACGCCGACGGCAGCCTGGTCCACCTGCGGGCCAGCAGGTCCGCGGTCGACGCGGTGGTGAGCCAGGGCGTCGCCTTCATGACCAACGGCTGCCCTGGCGAGCAAGGCGAACCAGGCTGCACCAGGCCCTACGGTTCCTACCGGCCGTCAGAGCCGTTCCGTGACTACCCCTTCCCCCCGGCCGCGACTGACCTTGACCAGATCAAGGCGCAGTTGCGGCTTGACGAAGTTCTCGGATAGATAAGGCAGGGCCTGTGCGAATAGTTGTGCCGATCAAGGCAGTACCCGACCTCGTGGAGGAGATCGAGCTCACCTCCGACGAGACCGACATCGACCGTGAGTTCCTCAAGTTCGTGGTCAGCGAGTGGGATGCGCAGGCGCTAGAGGAAGCACTGCTCGTCAAGGACGCCTGCGGTGCCGAGGTCGTCGCCGTCGGCCTGGCCAGCGACCCCGACATCGACCAGGCGCTCTACACCGCGATCGCCAAGGGAGCGGACGCCGCGGTGCGGCTCACAGGCGGCGCCGCCGATTCTGTGCTGACCAGCGACCGGGCTGCCCTGCTTGCCGGTTACCTGGCGACCGAGCCCGCCGACCTGGTGATCACCGGAGTCCAGGCCAGCGATGACCTGGACGGGCAGCTTCCGCCGATGCTCGCCGCCTACCTGCGCCAGCCGCACGTCTCCGTCGTGGTCGGCGTCGTGGCCACGGCAGACGGGGTCACCGTGCGGCAGGAGTTCGCGGGCGGCCGGGTGCACGAGCTCGCGGTCAGGCTCCCTGCCGTGGTCGGCATCCAGGCGGCGAGGCAGGCACCGCGCTATGCGCCGATCACCAGGATCAGGCAGGCCATGCAGGCGGGCGGCGTTCGCGAGGTGGCCGCCGAGCCGGCGCCTGCCGGGCAGGCGCCGGCGGTGCGCCGGATGTACCGGCCCGAGCAGACCAGCCACGCGCAGATGCTGACCGGCAGTGCCGACGATGTGGCCGAGGCGATCGCGGGCCTGCTCCGTGACCGCGGCCTGGTGAAAGGATAAGTGTGATGACCAGGAACGTGCTTGTGCTCGCGGAACACGACGGGAAGCAGATCGCCGAGAGCACCTATGAGCTGATCGGCGCGGCGCGCGGCCTGGCCGCGGCGATGGGCGGGCAGGCGGAAGTGGCGCTGCTCGGACCGCGCGACCTGGCCGGCCAGCTCGGCGGCGCGGACGTGGTCGTCAGCGTCGAGCATCAGGCCCTGGCGCAGTACCTGCCGCAGGCGTGCGAGCTGGCCCTGCTCGCGGTGCTCGCGCAGCGCTCGCCGCGGCTGGTCCTGATGTCGTCGGCGACGCCCGGGCTCGACCTTGGCGCCGCCATCTCGGTGCACTGGCAGGCGCCGCTTGCCCCGAACGTCGCCGCGATCGAGGTGGCCGGTGACACGATCGTCGCGACCGCGCAGATCCTGGGCGGCAAGATCCTCGCCGAACTCGAGCTGCCAGGGGAGCGGGCGGTGGCGACCGTGACCGGCGGCGCCTTCCCTGCCGCGGCCGGCCGGGGCGAAGGCCCTCCCGAGGTCGTCGAGATCGCGCCGCCCGCCGGGCTCGATGACCTGGCGATGAGCCTCGCCGCCGTCAGCGAGCCGCAGGGCGGCGACGTCGACATCACCACCGCCGAACTGCTCGTCTCGGTCGGCCGCGGTATCGAGTCGCAGGACAACGTCGAGCTGGTGCAAGAACTCGGCGACGTGCTCGGCGTGCCGCTTTCTGCCTCACGGCCCGTGGTGGATGCTGGCTGGCTGCCGAAATCCAGGCAGGTCGGCAAGTCAGGCCTGAAGGTCAAGCCGAAGGCCTACCTGGCGTTCGGGATCTCTGGCGCGCCCGAGCACCTGGAAGGCATGCGGGACGCCGAGCTGATCATCGCCTGCAACACCGACGCGACCGCGCCGATCTTCGACATCGCGCACTACGGGACCACGGTGGACCTGTTCGACCTGGTACCTGCGCTCACCGAGAAGCTGAGCCAGTGACACCGCGGCTGGTGATCGGCGGGCTGATCATGCTCGCCGGGCTCGGGCTGGCAGGCGCGCGGCTGAGCTGGCTGGCTCGCCTGGTCCGGGCAGGCCAGCCAGCTCCTGGCCGCCTGGCAGGCGTGCCAGCCAGGGTGAGCGCGGAGCTTGCCGAGGTGCTCGGCCAGCGCAAGCTGTTCAAGCGCTGGCGGTCGGGAGCGCCGCACGCCCTGGTGTTCTGGGGTTTCCTGATCTTGCTGTTCACCATCATCGAGGCGCTCGGCGACACCTTCGTCAGCAGGAAGTTCGCGATCCCGCTGATCGGGCACTTCTGGCTGCTCGGCCTCGTCGAGGACCTCTTCACCGTCATCGTGCTTGCCGGGCTGGCGGTCTTCACCGTGACGAGGCTGGTCGAGTCGCCGCGACGGCGCGGCAAGGCGTCGCGGTTCTACGGGTCGCACACGACGGCCGCGTGGCTCACGCTCGGGATGATCGCGCTGGTGATGATCACGCTGCTCGGCTACCGCGCGGCCCAGGTCAACACCGGCGACTTCCCCTACGGCCGGGCGGCGTTCGCCTCCTATGCGCTCGCCGCGCCGCTGCGGTCACTGGGCACCGGCGCGAACTCCGTGATCGAGACGGTGCTGCTGCTGGCGAACCTGGCCGTGATCATGGGGTTCGGTGTCTTCGTCACCTACTCCAAGCACCTGCACATCGTGATGGCGCCGCTGAACGTCGCGTTCTCCAGGCGCCCGCGCGCGCTCGGCGCGCTGGGCGAGCTTCCCGCCGTGAGCGAGGCGGGGACGCCGCAGCTTGAGCTGCTGACCTGGAAACAGCGGCTGGACACACTCACCTGTACCGAGTGCGGCCGGTGCCAGTCCGCCTGCCCGGCGTGGAACAGCGGCCAGCCGCTCTCGCCCAAGCTGCTGATCATGGGTCTGCGCGACGGGCTGCTTGACGCCGCCGGCCATTCCCCGGCGGCGGGCGACGGCGCGGCGGTCATCGGCAGGGACGTGCTGTGGTCCTGCACGACCTGCGGTGCCTGCGTCGAGCAGTGCCCGGTCGACATCGAGCACGTCGACACGATCGTGCACCTGCGCAGGCAGCTTGTCGACTCCGGCGAGCTAGAGCCAGCCGTGCAGCAAGTGCTGCAGAATGACGCCGCACAGGGCAATACCTTCGGCAAGTCCGGCCGGATGCGCGCTCGGTGGACGAAGGGACTCGACTTCCCCGTCAAGGACGCGCGGAAAGAACCCGTGAGGTCGCTGTGGTTCGTCGGCGACTTCGCCTCGTTCGACGAGCGGCTCCAGGAGCTCTCCCGCAGCCTGGCCAGAATCCTGCGCGAGGCTGGCGTCGATTTCGGGATGCTCTTCGACGGCGAGCGCGACGACGGCAACGACGTGCGCAGGATCGGCGAGGAAGGCCTGTTCCAGATGCTGGCCGAGCAGAACATGGAGTCCCTGCGCGCCGCCACCTTCGAGGAGATCTTCACCACCGACCCGCACACGTTCAACACGCTGCGCAACGAGTACCCGGCGTTCGGCCTCGACAAGCCGGTACTGCATTACTCTCAGCTGCTCGGCAGGCTGCTGACCGAAGGCGCCATCGCCGTACAGCCGCTGAGCCTGCGGGTCACCTACCACGACCCCTGCTATCTCGCCAGGCACAACCGGCTGACCGATCCGCCCAGGCAGGTACTCGCCAAGCTGGGCTGCGAACTGGTGGAGATGCCGAGGAACGGGCTGAACACCTTCTGTTGCGGTGCGGGCGGCGGCCGGATCTGGATGACCGAGCCGGCCCAGACCGAGCGTCCGAGCGAGAACAGGATCCGCGAGGCCGTCGCGCTCGGCGTCGATCATTTCGTCGTGGCCTGCCCGAAGGACTTCGTCATGTACACCGACGCGGTGAAAACGACGGGCAACGAGGACAAGATCACCGTCATCGACCTCGTCCAGCTTGTCGACCTGGCCAGGCGCCAGGTGGCAGCGCTCGAGACGGTCTGAGGGGAGGCAGGCGTGCGGTGCCCGTGGTGCGAGCTCGAGGCAGGCCCGCGGGCGCTGCACGCCCATCTCGGCGAGCTCCACGCTGGCGAGGTCGCCACCGTGGAGCGCAACGACCGGTTCTTCTACGAGATCACCTGCCCGCTGTGCGGTGCCAGGTACGAGCACCTGGTCCGCAAGGCGGCCAGGGATCGCGAGTTCATCGAGGGCTTCGGCCGCCAGATCGCGATGGTGGCACTCGACATGCTCGTCCATCACCTGCTGGCCGAGCACGAGGTGCTGGCAGGCGACCAGCCTGAACTACAAGCGCCTGAACATCAGGGGACAGGAGACTGACGCGGTGACCCTGGTCAACAACTGCAATATTCCCGAGGACCTGCTGTACGTGATCGATAAGCATGTGTGGGCGCGCAGGGAAGGCGACCTGGTGACGGTCGGGATGACGGACGTCGCGCAGAACCTGGCGAAGTCCATCATCGCGGTCACGCTCAAGAAGCCGGGCAAGGCGATTGCCCGCGGCCGCAACATCGCCACCGTCGAGAGTGGCAAGTGGGTGGGACCGGTGCCCGCGCCGGTCACCGGCGAGATCGTGGCGGTCAACGCCGCGCTCGAGACGTCACCTGGCCTGATGAACACCGACCCTTACGGCGCCGGCTGGGTGGCGAGGCTGCGGCCGACCGACTGGGACGGCGAGGTCGCCGACCTCGCCACCGGCCCCGACGGCGTCGAGGCATACCGTGCGTTCCTCGACTCGGAAGGTATCGCCTGCGGCGGGTGACCCCTGATGGCCGACCTGCACTGGTATGGCTGCGTGGTACCTGATGACCTGCTTTACGACGTCGGGCTGAACGTGTGGGTCCGCCTGGCAGGCGGCGTCGCCGAGCTTGGCATGACCGATGTCGCCCAGACCATGGGCGGGCGGATGGTCCAGGTGAGCTGGAAGCGGACCGGCCGCAGCTACGTTCGCGGCAAGTCGCTTGCGGTCATCGAGAGCGCCAAGTGGGTCGGCCCCTTTCCTTCGCCGCTCACCGGCGAACTGCTCGAGGTCAACGAGGCGGCGTTCGCCGCCGACATCGCCGTGGCCAACCGTGACCCGTACGGAGCGGGCTGGCTGGCCCGGCTGCGCCCCGCCGACCTGGCCGGGGAGCAGCATCATCTCGTCGACGGGCAGACCGCCTTCGCGGCCTACCGCGAGCTCATCGACGAGCGCGGAATCCGCTGTTTTCGCTGTGCCGACTGAACCATCACAGAAGGAGAGACCGTCATGCAGACCACCGACATCTCCGCCGCCCAGCAGGCCATGGCCGACGAGAGCGTCAAGCGCCTGGCCATGATCTGCTGGAGCAACGACCTGGACAAGGTGTGGCCAACGCTGATCCTGGCCACCACCGGCGCGGCCTCGGGACTGGAGGTCGACGTGTTCTTCACGTTCTGGGGCCTGCGGGTGCTCCAGAAGAACAACAAGCGCTTCACCGGCAAGAACTGGATGCAAAAGGGCGAGTCCTTCGTCGACCGCGGCGGCACGGATCACCTCAAGCTCGGCAAGATCCACTTCGCCGGGATGGGCACCTGGATGATCAGGAAACTGGCCAAGCAGTACAAGGTCGCCAGTCCGACCGAACTGCTCGAGATGGCTCTTGAATGCGGGGTGCGGCTGCACCCGTGCCAGATGACCATGGACCTGTACGGGTTGAGCCCTGAAGACTTCATCGACGGCCTGCAGCCGACGCTCGGCGCGGCCAGCTTCATCGACATGGCGGCGAAGGCGGACATCACGCTCTTCATCTGAGCGGCCAGGGATCCGCTGCGGAACAGAAAGGCCAGTGCTGTTAAGAACGATTTACAGTAATTGACATACGAGTGGCATTTACAGCATTCTTTGTTCGTTGTGTCATAGCCATATCAGTGCCGGCCCGGTGGTACGAGGCACCCGCCGCGGTCAGCTCGCAACGAGGAGAAAGAATGCCCTTGACCATGCGCAGATCGCTTATGGCCGCGATCACTGCCGCCGTGACCTGCGTGTTCCTGGCCGCTGCGGCCGGACCCGCCTCAGCTCACAACGTCATAACTAGCACCGTGGCTCACTGGGGGACCTTCTTCGGCCAGCACAGGCCAGGAGGCGGTGACACCAGCCTGCGTCCGGTCGCGGTAACCGTGCCTGGACGCGTCGTCGGGATCGGAACCTCCAACTCCACTGATTACGCTCTGCTCGCCAACGGCGCGCTGTACGCGTGGGGCCAGGGATCGCACGGCGAACTCGGAGACGGCCGCCTCCGTGACTCGTTCACTAAGCCGGTACGGGTCCGTTTCCCCGCCGGAGTCAAGATCAAGTCGATTCCGGCCAATGTCATGCCGTTCGACACGGCGCTGGCCATCGACACCACCGGCCATGTCTGGGGCTGGGGCTTCAACTACGGCGGAGAACTGTGCCGCGGCACAGCGACCGCCTACCTGCGGCCGGTCAGGCTGCCTTTCTCGCATGTGACGGCAGTGGCAGGGGCGTCCGACCACGCCATTTATGACGCCGGCGGCAAGTTGTACATGTGCGGCACCAACGTCTTCGGTGAGCTTGGCGACGGCAGCTTCGCGACTAGCTATGCCCCGGTCAGGGTCAGGCACCTGAGCGGCGCGCGGGTCAGGTCGCTAGTAGCGTCCTATGGCAACACCGGCGCTCTGCTCAAGAACGGCAGCTACTACGACTGGGGCCTTGACAGCCGCGGCCAGCTCGGCGACGGAGTCGCTGGCCACGCCTCCGACGTTCCGGTCAAGGTCAGCTTGCCTGGCCGGGTGCGGGTGGCTGCCTTGGGCGGCTCGCTGGCCAACAACGGCCAGACCATCGTCAAGCTCGTCAACGGCAAGTTGTTCGCCTGGGGCGACGACAAGTACGGCCAGCTAGGCGACGGCGGTTCAGGTGACGAGCCGTCCCCGGTGCGGATCTTCGCGCCGGCCGGCGTGACCTACAAGCTGCTGGCGAGCTCGGGTTCGACTTCTTACGCGATCTCCGCCGCTGGCGACGTCTACGCCTGGGGTGCCAGTTCGCATGGCCAGATCGGCGACGGCGGCCGCAGTCCCGTGCTGACCCCGGTCAAGGTCGACTCTGGTGCCGTCGCCATCTCCGCGACCGCCGCCGACGTGGCGGTGCTCATCGGGCGGCGGCCAGCCGCTTAAGTACACCTGACCTCGCGCGCGCTTGGCCTGAGGTTGCGATGCGCACGTTGTGGCGTCGTGGGGGTCAGAGTGCGCACGTTGTGGCGTCGTGGGGGTTGGGTCGGGGGACGAGGGAGGCGAGGAACTGCCGGGACCAGCCGCCGATGACGACATCGGAGCCAGGCCAGCAGGACCTACACCGCTGGCCAATGGCATTCCCATAGCCCGGCGGAGCTGGAAAGCTGGCTCGCACCCGAGCTGGCTCGCACGGGAGTCGGCGGAATCCCGTCGGCAGCGGGAAAGTTGAATCGGAGGAAGCCTCCGGTTATAGTGGCTTGCGGAGGTAACGGAGGATGCCTCCGTATAGATGCTGAGCTTAATGAAACCAGGAGGTCTACGTCATGCCTGACCGAAACAGCGAGATGGCCATACCTGGCGGGACGGCGAAGCTTGCCGGGCGTGAAGTGGCGCGCATCGGCTTCGGCGCCATGCAGCTTCCAGGGCCGGGAGTGTGGGGACCGCCAAAGGACAGGGACACCGCGCTTGCCGTGCTTCGCCGGGCCGTAGAACTCGGCGTCAATCACATCGACACCGCGCATTTCTACGGTGACGGCGTGGCCAACGAACTGATCCGCACCGCGCTCCACCCATACCCGGAAAACCTTGCGCTGGTCAGCAAGGTCGGTGCGATCCGCGACTCTAACGGCGCCTTCATGCCCGCCCAGCGGCCCGAGCAGCTTCGCGCCGGAGTCGAGGCCAACCTTGCGAGCCTCGGCGTCGAACGGATCGACGTCGTCAACCTGCGCTTGGTTGACGAGATGCCATCAGGTACCCCGCTGCCTGACAGCGAGAAGGCCGACCTGGACAGCCAGCTTGCCGAGATGACCGCGCTGCGTGATGAAGGCAAGATTGGCGGCATCGGAGTCAGCAACGTCACCATGGAGCAGCTAAGGGCGGCGCTGCCCGCGGACCTCGCCTGCGTGCAGAACGCCTACAGCCTGCTTGACCGCTCGGGTGAGCCGCTCCTTGACCTGTGCCGGAACCACGGCGTTGCCTGGGTGCCTTACTTCCCGCTCGGCTCGGCGTTCCCCGGCATGCCCAAGGTGAGTGAGCATCCCGCCGTCGTCAAGGCGGCGGCGGAACTCGGCGCTACGCCCGCCCAGGTTGGCCTGGCCTGGCTGCTAGCCCATGACTCTGGAACGCTGCTGATTCCGGGGACCTCTAGCCTCAGCCACCTGGAAGACAACATCGCCACTGTCGGCGTGCGACTCGACCCGGCCACGATGGAGGTGCTGGACGGCTTGCATATGGCTGAGTGATCGAGCGAACCTGAGCGGACCGCGTTACCCCTCGCGGACCAGCGAGGCTGGCGGGTTGGTGAAGGTCGTGCCGCAGTCCTTGCCGACTGCCTGAAGGTCGGAGCCAAAGGCCGAGGGAGGCGTGGTATAGCCGCCCTGGGTCTCGCCTGTCGCAATGAGACCAGCGTCTATCCCCAGTTGGGCGAGATCTTGTTGCAACTGGCCGGAGGCAGTGATCTTGTCGACCGCGTCGGAAAGCGCCAACAGCGGCGTCTCACTGGTTCCCGTCTGGCTCTCCGGAGGAACGTACCCGGCCAGGAATTTCTTGTAGTCGGCCGAGAAGGTGGTGCACGGAGCGCTGTCACTCGCACCCGCCGCGATGCCTCCCGAGGTGCCGCCCGAGCCGCCAGACGAGGTACCGCCCCCACCGCAGCCGGCCAGCGCCAGGCTGGCCCCCACCGCCAATGCCGTCAGCAGCGTGCTCAACCGCGCGCCGTAGCTTTTCCTCGTCATTTCTGCCACCAACTCTTTTAGCTGACCCGGCAGGCCGGGCGCAGCGGTCACCGCGTGATCTGCGTTCCTATCCTTACCTGGTAAATGGAACTAAAGTCAATGTCTCGCCGCGAACGTCATTTAATCGACCTTATGTCAATTAACTGACAGCTTGTTACCGATACCTCGTGGCCGGGAAAGATATGTGGCGCGGAAGGAAGAGCAACTCGCTGATGGACTATCGGCAGCCATGACCTTGGCCAGACAGCAAAGATAGCTGGCATAAGGTAGGCGGTTAGCTGGCGTTCAGCTCAGAGCGGCCTAAGTCGCGGCAGACGTGACAAGGGACAACTGAGCTAGTGTCGCCGGCTCCGGTCGGTGCAGCGGTAAATCGCGGGTGACGGGCGAATGACCTTTCAAGATCGGTGGCGCGGCCGGCGTGCTCAGGGCCCAGACGGGGGACTGTCCGCACTCGAAGCCGCAGGTACCATCCGCGACCCCTGGAGAAGCCGGCGGTGGACAGGTAGGACTCGACGATCGCGAAGTCGGCCAGGCCCTGGAGGGTGCGCCATGCGCCGCCGGAGCCGCGCTGCTGGACCTTGACCGGCCGGATGGTCCGCTCGGCTTGGTTGTTCATGAAGATGTCGAGGTCAGGGCGGGTGGCGAAGCGGAGGATCGGGCACATCGGGCACATCGGGCACAGGCACACAGACACCACAGCCGACGGGCCGTAGTCAACACAACACGCCCAGCCGACCCGGAAAATCACGTCACGCAGCCGGACTCAGGCCGGACTCAGCCCACCGATCACGTGAATAGCTACCCGTGATCAGCCTCACTCATCGCACCCGCCGTTCAGCCCGGCGCGCAAGCCGGCAGATTTGCCCGCCGCCAGCGCGATGGCGTGCGCGATTGTAGTTACGATGGAATCGGCAAGTTCGGCAGGATTCGCGAGCGCAGGAAAGTATTCCGGTGAGCGCGCAATCGGGGGTGCTTCATGGCAGTAGTCGCGCTCCCAGGCGATTGCCCCGTTATCGCTGATGCGCACGGTTGCGCCCAGGTGATGCACGGGACTGGCCGCCAGTATGTCAGCGAAGACCTCGAAACGGGCGTCGTCCTGGTAGACTTCGAGGCGGACATCGAAGCCCCTGACACGCAGCTCGTTTCCGATGACGCCCCGGAAAGGCATGGTGCCCGTGTCGCCGGCGCTGACCTGGCACGGGTAGTCCTCGTCCTTCCCGGTGAGCAGGAAGGCAGCGATACCGGCTGTCAGCTTAGGATCTGGCGCACCGCTGGCCCATGGGAGGCATTCCCACTCGACAAGCCCGGAATCGCCCACTAGCAGATCGCAGCGGCCGCCCCATCGATCGGCAGAAATACGCCTCTCATCTTCCCGCGCAGGAAGATGCACCGTAAACCCAGCCGCCCTCAGACCTTCTGCGACCAAGCCCATCAGCACGCCGGGCATCATGTCACCCGGAGCGGCGCCGGCGTGCGTGCCGCTTCCACCATCGGCCACTATCCTTTCCTCCTCCATGGTTCGTGTTCCTCCCCACCCATTGATCGGCGGTCCAGCGGACCAGTCGTGAACCTGCATCGCAATGCGGCTAGCAGTGCTGGCAGGCCAGGCCGCACCGGGCCGGTGATCTCCAGCCACAGGAACGAGAACGCCGGCCGGCTTTGGCATGGGAGGTGTCCGGAAGGGTGAGAGCGGTCATGATGTGGCCTTTCCGTGCGCAGGTGGGGAGAATCGTTCGGCGTAAGTCGTCAAAGTGACATATTAATTCGCTGGATTCGGGACCTTCGTCCAGATACAAGGGTGACGCATTGACGATGATCTTCACACCTGCTGGTCGGAGCGGATACAGCCGGGTTTATGGGGTGCCTTGACCTGCGCACACTTCGGTGGCGCGTGCTGTTGCCCATAGCAATGGGTAAGCTGGCGGCTAGCCAGTCCTCAGGCGAGGCAAGGCGCTGAGACTCAGCCGGAGATTGTCATGACGATCAGTTCGAAAAATGGCATCAGTCCTCAGGCACGCGGTCGAGAGCTTGCGGGTCTCGGCCGCGCGCTGTGGGCCGAGACCGGCTCGGTGAGAGCCGCTGCCACAGAACTCATGCACATGCACAGGGATGTCCCAAGCCTCCAAGCGTACCGATATGCTGCAGGGCTCTCGCAAGACCAGGCGGCTCTGCGCTACAACGAGGTAACCGGGCATCAGACTTGCCTAGGGGGAACATCCATTAACGCCTGGGAGACCTGGGCGCGCGGTCGTGGCCAAGGTTCGCCGCCTTCGTTCTCTAGCCTCGTGGTGCTCTCCATGGCATACGGTCGTGGTCCGCTTGCCATTGCTGACGAGGCAATCCCGCCCGGAGATCTAGTTGCCGACGCTTACGAAAGGCTCCCTGTCGAAGATCAGATTTCACTGAGAAATGTCGCTGGTTATGCACAAACGATTAACTCCGGCACGGACCATTCACAAGCTCTAAGCCAGTTGTACCAAAGTGACTCGATCCCCCGCAGTCTGAGTCAGATTGGTGAAGAATTCATGCTCTCGGTCCCTACGGCCGAGTTCGGAAACTCGGACGTAAGCGTATTCACGCTGCCTAACCCCCGTGCGGGACAGTTGCTGGACTTGAACTGGCAAACATTCGGATTCGGCATAGAAAGACTTGCTCGCCAGGTCAGGAACCTGGGGCGGCGACTGGATGTTGATGTCTGCTTCGGAATCAACGAAGCCGGCCTGGTGATGGCGACCTTCCTGGCATCGGACCGATTTTCGCGGTGTCCGATTGGCTACCTTCGGTGTAATAAAACGCAAGATGGGATCGATCTTGACGATCAGGCATACTTCCCGGCGGTAAAGCAGTCTGCGACGATAGTTATCTGTGATTTCGAAGTAAAGCACGCAGGCGTAGTAGGTTACATAACTCATCAACTTAAGTCGCGGTATGCCGATGCAGATCTCTATTTCGCGGTGTTCGGAGCCATGACGAAAGCAACAGACCTCAAGGTGGCTGACTTCGATGACTTGACCGGTGCCCAGATCATGCGCAAGGCTGGCTTCTCCGCCATATTCATGGCGGCCACGATGAGCGCCCCTGGTATTGAGCCTCCGCTGGAACTGAGATGACGTCGGCGGACGAATGCTCTCCGAGGAGCACGGACATCGTGCTCCCTGACCTAGCCAAGAGTCTCGCGGCAATCGTCAGGGACGCGATGACCGAGCTAAGACCGCGCCTGATCGGCGCGGCACTATCAGGCCAGCCTGGCGAGAATGAGAACTTGCGGCACGAGGACAACTTCCTGTCTGAGTACGACCTCTGGATGCACCAGCGCTACAAGGAACTTATCGGCAGACACGTCCCATCATTCATATACGCTTCAGAGGAAGCAGATCCTGAAATAGTCGGAAGTAACCCGGAGCCCGATCTCATCATTCTCGTCGACCCGCTTGATACCAGCGAACTGGCAGTACGCGGACTTTGCGGGTATACGCACGTACTTGCATATTCACGACGGCTAGCACGCCCGATCGCCGCAGTCGTCGGAGATATCTTCCATTATATTCAGCTATATATAGCGGCACGTGGCGACGACGGTGCCGACCGGGCCTACATCGTTACGCCGGACTCGACTGGAAGAATCTTCCGTCGACACCCTCACCGTATTCTCTCGCAGGCACTCGTCACCAACTACCTCATGCGACCGCGTGAGAGATTCCAGTCTCTAGCACGCCAGGAGAAATTCCTGGAAGCACTCAGCGTGACCTCAGAAGACGGCAAGGCTAAAGGCCGCATTGGCGTCGACTTCGGTTCTGTCGGCCTGTGCCACGTCGCAGCCGGATTCTCCGATGCGATGCTTGAGATCGCCAAGGGCTTCGCTATCTGGGACCTGTCGCCAGGCCACTATGTGCTTCACGCCGCAGGCGGCATAGTAATTGATCTGAGCGGTACGCCGATCCCGCTCGACTATGGGCTCGGCTCGCTGGCAGATATACGCGGCGCTATGGATGAGCGACAGAAATTCATCGCTGCTGCCGACCCGTCGCTGGCGCGTGAGATCCTGAGCGCCTTGCACCTGTAACCGCGGGTTGGTGAGTAGACGACGCCAGGTCGGATAGGCTGCTCTGTTTAGTGGAAGTACCCGCCAAGCCAGTAGTTGTAGACCGTGGCTATGTGCGCCACGCTCGTATCGAACGGCGTGTGGGTAGAGTTGCCTGCCACTGTGCGCCTCGTTCACTGGCTTTTCCGGAGATACGCTGAAATCATGGCTGTTGGCGCAGCCTACCGTGCGCGCTATCGGCCGCGAAGTCGCCCTGCCCTCATGACACTGGCCGCTGTCAGCCCGGTGGCGATCGCGGGCGCGGAAGCGCCGCATCAGACGGTCTCGACGCGCAGCGCTTAAGGTTAACTCGGGGATCTTGCGCAGGGGAGCGGATAGCTGGCGGTCATGCCGGATTTGCTGCGCCGTGATGTCCTCAGTATGAGTGGCTGGAGGTGAGCGCGGAGCACTTCATCGAGCTGACTGCGATCACCCTTGGCGTGCTGGCGCTGGGCTGGTGCCAGGCGCGCGAGCTGCGTCCTGTACTTCGATACGACCACATCACCTGGCTACGGGCGGCTGGCTCTGATCCCGCCGCAGGGCCAGCAGGCGGGCAAGCGGGTCAGCGCCGATGAGAAGCGGTCGCCGGGGGACTTCGCGATCGGGCGTGCCGATCCGGCGGGCCAGCGCCGGATCATGCGCTGGGGTTCGCCGTGGGGGCCGGGCGTGCCGGGCTGGCACCTGGAGACATCGATGAGGCGGCGGTGGAGGCGATGGTCCAGGTCCGCGAGCAGGCACGGACGGCCCGTGACTGGGCCGAGGCGGACCGGCTCCGCGATGAGCTGGCGGCGATCGGCGTCGCGGTCGCCGACACCCCGGACGGGCCGAGATGGAGCCTGGTCTGACGGCTCACGCGGTAACCGTAACCCCGATCATCGAAGCGAAGATCTGCCTGAGTCCGGCGAACGGCCGTCCCTCGGCTTCGGCCGCGAGCATCGTGCGCTCGATGGCGCCGATTTCCGGGTCAGCGAACTCCCAGCGCAGCATCGGCCAGTCGATGGTGAGCAGGCAGGCCCCGCTGCCGGTAATGGTGGTACAGCGGAGTGCCGGGATAGGCGATCAGGCGGTTGAGGAAGAAGAACGCGCTCTCGACGTCGCAGGAATCCGATCAGCTCCAGCGCATCTGCCAGCTCGGACTTGGTGCTCTCGGCATGGTAGGTGATGATGCCAGGTATTACGTCAATGCCAAGGTCGCGAGTCATCGCGAGCTGGCTGCGGATGTACCTGCGGCGATCGGCGGTCCTGGTATAGCGCTTGTTGTAGGCGGCCAGCCGCTCCGGACCTGTAGTCTCCACCCCGACGAACACCCGCCGCAGGCCGGCCGCGCGCAAGAGGGCGAGCACATCGCGGTCCAGCGAGTCGGCCCGCAAGTCGATCATGAAGGTCAGGTCCAGCGGTTCGCCCCTACGGGCCAGCCCAGGCACTGGCGTCGGCCAGCGGTTGTCAAGTACCGCCAGGCAAAGCTCCGCGAAGGATTCTTCAGCCTCGCCGCACGCAATGACATCGAATTCGCCGTGCTCGGCTAGCACCCGTTGGTGATTGAGAGTCGCGAAGTCGTGGCCGAGCACAGTGACGCAGCCAGGCCAGCGGCGTTTGGCCAGGCGCGCGAGGTGGAGCGCGGGCTTTAACCTGCGGAACGGTCGACTAAATGAAAGCGCCGTCACCTTTTTGTCAATTTATCCGGGAAGTGTCCTCTATCTAGCCTGGCGGCAATCTTAAATTAATGATGGCATGTCGTCTGATTTGCTCCTTCCGGTACTCGGAATCTATATTTAGCTTGCCGCATCGTGACTTCGGTGCAGTATCTGACCAGCGGGGGAACGTGCGGATCAGGCGTGAACCACCGGGAGGAAACGAAGCCCAAGTGGGATCAGCGGGCGTTAGGCAGCTCCAGCAGAAAGGACCGGTATGGGCGAGTATAAGGTGCGCGAGCAAACGGACGTAGAGCCGGGCCAGATGGTCATGCCGTTCTATCTCATCTGCGACGTCTCCTATTCGATGTACGACGACATGCGCGCGCTCAATGACGGCGTCGAGCGGCTCAGGAAGGCCATCGTGGGCGAGCCGATCGTCGATGAAGTCGCTCAGATCTGTGTCATGACCTTCTCGGATACTGCCAAGGTCGTGCTGCCGATGGGTCAGATGAGCCACCAGTCCAGTGTCCCGGCCCTCAGCGTCGAGGGTGGCACCAACTACGGAGCCGCGTTCCGCGGCCTGGCCAGTGCCATCACCTCGGACAGCGCGAGCCTGAAGGCTCAGAAGTACAAAGTGTACCGGCCATGTGCCTTTTTCCTGACCGACGGCGAGCCGAATGATCATGACTGGCACAAGTCCTATACAGACGCGCTGACCTACGACAAGGAGTCAGGAGCTGGGCTGAAGGCACATCCGATTTTCGTGCCGTTCGGCTTCAGGGACGCGAGCGAGCAGATTCTTGCCCAACTTGCTTATCCGAAGGGCCGCGGCAAGTACTACCACGTGAAGGACAAGTCGGTCGAGGAGGCGCTCAAGGGAATCCTCGACATCATCATGAATACCGTCGTCACCGCCGGGCACACGGCAGGCTCTAACCAGCCCGCCGTGGTCCAGACGGCGCCGGCACCTGGCTCAGGCATCACCCAGGGAGACTCCGCCTACGATCCCGACTACATCTCATGACCAAGGTCCCCTACTCCATCGGCAACCCCGGCCGTGCCGCGCTCGAACTTCCCGACGGCCTGCCGGGTGACTGCGGCGGACCCGCCGACGTCGAACTAAGCGCGGCGGCCTTGTCTGGCATGGTGATCAGGGCTGCCTCGAGCAGGGGACTGCTGCACCGCGGCAGGGGAAAGCCGCGCCAGGATGCCTTCGCGCTCGGCCACCGCGATCAGGTTGCCTTGATCGCGGTGGTCTGCGATGGCGTAGGCGAGTTCGGCAGATCTGACGAGGCTGCGGCGCTCGTCAGCCGGTGCCTGGCCGGCGCCGGTGCCAGCGGAGTGTCCTGGCCAGAAGCCTTCGCCAGCGCCAATGATCAGCTGCGCAAGCTGGCGGACGAACGAAAGGCCGGCGAGAACGCTGATCTCATCGAGGATGGCATGGCGACGACGGCGGTCGCGGTATCCCTCAGCCTCGATGCGGGCGGGTGGGTTGGTTCCGCAGCGTGGATCGGTGACTCCACGCTCTGGCACCTTGACGTAGACGGCACGTGGACGTTGCTCGGCGGCATGTCAGACGAAGCCGAGGGCTATTACCACTCGAGCGCCGTGCGGCCGATGCCCTCGACCGACGGGGCCTGCTCCCAATCGGACTTCCGCCTGGGCGGCGGTGCGTTCTTTGTCATGTCCGACGGTGTCTCGAACCCGCTCAGGTGGAACGACCGGGTCAAGGACGTGCTGGCCTCCTGGTGGCAGCGGCCGCCTGAGCCGATCACCTTCGCGGCGCAGGTCGGCTTCGCTATGAAGACGCACATAGACGACCGTACGGTCATCGGCATCTGGCCGGATGGAGGTGACCTCGATGGCGACTGAGTTCAGCCGTGATGACCTGCTAGAGCTCGAGTTCCTCGCTGAGGGCGGCTTCGGCCAGGTACACCGAGTCGTGAAGCACAGCCTGCCTCCTGGTCTGCCGCCGCTGGCGTTCAAGGAGTTCACCACCAGCCAGGCCGAGCAGGCAGCCTCGGCGAGAAGAGCGGTCGGATTCAGGGACAACCTGCTCCAGGCCGACAGGGACGAGTTGGACCTTTACAGCACGTGGCCGCTCGCGCTGGTCGAGACCGGCGGTCAGGTCTGTGGTCTCCTGATGCCGCTCATCCACAAGGACTTCTTCCTCAACGTAGAAGGCAAGGAAAAGCCGAGAGACCTGGCCTGGCTGATCAGCCCCGCCACGCAACTGGCCGCCGCCGGGGCCGACCTTGGCGACGTCGACCGCCCGGAACGTCTGATGGTGCTTGCCCAGCTGGTTTACGTGATCGGCCGGCTGCACAAGCTCGGCTGGGTCTTCGGTGACATCAGTTTCAAGAACGCCGTCTTCGCGCTTTTCCCGCCGCGGCTGAAGCTGATCGACTGCGATGGCGCGGCCCCCATGTCGGACCAGAAACGCGAGCAGTTCTCCACTCCGTTCTGGGACCCGCCCGAGTGCCCGATAGGTACGTCAGCCTTGCAGGACAGCAGCTCAGATACCTACAAGCTGGCCCTGGCTATAGTGCGCGGCCTTGTCCCAGGGCGAGGCGGCGCTACGTCAAGGTCACCAGGCCGCGTGGCAGGCGCTCTCGACCCGGCAGGAATCGCCCTGCTAGGCAAGGCACTCGCGCGCCTCCCCAGTCAGCGCCCGTCGGCCAAGGACCTGTACGAATACCTGTACGACACCGTCAGGCCACTGGTCAAAGTCCCCGACGCCCGCATGGCCGAACTGGTACACGCCGTGCTGCTGCGCGGCCAGGACGCCAGAATCAGATGGGACATCGACAATGCCTCAGAAGTCACGATCGTGCACGGAAACAACAGCAGGCTAGCCGTCAAAGTGGCGGATCATCCTGACGGTTTCGGGTTCAGGCCGGACGTGTCAGGCCCGGTTACGGTTGAACTGCGTGGCCGGTACGCGGACCTGAAATGCGACGTCGGAGACCTCGTCCTTTACGAGTTGCCTGACTTCAATGTCAGCATCGACAGCCTGCCGAGGCCGAAGATTCCCGCGCTCGGCGCGTTCTCGCTCGAACCACTAGCAGCAATGGTCGCCGGAAGGCCGCACCTCGTGGTCGGCGCGGTCGAACTGCCGGCGATCCCCTCACCTCCCGCCTTCGAACTAGTGGAAAAGCTCTTGCCTGAAGGGATGCGGAAAGTAGCCCTGCCGCGCTTCGACACGGCGGTGACCGAGGTATCGAACGCGCTGAAGACGCAGATCCTGAACTCGGGTTTCGGATACGGAGCCGTGCTCAGGCGGGCAAAACTGGGGGTTTGAAAGATGCTTTCCGGTAACAGCTGGCCAGGTAACTGGTTCCGTCCTGGTAACCTGATGGCTCGGCTTGGCGGCGGCGACCCTGAACTGCTGCTCGAGTTCCCGCGGGAACGGGCGAAATTCATTCAGATGACCGGCGTCCTACTCACAACCGCAGGTATTGCGGTTATCTCGATGACCTTCGCGCTGCACGATACACTCCGCGAGCCGCTGGCCTGGGCGATAGTTTTTGGCGGCATCTGGGGTGTCATAATCTTCAATCTCGACCGTTTCCTGGTGCTCAGCATGGGCTCCATCAGAAACAAGTTGCGGCTGCTGGCGATCTTCGCGCCGCGGTTCCTGATGGCCGTGGTGCTCGCGGCCGTCATTTCAACACCGCTTGTGCTCCGCATTTTTGCCAGCGACATCAAGCGAGAGTTGTTTGACATACAGCAGCACGAGTCGGTGCAGCAGGCCAGGCTGGTGAACAACAGCAGCGAGGCCCGCGAAGCTAGGGTTCTGGCGGGAGAGATCAAGTCGGACAAGCACATCCTCGCTGGCCAGTTGCCCGTGCAGGTGACTAACCCGCAGCTGCAGCAGGCACAGGCCATGGTCAGCAAGCTGACGCCTGAAGTGCAGGCGGCGCAAGGGGCCGTGGTCAGTGCGCGCGAGGCGTGGCAGTGCGAACTCTACGGTGTCGGCCCGCACTGCGACCATAATTCAGGTACTCCTGGCCAGGGACCCATAGCCGGGGCCAAGGAGCAGTTGTATAACAACGCGCTCGCACACTACAAGATGCTCAACCGCGAGCTGGCCTCCGCGAATACCGCTCTGCAAAAGGCGCAGCGGAGCGCGACCAGTTCGGCGGTTAAGGACCTGGCCCAGTACCAGGCCCAGGCCCAGGCCAACTTGCCTGGCCTGGAAAGCGAATACGCCAAACTAGAAAAGTATCTCAAAAATACCGTCGCGGCTGGCACCGCAGCAGACAACAACGACGTCGGCATCCTTGCGCAATTGCAAGCGCTGTCGGCTGCCAGTGCCAGCAATGCTGGCCTCAATACCGCGCGCCTCGCTGTGCTCGCGCTGTTCTTCTTGATCGAGATTCTTCCTGTCACGGTGAAGTTCCTGCTGAATCTGGGTCCGCCGAGTCCCTACGAAGAGGCGCTCATCTCCAGGGATGCCGAGAAAACCGACAATCTGAGCCTGGCGCGGGCAGAGCGGCGTCGCCTGGAAGAAGGTGAATCTGAAGCAAGGATCACCGAGGCGGAAGACTACCGGTCGATCGAGATGGGCAAGCTAAAGGCACACGTTGAGGTGGAGAACGACATGCGCCGCCGCGAAGTCGACCTGGGCAAGCAGGCCAACAGCCATGTGGCAGAGGAAATGGAAGGCATTCTCGATGCCGCGCTCAAGAACTGGAGCCACGACGTTCAGGCCATGCTGGCGGGCGGCGCAGCAGGTAGTGGCGCCGGCCCTGGCGGTAGTCAAGGCCCTGGCGGTAGTCAAGGGCCTGGCGGTAGTCCTGGACCCGGCGGCAAGGGTGGTGCGGGAGGACCGTTCGGCGGACCTGCAGGCGCGACGAGAAACGGATCATCACACCAGGGACCGGTCGGCGGGGCGACCGGTCTGCCGAGCGGCACGAAGCTATGACTGACACGCAAGACGCCTGGTTCGAGCCAGATTCGGAAGGCTGCCTGCTTGTCGTTGGCAGCTATTCTTACCGGGCCGGCTTCGTCAGCGAGGTGACGGCGCAGGTCAGCAGGCAGGTCCTCGCCTCGCCCGCGTTGAGCGATTTCTTTGACGTGAAGTTCGCGGATCTCGGGCCACTGCCTGATCTAGGCGCCGATCCCGATCGGCCGGCCGCTCACGCACAAGCTGTCGGCCGCTTGGTCCGCGAACTGACACGTCACGGCGGCTTCGCGGCCCGCAATTACTTCGCAGTCGTGATAGTCGATCGATCCGCGGCGGCGGTCATGCAGTTGTTTCGCGCTTGCAGCAACGACGATATCGTCGGTCAGCTGCTGGTGAACTGGCTCGGGATCGCAAGCCTCGATGACAGGGATCGGGCCTGCAGGAAGGCTGACCTCGCGGCTGCGCTGCCGATCATGGTCGCGGCCGATGGTTCCTGGAAAAAGTCAGAGCTTGTCGCCGAGCTTCACCGTTACGCGGAAAACCTGATGAGTGATTTCGCGACGGCGGAGCGGACTGGCATCAGCCTAGCCAGACTGGACGAACTCAGGCCAGAAGAGCACGAGGAGCAGGCGCAGACCGACGATCGCTTGGAGAGGCCCGGGCCTGAGATGCCGCGTGCTGCGTCCGTAGCGATGCTTCCCGCCGAGGCTGGGAGAGCCGGCCGTGCTGGCGGGACCGGCTGGGGGTCACGAACCGCCAAGGGCGAACCCGCGCCGTTGCCCTGGCGCCACGTCGCCGCTCGCCTTCCATGGCGAGCCGGCCGGGCGCTCTCCGATGGCCAGGCGGAAGCGGGTGCGCCGGCTGAACCAAGGTCGCGCCGGGCCGGCGTCGTGTACCTGATCCTCAGCAGCAACGCTGTCACCGGCGAGCAGGCAAGCTGGCGCCGCAGCCGATCCATGCTGCTCGCGCTTGACGACAAGTTGGCTGCGGTGCCGCGGATCGCGTACCAGGTCAGAGCGGCCCAAGTCGCAGCAGACGTGACAAGAGACAACCTGCGCCCAGCCGGGCAGATATCGCGACGTGGCCTGAAACGTACGGAAGAGCGCACCGACCTGTCCCGGGTACTCGCGGGCATCAACCGGGCAATGACCAGGGACGTTGCCGGCCTCCTGCGAGCAGGCACCAGCATAGTCAGGCCCGCCGTCGTGATCTTCGCCGCCGACGCACCGCTGGCCGACCTTGCCACCATCGAGGCGTACGAAGAGCTAGTGGCCAAGGCTGACATCACGTGGGTCGCGCCAGAGAAGGTCCTCGCCTTGCTCTCGCCGAGGTTCGCGCAGTTGTCAGGCACGGAACCGATCGTCTACCACGACGCGGTCGCCGACGAGGTACTTGAGAGCCTGCTTCCTCCCGAGCCCGGCCCTCATCCCGAGCCCAGCCTTCCCGCCGAGCCGGCGCCCTAGCGGGAAAGAAGCGGGCCATGGACGGCGGTCGTCAGGGTTAGCGCGAGAATAGCCAGACGCCAACCATGGTGAGGTACGAATCTGCCATGACTCGGGTACGCCTGCCATTGCCATTGCCGAACGCGCGCCGCGCGGGTTCATCTCGGTGCCGGCCGTCCCGGTTTCTCTACCGGCGCCGGTCCGGTCACGCTGTATTACTCGGCAGGCGGGACGCATCGCAGGCAGCCGGGCGGGTCGGCGCGGACCTGTGCGGCGGCACGGGAACGGCAGCTCAGGCAAGCCGCCAAGTCCCAGCATGCCTCGGATCTAGCCGCCGCGCTCGACGCGATCATGCCGGTGCACAGGGAGGGCTTCCCTGCCTCGATCGCTCCAGTCGCCCCCGAGCCGCCGCCCGTTGATCAGAACGCGATCCGCGCCAGCACGAGCAGCAGGCACTGAGCGGGCTTGGCGCACTGCGGATGAAAGCCAAGATTACGGCCCGCCAGCAGGCAGCGGAGGCGGCCAGAGCGGACGGCAGCGGCAAACCTGGCCTTCAAGAAGATGACCAAGACCCTTCGTATCTCCTATTGCACCGAACTCGTCTGCGGGCGAGTCCTGGCCACGGTACGCGAAGCCCTCGCCGTCGCCCCGGCGCTCAGTGAGATCAGGACCACTGTCGTCCGGGTATCCGAGCCCGACGGGTACGGGCGTCGTCAGCCGGAATGCCTGCTGGCGGTCACGTTCGACCGCCAGGCACTCAGCAATGTCGACTGGCAGACCGCGACGGCAGCCCGGATCGTCAATGACAGCACCGCCGACCTGCACAACAGGCAGACCCCCACGATGGCTTGCGGGCACTGGACCTGACAACCGAACCGGGACCTGGCCCGCCTTCTCGACGCCATCGACCTGGACGATCTCACCGAGTCCGGCCAGGGACACCAGTGACTTGCCGCGGCCTGGCACCAGGCACCAGCCCCGGAGAGCGGGGACCTGACCGGCTAGGCTGCGGCCATTCGCAAGCCAAGGTAGGACGGGTCAGCGAATCGCAGACCAGCGAGCTGCACGAGGCGGAACCATTCGATGGCGTCGTGTTCCTCCTCCACGATCAGCTGGTAATTCGCTGTCACCGGGCTGACCACCATCCCAGGCGATCCCCCTGCGAGTGAATCCCAGCGACCGGTGCCGGCCAGCAGATCTGCGAACTAGCGCGCACGGTGCAGCTCAGCGACGCGCGACGTAGGTTTCGCGGCCGCCACGCGAGATCATCATCAGCCCATGGCGCAGGCACCGCACTGTCAGCGGGGCGCCACCTGCAAACGCTCAAGCGTCCTGCCGTGCGTGTCTAGACCGTGCCGGGAGGGACGACCCAGCGGGTCGGCTGCTCGGTATAGCGGGCGATCGTGTCGAAGTCCCGGTCATAGTGCATGATCTCTAGACCGCTGGCGCGGGCGGTCGCAGCGACGATGAGGTCGGGGATCGAGGCGGAGCGATGCTGGGCCTGCTCGGCCAGGGCCCCTTGGATCTCGGCGGCCCGCTCCCAGATGTCTTCGGGGATATCGATCCGGTCCAGGGACGCTTCGAGTTGCTCTTTCATCCGGGCTCGTTCCTGGATGTTCCTGGCGGAATACAGCATCTCCAGTTCGGTTACGCCGCAGATGCCTACTAGTGCCCGCACCATGAGGGGCTCAAGTACCTCGCGGACAGCAGGAAGGTGGAGCCGGGCAAGCGCGCTCTTGTCGGCGAGATAGCGGGTCATCCCCACATGCGCTCCTCGGCACCTGGCTCGAGGAGGAAGCTGAACGCTCCCGACTCGCCGAGTGCTACCAGGTCGTGAACAGCTGCCATGCGGATGACTTCGCGAAACGCGGCGCTGATGGTCTCCCGGATGGACTCAGTTCCGAGGATTCCCCGCACCTTGTCGAGCTTTTCCATGTCGATCTCTACGCTAGTCTTCGCCATCCCTCCACCTCTACCTAAGATATTTAGTTTAGTCATTACTATACATCTACTCTAGGTTGGTCTCGATATCACAGGCCTCCGCAGTCGCCGTGCTGGCCTGATCAGGCGAGCCCGCTGCGGACCGCGGTTTGGCGTCGTCCGGCGCTCCGGCGTCCGCCGGTGCGGTGCCGGCCTCGGCGTGCCCCTGCGTGCGGGCACCTTCGGCCTGTCCCGGCTCTTCCTGGTCCGGCGCTTCCTGGTCTTCCTGGCTGACCGCGTCGTCGCCCGCATCCGTGCCCCCCTCCTTCTCGTCGTCGCCGCGGATGCCGGTGTAGGTGTCCGTGGCGGCTTCGGGGGAGTCACCGAGGCAGGGGATTTCATCGACGACGGCCTGCTCGATGGGGCTGAGCGGGTAGCCGGGTTCGGCGGTGAACCGCAGCCATGTCCCGGCGTCTTTTCGGGAGCAGGGGCTGTACGTGCCGTCGGTGCGCCAGGTGTTGCGGTGGTCGCCGTCGCCGGTCATCTCCAGCTCGTAGGCGACCGCAATCGGCACTAGGGCGAGCATCCACAGGCCCGGCACCGTGTTCTTGGCGGCGGCGTCCGGGTCCGGTTGGCCGAACAGCTCGAACAGCCGCGTCTGCCGGACACCGCCCATGCTCCTGCGCAGCGGCTCGGGCATCGTGAGGATCTGCCCGGTGACGAACCGCGCGATCGTGGTGGCCACGTCGCGGGGCGGCGCCTTGCGGGTGAAGAACTCCGCGAGCCACTGCTGGCGGACCGTCCCGGCCGCCTTCGACACGCCTGGGCATCACCCAGGGCCTCGGCATAGTCGCGTGATGTCCTTTTTGGTCATGCCTGGCTGAGTCCGAGCGTGGTGATGGTGCGGGTGGCGTCGCGGGCGTGCTGGCGGCTGGCGGCGGCGATGTTGCAGTGCCCGGCGGTCTTCATGGCGCCGATCGCGAGGCTGCGCAGGGCGGCCATGGCGCGGGGTCAGCTGCCGGTCCTGGTCTGGGAAGAGTCCTCGCCGTAGGTGACGTTGCGGATGTAGTGCAGCGCCTCGATGCCCCAGTGGCCGCGGATCCACTCCGGCCAGCTCGGCCGGGGTGGCCTTGGGAGGCGTTCAGGCTGGTGACGGCGTAGATAGTGGTGGTCCGCCATCTGCCGGCCTCCAGCACCCGCCGGATCGTCGCCTCATCCGGCGGCTCGAACCGGCCGGTCAGCGGATCGCGCCTGATACCCGGCGCGGCCATCACCTCTGGCGGGGCGTCGGCAACCCACTCGCCGACCGCCGTGAACGACCGGGCGCCCGCCAGCACCGCCGTCATCGCGGCCATTAACAACGACGGCAGCGAGTGACGCACCCGCGCCGGCGGCGCGGATCAGGAACCCGGCCAGGCAGGACGCCAGACCCGGGTGCGGCAGGCAAACCTGCTCCGGGACAGCATCGATCAGGGACAAAGACAGCGCAGGCACGGCGTTCCGAAGCGGTCATGGGCTTAGACACCCACATGATCTTGGAACCCGTGCACCCGCTCAGCGATCAGATGAAGTATTCCGGGATTCGCAGGACCAGCGCTGCACCAATCATCGAGTATCAGGTTCACGCTGGCTCACCGGACGCCAGCGTTCGTTTCCATATAGTGAGCATGGGAGTGAACCCGGGGTGGGGATCGAGCGCCCTGACCGGCACCGCGGCAGTCATGGTGAATGTTTCGTGCAGGAGATCCAGCCTCGCGGTGCAATAACCTCCGTCACCGATGTATGCGACCGTGGTCCCGTGGTAATAGGCCAGGGAATTACCTAGTGACGAGTACAACGGCGGCCAGCACAGAAAGAGAGCACGGTCCGGGTAAGCAGGCAACACGGTCTGATCACCTAGTTCGACGTGAGTCCAGAGTGGCGTAGGTGAATGATATCTATTGATGTTTTCTCCGCCAGGAGGCGCCTGGTCGAATGCGACAATATCTACGCCAGCGGAGCGCAGTCGATGTGCCCAATAACCAGTGCCCGCACCTATCTCGATCACGGGTCCTAGGTCGGCGATCATGGCCAGATGCTGGTCACCCGGAAATACGTATGCGTACTCCGAAGATAGCGCCCGCACGATATCGTCGGCATCTTCGCCGGAACGAGGAGCCTCGCCGCGATCGAGCATCTCAAGTGATCTCTCGAAGTGGTCAGCCCGCATAGCGCGCCCTCCTAGTACGGCAGCCCGACTTCGTGATCTTGCGGCGTGGCGGTGCTGGACGTGGGACGGCCACCGCCTGATCATGCCGGTTTGTGACGACTGACAACGATCTTGCGGTGGCCGCTCGCCACAGCGTAGACCCGGCCCGGCGGGCGGCGGGGCTTGACGAGGTGATGGCCCGGATCGCGGGCTGGTTCGCGCGGGTGGAGCCGCGGCGGCGGGCGCGGGCGTTCGTGCTGGGGCTGCTGGCAGGGTTGCCGGGGAAGAACTGCTGGACGATCGCCGAGCATGCCGGGGACGCCGCCCCTGGCGGGATGCGGCATTTCCTGGCCGCCGCGAGCTGGGACGCCGACGGCGTCCGCGACGGCCTGCGCGATTACGTCTTGGAGCATCTGGGTGATCCGGGCGCGGTCCTGGTCGTCGGCGAGACAGGCGACCTTAAGAAGGGCACGGCCTCCGCCGGCATCCGGCGGCAGTACTCCGGCACGGCCGGGAGGATCGAGAACTGCCAGGTCGCGGTGTTCCTGACCTACGCCGCGCGGGCCGGGCACGCGCTCATCGACCGCGAGCTTTACCTGCCGAAGTCCTGGACCGCCGACCCGGCCCGCTGCCAGGCGGCCGGGATCCCCGAAGTGGTTTTGTTCGTGTGATGTGACCGCACATGTTCGTCAGGAGTGACCGCAGGCCTGTTTTGGTGAAGTCGTTGTTTGTGAGTTCTGACCGCACGTTGTGGCTCGTGGTGAGATCCTGGATGCGTTTCGTGACGAAGGAGCGTTCCCGTGGCCCCTTCGAAGGTCGAGCTTTAGGCCGCGAGCGCTTCCGCTAGCGCGGCGGGTCTACGACCTGCGCCATGCGTGCGTGTCCACCTGGCTTGGCGGGGGAGTGCCGCCCGCCCAGGTCGCCGAGTGGGCCGGGCACAGCCTCGCCGTGCTGCGGGTCTACGCCAAGTGCATCGACGGCCAGGACCAGATGGCCAAGCGCCGCATCGAAGACGCGCTACGGGAATCCGGCGACACCCCCGCCGCCCGTCGCGCCAGCTCCGCGCGGCGACGAGCCTGGCTGAACTTGGGCACGTATTGGGCACGGCCAGCCGCCGTCAGCAGCAATCAGCCGTAGACAGCCGGACAGCGAAAGACGGCGCCTCACCGCGTTTACGCAGGTGAAGCGCCGTCTTTTGCTGGTAGTTCTGGTGGGCGGTACTGGGATTGAACCAGTGACCTCTTCCGTGTCAGGGAAGCGCTCTCCCGCTGAGCTAACCGCCCGCGAGGCGGAAGCGGGAATCGAACCCGCGTACAGGGCTTTGCAGGCCCTTGCCTAAGCCACTCGGCCATTCCGCCACCGGCCGCCACACAGTCGGCCCCCGGTGCACAGAGCCGCGCGGACTTGTCTGTGTCTGCGAACGAGACTTCTAAAATCTGCTCGCAAACCCACACGGGACGGCGTCCGGCACCTCCGAGCGGACGACGGGATTCGAACCCGCGACCCTCACCTTGGCAAGGTGATGCTCTACCAGCTGAGCCACGTCCGCATGATCACTCGTCGCCGAGTGACTGCTACTTTGCCGCCGGACCGAACCGCTCGGCGTGCGAACAGAACTGTAGCCGATCTTCGCCCGCTCGCCAATTCGACCCTGCGATCAACGTTCCTAAGCGTATCGCACCGCCCCACTTGCTCGCCGGACTTACCAGCCGACCCGCACACCCCCCAAAACGGACACCGGCCCCCGAGTCCCCAGTTCCGAAGGCCCCACGATGTCACATTGCAGGTGCTATAGCACCCACGTTGCGACATCGTGGGGGTTGGGCACGGCGGGAAACCCCCACGTTGTGGCGCCGTGGGGGCTGGGCGCCTGCGGCGGGGCTGGGGCTGGGCGCCTGCGGCGGGGCTGGGTGCGGGGCTGGGGGCTGGGTGCCTGCGGCGGGGCTGCGTGCGGGGCTGGGGGCTGGGCGCGGCGAGGGCTGGGCGCCTGCGAGACTGGCGCGTGCGCCAGAGCCAACCTGGGGCGGCTCCCGATTTGTCTTCTGGTGCGTAGGTGGGCAGGCTGTCTGACATGCGCACAGTGATCGTCAACGGTGACCCGCTGACCGTAGAAGATGTCGTAGATGTGGCTATCGGCGCGGCGAGGGCCGAGCTTGGGCCTGATGTCCCTGCCAGGATGGCGGCCAGCCTCAGCGTCGTGAATGCCGCGATCGGCGGCCAGGACGCGGTGTACGGCGTAAATACCGGGTTCGGCGCCCTGGCCGACACGCGCGTCGGGGTCGAAGATCTCGCCACGCTTCAGCGCGCGATCGTGATGTCGCATGCGGCAGCCACGGGTGAGCCGCTTGGCGACGAGACCGTCCGCGCGCTGCTCCTGCTGAGGGCAAGGACCCTGGCGGCCGGTTACTCAGGGGTCCGTGCCGACCTGCCGAGGCGCCTCATCGAATTGCTCAACAGCAATCTTCTGCCGGTTATCCCCGGCAAGGGATCGGTAGGTGCGTCCGGCGATCTCGCCCAGCTTGCCCACCTGGCACAGCCACTCATCGGCGAAGGCCGCCTGCGCGCCCCCGGCGACCCGAAGAGCGGCCGGCCGGCCGGCGAGGTCCTGGCCGAGCACGGAATCGAGCCGCTGGTGCTAGCGCCGAAGGAAGGGCTGTCGCTGGTGAACGGGACCGAGCCGATGCAGGCGCTGCTCGCGTTCTCGGTCCGCGACACAGAATTGCTTGTCAAGGCCGCAGACATAGCGTGCGCGCTGTCGGTGGAAGCGTTGCTGTGCACGAGTCGGCCCTACGACGAGCGGGTCCAGGTGATCAGGCCCCATCCTGGCCAGCTAGCCAGCGCCGCCAACCTGCGGGCGTTGCTGGCCGGTTCGGCACTCATGGCCAGCCACCGGCACAGCGCCCATGCCGTGCAAGACGCCTACTGCCTGAGGTGCGCGCCCCAGGTGCACGGGGCCGTGCGGGACGTGCTGACGTTCGCCAGGAACATCATCGACACCGAACTCGGCGCGATTGTCGATAATCCGGTCATCGTGCCTGACGGCGAGGTCATGACCACAGGTAACTTTCATGGTGAGCCGCTCGCGTTCGCGGCCGACATGCTGGCCATGGCGATCTCGGAACTGGCCAGCATCAGCGAGCGCCGGGTGGACCGCATGCTCGACCCGGCGTTCTCGCGCGGCCTGCCCCCGTTCCTCGCGCCTGCCGCGGGCACCAACTCCGGCTACATGCTGGCGCAGTACACGGCCGCTTCGCTGGTCAGCGAGAACAAAGTCCTCGCCCACCCGGCCAGCGTGGACACAATTCCAACCTCGGGCAAGCAAGAAGACCACGTGTCCATGGGGTGGACAGCGGTACGCAAGCTACGCGAAGTAGTGACGAACGTGCGCACTTGCCTCGCGGTCGAGATGCTGTGCGCGGTGCAGGGCATCGGCCTGCGGGCCGATATCGCCGCGCCCGCGCAGGCCGTCGCCGCCGTGCATGATCTGGTCAGGGCACACGTCCCGGCGATGATGGTGGACAGGGAAGTAAGCGAGCAGATCATGGCGGTCGAGCGGCTGATTCCCGACATCTGCGCGACGGCCGGCAATTCGTGCGGTGACCTTAGATAAGCACGAGCCGGCCTCGCCAGGCAAATAGCGGCATTGAACTCGCGCACCGGCGGCCGACCGGCTAGCGTCTGGGTTCGTGACGGTATGGATAAACGGGGAGTTGCTCCCCGACGACGATGCCAGAGTCTCTGTCTTTGACCATGGCCTGGTCGTCGGTGACGGAGTATTCGAGACGATCAAGGTGGCCGCGGGCGTCCCGTTCGCGATGACCAGGCACCTGCAGCGCCTGCGCCGGTCGGCACTCGGCCTTGGCCTGCCCGAGCCCGACCTTGAGGCCATCAGGACGGGCGCGCTTGAGGTCGTCGGCGCGGCTGAGCCACCGCCGCTGGCGCGGATGCGGGTTACCTTCACGGCCGGAATGGCGCCGCTCGGCTCCGAGCGCAACCCAGGATCACCAGCCACGGCGATCGTGGCGATGGCCGCTCAGCCTTTCCCTGCCGCCGCAGTCGACGTGGTGACTGTGCCCTGGCCAAGGAACGAGCGCGGTGCGCTGTCCGGGCTCAAGACGACGTCCTACGGCGAGAACGTACGCGCACTCGCCTACGCGAGCGAGCGCGGCGGCAGTGAGGCGATCTTCGGCAACACGGTCGGCCAGCTCTGCGAGGGCACGGGAACTAACGTCTTCGTGGTCAAGGGCGGTCGCCTGCTGACTCCGCCCCTGTCCGCTGGCTGCCTGGCCGGGGTCACCAGGGCACTGGTCATCGAGTGGTCAGGCGCGGAAGAGGCCGACCTGCCGCTCGACTCGCTCGCTGAAGCCGACGAAGCTTTCCTGTCCGGCACGACCAGGGACGTGCAGCCGATCAGGAACGTCAACGGCAATCCGCTGCCGGCCGCGCCTGGCCCGGTTACCAGAAAGGCCGCGGCGACCTTCACGCTTCGCGCGGCGGAAAACATCGATCCCTGACGGCCAGCAAGCACCAGGCCAGAGCCTGGCTCAGGCCTGCCAGAGCAGTTCGTCCAGCTCGCCATCGACGTCGATGAAGTCGCTCTCCGCACCGGTCGGCACGATCTCGCACGTGCTCTTGAGGAACTCGGCGACCTCGCTGAGCGGTGCCTCGAAGTGCGCCTCTCCGAAGGGGGAGGAGAGGGCAATGTTCAAGACCTCGTGTCCAGCGGAGTAGCCGTCCGGCGAGCCGCCTGGCCACACCTGGACGTCGCCTTCTCCGGCCGGTGCCTGCAGGCCACGGGCGAGCAATTCCCTGCCGAAGATCCACTCGACCGGTTCGTCCGCGCCGACGTGGAACGCCATCTTGATGGCGTAAGGATCGTCGGCGCTGTAGTCGAGGCTGGCCACGAGAGGAACGGCTCCGTGCTCGGGAACCACTAGGCTGAGGCCCAGCTCAGCGGAGACCGTAACGCTGTTCATCATGGGGTTCTGACCTTTGCCTTATGCATCACGGAATACCGTCATGCGTAATTGGTGCGATTGCCATCGCATTGATGGCATTGGTTTCGCGGAGTTATTGCCTTGCGGGGGTAGATTCCGCGATCCCGACCGCTCGTAACCTCGGTCACTGATCATCAAAAGACCTGTGACCTGGTCAAACGCTTCTTGACTCTGAACGCGGAAAGACCTGCAGACTGTTCCTGTGACCTGCCCTTACGCAGTGTGACGTTCGTCTCACCCTGTGTGTAGCAAAGCTTAGGTATAACCTTCGCGTGGCCCAGGCGCTGCGACGTGCACGCCGCCCAGGCGAGCAATCTCCGGTACAGAGGAGGGCCTGGATGCGCTAGCCTGTGAAGGCGCCGTCAGGTGGTACATAGCCTTCGGGCACGGGCGATTGGCTCAGCGGGAGAGCGCCTCGTTCACACCGAGGAGGTCACTGGTTCGATCCCAGTATCGCCCACGTGCCGGCCTCGCATGCTTGATGACCTGCGGTCATCTGCGCTGGGGGCCGGAGTGTTTAGCCCGGGGGTACGAACCCCCGGAGCCCCCGCGGAAGACCTGGGGCTGGGCCGGGGTCGGGTCTTGGCGAGGTGGGGTCTTGGGGGAGACTTCTTGCGTTCCACTTGGCCTAGCAGGCGGCTGGCCGTCAGTCGTGGCGTCGTAGCCGACGGCACCGCATGACCTCGCGCTCGCGCAGGCGATGCCGTCGTCCTGGCGGCCGGTCACGGGCCGCGATCCCGCACTGGCCGCTGTAGCGGCGGCTGGCATGGCCAAGGTCTGCGCCGCTATCGCGCTGGCCGAAGCACTCGAGACCGCGCTGGCTGTCGCCCTGGTGGCTGGTGTGCCTGATCGCCTCGGTCTGCAAAGTCGGTCATGGTGGCTATCGCCTTTTCCTCGTCAACGACTTATCGGCACGACATATGTAGCCCGCGCGGTCGCCGGGCGTCGCGGCCGCCGCGGCGGCCGAAGTGGCCGCGCCCGAGCAGCGGGCTGGGCAGCGTGCCGGCCTAGCTGATCAACGGTTTGCGCCGGCCATAGATATTCGTAAAGGCTCGTCGGGTAACTATCGATGACACAGAGTAGTTACGGCGATACGGTCTGCTCGGTGAGAGCTTGACTGGCCGGTGGCATGAACGGGGGAGAGGCGTGACAGAGCGGGAGCCCGGTCGGGACAACGAAACGCCGCGACAGGCCGATGACGGCAACTGCGGACAGGAAAGCGGCGGGCCGCTAGCCGAGACGGCCGCCGAGATTGTGCAAAACAAGACCAAGAGCGGGCGGGCGGGTGCAGCGGCGCGGGCGGGCCTGACCACCTCGGTGGTACTCGGCGTCGCGGTCGCCGCCGGTGTCGCCGGGCTGACGGTTCTCGCCAACTCAGGCACTCATCATGGCCCGAGGACCGTCAAGGAGGCGGGCTCTCAGTCCGTCCCCGATCCCTCGGCGCCCAAGCTGCACATCGTCTCTGTCACTCCGGTCGCCAAGTCTGACCGGGTAAGTGGCGCTGCGACGGTGCAGATCGTCTTCTCCGCCAAGCTCGCGCCAACCTCGGTCGTGCCGAGCTTCACGCCCGCGGTGGCCGGCCAGTGGCAGACGGCCGGGCAGGAACTGACCTTCACCCCGAGTGCTCCGCTCGATCCTTCGACGCGCTATACGCTCCACATCCCGGCCGGACTGACCGGCTTGCACAGCACGGTCGGAGGGCTGGTCGCGGGGAACACGACGGTCAGATTCAAGACCGGTTCTTACTCTGAGCTCAGGCTGGATCAAGTCCTCGGCCAGCTCGGCTACCTGCCGATGACCTGGACGGCGAACGGGAGCGGCCGGATGTCGGGCGAGCCGTCTTACGGCGGGGTCGCGGGACAGGAGCAACTGGCGTATAGTCCGCCGAGCGGATCGTTCACCTGGAAGCCAGGCTACCCGGCAAGCTTGCGCGCGCAGTGGGTCGCCGGGCATGCCAACGTCGTGCTGCAAGGTGCCGTGATGGCGTTCCAGGCCCAGCATGGCCTCACGGTCAACGGGATCATCAGCAAGAAATTCTGGCGCGAGCTGTTCTTGGCCGCGGCGAGTTCCGACCGCAACAAGGTCGGTTATACGTACGCCGTTGCGAATAAGTCACTGCCGGAAACTCTGACAATTTGGCACAATGGCCATAAAGTACTTCATAGTCTAACTAATACCGGCATACCGATCGACCCAACGGTGTCGGGCACCTTCCCCGTGTACCTGCGCTACCGGTTCCAGATCATGCAGGGAACGAACCCCGATGGCAGTCACTACGCGGATCCGGTCAGCTTCGTGGCGTACTTCAACGGCGGGGACGCGGTCCACTACTTCCCGCGCGGCTACTACGGATACCCGCAGAGCCTCGGGTGCGTCGAGCTCCCTTATACGAGTGCCGAGCAGGCGTGGCCCTACCTCACGTACGGGAGCCTGGTGACGGTCACCAGCTGAGATAACCAGCGAGCCGGCGGCCGGGCCTTTGGGGAGGGGCCCGGCCGCTCGGCGTATGCGAACAGAGGTGACCGGGCGGTGGATGAGCCCGCTCAACAGCTATCGAGCCGACATTTGTACTCGTTTCTTCACCGGATCTGGCCGCCGATGGTCCCGAGCGTTACTTAGACTCGGCGATGGGAAAGAGGTGGTACAGATCGGGGCACACAGCAAGCGACCCGGCCCGGACGCCGAGGACGCCAAAATAAGTGGAGATGCTGACTCATCGGGTGCTGGCACGGCTGGTCTCAGCGCGGCGGGTGCAGGCGATGCCGCATTCCGAGCGCCGCTTAGCCCGTCTGGGAAGCACGGATCACCGGGTATGCGCACGTCGGATGACGTGGGCGGCGGTCTGGGCGGACCTGCGAGCGCGGCTGGCTGGCCTGCGGCACCTGGACCCGTCAGCTCGATGAGTCCGTCAGGCTCGAAGAGTCCTTCAGGCTCGTACTGGCCGGATGAACCGGCGCGGGCGGCCGACGCTCGCGAGGCAGCTGCGAGTTCCGGGTCGGCCTGGACACCTGACCCGATGAGTCCTTCTGGCTCGGTGTTCAAGCTCAAGGCACCGGCTGGCCCGGTGAGTGAGCCTGAGGCGTCGATTCAGGCGACCAGGCCGCTCAGCGCCCTGACAGCCGCAGCGCTAGGTCAGGAGGCGGTTCATCGTGCACCGTCACCTGCCGAGCAATCGGCCGGCTCTGACTATTCCTCTTACGCGACCACGCGGTCTGGCGGGTCCGCTGGTCTCGCCGCCTCTGCCGCGGCTTTCGCTGACGGGGGGGACGTGGACGAGTGGGCCAGGTCGGGCCGTTGGCAGGCGTCAAGCGCGCCCGCGCGCGGTGACGAGCGGGCCGGGGATGGCTTCCCTGTCGGCGCGAGAACCTCCAGGGCGAGGACTTCGCCGGGCGCCGGAGCGGGCTGGGCGGCCGCATCGGTTGGCGTAGCCTCGGCCGCGAGCGGCGGGTTCGGCGGGTCTGCGTCGTCCGGCGGGTCTGCGTCGTCTGGCGGGTTCGGCGGGTCCGCGTCGTCTGGCGGGTTCGGCGGGTCTGCGTCGTCTGGCGGGTTCGGCGGGTCTGCGTCGTCTGGCGGGTCTGCGTCGTCTGGCGGGTCCGGCGGGTCCGGCGGGTCTGGTGGCCGGAGCGGGTCTGATCCTGGCGACCTCGGCGGGCGGCGGAAGGGGAGACGCGCTCTGCCATTGGTCGCTGCGGCCGCGGTTCTGGCGGTGCTGCTCGGAGGCGCGGGCTTCTATTACTTCGGTCACGCCTCGACCGCGAGCGCTAGTCGCAGTACCGGCAAGACGACGGTCGCCAGGAAGGAGACCGTTCCTAAGGGACCGGAACTGGTCTCTTCCGTGACCCCGGCCGACGGCGCGACCGGCGTGAACGGCGGCGCCGCGATCAAGGTCGTGTTCGCTAAGCCACTGAGCCCGAACTCGCCGTTGCCCACTCTCAAGCCGAAGATCAAGGGCAACTGGACCATCAAGGGCAGCACGGCCACGTTCGTACCGACTGCGGGGTTCTGGCAGAACACCAAGGTCAAGATCTCGATTCCTGGTGGCAGCACGGGCGTGGTCTCGACGGCGGGCGGCAAGCTGGCCGCCTCCGTTTCCGACACGTTCACCACGGGCAAGTTCAGCATCGTGCGGCTTGAGCAGGACCTGACCCAGCTCGGATACCTGCCGGCGACGTGGACGCCATCTTCGGGCAGCCCGCCACCGCTTGCCAATGCGAACGCGCAGTACTACGCC
Organism: Actinomycetota bacterium; assembly: GCA_027313705.1. Taxonomy (GTDB): domain Bacteria; phylum Actinomycetota; class Actinomycetes; order Streptosporangiales; family Streptosporangiaceae; genus Chersky-822. The sequence goes on along the minus strand of DAHVDE010000041.1, from coordinate 82,412 downwards.
GCCTATGCGCCGCCCTCGGGCACCTACAGCCTGCAGTCCGGGTACCCGGCCACGCTCGCAAGCCTGTGGACGCCTAACGGTCCAAGCGAGGTTCTGCTTGGCGCCGTAGCAGCTTTCCAGGCCGATCACGGTCTGATGGAGGACATGATCACGGAAAACCAGGCGGGCCTGATCGTGACCGGTGCGATCGGGCACCGGCTCTGGAAGGCCATGTTCTGGGCGCTGGCCAATGGCGACACGAACAAGAACGGTTACACGTACGCGATCGCCAACCAGCACTACCCAGAGACCCTGACGGTCTGGCACAACGGCACCGAGATCTTCCATCACCTGGCGAACACCGGCATCCCCGCCTCGCCGACGGCGGTCAGGACCGATCCGGTGTACATCAGGTACCAGAGCCAGATCATGCGCGGGACCAACCCGAATGGCACTAAGTACGCGGACCAGGTTTACTGGGTCGCTTACTTCCACGACGGTGAAGCCGTGCACTACTTCCCGCGATACAGCTACGGCTCGCAGCAGAGCCTCGGCTGTGTCGAACTGCCCTACAGCGAGGCCAAGGCGATCTGGCCTTACCTCACCTACGGAACGCTGGTAACGGTAACGCCAACGTAACCGCCGGCCAGGCGTGCTCACGAGGCGCCTGACCGGGGCTTAAGGTCCTGGCAGGCGCCTCGTCGGCGTCAGAACTCAGATGCGGTCGCCGTGAGCTGACCGTTAGCATCAAAGAACCGAAGTCAAGCAACCACCAAAAGCCAAGGAGTCAGCCGTGCTTGCCAGCAAGCTTCACATCACTCTCGCCGGACGCGAGCATGTGGTGGAAGCTGGCACGACGGCCGGAGAAGCGGTTGAGGCACTCTGGCCGGCGGAGGCTCCCGAGGCGGACGGCGAGGTCATCGCGGCGCGGGTCAACGGCAGCGCGCGCGACCTGGCCTGGCGGCTTGCCGACGGCGACGCGGTCGCACCGATCGGCATCAGGTCTCCAGAGGGCCTGGCCATCATGCGTCACTCCACCGCGCATGTCCTGGCCCAGGCGGTGCAGGACCTTCATCCCGAGGCAAGGCTCGGCATCGGTCCGCCCGTCGAGAACGGCTTCTACTACGACTTCGACGTGGCGCAGGCGTTCAGTCCTGATGACCTCAAGGCTCTTGAGCAGCGCATGCGGCAGATCGTCAGGCAAGGCCAGCGGTTCAGCCGCCGGGTCGTCACCGACGAGCAGGCCAGAGCGGAACTGGCCGGCGAGCCATACAAGCTCGAACTGATCGGCCTGAAGGGCAGCGGTCCCGCCGGGCCGGCGGCCGGCGGGGCGCCGCCTTCCGAGGTGAGCGTCGAGGAGATGGTCGAGGTTGGCGGCGGGGAGCTGACCATCTACGACAATCTGGACGCCGCGTCGGGCGAACTCAAGTGGCGAGATCTCTGCCGTGGCCCGCACGTGCCGAGTACCAAGTACCTGGCCGCCTTCAAGCTGATGCGCTCAGGTGGTGCTTACTGGCGGGGCAGCGAGAAGAACCCGCAGCTTCAGCGGATTTACGGGACCGCATGGCCGTCACGTGAACAGCAGGACGAGTACCTGCACCTGCTCGCCGAGGCGGAGAAGCGCGACCATCGCAAGCTCGGCGCCGAACTCGACCTCTTCTCCTTCCCCGTCGAGATCGGCAGTGGCCTGCCGGTGTTCCACCCCAAGGGGGGGACCATCAGGCGGGTGATGGAGGATTACTCGCGCCGCCGGCACGAAGAGGCGGGCTATGAGTTCGTCACCACCCCGCACATCACCAAGTCGGCCCTGTTCGAGACCTCAGGGCACCTCGACTGGTACGCAGATGGCATGTACCCGCCCATGGAGATGGAGGGCGCGAAGTACTACCCGAAGCCGATGAACTGCCCGATGCACATCCTGATCTACGCATCGCGTGGCCGCTCGTACCGTGAACTGCCGCTGCGGCTGTTCGAGTTCGGCACCGTGTACCGGTACGAGAAGTCAGGGGTGGTGCACGGACTGACCAGGGCCAGGGGCTTCACTCAGGATGACTCGCACATCTTCTGCCGTCCCGACCAGCTTGCCGACGAACTGGCGAGCCTGCTCGACTTCGTGATCGGGTTGCTGCGCGACTACGGGCTCACCGAGTTCGAGGCTGAGCTCTCTACCAGGCCGGAGAAGTACGTAGGAGAGATCGCCGAGTGGGACGCGGCGCAGGCGGCGCTCAAGCACGCGCTCGATCAGTCGGGACTGCCTTACGTCATCGCCGAGGGCGAAGGCGCGTTTTACGCACCCAAGATCGACGTGCACGTCAAGGACGCGATCGGGCGGCGCTGGCAGCTTTCCACTCTGCAGGTTGACTTCCAGGAGCCTGGCCGGTTCGGCATCGAGTACACGGCCGCCGACGGGACCAGGCAGCGGCCGCAGATGATCCACCGTGCGCTGTTCGGGTCTATCGAACGGTTCTTCGGCATCCTCGTCGAGCACTACGCCGGGGCGTTCCCGCCCTGGCTGGCGCCGATCCAGGTGACGGGCATCCCGATCGCGGATCACCACGTGCCTTACCTGGAGGATGTGGCCGCCCTTATGCGGAAGCGCGGCATCCGGGTACAGGTCGACACCGGTGCCGACCGGATGCAGAAGAAGATCAGGACCGCCCAGCAGCAGAAGGTGCCCTTCATGCTGCTGGCCGGTGACGACGACGTTGCCGCCGGAGCTGTGTCGTTCAGGTACCGCGACGGCCAGCAGCGCAACGGCGTGCCGATCGGCCAGGCCATCGACGAGATCGCCGCGGCCATCGAGCAGCGCATTCAGGTCTGATCTCGAGGTTGGCTGGCCGGGTGGCTGACCGTCACCCGGCCAGCCAACCTATGCTGCATCCATGGTGCAGAGCGGAACTAATCAGCCAGAGTTCGTGCGCCAGTCGGGCGCGGGCGCGCCTGACCGGTTTCAGCGACTTTGGATGCCGCATCGGCTCGCGTACATCAAGGGCGAGAACAAGCAACCAGGCAGCGATGCCGACGACGCCTGCCCGTTCTGCCACATCCAGGCACTCCCTGATGCCGACGCCCTCATCGTGGCCAGGGGCAAGCTCGTCTACGCCGTGCTCAACCTGTACCCGTACAACAGCGGGCACCTGCTGATCTGCCCGAACCGGCACGTCGCCGACTACACCGACGTCGACGAGGCGGAGACGGCAGAACTCGCCGGCTTTACCAAGACGGCGATGGCAGTACTCCGGGCGGTGTCCGGTGCCCAGGGGTTCAACATCGGCATGAACATGGGCGGTGTCGCCGGCGCCGGAATTGCCGCGCACCTGCATCAGCATGTCGTGCCGAGATGGGGCGGAGACGCCAACTTCATGCCGGTCATCGGTCACACCAAGGTCTTGCCTCAGCTGCTCGCCGACACCCGCGACATGCTCGCGAAGTCCTGGCCGGCCTGAGCACCGCCAGTGAGGCAACCCGCACAGGGTCGTGAGTCAGACCCGACCCGGTACGGGTTTGCCTCGGCGCCGGGGCGGCGCGGCTACCTGCTAGTCGTGCTTGGCCTCGCTGGCAACCTTGTCGGCCAGGTGGGAGGGCAGCGGCTCGTAGCGCAGGTAGGAACGCGAGAACGAGCCGGTGCCCTGCGAGATCGACCTGAGGTCGATCGCGTACCTGACCAGCTCGAGCTCGGGGATCTCGGCCTTGACCAAGGTCCGCCCGCCAGGCACGGGTTCCGTGCCGAGCACGCGGCCACGCCGCGACGACAGGTCCGACATCACCGCGCCCACGTAGTCGTCAGCGATCAGCACCGAGACCTCGTCGACCGGCTCGAGTAGCTGCGGCGTGGCCTTCTCAGCGGCGTCGCGCAGGGCGGCGCGGCCGGCTTTCTGGAAAGCCATGTCCGAGGAGTCGACCGGGTGATGCTTCCCGTCGAAGAGCGTGACCTTGATGTCCACCATCGGGTACCCGGCGATGACTCCTTGATCCATCTGGGCGCGAACGCCCTTCTCCACGGACGGGATGAACTGGCGGGGAACCACGCCGCCGACGATCTTGTCGACGAACTCAAGGCCGCTGCCAGAGGGCAGTGGCTCGAGTTCGATGTGGCAGATCGCGTACTCGCCGTGGCCACCGGTCTGCTTCACGTTGCGCCCGAGGCCCTGAGCCTTGCCTGCGACGGTCTCCCGCAGCGGCACTCGCAGCGGCGTCGTCTCCACAGCCACCCCGTACCTGCTTGACAGCCGGTCGAGCAGCAGGTCAGAGTGCGCCTCGCCCATGCACCAGAGCACGAGTTGGTGCGTCTCGGCGTTGTTCTCCAGCCGCAGGGTCGAGTCCTCGGCGACCAGCCTGGAGAGAGCCTGCGACATCTTGTCCTCGTCCGCCTTCGACTTCGCGACGATCGCGACCGGCAGCAGCGGCTCGGGCATCGTCCAGGACTCCATCAGCAGCGGCCGCTCCTTCTCGGACAGGGTGTCGCCGGTCTCCGCGCTGGGGAGCTTGGCCACCGCGCAGATGTCGCCTGCCACGCACGCCGAGATGGTGCGCTGGGTCTTGCCGAGCGGAGATGTCAGCGCGCCGATTCGCTCGTCCTGGTCGTGATCGGGGTGCCCGCTAGCCGATCGGCCGTGCCCGGACACGTGCACGGTCACGTCTGGCCGCAGCGTGCCTGAGAACACCCGTACCAGGCTGATCCGGCCGACGTAGGGGTCAGAGGTGGTCTTGACGACCTCGGCGAGCAGCGGTCCGTTCTGATCCGCGGCGATCCCGCTGACCAGCTTGCCATCAGGAGTGGTCACGACAGGGATCGGGTGCTCGGCCGGGGCGGGGAAACCCTGGGTCATCAGCTCAAGTAGTTCCTGAAGTCCGACGCCCTGCTGGGCGGCCACCGGGATCACCGGGTAGAAGCTGCCGCGGGCGACGGCCTTTTCCAGGTCATCGATCAGTACCTTCTGATCGATCACCTCGCCGGACAGGTACCTGTCCATCAGGCTCTCGTCTTCGCTCTCCTCGATGATCGACTCGATCAGCTCGCCCCTGGCCTCGGCCAGCCGGTCAAGATCACCCGCGTCGGCCTCGCGTTCTGATCGCTGGCCGCCCGAGTACTCGAAGTACCGTTCGGAAAGCAGGCCGAGCAGGCCATTTACGGTGCCATGACCGTCGCCGGCCGGCAGGTAGAGTGGTGCGACAGAAGTGCCGAACGCGGTGCGGCAGGCGTCGAGCGCCTCGTCGAAGTTACCGCGCTGGTGATCGAGCTTGGTGATGACGACCGCCCGCGGCGTGCCGGAGGCCGCGCACTCGTCCCAGAGCATCGAGGTGAGGCCGTCGACGCCTTCGGCCGCGGAGACAGTGAACAGGGCCGCGTCCGCGGCCCTGAGCCCGGCCCGCAGGTCGCCCGTGAAGTCGGCGTACCCTGGCGTGTCGAGCAGGTTGACCTTGATGCCGGCGTGGGTGAACGGCGCCAGGGTGAGATTGACCGACCGCTGCTGCCTGATCTCGACTTCGTCGAAATCGCTTACTGTGCTGCCTTCTTCGACCCGGCCCGGCCGCGCAATCGTGCCGGTTGCCGCGAGCAGCGCCTCGACCAGAGTTGTCTTCCCAGCTCCGGAATGGCCGACCAGCACGACATTTCGCACGCTTTCCGGCTGGTCGGCCGCTGGTGCCCTGCCAGCGGCTCCCGCTGTTGCCTTGTCCGCCATACCACCGCCTCCTTGCGTTCACGTTGGCTGATGCTTGTGCCAGCCTTTACCCACGGCGGGGCCACCACAAGCCCCCGCGGAGAACTAGGAGAGAATCAGTCGCCTGATTACCTGCCCGCGCTCTTGCGGCACGGTGGTGAAAGGGATCGATTGACCGCCAGTAAGATCAAACGGACATGCTGAAAGCACTAAGGCCTGGCCTTGGCCGCCTGCTGACGCCGGTCGGCAAGGCGCTCGCGAGAACACCGATTACCCCGAACATGCTGACGGTGCTCGGGGCCGTCGGCATGGCCGCAGGCGCGCTTGCTCTGTTCCCGACCGGGCATCTTTTCGCCGGCTGCATGGTGTGCACCGGGTTCGTGCTCACCGACATGCTGGACGGCGCACTGGCCAGGATCAAGGGCACATCAGGCAAATTCGGAGCCTTCCTCGACTCGACGTTCGACAGAATCGGTGACGCCTGCGTGTTCGGCGGCATAGCGATCTGGCTGGCGACCGGCGGGCACGACAAGCTGCTCGCCCTCGTGGCACTGTTCTGCCTGGTGGCCGGGCTCCTGGTGTCCTACGCCAAGGCGCGGGCCGAAGGACTGGACGTCAAGTGCGACGTCGGCATCGCGGAACGGACAGAACGGCTGCTAATCGGCCTCGTTGCCATCGGACTCGCCGGACTTGGCGTACCGTATGTCCTCGCGATCGGGCTGTGGGTGCTCGCCGTGCTCAGTGCGATTACGTTCGGCCAGCGGGTATATGCGGTGCGCAAGGCCACCCAGCCGGCTGGAACTTAAGCTTCGGAGGTACCCGTGCCGGGTATGAAAGCCAGGCTCACCGGCGTCGCGTACGCGCTTGGCTGGTCGGCGCTTTGCCGGGTGCCGGAACCGGTAGCGGCAGAGGTGTTCCGCTTCTTCGCCGACATCGCCTGGCGCAGGCAAGGCGCAAGCGTGCGAGTGCTCGAGGGCAACCTGCGCCGTGTCATCGGCCCAGACGCCACGGGCAAGGAGTTGCGTGCCCTGTCCAGGCAGGCCATGCGCTCCTATGCGCGTTACTGGCTCGAGGTATTCAGGCTTCCCGTGATGTCCGTCGACCGGATCTGCGCTGGCATGCGCGAGACCGGCCACGTGGAGGAGATGCTCGGGCACGTGGCCGCGGGTCGCGGTGTGGTGGTGCCGCTGCCGCACATGGGAAACTGGGATCAGGCCGCCGTGTGGGTGATCAATCGCGGCGCCAAGTCCTTCACGACGGTCATGGAAAGACTCGAGCCTGAGTCGGTCTACCGGCGGTTCTTCGCCTTCCGCGAGGGCCTTGGCATGGAAGTGCTGCCTGCCTCTGGCGGCGCGAGCCCGTTCGGGATGCTGGCAAGGCGGCTGCGGGACGGCAAGCTCGTCGCGCTGCCTTCTGATCGCGACGTCGCTGGCGGCGGCGTTGAAGTCGACTTCTTCGGGGAAAGAGCACTGATGATGGGCGGTTCGGCGGCGCTGGCCATCCAGACAGGTGCCGCCTTGATGCCCGCGACGATCTGGTTCGACGGTGATGGCTGGGGCGTCCATATCTATCCGGAAATTGCGGTGCCCGACGGCGGCGACCGGTGGCAGAAGGCTGCCGCGATGACGCAGGAGGTCGCACGCCGGTTCGAGGAGGGCATCAGGGAGCATCCGGCCGACTGGCACATGCTGCAGCGAGTGTTCGTCAGCGACCTTGACCCGCAGCGGCTCGCCACAGCCCGTGCCAGGGTGGCGGCCAGGCAGCGGGCGGCGCAGAAGAACGGCACGGGCGTCCCGTGAGAGTCGGCCTGGTCTGCCCGTACTCCTGGGACGTTCCTGGCGGCGTGCAGGAGCACATCAGGGACCTCGCCGAGGCCCTGATCGACCTTGGCCACGAGGTCTCCGTGATCTCGCCTGCCGACGAGGACCACGCCTTGCCCGGATACGTGGTGTCGGCCGGGCACGCGATCGCCGTCCCTTACAACGGCTCGGTGGCCAGGCTCGCCTTCGGGCCGCTGTCGGCCAGCCGGGTAAGGCGCTGGGTCAAGGAAGGCAACTTCGACCTGCTCCACGTGCACGAGCCCACCGCGCCGAGCCTTTCGCTGCTCGCCTGCTGGGTCGCCGACATCCCGATCGTGGCGACCGTGCACGGCGCGACGCTGCGCTCCCGTGTGCTGCACGCCGCCGAGCCCATGCTGCGGTCGGCCCTTGAGAAGATCAACGGCTGGATCGCGGTGTCAGAGGCGGCACGCAGCACCCTGGTGCGCCATCTCGGCGGTGACGCCGTCCTGATCCCCAACGGCGTTGCCATCAGCCGCTACGAGAAGGCCGAGCCGCTGCCCGGCTGGCCGGGCGAGGGTGGCGCGATCGGGTTCCTCGGCCGGATGGACGAGCCGCGCAAGGGACTTTCCGTCCTGCTGCGGGCCTTCGAGACGGTAGGGGCGAACCGGCCTGGCTCGCGCCTGCTCATCGCGGGCCCTGGCGATGTCGTCGACGTCGCGAGCCGGGTGACGCCCGCGCTGCGCGACCGGGTGGTGCTGCTCGGCCAGGTCACCGAGTCGGTCAAGGTGCAGGTCTACCACTCGGTTGACGTTTTCTGCGCGCCGAACACGGGCGGCGAGAGCTTCGGGATCGTGCTCGCCGAGGCGATGGCGGCCGGAGCGCCGATCGTGGCGAGTGACCTGGACGCGTTCCGCCGGGTCTTGCGCGGCGGCAAGGCCGGCGAGTTGTTCGACAACGGAAACCCTGACGACCTGGCCGCCGCGATCGGCCGCCTGTTCGACGACCCGCAGAAGCGGGCCTTCCTGTCGTCGGCCGCCTCGGCCGCGGTACGTGATTACGACTGGCCGAAGATCGCGCGCGACGTGCTGAAGGTCTACGCGGCCGTGCTTCCATGTGCGGGCCAGGTGAATGCGTGATGACGGCGCTGGTCAGCGTAATTGTCCTGGTCGTGGTCGCGATGACTGGCGTTTACGTGTCCTGGCGGGCGGGCAGGCTTGACCGGCTGCACACCAGGCTGGAGACGGCGCGCGCCTCGCTCGACGCGGCCCTGGTGCGGCGCAGTTCCGTCGCGCTGGAGCTGGCGTCCTCCGGCTTGCTCGATCCGGCTTCCAGCCTGGTGCTCGCCGACCACGCGCACTGCGCGAGGTCAACGCAAACCGGGCGGGAACTGGCGGAAAGCGAGCTGACCCGCACCTTGCGCCGGGTACTCAACCAGCCAGACTTCCGCTCGTTTCCCGAGGCCAGGCATCTGGACGGCGCGGAAGAACTGTTCGGGGAACTCGAGTCGACCGCCCACCAGGTCTTCTTGGCCAGGAAGTTCTACAACACGGCGGTAGCGCGGACGATCGCGGCCAGGCGGCGCTGGCTCGCGCGGGTGCTCAGGCTGGCCGGAACGGCCCCGATGCCCGAGTTCTTCGAGATCGACGACACGCTGACGCCAAGCGAGATGGACGAGCAGGGAACCGATATGCCGCACCTGGCGAGCTGAACGGCGCTTCAAGAACCTAACATAGAGAGAGACAGCACCTCACTAGGTAAGGAAAGTCCCGTGTCAGTCCATGGCGTCTCCGGTAGTACAAGCAATCCCGACGGCCTCGCAAGCAGCGCGGCAGCGGTGCCAGCGACCGGTACCCAGCGGGTCAAGCGCGGCATGGCCGACATGCTCAAGGGCGGCGTGATCATGGACGTCGTCACCGCTGAGCAGGCCAAGATCGCGCAGGACGCTGGCGCGGTCGCGGTGATGGCGCTCGAACGGGTGCCCGCCGACATCAGGGCGCAGGGCGGCGTGGCCAGGATGAGCGACCCCGACATGATCGACAGCATCATCGCGGCGGTATCGATCCCGGTGATGGCCAAGTGCCGGATCGGGCATTTCGTCGAAGCTCAGGTGCTTCAGGCGATTGGCGTCGACTACATCGACGAATCAGAGGTGCTCACCCCGGCGGACGAGGCTCATCACGTCGACAAGTGGGCCTTCACGGTCCCGTTCGTGTGCGGTGCCACGAACCTGGGCGAAGCGCTGCGGCGGATCACCGAGGGCGCCGCGATGGTCAGGTCCAAGGGCGAGGCGGGCACTGGCAACGTGGTCGAGGCAACCAGGCACATGCGGAACATCCGCGCCGAGATCGGCCGCCTTGCCACCTTGCCCGCAGAAGAGCTTTATTCGGCCGCCAAAGGGCTCGGGGCACCTTACGACCTGGTAGCGGAGGTCGCGGCGGCGGGAAAGCTGCCGGTCGTCCTCTTCACCGCAGGTGGCATCGCCAGCCCGGCAGACGCGGCGATGATGATGCAACTCGGCGCGGACGGTGTATTCGTCGGTTCTGGCATCTTCAAGTCGGGCGACCCGGCGGCCAGGGCCGCCGCGATCGTCAAGGCGACCACGTTCTACGACGACGCCGACCTGATCGCCAAGGTCTCGCGCGGTCTTGGCGAGCCTATGGTCGGCATCAACCTGGACACGCTGGCGCCTGCCGAGCGCTACGCGGGCCGCGGCTGGTGACCTAGGACGGCCTGCACGACCCTGGTGGTGTCTGTCAGGTCGGGAAGCACGGCATGGGCGCCCGCGGCGGCTAGCTGACCGACCGTGAAACGGCCGGTGGCTACGCCCACGCCGCGGGCGCCTGCAGCACGGGCGGCCTCGATATCGAGCGGGGTGTCGCCGACCAGTACGGTCGCCTCGCCGTGAAAGGTCTGCAGGTACGCGCCCGCTGCCCGGTCCCTGGCAAGGTGCACCAGATGCGCGCGTACCGCGCTCTCGTCGCCGTAGGCGCCCACATCCAGGTCCAGGTACTCGAGCAGCCCGAACGGCGCCAGCTTCACTGCGGCCATCGCCCTGACGTTGCCGGTGAGGACCGACTGCCTGACCGACCAGCCCGTGAGCGCTCCGAGCGCCGCGGTGGCCCCTGGCATAACACGGCCTTTGGCGTGAACCATCTCGGCGACGGACGGTGCCAGGCGGGCGAGCGCCGCCTCGAACCTGACGACGTGCCCCGGCGGGTCGTCGATTCCGGCCAGGGCAAGCACGTCGAGCGCGATCGCGCGATCGGTACGGCCAGCCATGTCCGCCTGCTGGCTCTGCGGCGGCAGTTTCCTGCCGTACACGTCAAGGAACGCGAGCTGGTAGAGATGAAGGCCGACGCCGCGAGTATTCACAAGGGTGAAGTCGACGTCCCAGAGCACAAGAAAGCCGGACACCACCGCGAGATTACCAGCGGTGGCCGGCCTTGCCTCGGACTAGACTCGCCGCAGACCTGGGCTGTTCAGGCTAGCTGGAGCGGGAGGTGCGTGTGCCAGGCCGGATCCGCGACGAGGACCTGCAGCTCGTGCGCAACCGCTCGCCGATAGCGGAGGTTGTCGGCGAGTACTTGCAGCTGCGCAACGCCGGCGGCGGCTCGCTCAAGGGACTGTGCCCGTTCCACGAGGAAAAGACCCCGTCCTTCAACGTCACCCCGGCGCGGGGCCTTTGGTACTGCTTCTCGTGCACCGAGGGCGGCGACGTCATCTCGTTCGTGCGCAAGATCGACAGCCTGGACTTCACCGAGGCGGTCGAGCGGCTCGCCGCGCGGGCCGGCCTCGAACTGCGGTACGAACAGGGCGGTCATGTCCCTGGCCAGGAGCAGTCCAGGCGCCGCAGGCTGATCGAGGCGCACCGGGTGGCGGCCCAGTTCTACGCCGAGCAGCTGCTCACCCCAGCCGGTCGGTCCGGTCGTGACTTCCTCAGCGCCCGCGGCTTCGCCCTGGCCGACGCCCAGCGCTTTGGCGTCGGCTACGCGCCTGACGACTGGGAAGTGACCACCAGGCACCTGCGCGGGCGCGGGTTCACCGAGGAAGATCTGCTCTCAGGCGGGCTCGCCGGGCCAGGCAGGCACGGCATCGTCGACAAGTTCAGGGGACGGCTGATCTGGCCGATCAGGGATCTTTCCGGCGATGTGATCGCGTTCGGCGCACGCAAGCTCGCCGCAGAGGACAACGGGCCGAAGTACCTGAACACACCGGAAACCCCGATCTTCAAGAAGAGTTCGGTGCTTTACGGCGCCGACCTTGCCAAGCGCGACATCGCCCAGCGCAGGCAGGTGGTCGTCGTCGAGGGATACACCGACGTGATGGCGTGCCACCTGGCCGGTCTCACCACGGCCGTGGCTACCAGCGGAACTTCCTTCGGCGAGGGGCACATCCAGATCTTGCGGCGCCTGATCATGGACGACCGCCAGCTCTGGGGAGAAGTGATTTTCACCTTCGACGGCGACGCGGCGGGACGCCGGGCGGCTTTGCGTGCCTTCGGAATGGAGGAGCGGTTCAAGACGCAGACATTCATCGCCGTGCAGCCAGACGGCATGGACCCGTGTGACCTGCGGGTGAAGGAAGGCGACGCGGCGGTACGCGAGATGGTAGCGAGCCGGGTCCCGCTGTATGAGTTCGCGGTCCGCAGCGCGATCAGCGACTACGACGTCGACTCCGCCGAGGGCAGGATCGCCGCGCTCGACGCGGCCGCGAAGATCGTGGCGGGTATCAAGGACGTCGCCTTGCGGAAGGTCTACGCGGTCAAGGTGGACCGCTGGCTCGGCCTGATGGACGAGGACCTGGTGCTGAACCGGATCGGCGCGCACATTCCGGGCGGGGCGGCGCAGGCTCGCAAAGGCCAGGCAGGCTCCCGCCCGTTGCCTGCGCAGCGCCCAGCGCAGGCAACGGCCTACGACCCGGCCGACCCGGTCACCAGCCTGGAGCGGCAAGTGCTCAAGCTGGCGCTGCAAAGACCCGCGCTGCTCGGCCCGGTCTTCGACGGGCTCGGCGCCGATGCCTTCATGGCGGCGCCGCACCGCGCGGTGCGCGAACTGGTCGCTGAGTGCGGTGGCGTCGCCGCCGCCGGCCAGCCACGTGAGTGGGTCGAGGCGCTGCTTGCCGCCGCGCCGCACGACACGGCCAGGATGTTCCTGACCAGGCTGGCCGTCGAGCCGGTCGAGGCGCCAGGAGAGGCCGCCGAACCGGACGCCAGGTTCGCCGGCGAACTGCTCGGCAAGCTCGAAGCCATAGCCGTGTCCCGCCGGATAGCCGTCGTCAAGACCAGGCTCCAGCGGATGAACCCGGTGACCGAGGAGCACGACTACAACCACCTCTTCGGCGACCTGGTCGCGCTCGAGCAGCGGCGGAAACTACTGCTTGAACGCGGCGGCGAGACCTAAAGTTACCAGCGAAATCGGGTCCTACCTGGTCAGAGGCACGTTCAAACTACCTCCAAGGTGACAATTTTCTAATCTCGCGACGGAGCGTAACTGCCGCAGACTGTTGTGCATGACTTCAGCCCTTGCTCCCACGGCGGATCAGGTTACCGATCTCATCTTGCGTGCCAGAGAGAACGGGACAGTGACCCTGCCCGAGCTCAACGCGGCCTTCGAAAGATCAGAGTTGCTGCCCGATGCCATCGACGACATCCTGCGCGTGCTCGCCGAGGACGGTGTCGAGGTCACCGAGTCCGGCTCGGAGGACTCAGACCCTGACGGGCCAAGGACTGCCGCCGGATCTGACCGCGCCCGCCGCAGCGGCACTAGCGACCTGGTCCGCATCTACCTGCGCGAGATCGGCAAGGTACCGCTGCTCACCGCCCGCGACGAAGTCGAACTGGCCAAGGCCATCGAAGCGGGATTGTTCGCCCAGGAGGTGCTAGCCGCCCCTGGCAGCCAGGCCAGTGCGTGGGAGGCGAGTGAGTACGAACTCGGCGTCATCGCCGAGGAGGGAGGGCGCGCCAGGCAGCGGCTGATCGAGGCCAACCTGCGCCTCGTCGTGTCCATCGCCAAGCGCTACATCGGCCGCGGCATGGTGTTCCTTGACCTGATCCAGGAAGGCAACCTGGGCCTGATCAGGGCGGTCGAGAAGTTCGACTACACCAAGGGCTACAAATTCTCCACCTACGCGACCTGGTGGATCAGGCAGGCCATCACCAGGGCCATCGCCGACCAGGCCAGGACCATCAGGATCCCCGTGCACATGGTCGAGACGATCAACAAGATGGCGCGGGTGCAGCGGCAGTTGCATCAGGACCTGGGGCGCGAGCCCACGCCCGAAGAGGTGGCGCTGGAGATGGGGATGCCGGCCGAGCGGGTGGCGGAAATCCAGCGGATTGCGCAAGAGCCCGTCTCGCTCCAGGCCCCGATCGGGGAAGAAGATTCCGACCTCGGCGACTTCATCGAGGACGCCGACGCGGTAGTACCCGTCGAGGCGGCGGCCTTCATGATGCTCCAGGACCAGCTCGAGCAGGTGCTCGACACGTTGTCGCCGCGTGAGCAGCGCGTGATCCAGCTGCGGTTCGGCCTGATAGACGGGCATCCGCGGACGCTCGAAGAGGTCGGCCGCGACTTTGGGGTGACCAGGGAACGTATCAGGCAGATCGAGTCCAAGACGCTGATCAAGCTGCGCCACCCAGGCCGCGCCCAGATGCTCCGCGAATACCTGGCAACCTAACCCCCGCCCGTGGCCGGTGCGCCCCGCCCGTGGCCGGTGCCCCGCCCGTGGCCGGTGCCGCCCCGCCCCGTGGCCGGTGCCCCGCCCGTGAGGGCGCCCCCACGTTGTGACGATGTAGGTGCTATGGCGCCCACGTGGTGGCATCGTGGGGGTTAAGGTCTGCGGGCGGGGGCCTAGATTAGGTCGTGTTCGCCGAAGCTAGCGCTTGCCGGGACGAAAGGGCGGGCACCATCGCCTTCCGCCGGCTGCCGCGCCGGCCCCTTGCTTCCGTTGCCTGGCACCGAAGCCGCCGAGCTGCCCGGCCGCTTGCCACCCAGCTTCGACGCGCTCTGGCGCACGCCGTTGGCGGCCATCTCCTTCGCGGACTTGGCGGTCGCGGTGGCCTGGGCTTGCAGGGCGCCGGCGGTCTGTTGCATGGCCGGGCTCTCCGCTGCCTTCTTGGCGAGTTGCTTGAGTTGCTCGTAGCGCTCCCTGCCCGCCTGTGCGCCGAGCACGTAGCCAATGGCCAGGCCGCCGACGAAGGTGATCCGATACCAGCGCATCTGTGCCTCTTTCCAGCTCTTCGCGCCGCGCCACGGCGGTACTCCCCTGTAGTCCGCCCAGGTGTGACCCGGCATCTAACTCCCGCCTGTAATGCCCGGCGACGCGATTGTTATGCGCATGCGATCATGATGACCCCAGGACTGGCGCGCGCGGTCGCGTGAGTGCGCTAACCTTGTGGCCGCGGCGAAAGCCGTGGCAGTCCCGCGTAGCTCAATTGGCAGAGCGTCCGGCTGTTAACCGGCAGGTTATAGGTTCGAGTCCTATCGCGGGAGCTCAGTACTTGGCTGGTCATCGGTTGTCGTGGTTGCCAGATGGCTCGCGCGGGGTGTTCATGCTTGGTTCGGGTTGGTCGGCAGGGGTCGGTGCGGCTCGCCAGGTCTGGCGGAGCAACTTGTTGAACGTGTCGGTTTCCCGGCTATCGGGTTATGCATGGAGCGGGCGAGGACTTCCAGGCCGGCGCTGAGCGGCGTGGCGAGGGCGCGGCGTTCGGCCTGAAGGGCGTGCAGGTGCCCGGTGGCGGCGAACTGGGCTGGGGCTTCCGGGTCGTGCCGGCCGATCGCGACGATGGCAGGGAAGCCGACGGCTCGTCAGGTTACGGTGATGACCTTGACGCCCACGGCGTCGTAGGTACCGCGTGCTCGGGTGTCTCTGGTCGCCAGCGGAAGATCATGCTCCTGCGCGGCGAGTGCCACCAGGGCGTCATAAACGGCGCCGCCTGCGATACCCAGGCGGCACAGGGTGTCCGGAAGCGCGCGGGAACTGCGGCTGGTCAGGGCGAGCGGCGCAGTGAATCGGGCGTTGAGCAAGCGGGCGGCGTCGGCCGGTGCCAGCCGGGCATCGCCCGGCAGTCTGGTCAAAACCGAATAGGTCTCGGCGAGCGCATGGCCGCTGAGCGCGATCTCCTGGCCGTTCCACCAGCGCGTAACAGCCGGGTGGTCGTGGTGGGAGCGGACGAGCAGGGGAACGGCGACACTGGTGTCTACGGCGATCGTCACTTGCGTCCCGCGTCGATGAGAGCGAAGACCACGTCGTCATCAACAGGAGTCTCGCCCGCCGCGACAAGCACTCCGTCCTCCTCGACCAGCCGGGCCGTCCGTCCGGCCGGAATCACTTGCGCGCCGGCACCGTAGGCCGTGATGTCGACTCTCGTGCCGGGGAGCAGGCCGAGTGCGTCGCGGATAGGCTTGGGCAGCACGACACGGCCCGCCTGATCGATGACAGCTTCCATGGGATCACGATACCATCGTGATCCCATGGCGACCGCCGCATCGTCAGCGGCGGCATTGCCCATGCCGGGAGGATGCCCGGCGGGATCATCGGTTGTCGTGGTTGCCAGATGGCTCGCGCGGGGTGTCCATGCTTGGTTCGGGTTGGTCGGCGGGCTCGGTGCGGCTCGCCAGGTCTGGCGGAGCAACTTGTTGAACGTGTCGGTTTCCCGGCCATCGGGTTATGCATGGAGCGGGCGAGGACTTCCAGGCCGGCGTTGACTCGCGTGGCGAGGGCGCGGCGTTCGGCCTGAAGGGCGTGCAGGTGCCCGGTGGCGGCGAACTGGGCCGCGGCTGGCTGGGCTGCCGGGTCGTACCGGACGATGGTTACGGTGGCAGGGAAGCCGGCGGCTGCGAGTGCCGGCAGGTCGAGGGGAGCATCGCCAGGCCATGTCTCGTGCCGCCAGGTATTGGCTGCTGCCCAGTCCGCGACGGTGAACCCCGCGGTCGTGGCGGCAGTGAGTTCGACTGCCTCGCTGTCGCCGGTGTACAGGGCTGTGAGCGCGGTGAGGAACTGCGGCGCTGACATGCTTGGGCCGCGCGTCCACGCATCGCGGTCAGCGGCGGCGAACCCGGGCGGCGAGCTTTCCGGGTGAGCGATGCCCCAGACTGCTGGCTCGACGACGGTCAAAGAGCGTACCGCGTGCGGTGCCAGCGCCGCGGCCAGGAGCGCGACGGTCCCGCCTGAGGAGTGCCCGACCAGGTGCGCGGACAAGGATGATCTGGAACTCGTCCGCCAGGGTGCGCTGCAGGCCGAAGGTGTCCGCGCCCCAGCTCCCCGAGCCGTGAACGAATAAGGCAGGCTCGCCTGAGCCGCATATTTCAAGGTGCAGATCATTCATCACAAGATGATGGTGCCGGGATCATCGCGTCGCAACCGATGCTGGCAGCGACAGCCGACGCGGAACCGGACTCATACGTGAGCAGCACGCGCTGCGTCAAGAACGCACGTAACGGAGCATTGTCCTTCTCGCCAGCCGCCAGAAACCTGGCGCTGTCTTCATGGATGTGCAATCTCTGAATGCCTCGCTCAGGGGCGGCTGGTACGGCGGCTGGTGTGCTCGGTGAGCCGTTCGGCGATGGCGGGGCTTGCCTGCCTGAGCCATGCCTCGGCGCGGGGCAGTTGGTCTTTGGCCCCTTGCTCCCATAGCCGCAGGAAGACCGGGTCGGTGTCGGCGGCGGCGCGGGCGGTGCGATGGTAGCGGTGGGCTATCTGGGTCATGAGGGGGACCAGATCCTGGCGCTGCCGCGCGGTCATGCCGTAGGCATCGGCGAAGACGGCAGCCCGGTGCGGGATGTCGAGGCCGGTGAAAGCTGGCGCGCGGTCGCGCGGGTCGCGCATCGGCGCCCACCACCACAAGGCATTGGCGATGTCGTAGAGCCGGGTAGTCGGCTTGGCCAGGTCGAAGTCGATGAGCGCGGCGGGCAGTCCGTCTCTGAAGACTACGTTGCCCGGGCAGTAGTCTCGGTGGCTGACCAACTCCGGTTCCCCGTCGACGGGGGGAAGCGCCGAGGTCTCGGTGCCGGGGATACCACCCCAGACCGCGTCAGGAGGCGGTGCCCATCCGGCGGATGCGGCGTGCAGTTCGCGGATGAGCCTGGCCAGTGCGACGAGGACGTCGTCCCCGGCGGTTTCGGCGGGAAGCGGCTCGCGCGGGACGTCACCGGCAACGAAGGACAGGACTTCCCTTCCCTGGTCGTCGGTGCCGAGCGGGACGGGCGCGGCGGTGAAGCCGGCCCGGTGCAGGTGAGCGAGGTAGGCCTGGACTGTGCGGGTGAAGGGCCTGACCGGGCGCCTGACGGTACCGCCGATCCTGACGATGCCAGGGGTGACGCCATCGCCGGTCAGCGGCTCGCCGCCATCTGTCTCGTCTCCGCTGCCGGTGCTGGTCACTTGTCATCCCTATGTCAGCTGGTGCGGACGGCTGGATCGTGCGGCTGACCATGACCGCGTCACGCTGTCGGTCGCGGCGAAGGCTACCAGGCGGCCTTGGCCAGCCAGGCGCCGCAGAGCGTCAAGGCCGCTTCCGCTCCTGGTCAAGTGCTCCATGGACCAGCGGGCCAGCGGGCATGAGGTGTCTTGCGCGCCGGCCCGCGGCGGCCGGTTTTCTTGAAGTACATCGACCGCCAGGAGAAAGGAACGGAGATGACCGATTCCGTGGAGAAGATCACCAGATTGCTGCACGAGGCGGCAGAGACCCATCATCGTGGTACGCGGACTGGCTGATCAACCTGTCAGAGCTGCCGGGAGTGCTGGGCGTCAAACCGGTCCGCAGCGAGCTGGTGTACCTGCTGGTCATGCTGGACAAGGAGTACACGCCCCGCGATGTTGGCGAGCCATGGGAGCCATACTACGCAGAACGGATTATTGCTCATTTCGTCCCGCAGCACGCTCACGGTACGCGCTGATCGGGGCAGGCCGCCCGGCAGCCGGCCGCGTCCTGTGACCCCGGCCGGACTCTGACCATTTTGCCGTGCCGATCCACCCCTTGGCGTGCCGTTTTCTGCCAAGGTAGACTATTTGCGCGAGTCCGCTACGGACCGCTGGGCGATTGGCGTGAACACGTCGGCGCAAACGGCAGAAGGGGTGGCGGCTCGATGAAGAGTGCTCGTCAGCGGTTCCGGCGGCTTCGCGCGGCCAGGTTCACCGCGCTTGGGCTCGGCGCGGCCATGGCGCTAGCGGGAGCGTCGGCGGGCGGCGCGGCGGCTGCCTCGGTGACAATGTCCGCGCTCGGCGGCGTGACCTGCACGTCGGTGAACAACTGCTGGGCCGTGGGCTATACGACCTCAGCTAGCCGCGCTTCGGTGAACGAGACGCTGCGCTGGAACGGCAAGAAGTGGACGAGCGCGGCCGTGCCGAGCCCGGGCGGAACGCAAAAAGGCGACTACAGCCAGTTGTACGGCGTCACCTGCGTCGCGGTTGCCGACTGCTGGGCCGTGGGGTATTACGCGAGCGGCGCGGCGTACCTCACCGAGGCGCTGCACTGGACTGGCGGTGGCTGGACCGCGGTCAGTACGCCGGATCCGGCCGGTAAGGGAAACAACGACTTTAATCAGCTGACCAGCGTCACCTGCCTGTCGGCGAAAGACTGCTGGGCCGTCGGACTGTACAGCACGGGTGCAGGCAATTCGTCGGTAGAGTACGGCCTGATCACGCACTGGAACGGGCGTACCTGGTCGAAGGTCAAGGTGCCCAACCCAGGCGGGACCAGGCACCAGGACACGAACCTGCTCAACGGCGTCTATTGCCTCTCTGCCAAGAACTGCCTGGCGGTCGGCGGTTACGGCAGCAGTGCCGCCGGCGGCAAGACCCTCAACGAGGTCTTGTCGTGGAACGGCACGAAGTGGTCTGCGGTGGCCGTGCCTGACCCTGGCGGGCGCAAGGCTAATGCGGTTAACGAGTTGAGTTCCGTCACCTGCACAGCGGCGCGCAACTGCCTGGCGGTCGGCACGGAAGGTAACGACCACAACACTACGCACCTGTTCAACGAGGTGCTCAAGTGGAATGGCCGGACGTGGTCGCAAGTCGGCGTGCCGAATCCTGACCACGCTAAAGGCTCCTACGGCAACGAGTTGTCGAGCATCAGTTGCACCGGGGCCAGTAACTGCTGGGCGGTCGGTAACAGCGGGCTTTACGCCGTGGGTACCGGCATTTCTAACGAGGCGCTGCACTGGACGGGCAAGAAGTGGTCATCGGTCAGCATTCCCGACCCGGCCGGGCACAAGAGCGAGGACCTGAGCATCCTGTATGACGTCCGCTGCCAGACGGCCAAGGACTGCTGGGCGGTCGGCGAGTTCGCCCTGAGCGGCTCGGTTGACCAGCAGCAGTTGCTCCAGTGGAATAACGAGAAATGGAACATTAACTGACTTCCGGTCAGCCAGCAGGCACCTTCGCGATCAGGCCCGCGGGCGGTCAGGCACTGAGTGCCTGACCAGCTTGCGGGCCGGCGCAGCAGGCGACGATTTCCTGCAGGGAGAGCCCGACCGCCGCAGCCAGGGCGGCGACGGTGAAGAAGGCGGGGGTGGCGATCCGCCCGGTCTCGATCTTGCGCAGCGTCTCGACCGGTATGCCAGAAGCTGCGGCGATCTCCGTCATGCTCCTTGACCCGCGCGCGTCCCGCAAGAGCAGGCCGAGTCGTTCACCGCGGGCACGCTCCTGCGGGCTCAATGGTGGCCGGACCATGCCATTATAGTAATACCGGTATAGTTATCCCGATACCACGGGAGGCCGGTGTGGTCGTATACAAGACGCCAGGCGAGATCGACGCCATGCACGCGGCCGGGCAGGTCACGGCCAGTATTCTGGCCGCCGTCCGGGCGCGGGCCCTGCCGGGTGTCTCGCTGGCCGAATTGGACGAGACCGCAAGGGATGTGCTGGCGGCGGCGCGGGCCACCTCGCCGTTCCTCGGCTACCTGCCCGCGTTCGCCAAGTCCGCGTTCCCCGCCGTGATCTGCGCTTCTGTCAACGACGCGGCCCTGCATGACATCCCTGGCCGTTACCGCCTCGCCGACGGTGACCTGCTCAGCATCGACTGCGGAGCGGTACTCGACGGCTGGGCTTCCGATGCGGCGATCTCGGTCCAGGTCGGTCAGCGGCGCCCGGCCGACACCCGGTTGATCGCCACGGCTGACCAGGCGCTGCGTGCCGGGATTGCCGCCGCCCTGCCTGGCGGCCGGCTTGGCGATATCTGCGCCGCGATCGGCGCGATCGGCCGGGCAGCGGGCTACGGCATCTGCACCGACTTCGGCGGTCACGGCGTCGGCCAGGCTATGCACGAGGATCCGCACGTGCCCAATGACGGCAGGCCTGGCCGCGGACTGACGCTGAAACCTGGCCTGGTGATCGCGATCGAGCCCTGGTTCCTGGCCGGCGGGGTCGATGCCTACCGGATCGACCGTAACGGCTGGACTATCCGCAGCGCCGATGGGAGCCGCGCCGCTCACGTCGAGCACACCGTGGCCATCACCGAGGACGGTCCGCGGGTGCTGACCGCGCCAGTGCCCGGCCCGCCCGCCGTCTAGCTCCCTGCCTTGCCCGCGCCGGCGGTGGCGAGAAGCGAGCACCCCAGGACGGCGGCGAGCGGGACCAAGATGGGCAAGGGCCAGGCCGCCGTTTACCGCCAGGGTTACCTGCCCCTGGCCGGCCGCTACGCCGAGCAGCGCGAGGTCTCTGGTGATGACGCTGCTGAAGACCTTGCCGAGCCGCAGATAGGTCAGCGCGTTCATCGCACCTGTCGTGAGCGTCAGGATGACGACGAGACTGTCGCGGTACCTGACCGCCGCCCGCAGCACGTCATGCGGGGGCCTGGTGCCGCTCTGGCGTGCTGTCTCGATGATGGCGCTGCTCTCTTTCCTGGTGCTGCCCGCGACCGCTTCCTCGGTTCGTCGGCTACCCGTCGGCTACCCGCCAGAGCGCGCGCGAATCAGCGGCATCGCACCGGCTACCGGGAAGTGAAGGGCGACCAGGCGGTCGTGGCGAGCATTTACTGTTAATTGTCCATCGGCGATTTTCCTGCGCCGGATTGCCCGCCGCAGGCAATGGCCCGCCAGCGTTAGCTGAGCAGTTGCGGAGCGTGTGATGTTCGAGAGGTTCACTGATCGGGCGCGAAGAGTCGTGGTACTGGCACAGGAAGAGGCCAGGATGCTGAACCACAACTACATCGGCACCGAGCACATCTTGCTCGGCCTTATCCACGAGGGCGAAGGCGTGGCGGCTAAGGCGCTTGAGTCACTCGGGATCGAGTTGACCGCGGTCAGGCTGCAGGTCGAGGCGATCATCGGCCGCGGGCTGGAGTCCGGGTCCGGGCATATTCCCTTCACGCCGCGCGCGAAGAAGGTACTTGAACTCTCGCTCAGGGAAGCGCTGCAACTCGGCCACAACTACATCGGGACCGAGCACCTCCTGCTCGGCCTGATCAGGGAAGGCGATGGTGTCGCCGCCCAGGTGCTCACGGACCTCGGCGCTGACCTCAGCCGGGTGCGCCAGCGGGTCATCCAGACGCTGCATGGCTACCAGGGCACCAGACCGGCGCCCATTGGCGGACCTTTGCCTGACCTGCCCGCAGGGGGCGAGCGCCGGGCGCTTGCGCTGCTGCGGACCCGCCTCAGCGAGTTTGATGCGCGGCTCTCCGCGATCGAGCAGCGGGTCGGCACCGGTGCTGACACGCGGGACCTAGACGAGCAGATCGATCGCCTCCGCCGCGACAAGGAAGCCGCGGTGACCGCCCAGGAGTACGAACAGGCCGCGGCGCTGCGTGACGAAGAAAAGCGGCTGCTCGAGGAGAAGTCCGCTCGCCAGCAGGAGTGGGAGGCCGCGCACCCGGCGCTTCCTTCGCTGGCGCAGGCAAGTGCCGCGCTCGGCGAGGAAGTCGCCCGTCTTCGCGACCTGATCCGCGAGCACGGGATCGAGCCGGGAGACGGGACGGCCTGAGGTCAGCTCCGGCGGTCGGTGCCATGGTCGTCAGCGGTCCTCACCTCCGAGTCTGCTACCTCGGGCGGCGTGGCGTCGCGTCGCGGTATCACTTGCCTGCCGCCCGAGGCGTCGAACTGCCCGCCCATCACCTCGCGGTGCTTGCTGTTCCCCTGTGCCGGGCGTCGCGTGCGCGGCCGGCGGTCCTGCGCCAGCACGATCACGATCATCCAGTGCCAGCGCGACCAGGGTAGCCAGTCCAGCCTGGCCGGTACCTTCGTCGTGACCGTTCCCGTCGGTACGTCGTTCATGATCGCCTCCATCTCGGGGCTCATCGCCCGCTACCCGGCGCCGGGCGGCTTAAGCGCGGTGGGGTGCGAACCTGGCGGCCCGGCTAGGGCGAGGCCGTTGGCGTCGGCGAGGCGCTCGGGCTCGGGGTCTGGGTCGGGCTGGAACTTGACGGTGACGGGGTCGAGGAAGGAGTGCCGCTTGGAGCCGGGCTCGGTGACGAGCTTGGCGAGGCGGTTTTCTGTGCCGGGGAAGACGAGCACGGCCGCGGTGTGGCCGGCGTTTGATGCCCGTTCGACGGCCTGCCCCGCCCAGCTATTGACCGGCGCCGCCGCCAGGCCCGCGGTCGGAAGTACCAGCATGCCAGCCAGCAGCGGACCGCTCAGCTCAGCCGGCTTGGTCAGCGCCGCCGCGATGCCGGGCAAGCCGAGCATCGCGAGGCCAGACTCCGCCCAGTTGGGCCACGAGGAACAACCCGGACCTGCCCAGCCGCTGCAGGTACCCAGGCCGGTCCGGGCCGGGTATGTTCCAGATCTGTGCCAGCTGAACATCGCGCTCTGCGAGAGCCTGGATGTGCCCTGAGTGTGACAAGCAGGCCTGCGATCAGCCCGATCAGGCTTGACCGCTTCAGCGTGCTGACATGTTCGGTGAGCTGCGTGCCGATCAGCGGGAACTGCCCGGCGACCGCGTTGGTCACGGCGTGCCGCAAGCCAGGATCGACAGCCGACATGAATCCGAGGATGGTGGTGAGCACCAGTAGCAGCGGAAAGAGCGTCACGAAGCCGGCATGAGTCAGGCCAGCCACGAGCTGGCCGGCGTTATCGTCGCCGAACTTCTTGACTACGCCGAAGGCGAATGAGGTCGCCTTATGCCGCTGCTGCCAGCGATCCAGGCCTCTGAGCGCTTTCTCGACACGGTTCATCGGCTCTACCTCCCTGGCGGCTAGCGCAGGGCAGCTACCGTGTCAGCGCAGACGCAAACGTCAGGCGCTGAAGGTCACCGTGGCGGCGATGACCCCGCGTTCGCGCTTCACGATGAATCGATCCGCGACCTGGCTGATCAGCCACAGACCATGGCCAGGCACGACCGGCCAGGGCAAGTCCGCTGCCGTCATCAGTGTTGCGACGAGATAGTCAGGCGGAGCCAGGTCATCTGGTGCTGGTCCGTCGGCGACCGTCCAGATCAGCGTTCGCTGATCCGTCCAGGCGCACAGCCTGCCATGACCCGCGCCGTGCCTGACCGTGTTGCTCGCCAGTTCATGCACCGCGATCAAGATGTCGCGGGCACGCTGAACTGGCACGCCAAACTCAGCGACATGGGCAGCGACGGCGGACCGCAACTGATACAAGGTCCTGGCGTCAAACCGCTCATCGAGGAAAAGGACAGGACGAGAATGCGGCGGTCCGCCCGTGGCGCCCCGCTTGCTGGCCAGCGGCTCACCACTCATCGACAGTCACCATGCCGATCTCCCCGGAGATCCTGATTCCGGGCGGAGCGTACTGGCGGCAGATCCTGAGCACGGGGCCGAGGCGCTCTTCGGAATCGGGAAGCTCCTCGGCGCCGGTCACTGGACGCAACGGCCACTTCATGTCCACCGCCACCCTCAGGCCGGTGAAACCGTCTGCAGGTCGCGCCCGGCGAAGTCCGGCTCGAATCGTCCCGCTGGCTCGCTTATCCAGACCACCTTATGGCTCGGCTCTGACTTCCAAGGCACCTCCGGCGCAGGCATGACCTCGGGGAAATGGTCGGACACTTCTGCCCATGGCCGCCGTGCGCAAACGCCGGCAAACCTCATCGGCGCCCGCGCAGAGCCATGAACCTGGCGATGCCGACGGCCCCAACTGGGCAGTCGATGGCATGTCACGCTGATGCCGGGAAGTAAGGAGGCGGGGAAACAATGCGGGCCTAGCGCGCAGAGCCGGGGGTGCCGGTGGTGATTGGCAGATGCTCTAGCGCGAGTGCTCTTGACCACGGCGCACTGTTCGCGCGCGAACATCGAAGCGCGCCCCTCCGTTCGGTTAAGGCGATCAGATAACGGCGAAACCCTGATCTTTCAGGTCAGCGACAGCGGCTGCATCGTCGATCCGCTCGCCGGCACATTGTGCCCGGCACCGACGGCCGCAGGCAGCCGGCGCGGCCTCTGGCTCGTGCACCAAGTTGGTGACCTGGTGCAGACCAGAACGGGTAGGTCAGGGACGACGATCCGGGTCCACATGCGCCTGCCGGGCTGAGCCTGATCAGGGCTGGACATGGCAGCAGGTACCGTCAGCCGGGTACGGTGTGGCTAGTTCGGCCAAGCATGCAGATGAAGGTTCGGCCCGCTAGGGGAGGAGAGGCCATGGGTGCTCGTCCCGTAGCCGACGCCACGACCGCTCCGCCAGTTGTCAGGCTGGCAGCCGAGATCGATGTCACCAACTCAGACCGGGTGTACTCCGACCTGGCGGCGGCCTGCGTGCCCGGTCTCGCCGCGGTGATAGCGGACCTGACCCAGACGACTTTCTGCGATTCATCTGGAGTGCGTGCCCTGGTTCAGGTACACAAGCTAGCTGCGAGCCAGGGAACAGAACTTCGGCTGGTGGTCACGGGTGCGGCGGTAATGCGCACTCTGGAACTGTCCGGCCTGATTGGCCTCCTGCGGCTCTACCCGACCATTGATGCCGCGATCGCGGCCGGGCAAACTCCTTCCGCCTAGCCAGTAAATGCCCCCGCCCGGGTGCGACAGCTTCGGGCGGAGCGGAGCCCGATTCCCTGCCAGGCCACGAGGGTAGCGGCCGTCGACCCGCCCACCCAGTACATCCTGCGTCCGGGGTGGTCCGCCGGCTGTCCGGCAAACTACGCACTGGTTTGACCCGTGATCCGCCGGGCAGTTGCGGCCAGGCTCGGCAGGAGGCGAAATGCTCAGCGAAACACGTCGGCGAGGCGGAACCAGGGCGCGCGCACACGGACACAGGGCGGCGCGGTCACGCCCGCTGCTGGTGCTTGCCCGCGCCGGGTTGGCGGCCAGAGGGATGATGTACGTCATCATCGGCTGGATCGCGATCCAGATCGCGCTCGGCCGGTCCGCTACGTCGGCCGACAGCCGGGGCGCCCTCGTCGAGGTCGGCTCGACGGCAGTCGGCTCGGTGCTGCTCTGGCTGCTCGGGATCGGCTTCGCTGGTCTCGCGGCCTGGCGCCTGACGCAAGTTGCATACGGCGGCGGCAACGCGCGCGAAGACAAGCCAGGCGCGCGGCTCGCGGCGCTCGGCAAGGCCGTCGGGTACGGTGCCTTGTCCTACGAGACGCTGAAGTATGCCGTCGGCTCAGGTGCTCCGAAGTCAAGTGACCGGCAGTCGGCCGACGTGACCGCCACGCTGATGCGGCAGCCTGGCGGGCAGGCGGTAGTGATCGTCGTCGGCTTCGCGCTGATCGGTGCCGGGCTCTACCTCGCCTGGCGGGCCTGGCGGCGCAAGTTCCTTGCCGACCTGGAGACCGGCCGGATGAGCGGCACGCAGCGGCGGGTCGCCATCGCGCTCGGCGAGGTTGGCGGCGCTGCCCGCGGCCTGGTCTTCGCGGCGGCGGGCGTGTTCCTCGTGATCGCAGGCGCGCAGCACAACCCTGGCCGGGCCAAGGGACTTGACGCGACGCTGCGCTCATTTGCTCAGACGCCGGCGGGCCCTGCCCTGCTCGTCGTGGTGGCGGCGGGGCTGATCGCCTTTGGTGTCTACTGCGGCCTGGAGGCGCGCTGGCGGCGGGTCTGACCCCGGTGTCCGCCAGGTCGTAGCGTTCGCCCGAGCTCGAGCCTTAAGCTACCCGGGCCTGGTCATCCTGCGTCCTGCCCGGCCAGAGAAATGGCAGCGTTCGTCTTGTCCATGTCGGCGGTTGCTGGCGAGACGGCGCCGTAAGCGACGGCGTTCTCTGGTGATTGCGCGTGGTCTTAACTGGAATGCCAACCATCGTTATGTTCCGGTAGTCACAGTGAGGGGATTATTCGGGTGCTGGCCCGATCCGGGCCAGCCAGGTACCTGGTAGGTGGCGAGCATGACTCCTGGTGTGAATGGCGGGCCAGACCGGCGTAAGTTCCTGCTGGCCGGAGGACTGGCGGTGGCAGCGGCTGGCAGCGTGGGTGCAGCCATCGCCACCGACGGCGGGCATCACACGGCGGGCGCGCCCGCAGCGGGCAAACTCCAGGGGAATGGCCGCCCGGCTGCGGCAGGAGGCAAGCAGCCGGCCGCGGCGGCGACGGTGGTGCCCGACCTCCGCCCGTCTGACTGGGTGGCGCTGCGCGACAAGTTGTCCACTCACAAGCTGGTCAGGCGCGGTGAGCGTGGTTACGACAGCGCCAAGCTCCTCTTCGACCCTAAGTTCGACAGCAAGAGCCCGGCAGGTATCGCCTACTGCGCGACCCCGGCCGACGTCAGCGCCTGCCTGGCGTTCGTGCGCAAGTTCAAGATCGCCGTGGCTGTCCGTTCCGGCGGCCACAGTTACGGCGGCTGGTCGAGTACTCGCGGGCTCATCATCGACGTAAGCCGGATGTCGCGGGTGAAAGTGGACGCCAAGGCGGGCACGGTGACGGCCGGGTCGGGCACGTTGCTGATCGACTTCTACAACGAACTGGCCGCGCACGGCCGCGCCGTTCCAGGCGGATCCTGCCCGACCGTCGGCATTGCCGGGCTAGCGCTCGGCGGCGGCGTCGGCGTGATCGGCCGGCTGTACGGCCTGACTTGCGACAACGTCGTCGGCGTCCAGATCGTGACTGCCGACGGGAAAGTGCGCAATACGAGCGCGACCAGTGATCCCGACCTGTTCTGGGCGTGCCGCGGCGGTGGCGGGGGCAGTTTCGGCGTGGTCACCTCGTTCACGCTGCGTACCCATCCCGCGCCTGACCTGGTGCTGATTTACCTTCAGTGGCCTTGGTCGCAGGCAGCCAGGCTGGTTGATGCCTGGCAGCAGTGGGCGCCGACCGCGCCAGATGCGCTGTGGTCCAACATGCATCTGAGCGCGGCACCGGGCGGCACGCCGCAGATTACGGTGGGCGGTACCTTCGCCGGGTCGGTGACCGGGGCGGAGGCCTTGCTCGGCCGGCTCTACGCCGCCGCCGGGTCCGCGCCGTCGGGCACGTTCGTCCAGAGCGAGAGCTACCTGACGTGCATGCTGGTAGAAGCAGGCTGTTCGAATCTGTCAGTTGCCCAGTGTCACCTGCCGGCCCAGAACCCGGCCGGCGTGCTCGGAAGGCCGCCAGAGTATGCGAAATCAGACTTCTACCACAAAAAGCTGTCGGCCAAGGGTATCGGTACCTTGCTCGCCCAGGTAGAGCGGATGCAAAGCGTGGCCGGAGCGGCAGGGGCGGCAGGGGGAGTGGCGTTCGACGCCTTCGGCGGCGCGATCAACAAAGTCAGCCCGAGTGCAACCGCGTTCGTGCACCGCAATGCGCTTTTCCTGGCCCAGTACAGCACCAGCTGGACCCCGCCGCGCGGCGCGAAGGACGCGGGCGCGGGGACCAGGCCGGTGGCGAATCAGCTGGCCTGGCTCAGGTCATTCCACGCCGCCATGCAGCCATACGCCAGCGGGCAGGCCTATCAGAACTATGCCGACCCCGACCTGGCAGACTGGCAGCGTGCCTACTATGGTGCCAACTATCCTGTGCTGCAGCGGATCAAGGCAGCCGTGGATCCGGCCAACGTCTTCAGGTTCCCGCAATCGATTGAGTTGCCTGCCTGAAGTTAGTGGTGCGGTTGCAGGATGCCGAGGATCACCACCGCGATCGCGAAGGCAAGAAATGCGGTGACAACGCCGTTCTTGTATCGATTCTTTCGGTATCCAGGTATCTTGGCCTTTGTGGACTTAACGTCCCCATGCGCCGAATAGGCACGGTTGGCATACCAGCCGAGCGCAAATCCGGCGGCGAGGAACAGGAGTGCCAGAACATATGTGGCCGCATTCACGGAAATGCCTTTCCCCAGGTCCGAAGATCTAGCGATAGCATTCCAGTTTCGTGCAGCCTTTACCCGGCCCGGTGCCGAAGATAGTTAAGATTTTATGCCAAAATTACTCCAGGGTTAAACAAGGCAAAAAAGGAAGAATGCCAATGAAGGAATCGCTCACCGCCGAGACGGTCATGATCGCCGGTCATGGCGGCGACCAGATCGAGGCCTACCTGGCCAGGCCGCAGGACACGCAGACATTCGGCGGTATCGTGGTGATTCACCATATGCCAGGTTATGATTCGTCAACCAAAGAGATCGCGCGGAAGTTCGCGGCTCATGGCTACGCCGCGATCATGCCGAACCTGTACTGGCGTGACGCTCCGGGCGCCAGCCCAGACGACGCGGCCGCGGCCGCCAGGGCCAAGGGCGGCGTGCCCGACGAGCGGCTGGTGGGAGATGTCGGCGGCGCCGCCGAGTACCTGCGCGGCATGGCCGGCTGCAACGGCAAGATCGGGGTCATCGGCTACTGCTCGGGCGGCCGCCAGTCATTCCTCTCCGCCTGCAGCCTGCCGCTTCAGGCGGCGGTTGACTGCTACGGCGGCGCCGTGGTGCACGTGCCCGAGCAGGCTCCGGCCAGCATGAAGCCGATCGTCGGCCTGGCCAAGGACCTGTCGTGCCCGCTGCTCGGCCTGTTCGGCGCGGACGACCAGTTCCCGCCGCCGGCCGAAACGGCGGAACTGTCGCAGGTACTCGACAGCTTCGGCAAGCCGCACGAGTTCCACACCTTCGAAGGCGCCGGCCACGCATTCTTCTCGCCTGACCGGCCCTCCTACCGCGTCGACGCGGCGACCAAGGGCTGGGAACTGGTCTGGGACTTCTTCGGCAAGCACCTGGCGAGCTAAGGGAGCGCGGACATCATGTGCACGTACCTGACGGA
This sequence comes from Actinomycetota bacterium, assembly GCA_027313705.1. Taxonomy (GTDB): domain Bacteria; phylum Actinomycetota; class Actinomycetes; order Streptosporangiales; family Streptosporangiaceae; genus Chersky-822. Next base: position 52,969 of record DAHVDE010000041.1, on the reverse strand, counting down.
GAGCATCGAGGCGGCCGGCAGCGGCAAAGGCGCCAATGGCTGGTTCGGCCTGAGCGAAGTCAATGTCTATTTCGACCACCCGGTGCACGCTCCTGCCGATCACACCCTCAATATCGATTTCGCCAATCCGGCGAAGGGCCCAGCGGCACGGGTGGCCGTTGAGTTGACTACGGAAACCGCCCGCGCCCTGGTCAAGGCCATCGAGGCGACGCTGGCTGCGGTACCGGCCGGCCTGGCGTAGCCGGATAGCACCAGGCCCGGTGATGTCCGCCATTGCGGCATCGCCGGGCCTGTGCCGTTATCCGCGCCGAAGGCGCCGAGTCGCGCCCGCCCGCACCCTGCTTGGCGCCGGAGGCTGCCGCTGTCAGAGGGTGGTGGGAGTATCGGGTGGTCGGAGAAGAGAGCGAGGAATTATGCGGTTCACGGTCGCGCGAGACGCGCTCGGCGAGGCAGTGGCCTTCGTTTCTCGCGTCCTGTCGTCCAGGCCTGTCGTTCCGGTGCTGGCCGGCATGCTGATTGAGGCTTCCGGCGCGAGCCTGACCATTTCCTGCTTCGACTACGAGGTCTCGGCGAAATGCAGGCTCGACGCGGAAGTCGCCGAGCCAGGTACTGCCCTCGTGCCTGGACGGTTGCTGGCTGAGATCACCCGCAGCCTGCCATCACGGCCCGTCGCTTTCGCCGACGACGGCGACACGCTCGGCATGGTGTGCGGCGGCGCGGAGTTCGGGCTGGTGTGCCTGCCGCTCACCGAGTACCCGGCATTGCCTGACTCGCCTGCCATGGTCGGTGCTGTGGACGCGGCGCAACTCGCTTCTGCCGTCGCCCAGGTTGCCTCTTCGGCCAGCAGGGACGACACGTTGCCGATGCTGACCGCGATCTGCCTGGATATCGACGGCGAGTCGCTGACGCTTGCCGCTACCGACCGCTACCGACTGGCCGCCCGGCGCCTGAAGCTCACTCCCGCTGATGCGGACCTCAAGGCACTCGCCCTCGTGCCCGCGCGTGTCATGACCGAGGCCGCCAGGGCGCTCGCGGGTAGCGGTCAGGTGAGGCTGGCGTTCGAGGCCGGCAGCGACGGCCTGATCAGCTTCGAGGCGACTGACCGGCGGCTGACGGCCAGGCTGATTGGCGGCGAGTTCATCAAGTACCAGAGCCGCTTCTCAGGCGAGTTCGCTTGCCAGGCTGACCTGCTGGCCGGCCCCGCCATCGAGGCAGTCAGGCGGGCGGCCCTGGTCGCAGAGCGGGCAGGGCCAGTCCGGCTGTCTTTCGGCCCTGGTCACCTGATGGTCGAGGCCCACGCCGAGGGCAGGGCCCGTGCCGCGGAGACCGTGCCCGCCGACTTCACCGGCGACCAGCCCACGATCTCCTTCAACCCGCACTACCTGCTGGACGGCATGGTCGCGGCGGCACTGGCTCGTACCTCGCCGGTGCCGCCGCCGGAATCAGATCAGGCGGCACCAGAAGGCGCGGCGGAGACCGGCAGGATCAGGATCGAGTTCAACACCCCGGCCAAGCCTGCCCTGATTACCTGGGTTGACGAAAGCAAGGAGACAGATGGCGATTACGACGAAGAAACGCCAGAGTTCCGATATCTGCTAGTGCCCCTGCGGCTGCCCGACCGCACCTAGCACGCGGACGGCCGGCGTGCGGGCTACCGCGCGGCAGGGAGGCGGCAGTGCGGAGTGCCTGACCGGATAGCCGGCGAATTACCGGCGGCGACCTCGGGCGAGCGGGCCGCCGAAGAGGACGCGCCTGAAGATTCGCCGGATGAAGGCGAATACGGCCAAGATGATGAGAACCGCCTTGGGCAGCCCGCCGAACGGGAGCCACAAGATGACGACCGTGGCCAGTATGAACAAGGAGATTGCCGCCGCAGCGAGCGCGGCCATCGGAGAACTGGCCCTAGGGGGTGCCTGCTGGCTGCCGCTCAGGGGGTATGACTGGACTGGCCCGCGCTGCCCGGCCTGCTGACCTGGCCATGGAGTCGCGTAAGGGGAGGAGTGCGGCAGATCTGCTGTGAGCTTCGCTAGATCCTGCTCGGTCTTGGCCGCGAACGCCGCATCGAGTCGCTCCTGGAACTCCTCCATGTCAAGGCGACCGGCCGCGTAGTGCTCGCGGAGGCACTCAGCCACCGCGTTCCTCTCGGCGTCACCGATTCTGATGCCCGATCCTGCCATCATCGGTTCCCTCCAGGTACCCCCGCCGGCACGACTGCCGACAGCAAGACGATATATCGCAAGTCTCTGCACGGCAAATGTCGGCGCGCCGCCCATTGGGTGGGCCGCGCAGGCGTTAGGGGCCGAAATAGCTGCTGTTTCCGGTCTGGGGGTTGCTGACCTGGGCGGAGACCTTCAACTTGCCGTCGTGAGCGAATACCAGGGTCAGCGTGATGTCGGTACCTTGGTGTAGCGGGCCTGAACCGACTATTTCCAGGTGCATTCCGGTCGGGTCGAGCTTGGTGACGGCGTGGCCGGGGAACACTAGATCAGTCGTGGCGCGGGCAACCGAGACGCCTGGCGCCGCTGGCGTCAGCATGATGACCTTGCCGCCGGCGCTGCTGCGAACTGAGACGAGCCGATCGGACGTGCCCGTGTTAGCCAGCACGAAGTAGGCGTCCACCGTCTTCACGCCGTCCGCTTGCATGACGTAAGCGCTGATGACGTTGATGGACGCGGCGCTGGCGGCGGCATGCCTGGCGCCGCAGCCAGCGAGTGCCACCGCCGCCGCGATCAGTCCAAGCAGAGCGCTGCGGCCGGCAGCGACTGCCGGGCGGGGCACCGCGTGCGCGCGCGGCGTCCGCCGAACTCGGTCCGTGTCACGCCGCCCGCAGGCGGGCGCCAGCGGGCCTGAGCCAGTGGCATCAGGCATCTTAGCCTTCCTCAGATCAACTACGGCGCGTCGTACCGCGCCGTGTTGAGGATAGCCGCTTGCCGCCAGTCCGCCGGCGTTGGCCACCCCGGTAGCCCCTCGCCCGGTTAGCCGTCGCAGCCGCCCGGATCTTCTTCCTCTTCCAGGCAATCCGCTTCCGGTTCCGCGAAGGCGGCGGCGGCCTGAGAGCCGGCGGCCGACTCGAGGCTGGCCGCCGCGATCATGGCAGCGCTTATCTCGCCTAGTTGCCTGATTTGCTCGGGGGTCAAGGCATCGATCAGCGAGCGGCGCACTTGCTCGACGTGGCCAGGTGCTGCCGCCTCAAGCACGGCCATGCCTTCGTCGGTGAGCTTGGCGATCTGACCGCGCCGGTCAGTAGGACAGTCCATCCTGACTACCAGGCCACGCATTTCGAGTCGCGATACCGCGTGTGACAGGCGACTCTTACTGTAGCTGGAGGCGGCCGCCAGCTGGCTCATCCTGAGTGCGCGGTCGGGTGCTTCTGACAGGTGCACAAGTATCTCGTAGTAGCCATGCGGCAGGCCAGAGTCCCTGAGCAGCTGTCCTTCGATGGCCCCGAACAGCGACTGGCACGCGAAGAGGAACCGGCGCCAGACGCGCTGTTCCTCGGCAGTTAGCCAGCGTGTCGTCGTCTCCACGATGTTAGAGTACTGAACTAGTTGAACATTTGACAAGTGAAGACGGGTCTGATAATTGTTGTGTGTTCAACAAAACTAGCTTCCTGGCGGTCCGCTGGACTGCCAGGTGAAAATCGCAAGCCAGACAGCATGGGAGCGAGAACATGACGCAGACTCAAACCGGGATCACGATCCCCGGCTACGTGGCTGGTACCTGGAACATTGACGGCATGCACTCGGAAGTCGGGTTCGCTGTCAGGCACATGATGGTCAGCAAGGTCCGCGGTAAGTTCACCAAGTTCTCGGGCGAGGTCGTGACCGCCGACGACATGCTCGGGTCCTCCGTCACCGCCGAGATCGAGCTATCGTCGATCGACACCGGCGCTGAGCAGCGCGACGGGCACCTGCGCTCGCCTGATTTCTTCGACACGGAGAACTACCCGACGATGACCTACCGGTCAACCGGCGTACGTCCCGATGGCGGCGACTACGTCCTCGACGGTGAACTGACCCTCAAGGGCGTAACCAGGCAGGTTCCGCTCAAGCTTGAGGTCAACGGTTTCGGCCCCGACGCCTACGGCGGCACGAGGGCCGGCTTCACCGCCACCGGTCACATCAACCGCTCAGACTTCGGCATGACCTGGAACGCGGCGATCGAGGGCGGCGGCGTCGTAGTCGCCGACCGAGTAGACCTTCACCTGGAGATCGAAGCCGTGCTGCAGGCCTGACCAGCACCGCGAGAGCTTCGCAGCCCTGGCCGGCAGTAGCGGGCCAGGGCTGCTTGCTGTCCAGGTCCATCGGCCGGCTGAGCGTGGTCGGTCGTGGTGCCGGGCTGGCGGCGGGGCGCAGCGGTCTGCTTGTCCGTTGCTGGCCACTAGACCAGCCGGCGCGGAGGCTGGCTAGCGCGGGGCCGAGTCCGAAGAGTCGCGGGACGGGAGATCAGGCAGGTCAGCTTTGTGCTTGTTCAGGTAGTCCAGGTACATCGGCCGGAGTGCATGCACTATGTCGCTGTCGTTCGCGTCGATCGCATCGCCGATGTATGCGGACAGTTTCAGCGCGTCGGCCTCCGCGTGTTCAGGGTGACCGGCGACCACTTCGGCTGCGGGCAGCGAGCGCAGCAACTCCCACAGGAAAGCCACGTCGAGGTGATGCCTGGCCCGGTGCACGGCCAGGTCGTGCAGTTCGCGCGAGGACAGCGAGTCAAGGTCAGCGACGTCGGTCATGATCAGACCCTACCGGTGCCGCTGACCCGGACTTACCCCGCCGGGACCGCTACCCCGAAGACCGCTATCCCCGCCGCAAGGCAGTGTCGAGCAGGCCGAGCGGTGGTGAGCCGAGCGCGAGCATCGCGCTGTGGAAGCGCAGCAGGGAGAACTCGGTGCCCCATGCCTGCCTGGCCCGCGATCGCAGGTCCATGATCTCTAGTTTGCCCCAGGTGTACCGGCCATAGGTTGGGTCGAAGGAGGCGCGGGTTGCCTCGGCGCGAGCGGCCTGTCCTGACAGGTGGGTGTCGGCCTCGAAGCGCCTGGCGCAGTCCTCGACTGTCTGACCGGCCGTGTGGAGGCCGATCGCGCAGGCCAGCCTGGTTACCCTGACCAGGGCTTCAAGCCAGACGCCGATCGCGAACCTGGGGTCGTTGGCGCAGAATCCCTCTTCGACGCATAGTTCTTCTGCATAATGCGCCCAGCCCTCGACGAATGCCTCGGAGTGCAGTGTCCGGCGCACCAGGGTCGGCGCCCGCCTGATCGCGCGGCCGTGCGAGAAGTGACCGGGTGCTACCTCGTGCACCGTGATGCCTGGCAGGGTGGTGTCGCTGAACACCTCGAGCCACTCTTCTGCCTCGTGCTCTGGCCAGCTAGGGTCGGGCGGCGTTATGTAGTAGATGGACGGCCCCTCCGGTTCGCCTGGCGCGGCCGTTGACATCATTGCCATTGCCCAGCGCCTGGACTCTGGTGCCAGTTCGACCAGGCACTCGCCGTCCTGATAGGGCACCAGGTTGGCTGCGCTGGTGAACTCGATGGCCCGCTGCGTCCACCGCCGCGCCGCGTCGAGTACGCCGTCGGCGTCCGGGTGGACGCGGACTAGTTTCCTGGCGACCTCCATGGCCGGGCGGGAGGAGTCAATCTGAGCACAGCTTTCCGCCAGGCGGTCACGCAGGCGGTCCCTTTCGGCGTCGGCCCGCTCGGCGAGCCTGCCAAGATCGACTTCGGTTCCCTCGATCGAGCTCATCAGCTTCGTCAGCGCCGCGGCGCCGAGCGCAGCGTCCGGGTGGCCGTTCCTGGCCGCCGCGTCGATGTGGTCGGCAAACCTGGCGTGGGCTTTAAGCGCGGCCGCGGCCGCCTGCTCGTCCCGGTCGGCCGGAATGCCAGCAGCCAGTCCCCGGACGGCGCCCGCCAGGGCCTTGGCCACGGGCGCGGGCACCTGGTCGAGGGAGGCGATCGCCGCGTCGATCGCCTCCGGCCAGGCGGCCAGGTGCTCTGCCCGCGCCCTCGCCCGGTCGTCTGCCGCGGCATAGTCACGGTCGTAGCAGGCGAGGTCCAGGTTCGAGATGTGGAAGTACGGGTTGGCGCGGTAAAGCTTGAGCTCTCCGTAGCTGACCCGCAGGGCACGCTCGAATGTGGCCAGGTGGGCGGCGTCGTATTCGTCGAGCATCTCGCCGTCCGGAGACTGGCTGGCTGGCGATGGCGCCTGGGTGGCGGCCGCGTCAAGCCGGCCAAGGCCGGCCAGGACACCGGCCGGCGATAGATCCTGCACCTTGCCGTCGTACTCATGCCGTCCGGCGTATTCACGCGCCTCGGCGACACTCAGGTCAAGTACGGCGCGCAGCCTCGGATTGATCTCTGCCATACGCGGCAACCTATCCGATGCCCGCGGCCCGCGGTGCAACGGTGGCCGTCGGCGGAACTCCGGCCCAGGTCCGCGCCCGCTGTGGTTGCGCTTTAAGGCAGCAGGGAGAAGTAACTCCTGCTTTCACTGGGCCGTGCCCGCGCGGGCACGACCGGACTGGAATGGCTCCACCGTGAGAATATCAGTGCCTTTTACCCGATTAGCGCAGGTAAGGAAGCGGTGCGCGAGGAAAATGGTCGCGTTCTGACCCGGCAGCCTGATCTGGAGACCGCCGGCGGTTGTCGGCCGGCAGATGCTGGCGGGCAGGCTGGCAGCGGCTACCATCCGCAACCACAGGTGCGCCGTCTTCCCCGCGCCGAGCAGCAGTGCGTGCGGCGGCAGGGCGCGGTCGGCGGCTGCCATCTGCCCGACCCGCTTGCCTTTGTCGCTGGTGGCGAACGAGACGTAGGCGTAGCCGCTCAGCCTGCAACTGCTGGTGGAGACGTTAGTGAAGTCGAGCGGAATCAGTGCGGTGCCTGCCGCGACGCCGGCGGCATGAGCATCGATGGCGACGTCTAGGTGCGCGGCGGCGCATGGATAGTCGCCTGGCGGATTGGTCGACTGCGGGCCGGACCCCGCGGCCTGACCTGGCCGGCTGGCCGCAGTGCCGCAGCCGGCCGCGACCACGCAGGTCAGGGCGGCCAGGGCGCATTGGCGCATTACCGCGATCATGTTCCGTTTCGACAGGAATGCCTTACGCATGCCATTTCTCCGTTTAATATTTGTCGGCATCAAGCGAGTGCGACGTTTTGCCGTGAGCTGGCATAATAAGGGCGCTACTGAAAGCCAGGCAGCGCAATTATAATAACGGAAACCTGCTGCCCGCCCGTTACTGCTCGCGCCTTCTGGTCGGCGGTTCATCACCTGACGGCCTGCCCAGGCCGCCTGGCGGCATCGAAGGGCCGCGCGGCGCGGAAGGTCGCCCCGTCTTTGGCGGCACTGTCTTTGGCGGCACTACCTCTGTCGGCCGGTGCATCTGACGTTCGGCCAGGCCAGGTCCTCGGTCAGCGTCCTGCCCGCGCAGCGGCGGCATGACCGGCCCGGCCGCTACCTCGACCCGGCCAGGCGTCAGCCGGAGCGCCCGGCCAAGGTCGGCGGCGAACCCAGTGCAACTGGCGTACCTGTCGTCGGCGTTCTTCGCCATTGCCTTCACGATCACCTGGTCCACCAGGCCAGAAAGATCGCGCCTGCTCGCCGTCACCGGCGGCGGCGGCTCGGAGAGCTGGGCGTAGATCAGCGCTGCGCCCTGACTGCGCCGAAATGGCGGAGTGCCGGTGAGCAGTTCGAAGGTCGAGCAGGCAAGCGAGTAGAGATCGGCGCGGCCGTCTACCTGGTTGCCGTCGATCTGCTCTGGCGCGGCGTACTCGAGCGTGCCAAGGATCTGCCCGGTCAGCGTGAGTCCGTGCGAAGGACCTTGCTTGCTGATGCCGAAGTCGGTCAGGTAGACGTGATCGACGGGGCCGGGACGTGCCAGTTCTCCTGCCCTGGCCGGGATCTGCGCGCCCAGGTCAAGCAGCATGTTGGCCGGCTTGACGTCCCTGTGCACGAGTCCGTGCGTGTGCGCGGCGTCCAGCGCCGCCGCGACCTGCGAGATGACCCGCCAGGCCCGGATCGAGTTGAAAGGACCCGTGCGCCGCAGCTCAGAACGGGCGTCACCGCCTGGCACGAACCGCATCGCGATGTAGAGGTAGCCCGATGCCTCCCCGGCGCCGTATACGGGAATGATGTGCGGGTGCTCGACCGTCGCCGCAGCCTTGGACTCGTTGATGAACCTGGTGCGGAACGCGTTGTCTGCGGTATATCCGGGCGAGAGGATCTTCAGCGCTACCCGCCGCCCTAGCCGCTCGTCTACGGCGCGGAACACCACGGCCATGCCGCCCCGGCCGATCCGCTCCTCGAGGAGGTAGCCTGCCAGCGCGGCACCGGGGCGCAGCCCGATGCCTGGCTGGCCGGAAGCCGCGTTCATCGTGCTTTCCCTCGGCCGTGGTTGCCGCGCCGGATGGTCGTCTCAGGCTCCCGCTGTGAGGGCGGCGATGTGCATGGTGGCCACCGACGTGGACGCGCAGGTCTGCGTGGTGAACGGCAGGTACGTGGCGACGGTCTGGTCGGGCGGGAAGATCTTCAGCCAGTGAGCGGTCACTATCTGGCAGCTTGAAGCCGGGAAGTTGCCTGCCTCGGCGATGCCGAGCTGGGCGACGGCGGTCTTGCCTGGCGCGAGCACGATCTGCTTGACCGTGACCGTGGATTCCCGCTTGGCGTCGGCGCCGATCTGACTGCCTGAGTTGCTGCCCGCGCTGACCAGCGACACGCCTGGGTAACCCTCGACAAAGCAGGTGCTGCCCGAGGTGTTTGTGAAGTCCAGGCTGTAGAAGATGGTCCCTGCCGCGCCATTGCCCGACCCCACCTTGACCTTAAGCGCGGAGGTGACGCACTCGGCCAGTCCCGCGGCGCTCGCCGATGCGGGCGAGGCGGGCGAGGACGGCGACGGCGAGGGCGACGGCGGCTGGGTCGTCACCGAGCCGCCGGCGTGGGGCGTTCCTGTCGAGGCCGCCTGGTTCGGCGATCCGCTTGTCGACGCCGAGCCGCAGCCCGCCGCGAGCGCGGTCACCGAGGCGAGCGCGGCAAGCACGAGCAGATTCCGCCTGCCCAAGGTCGTCAGGTTCACGGCTAGTCCCCCTTAACTAACTGTCCGGTTACATTAACTGTCCGGCAACAACCTCGGCGTCCCTGGTGCGGACCGTGCCCTGGCGCGCTCAGACCACGGCAGCGTACCTAAAATCCTGTCACGCGGGAGCCTTCAGTCCGGTGTGGGTGGGTATGCCCAAGGTAGCTCGCATTACGGATCGGAGTGGCGTGGCCAGTACCCAACAGTTCACCACAAGACCGCAGCTAGCCGGCACCTTTGGCATGGTTGCCTCGACGCACTGGCTGGCTTCAGCGGCCGGAATGGCGGTGCTCGAATCGGGCGGTAACGCCTTTGACGCGGCCGTCGCGGCCGGCCTGGTGCTTCAGGTTGTCGAACCGCACCTGAACGGCCCGGGCGGGGAGGTCCCCGTCATCGGGCATGACCGTCGCACCGGGGAAACCTTCGTGCTCTCCGGCCAGGGCACCGCGCCCGCGGCGGCCACGCTTGCCGCTTTCGAAGCACTCGGCCTCGACCTGGTGCCTGGCAACGGCTTGCTTGCCGCTACGGTGCCTGCTGCCTTCGGCACCTGGATGCTGCTGCTTGCCAGGTACGGCACGGCCACGCTGCGCGAGGTGATGAGTTACGCGATCGGCTACGCCGGCGACGGCTATCCGATGCTCGCATCGGCGAGCGCCCTGATCGGTGCCATGGCACCGACGTTCACCAGGGACTGGCCGACGTCGGCCGAGATCTACCTGAGTGACGGCGTGCCGGCTCCAGGCGCCAGGTTCGTCAACCAGGCGCTGGCGCAGGCTTATACCCGCGTGCTGCGCGAGGCCGAAGCCGCCAGCGCCGACCGGGACGGGCAGATCGAGGCCGCGCGCAAGGCATGGTATGAGGGGTTCATCGCCGAGGCGATCGACGGCTACCTCGCCGAGGCGCAGGTCATGGACGTGACAGAACGCCAGAACAAGGCCCTGCTCACCGGAGCCGACCTGGCCGGGTGGCGGGCATCTGTCGAGGCGCCTGTCACCGTCGACTACCAGGGGTTTACCGTGTGCAAGACAGGCCCCTGGGGTCAGGGTCCTGTCTTCAGCCAGCAGTTGCGCCTGCTCGACGGCTTCGACCTGGCTGCCATGGGCGCTGGCAGCGCCGACTTGCTGCACACGGTGACCGAGTGCGCCAAACTCGCGTTCGCGGACCGCGAGGCGTGGTACGGCGACCCGTTGCATACGGCAGTGCCGATGGCGGACCTGCTTGACCCAGGCTACGCCGACGCCCGCAGGCAACTCGTCACGGACCAGTCATCGGCGGACCTGCGCCCGGGTTCGCCTGGCGGCCGCACTCCCGGCCTGCCTGGCTACGCCCTGGCTGGCTTCGAGTACGCCGCGGCGCCAGGCGCGGCGGCCGGCCGCGGCCCAGGCACGACCGGCGACCCGACCCTGAGCAAGGCGCCTCTCGGCCCCGGCGACACCTGCCACCTTGACGTCGCCGATCGTTTCGGCAACCTGGTCTCGGCCACGCCGAGCGGTGGCTGGCTGCAAAGCTCCCCGGTAATCCCCGGCCTCGGGTTCTGCCTGGGTACCAGAGCCCAGATGTTCGCGCTGACCCCTGGCTTCGCCAGCTCGCTCGCACCTGGCCGCCGGCCCCGCACCACGTTGTCACCCGGCCTGGTTCTGCGCGGCGGCGAGCCTTACCTGGCGTTCGGCACGCCAGGTGGCGACCAGCAGGACCAGTGGACGATGGGTTTCTTCCTTAATCACGTCATTTTCGGCATGAACCTTCAGGAAGCCATTGACGCCCCCGCTTATCACACCGACCATTTCCCCTCATCGTTCTATCCGAGGCAGAGCCAGCCGAGGTCGCTGACCGTGGAAGAGCGGCACGGCCAGGCCGTAATCGACGAACTGCGCCGCCGAGGTCACGATGTCACCGTGGCCGGACCCTGGGCGCTCGGCCGGATCAGCGCGGTCGCCAGGGATTCCCGCACCGGCATGCTGTATGCCGGCGCCAACCCCAGGGGCATGCAGGGCTACGCTGTCGGCCGATGAGCATGCCAGTGAACATGCCGATTGACAGCGGGCCTGCCGCCACCTGGCCTGGCCCGGTGGGCAGGCCAGCCAGGCAGCACTGGTGGTCCAGCCAGCCACCGCCGCCGAGCGCCCCGATCCCGGCGGGCCGCGCCTACCTCGAAGTGCTACTCGTGTTCGCCGCGTTCTTCGCCGTCGGCATCATTGCCGGCGGGGAGGCGCTGGCCGGCCGGCTCGCCGTCGAGTCGGGTAGCTGGGCGGTCTTCGGGCCGGCCGCGCTTGGCGAGCTGATTACGGCGGGCCTTGCCGTGACGGTCACGGTGCTCCTGTCGGCCAGGCGCGGCATCACGCCGAGGATGCTCGGCTTCGGGCTGCCGAGGGCTGCCGCGGGCAGCGAGGGCAACTGGCCGGCCTTCCGCATGGCGTCCTGGGCGCTGATCGCGCTCATCGCGGGCAGCTTGATCACCAGGGCGCTGACCGCAAACGAACTGGCCGAGCCGAAGCACCTCAACGGCGCCTACCTGCTCTACGCGACCGCCGCCTCGATGGCGGCCGGCGTGGTCGAGGAGACCGTGGTGCTCGCGTTCGTGGTCACCACGCTGCGCCAGGCTCGCCGCCCGCTCGCCGAGATCGTGATCGTCGCCTTGGCGCTGCGCTGCTCCTACCATGACTACTACGGTCCTGGCCTGGTCGGCATCGCGTTCTGGGCGGTCATCTTCATCTGGCTGTTCCTGCGCACGGGAAGCATCATCCCCCTGATCATCGTGCACTTCTGCTGGGACGCCTCGATCTTCTGGTCACAGCAGCACCACATTGTCGGCGTGTTCGCCGCACTGGCCGTGCTGATCCTGCTCCTCGCTTCCTTCGTTTCCTGGCTGGCCGACCTGATCGGCGGGCCCGGCCGGGGCGGGCCGCCTGGCGGTGGTGCCCAGCCCTACGGCTACCCCGCCTGGCCAGGCCAAGGCGGCGGTTAGCCGGCCGGGTCAGGGCGGCGGCTCAGACCGGGAGCGCGAGCCCGGCCGCCACCACCGCCGCGACCCCGGAAAGCACCGCCAGCCAGCCCGCGCCCGCCCCCGTGCCTGGCAGCGCCGCGGCCGCCGCGCACAGCACGGCCAGCCCGCCGCCGGCCAGCAGCAGCGGAAGCTGCGGACCAAGCACGACCCGGCCGGCATCGCTCTCAGCCAGGTGATACGCGAGCAGGAACCAGAAAAGCAAGAAGATGAGCACGACCGTGTGCCAGGGCCTGGCCGGGTGCAGCGCCTCAAGCACGAGCACGGCCACCGCGAGCACTTCAGCCCACGGCAGCCGCCCTGGCAGCGCCGTCAGCCACAGCCACGCGCTCGACCACGGCCAGTCATAGCCGCCCGGCCTGCTCTGCTCCCCGTCGGCAGCCGCCGTGTCAGCTAGTCTCGCAACGCTCATCATGGCCGCCAGAACGGCGCAAGCCAGCACCAGGCTGGGGAAGGCGGCGCTGCCGCCGAGCGGCAGCGCCGCCCACGTCACTTCCGCCGCTACCAGCAGCGCCACCCCGGCGATAGTCCGCGTCCTGGCGGCGGGACGGCTCACCGGCTGACCACCTGGCGCCTGGTGAACGGGGCAAGCGGCTCGTCGAGAGCGGACTGCCCGTCCCAGTGCACCACGGGAATGCCGATCTCGCGCAGCGAGAACCTGATCGCCTCCTGCTCCATCCGCCAGATTCGCCTGGCCAGGTCGGCGGTGGCACGATACCGGCCGTGTCCGGTCCCTGGCTGCGCGGTCAGCACATCGACCACGACCGCAGCGAACCCGCGTTCCCGCAGTGCGCGCAGGCTTTCGATCAGCCGGAGGGTAAGCAGCGGGCTGAACACGATGACGAGCGCACCAGGCGGCAGGATGTCACCGGCCAGCGAGCCAAGCATCTCCAGCGGGTAAGGCGGACCTGCGCCGGCGGCGATCAGGTAACTGATCCGTTCCGCTTGCCGGCGGCCGGCCGCCGGAGCGATCCAGCGCAGATGCTTACCGTAGCTGATCAGGCCAACCCTGTCCCGCGCGGCCAGGTAGGCGGCGGCGGTGCCTGCCGCCGCCCGTACGGCGAGGTCGGCAGAACTGCGGCCAGCCGCACCGACGTCGACGCTGATGTCCATCAAGATCACGGTGGTCTGCGCCCGCTCGGCGGTGAAGGTGTTGAGCTGAAGCGTGCCGCGCCTGGTGGTGGCCGGCCAGTTGATCCGCCGCTGCCTGTCGCCTGGCACGAACTCGCGCACCCCGGCGAACTCGACGCCCTCACCCGGCCGCCGCGACGTGTGCTCGCCTAGCCTTGCGGGCAGCTTGCTGAGCACGACCAGGGAGCCGAGCCTGGCCGGTTCTGGGTAGCAGATCACCGGAGGCAAGCTGGTCAGGACCCGGCAGGCGGCCAGCCGCCACCGGTCGAAGATGACCACTTCGAGCGTGCCGAGCTGGCGTGCACCCCACCGGCCGGGCACGAACCGGAAGTTGAACCAGCCGTCTTCGCCAGGACTCTCGCCGGCCAGGCTGATCCAGTTGCCAGGGTGCAGCCGCAGCCGCACCTGGCCTGCGCCCTGGCCGCTGATCCTGACACCGACTGCGGCCTGGCTGCCCTCGGTCACCTGGCCTGCTGGGGTGGCGATCTCGATGCCAAGGTGGTCAGGCTGGCGGCCACGTCCTGGCAGCAGCAAGAGCAGCGCGGGCGCGGCCAGGCCGACGAACTCAGGACGCCTGGTGATCACCGCGATGAGCAGTCCGGCAACGGCGACGCTGACCAGACGCCTGGCGTGGCCTGACAGTTGCCACGTGACCGGAAGCTCGTGCCGCGGGCCGGCCGTCAGCAGTACTGGCTGACTTTGCATATCACAAAGCTCTTCCCTGCCTCAGCGCCGCAGGGCGACGGCTGGATCAGTGCGGGGCACAGGGACGCTGGCGAGGATCCTGGCGATCACGTCGTCGGCACTGACCTTCCCTGTCCAAAGCTCGGGCCTGAGCGTGATCCGGTGGCCGAGGGCGGGCACGCCGACCGTCTTGATGTCGTCAGGCACCACGTAGTCCCTGCCGTTGAGCACCGCGAAACCTCTGGCCAGCTGGAGGATGAACAGCCCGCCACGCGGGCTGGCGCCGACCTGCACCTGGGGATGCTCCCTGGTCGCGCCGATCAGGGCGACCACGTAATCGAGCAGGTCCGGGCTTACCTCGACGAGCTCGAGCGACTGGCGCATGGCGAGCAGTTCCTCCGGGCCGCAGACCGGGTCGAGCGTGATCTGCGGTGCGGCGCGTTCGAGGCGCCGCCGCAGCATGCTCACCTCGTCGCCGCTGCTCAGGTATCCGAATCGCAGCCGCAGGCCGAACCGGTCGAGCTGAGCCTCAGGCAGGTCGTAGGTGCCCTCGTACTCGATCGGGTTCGCCGTCGCGAGCACGACGAAGGGCGAGGGCAGCGCCCGCGTCTGCCCGTCCACGCTGACCTGGCCCTCGCCCATGGCTTCGAGCAGCGCGGCCTGGGTCTTCGGCGGAGTCCTGTTGATCTCGTCGGCCAGCAGCAGCTGGGTGAACACCGGTCCTGGCCTGAACACCATCTCGCCGCTGCGCTGATCGTAAAGCGGTGCGCCGACGACGTCTGAGGGCAGCAGGTCAGGGGTGAACTGGATCCTGGCGAAACGCAGGCCGAGCACCCGCGCGAACGAACGGGCGGTGAGCGTCTTGCCGAGGCCAGGCAGATCTTCGAGCAGGATGTGCGCGCTGGCGAGGATGCCGGCCAGCACGAGGGTAAGGGCCTGGCGCTGACCGATGACGGCGCGTTCGAGTTCGTCGAGCACGGCGGAGCAGCGCTCGGCGGTCTGCGCCGGGGTCAGGGTCAGTTCGGTCACAGCTGCTCCAGTCGGGCGATCAGGGCGGTGAGCACGCGCGGGGGTATCCCAGGCAGGTTCGCCGCGTTCGCCGGGGTCGGTCGGCTCGGGTCGATCCAGTACCACAGGTCGGCACGCGGGGCACGGGACGGCGTGCCGCCGCTGAGGAAGATCGCCTGCGCGGCTTGCGGGTCCGCTGCCAGGCTGATGCCGTGCCGCTGGGCCAGGCGGGCGGCGAGCAGGCGCTGCAGCCGCGGCCGCGTCGTGAGATCCCAGGCGCCGAGCGAGGCTACCGCGCTCGCCAGGTCAGTCTGGGTACGCCAGAAACCGGAGAACGAGGTCAGCGGCATGTCCTGATAGGGATCCTGCCCGGGTGCTTGCGGTTCCTGGCGCGGCAGGAGCGCTCTGAGCCCGAGCAGGCCAAGCGAGATGCAGGTGATCGCGACGAGCGTGGCAGCGGCCTGGCCGAGCAGCACCCAGGCCGCCGCGGACAGCGCGCTGACCAGCCCTGCCGCAACGGAGATCTCTCGTTTAGCCAGGTGCCAGCCAGCCGTGAACCCGCCCATGTCGCGTAAATCATAAGCTAGCCAGGCGAAGGAGGCTCGGTCGCGGCGGCTTGTCGTGGCGAAAGCTGGCCTGGCAGTGCGGCGGCCAGTTCGCCGAGCGCGCCGCTGGCCAGGTCGCGGATGTGCGGCGGCATCGGGTGGGTGGAGAATCTCGCCTCATAGAACAGGCTGGTGAGCAGGCGTGCCGGGACTCGCGGTACCAGGTCGGCGGCTACCGCCCGCGCCAGCAGTTCGTCCGGGGTCTCCGCCTCGCCCCTGACCGCGCCCGCGTTCGCCAGGCTCGCTTCCATCGCGAGGTAGCAGCGGATGATGGCAAGCCTGGCATCACTGAGCTCCAGCAGTGCCGCCTGACCGGAACCGACCGCCCTGGATAGCTCAGCTTCGGTCAGTTCCGCGCCCAGGTCAGGGAGTGCCGGGGCATCTGGCCGGCTGCGGCGCTTGTGCCAGGCGATCAGCACGGCAGCGACGAGCGCGGCGATCAGGACAGCCACGGTCAGGTCGGAAAGCAGCGGACCGAGGCTGAAGTTGCCAGGCTGGGCAAGCCTGGGCGGCACGGAGCGTGGGGTGCGGAACTTCGCTGGCGGGGGTGGCGGCAGCGACCTGCGGCCCTTGAGCACCTTAGCTTCTGCCAGCGCTATCAGCACCGGCACCGCGATCATGGCGGTCACCAGCGCGGGGTGCAGGATGCGGCGCAGCCTGGCGGCGAGGTCTTCGGCCGGCGGCTCGGCTGGCCGGGGCCGCCGCCAGCGGAGCGCGACCAGGAGCGCGGCGAGTACCAGTTCGAGCACGCCGCCCGTGGCCGCGACCCGGCCAGGGTCAGGCCAGGGCGTGCTGACCGGCGGCAAGGAACCGCGGGCACCCGCCGCGGCGAGCAGGACGAGCAGCGCGGCCACGATGCCGACGCTGACCAGCCTGGTCAGGTCGCGCTTATCTGCACCTGCCGCTTTGCCTAGCGTGGCGTGTCCTGGCCAGGGGTGAATATCGGGCCGTGACCGGGAATGATCACGTCAGCTATGTCGAGTACCTTCTGCCTGCTGGCAGAAAGCACCGCCTGATCGGCGCTGAACGGATCCTCGGCTGGCCCGTCCGCGTCCCACCAGGCGTGCGTGCAGACGTAGACGCCTTCGCTGGTCACCGCCACGGTGCTGATGTCCTGGTCGGTGTGGCCAGGGGTCGCCATCAGCCGGATCGACGGGCTGAGCTGCGTACCGTCGGCGTCCCTGCTTTGCCACAGGTCACCGTCGTAGATCGCCTGGAAGTCGTGGATTCTGGCGCGCGGGAACATGGCCGCGTTCACGGTGTGGTCAGGATGGTGGTGGCTGAACACGATGTCGGTGACCGCCTCGGCGCCCACCCCTTGCTCGGCCAGCGCGGTCAGCAGGGCTGCCCGTGAGGCGACCATGCCAGGATCGACGATGGCGATCGTGTCGCCGTCGGTGATCAGCGTGACCGTGCTGCCGACGTGCTCTCCGCCGTCACCTTCCCTGGCGTAGCCTTCGAGCAGGACGTGAACTTTGGCAGTACCGGTCGTCATGCGAGCAAGGTAACACTGCCGTGCAGCGATCGGCCGGCGTGGTGCGTCTTACAGGCGTGGAGGCCGAGACGATGACCGGCGACCTGGCAACCGTGAGCAGCGGGATCGAGCAGCGGCTCAGAAGGGAACTGCGCGGCCTGGCCGACCGGGCCGGTGCCGACGACATCCGCCCGCTGCGTCAGCCGACGCCCGCGCGGTCTTCGCCGCAACCGGGGTCGTGCAGGTCGCCGGGATCTCGGTCGCGACGGGTCGCCAGGTCGCTCCTGCCCGCGGCCGGCCGCAGCGCCGGCCGCGCCGAGGTTTGTCGATCAGGTCACGATCGCGCACGGGAGGGCCGCTGTCGGCGGCTCTGCACGGTGCCGCAGCGCGGAATCGCCTGGGCAGTAGCGCCGGACGGCGACCGGATCCTTTACCAGCCGCGTAGCTCGCGGTCCCCGCTCTGGGCCGGAACTATCAGCGGCGGCCACGTCAGGAAGGGGCGGCGGCTGCTCGCCAGCTCGAGCCGGTTCGAGTCCTACGACGTGGCCTGGTGACCGAGAGTCAGGGGCCGGTCATGGCCTGGCGGCCGCGCGTTCCTTGCTGAGCTGCTTTTGCTGCTTCTTGTAAGAGCGGACCTTAAGCAGTGAGTCCTCCCCTGCGATGTCGGCGACCGAGTAGTGCGAGCCTTCCTCGCCGAAGTGGCCTGCGGCCTCGCGCCAGCCCGGCGGGGTGACGCCGAGTTGCTTGCCGAGCAGTGCGATCGTGATCTGCGCCTTGTACGCGCCGAAACCAGGCAACTCGGCGAGTCGCGCGCGCAGTTCAGCACCGTCCCGCGCGGTTGCCCAGACCGCCCCCGCATCACAGTCGTACTTGTCGGCGATGATCCTGGCGAGTTCCTGCGCCCGGCCGGCCATCGCACGGGGGAACCTGTGCAGCGCCGGCCTGGCAGCAAAGATGTCGGCGAGCGCGTCAGGGTCGAAGTCGGCTAGTTCCTGTGCCGTCGGCTCGTGACCGAGGCGGCGGGTCAGCTCGTAAGGGGAGCCGAATGCCTTCTCGAAGGGCACCTGCTGATCCAGCATCATCGCGAGCAGCAGCGCGAACGGGTCGCGGGAAAGCAATTCGTTAGCCGCGGGCTCGATCGGCATGGCCAGCGTCATCTCATCCTCCAAGGGTCGGGTTCCATCATCTCGCACCCGACAGTGGATTCAGCGCGCCTGCGGCGCGCTACCTTGAAGGGAGCGGGACTGGACAGTCCCGTGGAAGGAGTTCAGCGATGTCGCGTGGGTGGCAAGTGGCAATCGGCGGGATCGTCATCGCGATCATCTTGTTCGTGTTCAACATCCCGCTGTGGGTGCCGGTCGTGGTGCTGCTTGCGGCCTTGGCCGTCCCCGTGGTCGGCTACCTGATGCTCGACTCGAACCAGAAGGCCAGGATTCGCCGCATGCGCCAGCGCAAGCAGCTTGGCCGCTAGCTTTCTGGCCGTAAAGGTCTTCGGGTTTTGCCCGGATAGCCTGCTCGCGCGTCAGCTCAGGTAGCCGGGGTAGAGGAGGGCAAGCTCGCGCGGGTAGGTGGCGATGAGGGTTAGTTCGTCGTCGGTGAGCGGTTTGCCGGTGGCGGCGGCGCAGAGCTGAACCAGTTCGAAGATCAGCTCCTCGTGTTCGCCAGGATCGAGGCCGAGTCCGTCCATCACGTGCCTGAACCCGGCCTTGCCGCCATATTCGCCGGTCAGCACCACCCGGCCAGCGCGGGCATGCCAGTCGTGCGGGAACTGGCCGAGCGTGTCGTCGTCGTAGAGCTCGTAGTTGTGCCGGTCCTTAAGTGCTCCGTCGGCGTGAATGCCCGACTCGTGCGCGAATGCGTTACGGCCGGATCCCGGCTGGTTCTGCGGCAGCGGCTGCCCGAACGCGTAGCTGGCCCAGAGCGCGAACCGGCGTGCCCACGACAGGTCGAGCTTGTCGCCGATCTCGGCCTGGCCGGCGACACCGAACCCGTGCCTGAACGCCAGGATGCACGAGAGCAAGTCGGCGTTGCCCGATCGCTCGCCGATTCCGTTGACGCAGGTGTTGACCCAGGCATCCTGGCCGGCGTCGAGGTCGCCAAGCGCGCCGGACACGGAGTTGGCCACGGCCATGCCAAGATCATTATGACAATGAGTCTCTACGGGCAGGCCGGTTCCGGTGGCGAGACGCGCGAACCGCTCCCTGATCCGGTGCGGTGAGTCACCGCCGATGGTGTCGCAGTAACGTATCCGGTTGGCTCCCGCCGCCCTGGCGGCCAGCGCGAACTCGGTGAGGAACCCGTCGTCGGTACGCGAGCCATCCTCGGCGTTGACACCGACCGTCTCCGCGCCGCCCTGCCTGGCCGCGATGACGGCCGCGGTCATCTCGGCGATGATGGCGTCCCGGTCGAGCTTGCCGCGAAACTTGTGAGCGATCATCTGATCGGAGGTCGAGATCGACAGGTTGTAGTGACGTAGCCCGAGCGGCAGTGCCCGCGCCACGTCGGCGGTTACCGCGCGGCACCACCCGGAAAGCCGCAGGTCGCCGAAGGCGCCCGCCTGCGCGAGGGCGACGTTCGCCCGGACGTAAGGCACCTCGTGGAACAAGAAGGGGAATCCGATCTCGGACTGCGCCACCCCCAGCCTGGCCAGGTAGAAATTCACCATCGTCTTGCCGAACTTTGACAGCCCCGTTCGCGCCGTCTGCACGCCATCCCGGTTGGTCACGTCAAGGAAGTGAACCTTCGGCACGCTGCTACCTCCTGCTGCTCGCTGTTTTGAGTTGATTATGCCGGTACTTGAATCCATATTGTCAATGTTGATTTATAATCAATGTTGGTAGGATCACCTGGCCGGCGCGATGATCGGGCGAGAGCAGAAGGAGCCGACCCGATATGACGGAGTGGATCGGGGCAGCGGAGGCGGCGGATCGCCTGCGCATCAAGGAGGCCAGCCTCTACTCCTACGTCAGCCGCGGCGTACTGACCAGGCGCAAGGCGGCAGGATCGAGAGCCAGCCTGTTCGACGCCGCCGAGGTGGACCGCCTGGCCAGGCGGGGCCGCCCTCGTACCGCCATCGCGGGCCAGGGCGGCTACCCGCGGGATCGGTCCGCTGGCACTGGGCCAGGCGAGATCGTGATCGAGACCGCGATCACCGAGATCACCGATGACCGGCTCAGCTATCGCGGCATTGACGCCAGCGTCCTGGCCGCTGACCGCAGCCTGGAAGAAGTCGCCTGCCTGCTGTGGACAGGCGTGCTTCCCGGCACTCGCGCCGAGGCAGGGGAGTGGCAGGCAACAGCGGCGGCACTCACCGCTGGCCGGGCCGCTCAGGCAGCGCTTCCCACCGAAACCCTCCCGCATGAGCGCCTCCAGGTGATCGTCCCGGCACTGGCCGCCGTCGATCCGCTCCGGCTGCACCTGGACCCGCCGGCGGTGATGGCCGCTGGCCGCTGCCTGATCTCTGGCCTGACCGATTGCCTCCCGTCCGCCGGCACCGGCGAGCACGCAGCCGCCGGTCCTGCCGCCACGGCTCCTGACCTGGCCGCGAGGCTGATCGGGAAACTATGTCCAGGTGAGCCCGCCGCCGGGCTCGTCGGCGTGCTTCGCGCCGCGCTCGTGCTGCTTGCCGATCATGAGCTTGCCGCCTCTACCTTCGCCGCGCGAGTGGCAGCGTCCATGCGGGCTGACCCTTACGCTGTGGTGGCGACCGGCCTCGGGGCGGTTGGCGGCGCACTGCACGGCGGCGCCTCCTTCGGGGCAGAGATCATGCTCAGGTCGGCGAGCGGGCCCAAAGACGCCGGTCGCGTCGTCGGCGAATTGCTGAGGCGCGGCGAGCGCATCCCAGGGTTCGGGCACTTCGTCTATCGCGGCAGCGATCCGCGAGCCGTCTACCTGCTCGGCCGGCTTCGCCAGACGGTGCCTGACTCCGCGCCGCTGGCGATCGCCGAGGCCGTGCTAGCCGAGGCGGGCCGGCGGGAACTGCCGGCCACGAACATCGACTTCGCGCTCGCTGTCCTCGCCACGGCCGGCCAGATGATTCCAGGGTCAGGTGAGGCCATCTTCGCGGTGGCGCGGGCAGCCGGATGGCTAGCGCATGCGCTTGAGGAATATGAGCGCAATATGCCGATTCGCCCGCGTGGCATCTATACCGGCCCGATCGCGCCTTTGGCGGGGCACTCGCCGTGATGTAGTGAAAGGGGATATGTTGCCCGGCCGCCGGCGGGCGGGACCACTTCGCGGTGGCGAGGCGAGGTGGGCTGGGCTGGCAAGCACGGAACCGGGAATCTAATCGGCGCCAACCGCATTCGAATTAACGACACCTCGACCAGGAGTACTGATATGCCTGTACGTCGCCTGAACCACGCTGTCCTGTACGTCGGTGATCTGGCCGCCACCGTCGACTTCTACCGCTACACGCTCGGCTTCGAAGTGCGGATGGAAATTCCCGGCCGGGCCGCGTTCCTCCGCGCTCCCGATTCGGCCAACGACCACGACCTTGGCCTGTTCTCCGTGCCCGGTGGCGCCCCGCAGCGGGGACACTACCTGGGGCTTTACCACCTTGCCTGGGAGGTAGGCACACTGGCCGAACTGGCCGAGATCAGGAACAGGCTAGCCGAGCGCGGCGCGCTCGCCGGCGCCAGCGACCACAGGGTCTCCAAGTCCCTGTATGCCAAGGACCCGAGCGGCATCGAGTTCGAGGTCATGTGGCGGGTACCTGCCGACGCCTGGGAGCAGGAAACGGCCAGGGGCGGAATGATCGCGCCGCTCGACCTCGAAGCCGAACTGGCGCGGTGGGGAAACCTGGTCACCGGGGCTGCCGCCGGCTCGGTCACCTGAGCTTGCCGGCCTGCGCTGGGCGCGTGGTCACCAGCACGCTGCCCTTGTAGACGCAGAACGGCAGCCGCCTGCCAACTGACCAGCGACCCGATCTGTGAGCCGTTGCTCGGCGAACGCGACCTGGAGCCGAGCGCTAGCGCAGTGCAGGTACGTGAGCAGGCCGGGAGCGTTGGCGGGAGGGGGGTCAGGGGCGGGTCAGGTCGGCGTAGAGTGCGGCGGTCTGGGCGGCGATGCTGGCCCAGCTGAATTCGGCGGCGACGCGCTGGCGGCCGAGTTGGCCCATGGCCGACGCCCTGGCCGGGTCAAGCACTAGCGAGGAGATCGCCTCGGCGAGGATCGCCGGGTCCCCGGCGGGCACCAGCAGCCCGGTCTGGGAGTCCGCCACCACCTCGGGGATACCGCCGACGTTCGAGGCTACGACGGCCGTCCCGCAGGCCATCGCCTCCAGGTTCACGATGCCGAGCGGCTCGTACAGGGACGGGCAGGCGAACACGGTCGCGTGCGAGAGGATCTGGATGACCTCGTCCTTGGGCAGCATGCCGTCGATCCACACCACGCCCGACCTGGTCTCCCGCAGGTGATCAACGAGATGGGTGACCTCGGCGAGCAGTACTTCTGTGTCGGCCTGGCCGGCGCAGAGCACGAGCTGGACCTCGGGATCGAGCGACTCGGCCGCCCGGAGAAGTACCGGAAGTCCTTTTTGCCGGGTTATCCGCCCGACGTAGGCGACGGTAGGCCGGGAAGCCGAAATACCGTACTTCTCCAGGGCGGAGGTGTCAGAAGAAGGGGAGTAGTGCTCGGTGTCGATTCCGTTCCTGATCACATGTACCCGCGAGGCAGGCACCGCCGGGTAGGTGGCGAGCAGGTCGGCGCGCATGCCGTGCGAGACCGCGATGATCGCGGCCGCGGACTCCACCGAGACCCGCTCGCTCCACGAGGACAGCGCGTACCCGCCGCCAAGCTGCTCGGACTTCCACGGCCGCAGCGGCTCAAGCGAGTGGACGGTCATCACGTGCGGGATCTCGTAGAGCAGCGACGCGACATGCCCGGCGAGGTTCGTGTACCAGGTGTGCGTGTGCACGATGTCGGCCGACCCGACGCCAGCGGCCATGGCAAGGTCGGTGGAGAAGGTCTGCAGGGTCGCGTTAGCCGTATCGAGCAGTTCCCATGGCCGGTGCGCGACGGCGCCTTCCCTGTCTGACCCCTGGCAGTGCACGGTCAGGCTGACCAGGTTCCGCAATTCCCTGGCCAGGTACTCCACGTGCACGCCAGCCCCGCCGTAGACCTCGGGCGGGTACTCCCTGGTCAGCAGCGCGACATTGACCTTGCGGAATTCGTTCAAGGGGTTACGACCTGGCCTTTCCCGACGACGGTGACGCCGCCAGGCGAGACCACGAAGCCTCGGGCCCGGTCGTGCTCCTTGTCCACTCCGACGACCGCCCCGTCGGGCACCACGACGTTCTTGTCCAGGATCGCGTTCTTGACCACGGCATACCTGCCGATCCTGGTGTTGTGCATGACCACCGCCCGCTCGACTCTGGACCAGCTATTGACCCGGACGCCAGGCGAGAGGACCGAGTCGAGCACGAGCCCGCCGGAGACGATGACGCCGTTGCTGACCACGCTGTTGATTGCCCGGCCGACGCGGTCACCGGAATTATGCACGAACTTCGCCGGCGGCTGCGAGGGCACATAGGTCAAGATGGGCCAATTGTCGTTGTAAAGATTGAAGATCGGATGCACCGCGCACAGGTCTAGATGCGCCTCGAAGTAGGAGTCGAGGGTACCCACATCCCGCCAGTAACCCTTGTCCCGCGGCTCGGCCCCCGGCACCTCGTTGTCGAGGAAGTTGTACGCCTGGGCCGCGCCCGCTGACACCAGCATCGGCAGGATGTCGCCGCCCATGTCGTGGCGGCTGCTGTCGTCGGCGGCATCCTTGCGCAGCGCGTCGATCAGCACGTTCGTGTCGAACACGTAGTTGCCCATCGAGGCGTACGACAGATTCGGGTCGGCGGGCAGTGCGGGAGGGTCGGCCGGTTTTTCCAGGAACGCCGTTACGCTCCGCCCGTCCCTGCCGGTCTGGATTACCCCGAAGCTGCTTGCTTCCTGCCTGGGGACGGGAATGGCCGCCACCGTCACCCCGGCACCGTGCGCCTGGTGCTGGTCGACCATCTGCGTCATGTCCATGCGGTACACGTGGTCGGCACCGAAGACGGCAACGATGTCAGGGTTATCGTCGAAGATCAGGTTCAGCGACTGGTAAATGGCATCGGCGGATCCGGTGTACCAGTGCGGGCCAAGCCGCTGCTGCGCCGGTACCGGCGTGACGTAGTTGCCAAGCAGCGTGCTCAGCCGCCAGGTGGTCGTGACATGCCGGTCAAGGCTGTGGCTCTTGTACTGGGTGAGCACGCACACCCGTCTGATCCCGGCGTTGACCAGGTTAGAAAGCACGAAATCGATCAGCCGGTACAGGCCGCCGAACGGCACGGCGGGCTTGGCTCGGTCGTCGGTAAGCGGCGCCAGCCGCTTGCCCGCCCCGCCGGCCAGCACAATCGCGAGGATCTGCGGCTGGGCCATCGTGATCCTTCCTCGAAACCGACGGCACGGGACATTCCCCGGTCAGCCTGGTCTAATCCGTGACGCGCCCGCGCCGGCCGCCCGAGCCGAAGGCGGCAGGCTAAGCAGGCGGCAGCGGCCTGGTCACCCTGATCTTGGACTGGGCGTGCCCGGTAGCTTCCCAGTCGTCGGCGAACGCGGCGTCGAGTCCGTGCTTCCTGGCGAGGTCGATCAGCGTTTCCGTCCGGTAGTAGAAGTCCTCGCGCAGCACCTGATGCTCTGCGCCTTCTGTCCGGTCAAAGGTGAAGTCAAAGAACGCCCCGGCCGTCATCACCCGGCCCACGTGCGCGAAGCACTCGTCGATCACCTCGATAGGCGAGTGCGAGAACACGCTGTGCGCGTGCACGAAGTCGAAGTGCTCAGAAGGCAGGAACTCAAGGCGCAGGTCCGCGATGAGCGTCAGGTAAGGCAGTTTGTCGCGCAGGCCGTGCTCGCTGATCGTGCGCTGTGCACTGAGCAGGATGTCCGGTGAGATGTCGACGCCGTAGTAACTGCCAGGCTCAAGGTAGTCGATGAACAACCGCCCGGCTCTGAGGTTGCCGCACCCGATCTCAAGCATCCGCATCTCGGGCTTGAGCCCGTGGGCGGTCGCGTAGTCGAACTGAAGCTGCCCGATCTCCAGCCAGGACTCGTGGGTGTGACTGCCGACGGCGCCCTCTTCGTTACGGGCGGCATCGGATCGCATGACCGCACGGTAGTAACTGACATGATCCGGGTGCTGCCTGCGCAACCGCGCGTCCCGGCTGAGGCGCTTGGCGTAGCCGGCCACCCGGCCAGGATGCCGCAGCGCATAGCCGATCTTGAAAGACAGGGCGGAACGGTCCTTAGAGTGCACGCGATCAGCCTACGGCTTCGGCGTGCCTGCGGGCCGCAGACGCGGCTTAGACATCCGCATCGGCCTGGCCGTTCAGCGCCCTCGCGGCCTGACGGCTGGCAAGCCGGACGGCAAGCACCCGCGCCACGCCGACTCCCGCACCGACGATGACCGCCCAGGCGACGGCCTCGCCTATGGCCACCTTCGGATCCTCAGGCGAGTCCGGCGGCTGCTTGCCTGTGGCCTTGGTCCACGCGAACCCGATCGCCTTGCGCACGACGAATGCGGCGGTGGCGCCGGCCAGCGTATTGATCGCCTTGGTGCCGAAGTCGGCACTTTTACCCGGCATGACCATCCTTCCGCCGAGCGATTCGGCTAGCACTGCGAGCGATCAATCATTGCATGCCACTGCCGAGCCCGGTCCTTGCCCTAGCCCTAGCCGCGTCCGCCGTCATTGCCTGCTCGATCGCAGCGGCGAGTTCCGCCGGATGCCTGGTCCCGATCAGCCAGTAAGGCTTACCCGTCACCTCGATGTAGACCGAGCGGTGCAGGAAGGGCCTGACTACCATGTAGGCCGCCGGGTCCGAGCGCGGCCCGCGCAGCACGGTGGTCTGCTCCTCGTCAAGCGCCGAGACGGCGCCGATCTCGGCAAATGGCAGCCGGCGCGACCCGGCGGTCAGGCCGTCTGGCGTGAGCGTGATGACGGCACTGCCCCACCTGAGCAACGCGAAGGCGGCTAGCGCGCCCAGGGCGAGGTAGACAAGAAGGCCAATGGCTACAGTGAATCCGGCCCAGGTAAGGGTGCCGAAGATGATCACGCACCCGGCACCGCCCAGCCACCAGGAGAAGGGCACGCCGAGTCGTTCGCGGTAGACACGCATTAGGCCACGTTAGTTGGTTACATGGAGGGATGAGCACGGACGGGCAAGTAACGCCTAAGCAACCGGGCGGCCGGCGGATGGCCGGGCGGCTGATGACGGCGGGCGGGCAGGCACTGACGGTCATGCGCACCCGCCTGGCCAGCGCGGCCAGCCCGCCGGCGGCGCTGACATCCGCCGCCTCGGTACAGGAAATAGGGCGACTGCCTGGTCTCGGTCACGCGAGCGGAGACGAGGCGCTCGCCACCCTGGCAAGTCCAGAGCCGCAGGGCGCGGCGGACTCAGCCGCGGCGGGCACCGGGCCGGCGGACGCGGGGCAAGCGGGTACCGGACAGCGGCCGCACGCGGCCGCCGCCGGCCAGGAACGCCGCTTCGGGCCTTCCATTCTCGCCGATGCGGACTCGCACGTTCCCGCTCCGCTGCGCGTGGCGGCGGCCTGGTCATGGCGGCTGATCCTGGTTGCCGCCATCGTCTACCTGTCGTTCAAGGTGGTAGTCGCACTGCGCCTGCTTGTGCTGCCGTTCATCGCGGCGATCTTGCTGTGCGCGCTGCTGCAGCCGTTCGCGGCAAGATTGCACCGAGCCAGCCTGCCGAAGCCGCTCGCGACCGGGGTGACGCTGGCGTCCGCCCTTGTCGTGCTGGCCGGCGTCGGATGGCTGATCACCAATCAGGTGCAGGCCGGCTACCAGAGGCTCTCGGCCGAAGTGCTCAAAACCATCCGCAGCCTGCAGCACGACCTGAGCGGGCCGCCGTTTCACCTGAACGGCGCCAAGATCAGCCAGTACGCAAGTAAGTTCGTCAGCTACCTGGAGAACCACAAGACCGTCGTGCTCGGCACTGCCCTGACCGGCGGCAAGTACTTCCTTGAGGTCCTGGCCGGCATCGTCTTGACCGTGTTCATCACCTTCTTCCTGCTCAAGGACGGCGACGAGATCTGGGCCAACCTCGTCAAGGGCTTCGAGCGCTTCCGCTACGGCAAGGACAAGCAGGCGGCGAGCGAGGCCGCGGAACGATCGAAGACGGCGAGCACGGCGGCCTGGCAGGCCCTCGTCAGCTACATTCACGGCACCACGATCATCGCGATCATCCACGCGGTACTGATCGGGCTCGCGCTCTGGCTGCTCGGCGTCCCGCTGATCATGCCGATCGCGCTGCTTGTCTTCATCGCCGCTTACATACCGCTGATCGGAATCCTGATCGTGGGCGCGCTCGCGGTGCTTGTCACGCTGGCGACTCAGGGCTGGGTGGCCGCGGTGATCTTGATCGTGGTGCTGCTGGTGGAAAACCAGATCGAGAGCCACCTGCTCCAGCCGCTGATTATTGGCCGGGCTGTCCAGCTGCGCCCGCTCGAAGTCATTGTCGTGCTCGCGGTTGGCGGCATCGTGGCGGGCATTCCCGGCGCGATCGTGGCCGTGCCTACCGCCGCGGTGATCTCCGCCGCCTGGCGGAGCACTCACCCGCCAGATCAGCCGGCCAGCGGCAGCCAGCGCGAGCGAGGGAAAAGGGAACGCCACCGGGCGGCGGAGGAAGATCAAGATTCGGATCTGCCAGCAGGCAGCGGGCTGGCGGCGGAGCCGGAGCCGGCTCGGCCAGGGCGAGCCGGTGCAGGGACCTCACGGGCGGCGCCATGGCGACGTCGGGGTCCTGGCCGCAATGGCGCTGCCCGATGAGCGTTGACGTGCTGATCAAGCGGATCGACGACGGCCTGCCCGTGCCGGGCAGGTCTCATCCTGGCGATGCCGGGGTCGACTTGCATATCGCGGTCGACCTGGAGCTTGGCCCGGGCGAGCGAGCCGTCGTGCCCACCGGGATCGCGATCGCACTGCCCGACGGTTATGCGGCTTTCGTGCATCCACGGTCGGGTCTCGCGGCCAGGCACGGGGTCACGATAGTCAACACGCCGGGCACGGTAGACGCGGGGTACCGTGGTGAGATCAAGGTGATCATGTTCAATACTGATAGCAGCAGCCCTGTCAGCTTCAGGCGCGGAGACCGGATCGCGCAGCTCGTGATTCAGCGCGTTGAGTACCCGGTCTTCCATGAAGTAGCCGAGCTGCCCGGGTCTGATCGCGCTGATGGCGGGCATGGCTCGACTGGCGGCCATTTGCAGGCTGACAGCAGGGAAGTAATCGCAGAGGCAGGAGCGGGTGCGTGTTGCGACGTCGCCGCCGGGATGGCGAGGACTCACCTGGGTTCGACGAGCACGGTGAGCCGGATCTGACTGACGCTGGCACGGCTGAGCTTGACCGGGCCGACGGCAGCCTGGCCTACGACGGCCCTGCTGACGCTGACGCTGACGCCGCGCACGGCGGTCCGTGGGACATTTCTGAGAACTATCCGCCGCTGGAGCGGATCGACTGCGGCAGCTTGCTGATTCCCGCGCACGAAGGCTTCGACGTTCAGATCAACGTCGCCGAGGAGCAGGGCGCCTGGGTCGCCGTCGTGCACGATGAGAGCGGCATGCAACTCCAGGCCTTTGCGGCGCCGCGCAGCGGCGGGCTCTGGGACGAGGTCAGGCGCGAGATCGCGGAGAACATCGCAGAATCCGGCGGACGCTGGCAGGAGGTGGCTGGCCCGTTCGGGCCAGAACTCGCGGCGCAGGTGCCGATCGGCGAAGAAGGCAGGCAGACGACCGAGCTTGCGGCGGTCAGGTTTCTCGGCTTCAACGGCCCGCGCTGGTTTCTGCGCGGCGTGATCTCGGGTCCGGCGGCGACCGATTCCATACTCGGCGCGCCGTTCAACGCGCTGTTCGCCGAGGTCGTCGTGGTCCGCGGCGACTATCCGGCACCGCCGCGTGAGCAGCTTGAGATCCGCCTGCCAGAAGAGGCGAGAAAGGCGCTTGAAGATCAGCTCGCCGCCCAGCAGTCCGACGAGCCGGGCTGGTACCTGCCCGACCCGTTCTCCAGGGGACCTGAGATCACTGAAACGCGTTAGTGAGTGCCGTCAGTGAGTACCGCTGAGCAGTTCGGCGAGCTCGGTCTCCACGTCCTCGCTGGTAACGAAAAGCAGCTCGTCGCCGGCTTCGAGCGGGTCGTCCGCATTGGGCACGATCACCCGCCCGTCGCGCAAGATGGCGACCAGCGCGGTGTCGGCGGGCCAGGCGATTGACCCGATCCGCTGCCCGGCGAGCGGCGCGTCCTCTGGCATCGTCAGCTCGACCAGGCTGGCCGCGCTCTGCCTGAACGTCATCAGCCGCACCAGGTCGCCGACGCTGACTGCCTCCTCGACAAGCGCGGAAAGCAGGCGGGGAGTGGACACGGCGACGTCGACGCCCCAGGACTCGTTGAAAAGCCACTCGTTGTTCGGGTGATTGATCCTTGCCACTACCCTGGGCACGCCGTACTCGGTCTTGGCCAGCAAGGAAACCACCAGGTTCACCTTGTCGTCGCCGGTAGCCGCGATGACAACGT
This sequence comes from Actinomycetota bacterium, assembly GCA_027313705.1. GTDB lineage: Bacteria > Actinomycetota > Actinomycetes > Streptosporangiales > Streptosporangiaceae > Chersky-822. The sequence continues at coordinate 23,455 of DAHVDE010000041.1, read as the reverse complement.
TGCAGCGCTCGAGCGAGGCGTCGTCGAGCGAGCTGATCTCGCAGGCATCGGCGAGCAGCCACTCGGCGCGCGGCACGCTGTACACCTTGATCGCCTTCGAGTTCTTGTCGATCAGCAGTACCTCGTGGCCGTTCTCGAGCAGTTCCTTGGCGATGGAGCGGCCGACCGCGCCCGCTCCGGCGATCGCGACCCGCATCAGTGCTCACCCTTCATCAGTGCCCGCCCTTGCCCGGTGCCTTGCCGCCCGGTGCGGCCGGCTTGGCGAAGACGGCAGCGATCTGGTTCAGGTCGTCTTCCCTGGCGATCACGTGCAGTACGTCGCCTTGCTGTAGCACGGTGCCCTGGCCGGGCACGAGTGCCTCGCCGAGGCGGGTGATGAACGCGATCCGCGCGTTCGCGGCCGCTTCAAGCGTGCTCACCTTCTCGCTCAGCCAGTCCTCTGAGCAGCCGAGCTCGGCAAGCACGATCGTCCCCGTCGGGTCGCGCCACAGCGTGGCGACCTCTTCTGGCAGCAGCCGCCGCAGCATCTGGTCGGCCGTCCACCTGACCGTGGCGACGGTAGGGATGCCGAGCCTCTGGTAAACCTGGGCCCTGCGCGGGTCATAGATCCTGGCCGCGACCCGCTTGACGCCGAAAGACTCCCTGGCCACGCGGGCGGAGATGACGTTCGAGTTGTCGCCGCTGCTGACGGCTGCGAAGGCGTCCGCCCGCTCGATCCCAGCCTCTACCAGCACATCACGATCGAAGCCGACTCCGGTGACCTTGGCGCCGCGGAATCCTGGCCTCAGCTTGCGGAACGCCTCGACATCCTGGTCGATGACGGCTACAGAATGACCGCTGTCCTCGAGGATGTGGGCGATGGTTGAACCGACTCGCCCGCAACCCATGATCACGATGTGCATGATCGCCTTTCCCGCTACCCGTCGCAGGCACAACCCACGGAGATGATCGTACCGGGGTCGCTGTCGAAACAGCGTCTACTGGGCCAGTGGGGTACCGTACCGCACTATTGTTCGCGGTGGTGGCGGCGGGGCCGCGCTCCATGGGGGCGCGCTCATGATCGCCGATGAGGTTGTATTGGCGGTATGAGCGGTCGTGGTGCGGTGCAGGCGCCCCGTGTGGTCTCCGGCGTGACCGCGGGGGACTGTGTCGAGGTTGCGGTTGGTGAGGTTGCGCATGGAGGCTGGTGCGTGGCCAGGTACGGCGAGCTTGTCGTGTTCGTGCGGCACGCGCTGCCTGGCGAGCGGGTGCTGGCGCGGATTACTTCGCTGACGGCCAGGTTCGCGCGGGCCGACGCGGTCGAGGTTCTCAAGGCGGCGCCGTCCCGCGTCCGGCCGCCATGCCCTTATGCCGGGCCAGGCGGGTGCGGCGGGTGCGACTGGCAGCACGTCAGCCTGCCTGCCCAGCGCGAGCTGAAGGCAGCGGTGCTGAGGCAGCAGCTGCGGCACATCGCCGGCCTCGAGCTGGACGTGGCGGTGGAAGAGGTGCCGGGAGATCAGGCCGGGCTTGGCTGGCGTACCAGGGTCAAGTTCGCGGTCGGCAGGGACGGTCTGGCCGGGCTCTACCAGCACAGATCACACGAGATCGTCGGTGTCCGCGATTGCCTGATCGCGCATCCGCTAGTGACCCAGGCCGGCGTGACCAGGCAGGTGCACGCCGGGGCCAGGGCGGTAGACGTGGCGGTGGCGCCTGGGTCAGGTGAGCGCGCGGTCATGGTGCACGGGGGAGCGCCGGCGGCCACGCCAGCCTTTCTCACCCAGCGCGCGGCCGGGCGCGACTGGCGGGTCGCCGCCGCCGGGTTCTGGCAGGTGCATCCGGGGGCTGCCGACGTGCTGGCCAGTGCCGTGCTCGCCGGGCTCGCACCTGCTGCGGGGGAGTCGGCGCTTGACCTATTTGCCGGATCAGGGTTGTTCGCCGGGGTGCTTGCGGACGCGGTCGGGCCTTCTGGATCGGTGACCGCCGTCGAAGCTGACCTGGCTGCCGCCGAGGATGCGCGGTATAACCTGCGCGGTACGCCATGGGCACGGGTGCACACGGGGGACGCTACCGAGGTGATCAGGCGGATCGGGGCGGCCGGGATCCAGCTGGCCGTGCTTGACCCGCCCAGGACCGGAGCCGATCGCGGTCTCGTCCTGGAACTGGCGAAGGCGCCCTCGCTGCGCCGGATCGCGTACGTGTCCTGTGACCCGGCCACGCTGGCGCGTGACCTCAAGGCGTTCTGCTCCCGCGGCTGGCGGCTCGGCCAGTTGCGTGCCTTCGACGCCTTCCCGATGACGCAGCACATCGAGGCACTGGCGATCCTGCGTCCGCAGGCAGACAGGCCGGCTGAAGGCACGCCGCCTGGTTAAGGCAAGATTCGGGTATGCGACTTCGGATCTTCACCGAGCCACAACAAGGTGCTGACTACGCCACGCTGCTTTCCGTCGCCACGGCGGCGGAAAGGCTTGGCTTCGACGGCTTCTTCCGCTCTGACCACTACCTGAACATGGGTGACGGCAGCGGGCTGCCCGGGCCGACTGACGCCTGGCTGACGCTGGCCGCGCTGGCGGTGCAGACCGAGCGGATCAGGCTCGGCACGCTGGTCTCTCCGGTGACTTTCCGCTACCCAGGGCCGCTGGCCATCGCCGTCGCCCAGGCGGACGAGATGAGCGGCGGCCGGGTCGAGCTGGGCATCGGCACCGGATGGTATGACGGAGAGCACGAGGCGTACGGCATTCCTTTCCCCGCGCTCGGCGACCGGTTCGGCATGCTGGAAGAACAGCTAGCCATCGTCACGGGGCTTTGGGCCGCGCCGCCTGGGCAGAACTTCTCCTACAGCGGCGCGCACTACGTGGTGAAAGACTCACCCGGCCTGCCCAAGCCGGTGCAGCGGCCAAGGCCGCCGATCATCATCGGCGGTGGCGGGCAGAAGCGTACGCCGCGGCTGGCTGCGACGTACGCCGATGAGTACAACGCTGCCTTCGACAGCGTCTCCGGGTCAGGTGCCGCTTTTGACCGGGTGCGGGCGGCCGTGGCGAAGGCGGGCAGGCCAGCCGATTCGATGGTGTACTCGGCGGCCCAGGTGGTGTGCTGCGGCCGGGACGAAAGCGAAATCGCCAGGCGGGCGGACGCCATCGGCCGCGAGGTCGAAGAGTTGCGCGAACACGGCCTCACCGGCACCCCGGCCGAGGTCGCCGCCAAGATCAGGGAATTCGGCGCGGCCGGGACCGAATGCATCTACCTCCAGGTGCTGGACCTGTCCGACCTAGAGCACCTCGAGCTGATCGCCGCCGAGGTAATGCCGCTGGTCTAGCATCCGCCCTGGGGTCCGACGTAGCCGGGTCCTGCGGCCGGGTCATCGGTCATCGGGATTTCCGGGCGTACCACGCCGCCGAAGTGCACCACGTACCAGACGCCGCGCCAGGAGATCAGCGAGGCGATGCCGAACGAGCGCACCTGGCCATGTTCCCTGTACACGACCCGCGCGTTGGCAATGTGCCAGTAACCGACGCTGTTATAGCACCCGCCAGGGCCGATCCAGGCGTCGTCGGCGGCCGGTGCCATGAGCACCCTGAGCAGCCTGGCATGCTTCGCGCCGCGGCCGAGCAGTGCGTGCGCCGCGCCGACGTCGAGCACGAAGTCGCCCCAGAGCCTGGACTCCCAGTCGGCGGCCGGGTTGGCGATCGCCTTAACCTGCTTGTAGGCCGCGAGCGGGAAGTACGCCTGGCGTCCGAGCGAGGCTTTGCCCGTCTTCACCGCCAGCCAAAGATCGGTCACCATCGCGTGCCACGCCCGGCCGTAGGCCTTCGGCCTGGCCATGGTCTGCGGCCTGGCGCCTGCGCCTGGCGCCACCGGGAGCGGCTTGTCCGCCCGGCGCCGTGCGCGGCGCGGCGTCGGCGAAGGCGTCGGTGCGGGTGACGTGGTGCGGGCGCTGCGCGCCACGGTCGCGCTCGTGCTGCCACCGGGAGCGGCCAGGTGCCCGCCGCCGCAGGCGGCCACGGTGATTCCGGTCCCGAAGATGCTCAGCACAAGGGCGGCGCGAAGACTCCGCCGCGCCCGCCGCGCTGCCTGCCGCTGTATCCCTTGGCGCGTCATTACCCTTCCCCGGTTACCCTTCCAAACGGTTTCTGTTTCCGGTTGCCGAGCGGGTCCGAGCTTAGTCGCAGGCGCGCGGGGCAGCGCGCCGTACTGACCTGACCGCGCCAGGCGGCCGGGTCAGTACGGCGCAAGCCCGGCCAGTATGGCTAGATGCTGGTGCTGACTGGCATGGCGATGTCGTCTTCTATGTGGCCAGGGCGGCCGTGCAGGGTCACGAGCGCGAGGATCGCCACCGCGAGCATGAGGCCGGCGGACAGGTAGAGCGCGACGTGCAGGCCGGACTGGAACGCCGAGTAGGCCGCGTGCAGCACCTCCTGGACCAGTTTCGCCTCGCCCTTCGGTGCCTGCGCGGAACCGCCGCCGTTGGACGGCTCGGCCCCGGTCTCCACCCCCTGGATGATGATCGACTGGAACACCCTGGGAATGTGCAACTGGTTGAGCCGTGCGGTCAGGTCGGAGTGCAGCCGCCCGTTCACCAGCGAGCCGAGCACGGCCACGCCGATCACGGCACCGATCTCGCGGCTGGTATTGGTCGCAGACGCGGCCATGCCAGAGCGCTCGGGCGGCACCGCGGTAAGCACAGAGGAGGTGATCGGTACCACGCAAGTGCCGATGCCGATTCCGGTGAGCGCCAGCGCCGCCGCGACCGGCAAGAACGGCGGGTTCGGGCTGATCACGGCGTCGGTCAGCACGAGGCCGACGGTGAAAAGGCCGCAGCCGCCGACCAGCAGCCACCTGACGCCGATCGCCGTCGCCCACCGGCCAGCCGCCAGCGAGGCCAGGATCATCAGCGCCGTCATCGGCAGGAATTCCCCGGCGATCTGGTACCCGCTGAAGCCGGCGACCTCGACGAGGTAGAGCGCGGTGAAGAAGAAGATCGCGAAGGTCGCGAAGTAAGTGGCAAACGCGACAATGTTGGGGGTAGCAAAGCGCGGTACCCGCAGGAACCTGATGTCGAGCAGCGGATGCTCGGTTCTGCGCTCCCACCACAAGAAGGCCGCCGCCGATACCGCGCTGACGCAAAGCAGCGCGATGACGACGGGCGAGGAGAAGCCGTCGGTCTCCGCGTCGATGACCGCGAAGACCAGCGCGGCGAGCGCGGCGGCGCCGAACAGGCCACCGGTGATGTCGATCGGGCGCGGATCAGGGTCGGCGTTCTCTGGCAGCACGACGACCATCGCTACCAGGGCGACCAGGCCGAACGTGACGTCGAAGAAGAAGATGGCCCGCCAGTCCCAGAACCCGACGAGCTCGCCGCCGATGACCGGCCCGAGCGCCAGCGACAGGCCGGACACCGCTGCCCAGACCCCGAGCGCCCAGTTCCGCTCCCGGTAGTCGGTGTAGACATGGCGGATCATCGACAGCGTGCCAGGCTCGCTGGCCGCTGCGCCAAGTCCCATTACGGCTCGGCCAGCGAGCAGCAGGGCGATCGTCGCGCCGCCGGACGTGGCGGGATTGGTGAGCCACATGGAAAGCGCGCAGATCAGCGCGCCAAGGCAGTACACGCTGACACCGATGATCATGACCTTCTTACGGCCGAACTGATCGCCGATGACGCCGAAGATGAGCATCGCGGCGGCAAAAGTCAGCGCGTAGGCGCCCACCACCCACTGCAGCGCGGCAACTCCGGCGTGCAGCGTGGTCTGGATGCTGGCCAGGGCCACGCTGACGATCGTGGTGTCGAGGAAGGTCAGGAACAGCACCAGGCAAAGCGTGGCGAGCGCGGCGGAACGCCTGTTCGCGTCGGCAGGCACGCCGATGGCGATGGAAACCTCTGCCACCTCCGGCTAGCCCTTGCAGCCGGCTGGCAGCTTGGTGCCCTCAAGCGTCAGCAGGCCGCAGAAGCTGGTGGCGCCAACCTTCCACACCCCGTTCTGGTACACCGCCTCACCCGACTGGCCGCCGAGCGCAACCTTGCCCTTGAGCAGGATGTCGTAGCCGACAGACGCCTGGCTCGTGCCGGTCAGCGTCACGTGGGTCACCTTGGCAGACGCGGCCGACGCGAGCGGCGAGCCCGCCTGGGATTGGATGATCGAGGCGAACTGTGATCCGTTCTCAAGCAGGGCGATTCGCTGAGTGACCGGCGTTTTCGCGTTGAAGAACTTGGTCCAGTTAGCCTCGATGGCGCTGGTCGCGGCAGGGCCAGCGGTTGGCTCGGCGCCGGGGGGCGCCGCGCTTGATGAGGACGGAGCGGGCGTTGAGGTGCTTGTGCCCGGCGCGCTCGTCGAGCTCGAACTGCTGCAGCCGGCGATGGCCAAGCCTGCGGTGAGCAGTACCGCGACTGGCAAGCATCTCACTACATGGATCTGCAATGGTCGCATGGTTTCATTCTGCCGCAGAACCTGGCGAGGGAAATCATGAGGTCCTTGATTTTATTGTGACGTCCTGTCGACGGCGGGGGCGGGTGTCGTTTCCCTGCGAGCCTGCCGGGAGTTCCTGCGGCTGAGCTAGGCCGCCGCCGAACCAGCCGCGCTCGTGGCAGGGACTGGCATCCTGGGCGGACGTGCTTGCGGCCGTCTAGCGGGCGGACGCTGGAGTTGCCCTGGCGCTCGCGACAGCCTCGCGCATGCCCTCGTTGGCGAGGGCATCGGCGCGCTCGTTTCCGGGGTCGCCGGCATGACCCTTGACCCAGAGCCACTGGACGCGGTGCTTGCTGGCGGCCGCTTCCAGGCGCTGCCAGAGTTCTGCGTTCTTGACCGGTTTCTTGTCGGCGGTGCGCCAGCCGTTGCGCTTCCAGTTCGGCAGCCAGTTCATGATCCCGTTGCGCAGGTAGACGCTGTCGGTGTGCAAGCGCACGGTGGCCGGCCGCTTGAGCGTCTCGAGCGCGCGGATGGCGGCCAACAGTTCCATCCGGTTGTTGGTCGTCCCGCCGGCCTCGCCGCCGCAGATCTCCCTGCTGCGCTCGCCGTACCTGAGCAAGGCACCCCAGCCGCCAGGGCCAGGGTTACCGCTGCACGCGCCGTCGGTGTAGATCTCCACTACCTGGTCGTTCACCTGGCCGGTCACCGTGATCTCAGGTCAGCATGCCGAGGCGGCTGGCGAGCGGCTCGAGCAGCGCGGGCGACGCCCCGTTCGGCAGGTTCATCACGATCAGGTCAGTGCCAGCCTCGCCATAGGCGGCCGCAGAGTCCACCGCAGAGTCGAGGTCGTCGGCGGACTCGATCCTGACATTCACCGAGCAGACGATCTTGGCAGGATCACGGCCGACATCCGCGCAATGCTGCAGCAGCACCTGCTTCAGGTCAAGCCAGTCCTGCGGACTTGCCGTGATCGCGTGCCACTGCTGCGCCCACCGCGCCGCGCTGAGCAGCGTGCGCTTCTTGCCGCGACCGCCGATCACGATCGGCGGGTGCGGGCGCTGCACCGGCTTGGGCTCGCACCTGGCGTCGGTCAGCTTCACGTAGCGGCCGGCGAAGTCGGTAGTGCTCTGGCTGAGCAGGCGGATGATGGCCTGAACGCCTTCGTCGAAGCGGTCGAAACGCTCGCGCATCGGCGGCAGGTCGATGCCGTAGGCGTCGCATTCAAGCTGGTTCCAGCCCGCGCCGAGGCCAAGTTCCAGGCGGCCGCCCGAGATGATGTCCACGGTCGCGGCCATGTTGGCAAGTACGGCCGGGTGCCGGTAGATCATGCCAGTGACCTGGCAGCCGATCCTGATCCTGCTGGTCGCCTCCGCCATCGCGGCAAGCATGGTCCAGCCTTCGAAATTCGGGCCGGTGAGGTCGCCGGTCAGCGGGTAAAAGTGGTCCCAGTTCCAGGCGGACTCGAACAGGTCTATCTGGTCAGCGGCCAGCCACATGTCCCGTATCTGCGTCCAGCTCTGATGCTCTGGCCTGGTCTTGATCGCGAAGCGCATGCGGCGGGCTCCTGGCTGGCGGGTTCTGGCGGGTTCCTGGCAGGTTCTGGCCGGCGTACCAAGCTGGTGCCGGTGCCTCAGTCATCGTACTGCCGGTCGCTGTCCTGGTTTGGCCTCCGGCGCGCTTGGCTCCGGCGGCTAGCGCAACCGGGGGATCGGTGGCAGATTAGGTGCGGCAAAATAATTATCCGCGTCCATCGGTCAATCGGCCGCGAGTAGGCTTTACTCACATCAGGTAGGGCGGTCCAGATATTGTCGCGGCTAGCGGGCAGATGTAGCCGGCGGGTGCGGTGCTGGCGAATGCGGTGCCGGCGAATGCGGTGCCGGCGAGCGAACGGGTGGATGAACGGTTTATCATAATGATCGATTGGCCGTAGAAAGGACGGGCTCATGGCGCGCCGGCTGAAGTCGCTCATGCCTGGCTCAGCGGTCGATGGCCACGGAGGCGGGCTCGGCTCACTGGGCCAGGCTGATGATCAGTCGGTGCAGCGGGATTTACCGGCGCATGACGCGGGACAGCCTGGCGAGGGCGGCGACGGTAACGGCACTGGTGACCGTAACGGGGCCGGGAGTGGCCATGGTGCGGGCGAGGTGCCTGAAGCAGCGCCCACGGCCCTCCTTGACCGTCCGGTCAAGGAGCGGCGGAGGCGCTGGATTACCGGTCAGTTGCGTGACGTGCCTGCGGCTAATCCGCTCTGCGACATCTCGCTGCTCGTCCGGGTGCGCGACCGCTTAAAGGAACTTCCCGACCAGCGGCTCCCGCGACCAGAGCCAGAGCCGACGTCCGGTGCGGACCGCAGCACCGGCAGCGCCGGGGGTAGCGGCGAGGGTGACCAGGGGATCCTCGCCATCAGGGACACCTTCGCGATCGTCGGTGCCGCGGGCGACATGGCGGCCGCGTACTTTTACGGCTGGCTCTTCGCCAACCATCCCGAATTGCGCGAACTGTTCCCTCCCGCGATGGACGAGCAGCGTGACCGGCTGTTCGGCGCGCTGACGCACATCGTGGAGAGCCTGCGCACGCCAGAAGAAATGGCGGTCTACCTGGCCCAGCTAGGCAGGGATCACCGCAAGTACGCGGTCAGGCCAGAGATGTACACCGCTGTCGGTGCGGCACTGATCGCGACGCTGCGTGCCTTCGCCGGCTCGGCGTTCACCAGCGCCGCCGAGGATGCCTGGGTGGCCACCTACGGCGTGGCCTCCGACATCATGATCAAGGCGGCCGATGATGCCGGCGCGAACACGCCGGCATTCTGGCATGCCGAAGTCATCGAGCACGAGCGCCGCGGTCACGACATCGCGATCATCACCGTCGCTCCTGATGAACGCTTCAACTACCGGGCCGGCCAGCACGTGACCGTCCAGACCAGCCGCTGGCCGAGGGTGTGGCGGCCGTACTCGATCGCCTGCAGGCAGCGGGAAGACGGCTTGCTCAGGTTTCATGTCAAGGCCGTCTCAGGCGGCTGGGTTAGCAACACGCTGGTAGCCCGCACTTCGGTCGGCGATCCCCTGATACTCGGCCCGGCTGTCGGCAGCATGACCTTGGCTTCAGCCGAGCGGCGTGACTTGCTGTGCGTGGCGGGCGGCACCGGGCTGGCGCCGGTCAAAGCCATCGCCGAGCAGGTGGTTTACGAGGAGTCGACGCAGCGTAACCACCGCAACATCTGGCTGTTCTGGGGAACGCGAACCGAGAAGGACATGTATGACCTGCGGGATTTATGGCGGCTCACCGATATCTACCCATGGCTGCAGGTACACCCCGTGGCCTCGGATGATCCCGCTTATCCAGGGATGCAGGGCAACGTCGGCCGCGTTGCCGCCCGCTACCTTCCGCACGGAGATTGCGAGGCTTACATAGCCGGACCCGCGGCGATGGTGCAGGAGACGATCAAGATGCTGACCAAGACCGGCATGCCTGCTGATCGCGTCCACTATGACGACGGGCTGATCGCCGGACGTAAGCGGGTGGGCACGGGTACCTAGCCAGGCTCGTGGCCGGCGAGGCTCAGGCGGGGGTGCCGGTAGAAGTTCGGGGTCTGGTCGAAGTTCTCGTAGTAGCGGTGGAACACCGGGGTGGCCGAGGCGGCCGCTGGCGGCACGATCCAGGACCAGTCGGCCGGGCAGTTCCTGCCCTGGCGTTCTTCCGTTTCGAGATGCTTGATGAAGCGGGCGGACTCGGTGTGATGATCGGTGATCGTCACGCCTGCGGAGCGGAACGAATGCAGCACGGCAACGTTAAGCTCGGTGAGCGCCCGGTCCTTCCACAGGTTGAGGTCGTTGTCCGCAGCCAGGCCAAGCCGCTCGGCGATGACCGGCAACTGGTCGTAACGGCCGGAGTCGCCTAGGTCACGCGACCCGACCTCCGTGCACATGTACCAGCCGTTGAACGGCGCGGCCGGATACCTGATGCCGCCCGCCTGCAGGTACATGTCACTGATCACCGGCACCGCGTACCAGCGAAGTCCCAGGTCAGCGAACCAGTCGTGGTTGGGATGAGTGATCGGCACCTGCCGGACAGCATCGGCGGGTAACGGGTACCAGGCCGGGGCCCTGCCTGGTTCAGCCACGATCAGCGGCAGGACGTCGAACCGGCCCTGCGGGTTACCCCCTGGCCAGCCGAGGCGCTGCGCGAGCCGGGTATGGACGGTGCTCTGCGGATCGCCGGTCACCTTGTCGCCTGACTGGTAGCCCGCGTAGCTGACCAGTTGCTGGCTGAGGATCCTCGGGCCCGGCCGGCCAGGAGCATCCGGCGCGAACACGGTGATCAGCGGCCTGATCCGGCCGTCGCGGCTGGCCTCGCGCAAATGCGTGACGGCCTCGGCGGCAATCTCGTCCGACGTGCGGATGTCGCGCCGGTCACGAACCCGCAGGCTGCGCCAGTACAGCCGGCCGATGCACCGCGAACTGTTCCGCCAGGCAACCCTGGCGGCGAACGTCAGTTCCGCCGTGGTGTGCCGGTACGTGCCAAGCGCCTCGATCTCGGCCCGCACCTGCCGCAGCCGTTCGCTCACCGGCCCGAGGCCAGGATGCTCGGCATAGCAGAGCGCGATGAACCGCTCGGCCTCGTCGAGGATCGCGAGCCGTGAAGCCCGCTCGCCGATCACCTGGCGCCTTGGCCTGACTGCGGTGGTTAGCTGCCAGCGCAGGTCGGGTAGTAACGATCGTTCCTGGCTAATTCCCACGCGAATCCTCCGGCACGTCACCGTGTTCGAATGTCAGGATCGGAGTCAAGACAAAGCCATAGCTGCTCGCGATTATCCATGCGTTCGCTACTCTCCGGCCACGCCGAGAATTGCAAAAGTCACGCGAAAATCACCGTCAGATCATGGCTCGGCCATGTTTGCCCCTGCCGTTCTTTCTGGCCGGGCCTTGGCTTCGGGCTGCCCTTGCTTTCGTGGGTGCCGGTTTCACGTAGCGGCGGTTAGAGCAGTTCGTCGGCGGCGGCGGCGAACAGGGCGGTGTGGGTGTCCACGTCGGCGTCTGTGGTGGCGGGGCACATGAGGGCCATGTTGTGGAAGGGGGTGATGAGCACGCCGCGGTTGGCCAGGTAGAGGTGCAGGTACTCGTCGAGGTCAGGGTCGGCGGCTTCGTTGGATTCACCGCCTGACCTCGGCGGCGAAGGGCAGAAGCGGTACTCAGCGCGGGCACCGAGTTGCACGATGTTCCAGGGCAATGCGCGGCTGGAGATGACGTCGCGTACCCCGGCGGTGTAGCGGTCCGCGAGCGTCATCATGCCGGAGAAGGCTTCGTCGGTGAGAACATGTTCCAAGGTGGTGCACATCGCGGCGACAGAGAGGGCATTGCCTGCCAAGGTTCCGCCGATCCCGCCGGTGTCGATCAGGTCGGCGGAGTCGTCGGCCATGATCCGCTCGGCCAGCGGGGCGGACAAGCCATACGCCCCGGCCGGTATGCCGCCGGCGATCGCCTTGCCGATCGTGACCATGTCTGGGTCCAGGTTCCATGCCTTGGTGCAGCCGCCCGGTCCCGCGCTGAAGGTGTGGGTCTCGTCGTTGATCAGCAGCACGCCGTGTTCCCTGGTCAGTTCCCTGACCTCGGCCAGGTAACCGGGTTCTGGCAGCACGATGCCGATATTGGTCATGGCGGGTTCCATCAGCAGGGCAGCCACGTCGCCCGCCGCCAGTTCCCGCTCGAGCCCGGCCAGGTCGTTGAATTCTGCGACCCGGGTGGTAAGCGCCGGGTTGACCGGCGCGCCTGTGTTCCCCGGCCTGCTGCGCGGTCCGTCAGGGGTCGCGATGATGAAAGACTCGTCCACGCTGCCGTGATAGCAGTAGCTGAAGACGGCTACCTTGGGCCGGCCGGTGAGTTGCCTGGCGATACGCAAAGCCCAGCGGTTGGCGTCGGTCGCTGACAGGGTGAAGCTCCAGTGCGACACGCCGAACCGGCGGGTCAGTTCGGCGGCCGCGTGGGCGGCTTCGCCGGTCGGCAGCATCGCGGTGGCGCCGCCGAGTTCGCCGAAACGCTCGGCCACCGCCGCCTGAACCTGGGCGGGGGAGTGGCCGGCCATCGCTCCGGTGTCGCCCAGGCTGAAGTCCACGAAGATGTTGCCGTCCAGGTCGGTCAGCCTGGCTCCGTGCGCGGTCGCCAGATACAGCGGGAACCCGCCCGCCCACATCCGCATCCAGGTCATCGGAACGCCGCCGAGCAGGTGCTGGCCCGCCGACTCGAAGGCATGCAGCGAGGCCTGGTGCCCGGCGGCGTACTGAGCGCATTCCCGGTCGATGAGGCCGGCTAGCCGTGACCTGTCAATTGTGACGTGGTCGTTCACGGTCCGGCCCTCCGCAGGTTGAAGCTCCCGACGAGCCCCCAGAAGCAGGATGCTATCGCGGTGGGTAGCGGTTGGCCCTGACCGTGTTGTGCCTGCCGTAGTCGGCGACCTGGCGTCGCGAGTTCGGCAGCGGTTTTCTCAGCCGGTTAAGGCCGATCAGGTTACCGGCGACCAGATTGCGGCGGGTACCGGGAAGCAAGGTGACGCCGTTTCCTGTATTGCCGCTGATCAGGTTCGTGGCGCCGATGACATTGCCGAACGCGTGCCCGCCGATCAGGACACCGCCTCTTTGGTTGGCGGCAGCGGCCTCGCCGAGGATCAGCGTCCCGATGTAGGCGCCGAACACATGGTTGCCGTGCGCGTGCCCGGTGATCGCCAGTCCGTAGCCGTCATTGCCAGACAAGGTGTTCTGCCTGATCACCGATCGCAGCGAGCCGCCGATCTGGTTGCCGTGCGCATTGCCGTCGATCAGCAGGCCGTCGCGGCCGTTAGGCAGCACGCCGTTGCCCTTCGTCTGGAGGCCGGCGATGTTCGGGTCGACGGTCACACCGTGTGCGTGACCGCCGATTTCGATGCCGTTACCCCGGTTTCCTGAGATCACGTTCGTGCGGACCAGGTTGTTGCCGCCGGTCGAGGTGATCAGGACACCGTCCTGGTGGTTAGGTGCCGCCGCGCCGAACGCGAACAGGCCGCCGAAGGTGTTGAACGTGACGAACCCGCGTGCCCGGCCGGTCACCGCGATCCCGTTCAGGTAGTTGCCCGCCGACACGTTGCCGAGCGGAATCACGCCACCGACCTGAGTGTTACGTGATGTCCCCGTGACCGCGATGCCGTCGCCGTGATTACCGAGGACCGTAGCGTTGTCCGCGCCAGTGCCGAAGAAGTTTCCCTGCACCTTGACATTGCCTGCGTCGTCGACCAAGAGGCCGTTCTGCAGGTTGGCGCTGATCACGTTGTAGTACACGAACGGGTTGTTGATGAAGGCGCAGCCGGTCAGCGAGTCGCGGCTGGCGTGGATGATCGCGACGCCGTCGCCGCCGTTGCCGAGCCTGTGGTTGCCGTCCGAGGTCGTGCCGATGAAGTTGCCGTTGAGCATGTTCCTGTTGGAATGCCGCAAGATCAGCACGCCGTCGCCCAGGTTGCCCGAGATGAGGTTGCCGAGCGGCGGCACCACGAATACCGGCGCGGTCGTGCCCTTATCTCCGGTCGGATCGTTCGCCTGCCCGGTCACCGGATTCACGAAGTCCTTGCCGCCGATCTCGTTGGCATCGGCGCCGTTGACGAGGAGAAGTCCGTTGCCCCGGTTGCGGATGGCCCTGGTGCCTGCCGGGTTCGTCCCGATCCGGTTGGACACCAGGGTGTTGTGCCAAGAGCCGTCGAGCACGATGCCGTTAAGTGCATTGCCGGAAACGACGTTGGCCACGACGCCGGCCCGGCCGCGCTGGTTCAGCCCGATCAGATCATGCGAGGACGCCGGGCCAAGGAACAAGCCGTTGCCGCGGTTGCCAGACGCCCGGCCCGCCAGGTTAAGCCCCAGGTAATTTCCGTTGATGGTCACCCAGCTCGACAAGACCGTGACGCCGTTGCCCCTAGCTCCGTCAACTGCCAGGCCAAGGAGCTGCGACCCGGTCGAGCCAGGCGCGAACACCAGGCCGGCGTGGCCGGCGCAGTTCAGTTCTACTACCGGTGCCCCGCCCCAGACGTACCTCGGAGCCGAGGTGCCTTCTATCAGGACCGTACTGGTGATTGCTGGCAGGGCACGCCTGAGCTTCATTACCCCGCGCACTGCGAACTTGATGACCGTGACGCCGCGGCGCCCGCCGTAGTCGGCGAGCCTGATGGCGGCGCGGAGCGAGCCGCGGCCAGAACTCGCCCGCGTGGTCACCCGGAGCGTATGCCTCGGCACGGTCAGCTTCGCATCCAGGGCAGGCACCAGGCGAGGAGCCGGCGCGGCGGCGGCGCGCGCGGCGGGCGTTCCAGAACCAGCCGCCGCCGACGGGCGCGGCGGGACGGCGGCAGGCGCCATCGCGGCGACGATCAGACCGAGCAGTATGGCCGCGCCGCCACCGGCGGCAGCGCCAGGGAAGTATCGCCTGGCAGTGCGTGACCCGTTGCTAACGGTAAGTAGTTGGCTCACGTCAGGCAGTATGCGCTTGCATGATGGCGGGTGCGAGCACCACCGAGACTGCCCGATGATCGTGTCTGCCGGTGACTCCCCGCATACCCTCGCTTAGGGGTCGGCGAAAGGGGCAGCAGGCATGCGCGTACTCATCTCGGCGGACATGGAAGGTGTCACCGGCGTGACCTGCCCAGATGACGTCAGGCCAGGCTCGCCGCGGTGGGAGTACTTCCGCGTGCTGCTTACTGAAGACGTCAACGCGGCGGTGGCCGGTTTCCTGGAAGGGGGCGCCACCGAGATCATCGTGAACGAGGCTCACTCAAACAAGCGCAATCTGCTGCTCGACCGCCTCGATCAGCGCAGCGTCGCAATCGTCGGC
Source organism: Actinomycetota bacterium (assembly GCA_027313705.1). Classification (GTDB taxonomy): domain Bacteria; phylum Actinomycetota; class Actinomycetes; order Streptosporangiales; family Streptosporangiaceae; genus Chersky-822. Next base: position 8,241 of record DAHVDE010000041.1, on the reverse strand, counting down.
ACGCACAAGCCGTTCGGCATGATGGAAGGCATCGACTCGGGCATGGACGCGGTCGCGTTCGTCGGCTACCACGCGGGCGCGGGCCAGCAGGGCGTGCTCTCGCACACCTATCTCGGCACGACCGTTCTTGACGTGAGAGTCAACGACGAGCGCGCCAGCGAGGGCCGGATGAACGCACTGCTGGCCGCTGAGTTCGGCGTTCCCGTCGTCCTGGTCACCGGCGACGACCTGACCTGCGCCGACGCCGCCAAGTGGGCGCCCGCAGCGAAGCGGGTCGCCGTCAAGCAGTGCGTCGACAGGTACACCGCCGTATGCCTGCCGCCCACTCGGACCGCGGCGTTGATCAGGCAGGCGGCCGCCGCCTCGCTTGGCTCGCTCGGCACTGATGACTGGCCAGGCGGCCCGTTCACCTACGAGGTGGTATTCGACGCCGAGCAGGCGGTCGGCGCAGCTACCGCCATCCCCTGCGTCGAGCGCACCGAGGTTCGGACGGTGTCTTTCACCTTGCCGACCATGGCCCAGGCGATCAGGTGCTTCCGTGCCGTCACCGTACTGGCCGCTTCCTCGGTCGAGCAGGGGTACGGCTGACGGTGTCACACCGATGACGGCAGCCGATCCTAGGATGGCACGGTGACTGTCGAAACCCTGCGTCCGGCGAGCCAGTCGGCAGCGCTCGAGGTACTGCGGCGGGTGTTCGGCTACGACTCGTTCCGCGGTCCCCAGGCCGAGATCATCGAACGCGTCGTCGCCGGCGGAGACGCACTCGTGCTGATGCCGACCGGCGGAGGCAAGTCGCTCTGCTATCAGATCCCCGCCCTGGTCAGACCGGGGACTGGCGTGGTGATCTCGCCGTTGATCGCGCTCATGCAAGACCAGGTCGACGCGCTGCGCGCACTTGGCGTCCGGGCCGGTTTCCTCAACTCGACCCAGGACCCGTTCCAGCGCCGCGAGGTCGAGGCTGACTTCCTGGCTGGTGAGCTTGACCTGCTCTACCTGGCTCCTGAGCGATTGCGCTCTGAATCCACGATGCGGTTGCTCGACCGGGGCAATGTGTCCTTGTTCGCGATCGACGAGGCGCACTGCGTCGCCCAGTGGGGCCACGACTTCCGCCCCGACTACCTCGAGCTCTCCGCACTGCACGAGCGCTGGCCAGGCGTCCCGAGGATCGCGCTGACCGCGACGGCGACCCAGGCAACCCGCACCGAGATCGCGACCAGGCTCAAGCTCGAGGACGCCCGCCATTTCGTGGCCAGTTTCGACCGTCCCAACATCAGGTACCGCATCGAGCCCAAGTCCGAGCCGAGCCGCCAGTTGCTCACCCTGCTGCGCGGTGAGCACCCGGGCGACGCAGGGATCGTCTACTGCCTGTCCCGTGCCTCGGTGGAGAAGACCGCCGAGTTCCTCGGCCGCAACGGCATCACCGCGCTGCCATACCACGCCGGCTTGGACGCGCGGGTGCGGAGCGCGAACCAGGCCCGCTTCCTGCGCGAAGACGGACTCGTCATGGTCGCCACGATTGCCTTCGGAATGGGGATCGACAAACCGGACGTCCGTTTCGTCGCACACCTGGATCTGCCGAAATCGGTCGAAGGCTACTACCAGGAAACCGGTCGAGCCGGCCGGGATGGGCTCCCGGCGACAGCCTGGCTCGGCTACGGGCTCTCCGACGTCATGCAGTTGCGCAAGCTGATCGACGCCTCTGAAGGCGACCTCGCGCACCGCCGCCGCCAGAGCATGCACCTCGATGCCATGCTGGCGCTCTGCGAGACCGTCGAGTGCCGGCGGGTGCAGATGCTCGGCTACTTCGGCGAGACGTCCGCTGCCTGCGGCAACTGTGACACTTGCCTGACCCCGGCGCAGACCTGGGACGGCACGGTCCAGGCCCAGAAGTTCCTGTCGGCCGTGTACCGCCTGAAACGTGAGCGCGACCAGCGGTTCGGCGCCGGGCACATCATCGACATACTGCTCGGCAAGGAAAACGCGAAGATTCTGCAAAATAAGCACCAGAAGCTCACAGTCTTCGGGATCGGCGATGAACTGTCAGAAGGCGAGTGGCGTGGCGTCGTGCGGCAGTTGCTCGCGCAGCGACTGCTGGCCGTGGAAGGCGACTACGGCACGCTGGCGCTGACCGAGGACAGTGGCGTGGTGCTGTCAGGCACACGCCAGGTCCTGCTGCGGCGCGAGCCGCCGAAGGCAGCCAGGGCGAAGTCGGCCCGCCCGGCCAAGTCCGGCGCAACCGACCAGGCATCGGCAGAACTCCCTGCTGACGCCGCCGAGCTATTCGAGCAGTTGCGTGCCTGGCGGGCCACGGTCGCGAAGGAGCAGAGCGTGCCCGCCTACGTGATCTTCCACGATGCCACGCTGAGGCAGATCGCCGCCCGCCGGCCGGGCACTCTCGGCGATCTTGGCGGGATCAGCGGCGTGGGCGAAGCCAAGCTGGCCAGGTACGGCCAGCAGATCATCGACCTCCTGGCCGAGTCCGATCCTTCGCGCTAGCTGACCTCGGTCCCCGACCGCCGCCGCGTTCAGGACCCCCCCGTGCCCCCCGCCCAAGGTCCCCGACGCCCAGTTCGGACCGCACGTTGCGAGGCACAGTTCGGGCCGCACGTTGTGGGTGCCGGCGGGCGCGGGCGGGGCGCACGTTGTGGCGTTGTGGGTGCCGGCGGGCGCGGGGCGGGGCGCACGTTGTGGCGTTGTGGGTGCTATAGCGCCCACGTTGTGGCGTTGTGGGGGTTGCTGGGCGCGGGGCGGGGTGCACGTTGTGGCGTTGTGGGTGCTATAGCCCGACGTTGTGGCGTTGTGGGTGCTGGCGGGGGGTGCTGGCTGAGGTGGGGCGTGTGGTTGGGGTGGGGGGCTGGGGCGGAGGGGGTGTGGGGGAATGGTTAGTAGTGCCAGGCGATCAGGCCTAGGAGAAGGGCGCCGGCTACGACCGCGCCGAGGATGATGAGCGGGGCTGCGTTGATGAAGACGCCGACGATGAGCACACCGGCTGAGACGTAGAAGATCTTCGGACCGAACTTGCCTGCCAGGTTGCCGAAGGCGGCCAGGAACCTGTCGGTCATGACCGGGCCGCGTAGCACGCAGATCGCGACCACGCCCGCCACGCCGATGGCTGCCACTAGCCCCCAAGAGTGCAGGTAGGCCAGCGGGTCCTGGCTGTGCGGACCGGCGAGAGTCAGCGCCCGGTCCAGGTAAGCGGTCATCTCGGTGCCAGGATCGCCGGGTTTGCGCCCGCCGAATCTCGGCGGCTGGCAAAGAGGCTGGATAACACCGCACATGCGGCGGGACCTGGCGAGCCGGCGGTCGCGTGCCAGTGGTTCAACAATACTGGAATTTGCTGGATGCTACTGGAAGTTGTAGGGTACTCGCGTGACCGCTGAGATGGAGGCGCTCGAGCGCCGGATGGACAGCCTGCAGGCCGAGGTCAGGCGGGCGATGGTGGCTGGCGACCGGGATCTGGCCCGCGCCTTGCGGGCGGAGTTGAATGAGTGCCGTTCCCAATGGGAGGCATCGCTCACGGAACTGGAGGGACAGGCGCCAGAGCCGGCCGGGAGTCATGGCGCCCAGGGGCCGATCCTGCCGGTGCGCGAGCAGGTGCACCAGGTGCTGACCTTGCTCGGCGCGCCGGCCGCGCCGAAGTTGGTCATCGCGATACACGACGCGTTGTTTGCCGGACTGCTGCCCGGTGCCCGGCTGACCAGTTTGCGCCGGGACGAGGAGCGGTCATTCCGGTCGGCGCCGTACGCGCGGCCGTATTACATCTGCGCCGCGCTGACGGCGGAACTGCTGTCGCCTGCTCGAGGCTTGCTCGCGGTGTCGACGTGGCCGATGGACCGGCGGATCGTCGGCCCGCTGAGTCCGCGAGTCGATTTCCTGACGGCGGCCATTAGGGTGGCCGAGCGATTCAGGGACCTATATAGGGGTAATTCAGGCGTCAGCCCAGAATCCCGGCGGTTGCTCTGGCGATTTGCGGCGAATATCCCGCGTGCCGCCCAGAGCGCGAGCACAATAAACCCCGACGAAATCATCGTTGCCGCCCGAGCGGAACTAGCAGTGCACGAGCGGGCGGATTCCGAGCAACGCGCTGAATCGGCTCTGCGCGCCCGCGCTCAGCTCGATGATGCCGAGCAACTGTTCGGCACTGGTCTGCGGCTCAGCCGCTTGACCAGCGCGGACGGTTGAGTCCTACCCCGCCAGTCCCGCCATGCTGGCCGCGTTAGCGCGGCCAGAGAACTAGGACAATAATGAACGCAGTTGAGTCGCGGCTTGAGCATATCCGCGGCCGGGTCGCCCCCAAGAGTCACAATGCTCGCACAATCGCCGCGCTGACCAGCAATCCCGGCTGCGCTCGCCGTGCCATCATGGACGCGGCCGGGGTGGACAAACAGCGCCTGGCAGCATATTCGGGATTTCCGGCGCCATTCGGACAGTCGCAATTCGCGATAACGCGCGGGAATGCCTTCGAAGCTCAGGTGAAGGCCAACGGCTGCGCCGAGTTGCTGCGGCTGCTCCGCGAGCACCTCGGCCTGTCCATACCTGAGGTCTCCTACGATGACCTCAACGACGTCGGCGGTAACACCGGTCTCGTGGTCAGGCACGTCAGGACGAGGTCGTTGCTGGCCAGGGCGGTGAACTCCGGCTCGGACGCCGGGACGTTGTTCGACCACCCGCTGCTTCGCCTCCAAGTCGCTGGCAGGCCGGTGTTCCTCGAGCCCGACCTGATCGCATTCCAGCTTGGCGGCCGGTTCCATGTCGTGGAGATCAAGTCCTTCGCCGTTATCGACGGCCAGGCCGACGGCGACAAGGTTGCCGCCGCCGTGATCCAGTCCGCCGTCTACGTGCACGCGCTCCGCGAACTGCTCGCCGGTCACGGCATGGCCGAGGACGCCGTCGCCGACGAGGTGGTGCTGGTCTGCCCGGAGAACTTCAGCAACGCCCCGACCGCCGCCCTGCTCGATGTCCGCAAGCAGCTCACCGTGCTGCGGCGGCAGCTTGCCCGGCTGGCAAGCATCGAGTCACTGCTCGATGTGCTGCCCGCCGACCTGACCTTCGACCTCGGAATGGACGACGACGGGGTGCCCAGCCGGTCACCCGCCGAGCTGAGGGATGCCATCTTCACCGTGGATGCCAGGTACGCGCCCGAGTGCCTGGCGAGCTGCGAGATGTGCTTCCTGTGCCGCCACGAGGCACAGGGCCGCACGGAAACGCTCGGCCGCGAGGTTCGCGATGAGCTCGGCGCGATCGATTCGATCGCCGCCGTGCTCGGGCTGGCCGACGGCACGCTGGCTCCGGCCGACGACCAGGCCGAGGCGGCCGGACTGCTGCGGGCGGCGGCCAGGTTGCGCCGCGAGTGCACGGGCGAGGCCGCATGAGCACCCTGTACGCGCTGGCCAAGGCGCGGGCGGCGGACAGCGGATTCGCCACGCAGGCGAGCACGGTGCGGCACGTGCACCTGGCCGAGCGGCCGCTCGTGCTGATCGCGCTGACCTTCGCGGGCGAGGCCAACGCCCCGCTAGCGGCGATGGCGGGCGACACGCCGGAGTCGGCCCGCCTGCTCGTCGTCACCCAGCCACGCAACCGTGACGAGAGGTTCGCGTTCGCAGCCGAGCTCGCCGAGATCGTCACCGGCTACCTCGGCGAATGTGAGTCGGCCTTGCGCGCCGAGCTGTCAGGAGCCGATGAAGGCGGGGCGGGCCACGGTGAGCCGCCCGGTGCTTTCTGGCAGAAATTCCCTCAGGTCATTGTGCCCAACGAAGCCACCATCGGATTCCTGCGTTTGCTCGGCCGGTCGACCCGGCTGCGGCGGCCGGACGGCCCCTACCCGGTCGACCCCGCCGTGCCTGTGCTCGGCCGGTGGCTGACGTTCCTCGCCGAGCGTGCCGAGCTGCCGGGCTCTTCGCTGCTCGTCGCCGCCACGCAGGCGCTCGCGCTGCACTGGGCCACCGGCCAGAGCGCCGTCGAGGACCGCAACCTGGCCGCCGTGCTTGGCTGGATCGACCCGCCCGCCGGGCTGACCGGCCGCGCCGCGGCGGCTGCTGCGGAGAATCCGGTGACCGGCCCGCCCGCTGGCCCCGCCACCGACCCGACTTTCGACAACGAAGTGCTCGCGCCCTTGATAGCCGCCTGCGGCCGTACGGAGATCGGCTCTGCGCAGCGACAACGTGCAGTTCTTTCGCTGCAAGATAGCATCGGCGCAGTGCTCGCCCCGAGCTGGCGACTGGTCTGGCGGTCGGTCGAGTTGCTTCGCGGGCTGACTCCCGGACGGACGGTAAGCCTTCGTGCCGAGTCTGACCTGGCCGCGTTCCTCAAGTACGGCGAGTACCTGAGGGACGGCGGCACGCCGCAGCCGCGCCGTGACTCCGCGGTCGCGGCCGCGCGGCGGCTGAGCTCGCTTGAGCAGGCGCAGGCCTCGTACGCGGCGCAGCGGGCCTTCGATGACCCGCTGGTGCTTGCCGGATACCGGCTGACCGGCGAGGCGTTCGGCGGATCCGTGGTCGCGGCCGACCCTGCCCGCCTCGGCGGATCCGGCAAGCGGCGGATGCTCAGGCCGCTGGTAACCGTCGAGACGCTTGACGTGGTGCGGGTAGGGCCAGGCGACAAGCTGGTGTCACCGGCCCGGCCCAGGCAGTCAGCGGTCGTCATGTCGGTGTCCCCGCTGGCCGGCGCCAGATCGGCGGTCGAGCTCGAGCTGTCAGGGGGAATGGGGCGGTCGCTCGTGGCCGCGCCGGGCAGCGTGCCTGCGGTGGGTGAGCGGCTTTGCTATACGACGCTGACCGACTCCTACCAGGTGAGCGGGGCGTTCCCGGAACGGGAGAGCACTCCGTGGACCCATGGCGGGCCGCCGCCTGTCTATGTGCCTGTTCCTGACGACGCCGTCGAGGCCTGGTCATGAGCGCGCCTGGTCTTGCGGTCGCGGCCGACCTGGCCGCCACCGCCGAGGCGGAAGTGCTCGAGACGCTGGCCGGGCTGCCGCGTTCAGGACCGCGCGGGGTCGTGGTCGACTCACCGCCTGGCGCCGGGAAGTCGACGCTCGTGGTGCGGGCGGCGGCCGAGCTGGCGAACGCTGGCGAGCGGGTCATGGTCGTGGCGCAAACCAACAACCAGGTCGACGACCTGGTCGACCGGCTCGCGGCTGCCGCGCCCAGCCTGGTCATCGGCCGGCTGTCCGCGCGGGACTACCAGCCCGCGCCGCAAGTCGCCAGGCACATGCCGCCGGTCGTGGTGGCTTCGGCGGTTAGTGATGTCGACAGGTGCCATGTGGTCGCGGGGACGGCGGCCAAATGGGGCACGGTCACCGAGGGGGCCTGGCCTTGGGCGGTCGTCGACGAGGCCTACCAGATGCGTTCTGACCTCCTGCTCAAGGTGGCACCCAGGTTCGGGCGGGCGCTGTTCGTCGGCGATCCTGGCCAGCTCGACCCGTTCTCTGTCGTCGAAACCGACCGGTGGACCGGACTGTCATGGGACCCGATGCTGAGCGCGGTGGCGGTGCTGCTGCGGAACAACCCGGACCTGCCGGTACTGCGGCTGCCGGTGTCCTGGCGGCTGCCAGAGTCGGCGACGCAGGTGGTGGCCGAGGCGTTCTACCCGTTCTCCGGGTTCGTGCCAGGGTCTTCGGCGGCGGACCGGCGGTTGTCTTACGCGACCCGCGCTCTTCGCTCCTGGCCCTTCGACCAGGCACTAGATCTCGCCAGCGAAGCCGGCTGGGCACTCTACGAACTGCCCGGCAGGCACACTATCAGGACCGACGCCGAGGCCGTCGCCGCTTGCGCGGGGCTGGCGGGCCGGGCGATCGAGCGGGGCCTTGTGTGTCACTCCGAGCAGCCGGCCGGCGGTGACTCCCCGGTCGGCCCGGGGCGGATCGCGATCGGGACGGCACATCGGGACCAGGCGCAGGCGGTGCGGGAGCGGCTCGCCGCGCTCGGAACTCAAGGAATCGTCGTCGATACCGCCAATCGGCTCCAGGGGCGGGAGTACGACCTGGTGATCGTGCTGCATCCGCTGTCAGGGCGGCGCGACGCCACCGCCTTTCACCTGGAGGCAGGCCGGCTCTGCGTGCTGACCTCGCGGCACCGGCACGCCTGCATCGTGGTGGCGCGGGCCGGCATACCAGAACTGCTCGACGCCCATCCGTATACCGAGCCCGTGCACCTGAACGTGCCGGCCAAGTTCCCTGACGGCTGGGCCGCCAACCACGCAGTGCTGGCGCACCTGGCGAACCACAAGGTGCGAGCGCTATGAGGC
>DAHVDE010000017.1 GCA_027313705.1 Actinomycetota bacterium | reverse complement strand
CGCTTGACCAGCCCTTCCGCTTCAATCGCGAGCGTCATGAGACGCAATATATCGCGTCTAACCGGGCGCCTGCGCCCGGCCGGGCGCAGGCCACCCCGCCATGCGGGCTACGTCAGCACTTCCAGGTGTGCACAGGCTCGTTGGTGTGCATGTTGTCGATGTAGCGCTGGGTCATCAGGCGGAGCGCCTCGTGCCGGTCCTTCCCGCCGTGCCCGGTGATTTCCCTGACCGTGGCTAGCTGCCAGATGGCACCATTCTGCCCGGTCAGGCAACGCTGCTCGATGATGCCGAGCAGCCGATCGGCATCGGCCTGGGCAACACCCCACCGGTAAAGGCCCTCATAGGCAAGCGGCAGCAGGCGGCGAAGCACAAGCTCAGCGGCCGGAGCCTCGCCAAGGCCTGGCCAGTAAAGCTGTGCCTCGATCCCGTACCTGGCCGCGGTATGCAGGTTCTCCGCCGCCGTGGCGAAAGAGAGCTGACTCCAGATCGGCCGCTCGGCTTCGGCGAGCACCCGGACGAGGCCGTAGTAAAAGGCGGCATTGGCGATGGTGTCGGCGACCGAGGGACCGGCCGGCAGCACCCGGTTCTCCACCCTGACGTGCGGCTTGCCGTTGACGGCCGCATAGACGGGCCGGTTCCACCGGTAGATCGTGCCGTTATGCAAGCTCATCTCGGCAAGCTGCGGGCAGCCGCCGTTGTCGAAGGCTACTTGCGGATCCTCGTCTTCACAGACGGGGAGCAGAGCGGGAAAGTACTGGATGTTCTCCTCGAACAGATCAAAGACCGAGGTGATCCACCGCTCGCCGAACCAGACCCTTGGCCTGACGCCTTGCAGCTTCAGTTCCTCTGGCCGGGTGTCCGTCGCCTGCTCGAACAGCGTGATCCTGGTTTCGTGCCACAGCCTGCTCCCGAACAGGAAAGGCGAATTGGCCCCGAGCGCGACCTGGACGCCCGCGATCGCCTGGGCGGCGTTCCAGTACCTGGCGAAGGCTTCTGGACTTACCTGGGTGTGCAGTTGCACACTGGTGCAGGCCGCTTCCGGGGTAATGCTGTCCGAATGGGTCAGCAACGGCTCGGGTCCGTCGATCGAGATCCGCATGTCCTCGCCCCTGGCGTAGAAGATCTGCTCGTTGAGCACGCGGTAGCGGGCATTCGCCGACATGGCGTCCTCGTGCACATCCTCCTTCCGCAGGGTCGGCAGGATGCCGATCATGACCAGGCGGCTGCCGACCGACCTGGCCTTGCCGTCAGCGGCGTTGAGGCTGTCCCTGATTTCCTGCTCGAGTCCGGCCAGCGCGTCACCCTTCAGCTCGCGCGGCGGTACGTTGATCTCGAGGTTGAACTGGCCTACCTCGGTCGCCCAGGCCGGATCGGCTATGGCGTCGAGCACGTCCGCGTTGCGCATGGAAGGAAGGCTGTCCCCGTCCACGAGGTTAAGCTCGATCTCCTGGCCGACGAGCGACGGCCCGCCCTCGAACGCTCGCTCGCGCAGCATCTGGGCGAAGACGTCCACCGACAGCCTGACCTTCTCCCGGTACCTGCGCCGGTCCTCGCCGCCGAACGTCCTCGCATCTATGTCACGGCCCATGGCAACCCCCATCCGGCCTGTACCCGCCCGCCCAGCACTCCCTACACGGTCGCACGCGATCGCATCTGGCGCTAGCGGGCGCGCGGCATTGTCAACACCGCGCCCGACGTGCACTATGTCGGAGTGAGCACGGCCGATGCGAGGGGATATGCGACCTGCGACACCGTCACCTTCTCAGTACCTGATCCCGACGGGGAGCTAGCCGGGGTACGGCTTGTGCAAGACGTCGCGATCCCCGGCGATCAGCTGAGCTTCCGCAAGTCAGACGGCCAGTGGCTGCTCCGGGTGCCGAAGCCGCCGGTGAACAGGATGGAGTACCTGCTCGACTTCAGCTATCCGGACGGCGGTCACTTCACCGGTCTTCACCCTGGCAATCCGAGCACGGTAGACGGCGCGTTCGGGCGCAAGAGCGTGCTCGAGTTCCCCGGATACGTGGCGCCTGACTGGCTGGCCAGGCCGGGCCAGCCAGGAACCCGCACCATCATGGACATTGCCGCGAGCGCGGTGGACGCGCAGATCTCCGCAGGGGTCTGGGCGCCGGCCGGGGCGGCCGATGACGAGCCACTCCCCCTGCTGCTGGCCCACGACGGGCCAGAGTACGACGAGTTGTCCGCCTTGACCAGGTACCTGAGTTCCGGGGTGAGCGCTGGCTGGCTACCGAGAACGCGGGCCGCGCTCCTGCGCCCCGGACCGCGTAACCGCTGGTACTCGGCCAACTCCGGGTATGCGCGGGCGCTTGCACAGGCGGTGATCCCGGCGCTGGCCGGCCGGTTCGCGACTACGGCGCGGGTCGGCATGGGCGCCAGCCTCGGCGCGCTTGCCATGCTGCACGCGCACTGCAAGCATCCGGGCGCGTTCGACGCGCTCTTCCTCCAGTCGGGCAGCTTCTTTTCGCCCGAGCTTGACCGGCAGGAACGGCGGTTTCCCTATTACCGCCGGATCGTGAATTTCGTCGCCGCCGTGCGGGCAGGCCGGCTCCCTGGCCGGCCGGTACCTGCCGTGCTTACTTGCGGAGTGATCGAGGAGAACCTGGAGAACAACCGGACGATGGCCGGCTCGCTGACCTCGCTCGGCTACCAGGCAAGCCTGCGGGAGGTACCCGATATGCACAATTACACGGCCTGGCGAGATTCGTTCCATCCCGGCCTGTCCGAGTTGCTGGTGCAGGTGAGCGCGGGCGCCCTTGGCATGGTGCGCGCATGAACCTGCTGACCTTTGACCTGTGGTCGGATGCCATCGGGGCGGCGGGAACTGTGATCAGGTACGGGCACTGGGGCCGGCCTGTGCTCGTGTTTCCCAGCGAACAAGGCAAAGCCGCTGACTTCGCCAGCAACGGCATGGTCGGTGCCGTCGCAGACCTGATCGATTCGGGGCGGGTGAAGCTGTACTGCGTGGACAGCTTCGACGCGGCTTCGTGGTCAGACCTGGGCATCCCGCTGGAGGAACGAGCCAGGCGACACGGTGCCTATGAGTCCTGGATCATCGATACCGTCGTGCCCTGGCTGCAAGCAGACTGCGGTGGGGCGCCGGTCGAGATCGCGACGCTCGGCTGCAGCCTCGGCGCGTTCCACGCAGCGAACTTCGCGCTGAAGCGGGCCGACCTGTTCCCGCTCGCGCTCTGTTTTTCCGGCAACTACGACCCGGCGACCTGGAACGGATGGGGCGAGCGGGGCGAGGCCGCTTATTTCAATAATCCGATGGATTATGTCGGCCACCTAGACGGCGATCACCTGGCCTGGCTGCGGGAACGGATCAGCCTGCTGCTCGTGTGCGGCCAGGGCGCATGGGAAGACACCACCGGCGCCCTGCCGAGTACCAGGCACTTCGCCGCCTTGCTTGCCAGCAAGCATCTCAGGCACGAACTCGACCTGTGGGGTTATGACGTGCCGCACGACTGGCCATCATGGCGAGCTCAGCTAGCCCGCCACCTGCCGAGGTTCTGCTGACCCGCGCGCGTCGGATCTCGCCTGAAAGGGGTGGCCGTTGACCACGAAGAGTAACTTGATCGGGCTGCTGCTCGGCACAGAAGAAGACTGGCCGGCCGCGTTCACAGAACTCCTGCGCCGTCTCGGCCCGGTTGCATGGCCAGCGGGCACCAGGCACCGGCTTGACGTCGAGCGGATCACGATCGAGCCCTTCAACCTGCGGGCCCGGCCGCGCTACGACCTGGTGATCGACCGCCTCGCCTACTGGTACTACCACCCGAGGGAGTGGCTGAAGAAGGTCGCGCTGATGGACAACGTGTACCTGCTCAACAGCCCGTTCACGTTCCAGTCCATGGAGAAGCATGCCGCGTACTGCGCGATGATCAGGCTCGGCCTCAAGGTGCCAGACACGGTACTTGTGCCCTACAAGAACCCGCTCGACAACGCCAGGTACGCATATACGGCCGCACGCTACAACCGTCCGTTCGATCTTGACGCGATTGCCGGGCAAATCGGCTATCCGCTGTTCATGAAGCCCTATGACGGCGGCGCCTGGCGCGGAGTGTCGCGGATCAGCAACCCCGCCGAACTGCACGCCGCGTACGACGCCAGCGGCGAAATGCTGATGCACTTGCAGAAATCGGTAGAAAGCTACGACGTGTTCGCCAGGTCGCTGTCCATCGGCGCCGAGACGATGGTCATGCGATTCCGCCCGGAAGAGCCAATGCACCTGCGGTATGCCGTTGACCACGAGTTCCTCTCCGAGCAGGCCGGAGCAGAAGTCGTGACGATCGGCAAGCTGGTCAACGCCTTCTTCAGGTGGGAGTTCAACTCATGCGAGACGCTGATCAAAGACGTCGACGTGTACCCGATCGACTACGCGAACGCCTGCCCTGATGTCGCGCTGACCAGCCTGCACTACTACTTCCCCTGGGCGATGAAGGCGCTGGTGAAGTGGTGCGTGTTCGTGCTCGCGACCGGCAGGAAACCCAGGCTGGACACCGACACGGAACGGTACTTCGAAATCGCCGATGATCAGGACATGTCCTACGAAGACAGGCTGCGGGCATACCTGGCACTCGCCGACGGGTACTTCGAGAGCCGCAAGTACGCCGACTTCTGGGCGGCAGGCGACCTCGGCCGGCGGCTTGACCAGATCGTGCTCGACTGGGTCGCCGGACCCGACTTCGACAACCTGCTCGTCCAGACGGTCAGATCGGTATATCCGGGGCGCGAGCACGACCAATTCATAGCGCACCTGCGCGGCCTGACCGGGCTCTGGGTGAAGGACGAAGCCGCGCGGGCCCGCCAGGCCTGACTGGTGCCTCCCGACCTGCGAAGATACTGCGCCGTGCAGCCAGGGTGATCCGGGCAGGAGTGGGCAGGTCCTAGTGGACAGGACGGCCAGGACGACCGAGCGGGGGCGCGCGTGATCAGCTATGTCCTGGCCTTCCTGGCCGGGCTGGTCAATGCCACGAGCAACGTGCTTAACCGCAAGGCGGTACGCGAAGAACCCGACCAGGCCGAGTTCAGGCTCAAGCTGATCTTCGACCTCATGCGCAGGCGAGTGTGGCTGGCCGCCGTCGCCATGATGGTCATCTCGTTTGGGCTGGCCGCGGCGGCACTCGGCGCCGGGCAACTGGCCTCGGTTCAGCTCATAGTGGTGCTCGAGCTTCCGATGACGATCATCGGCGGAGCCCTGCTGTTCAGGACACGGCTGGACGCCCGCACCTGGACAGCGATCGCCATGCTGACCGCCGGCGTGATCGCGCTGCTCGCATTGCTCGATCCGAGGCCTGGCACTGCCGCGGCGATCGCTCCGGTCACCTGGATCACGATGTCGGCCGCCAACATCGGTGCCTTGGTCGCGCTCTTCTTCGCGGCCAAGGCGGCGAAGGTGCCTGCGGTCAGGGCCAGCCTGCTCGGTGTCGCGACCGGCCTCGGCTACGGGCTGACCGCCGCGTACACCAAAGGATTCGCCGACAAGTTCGCGGCAGAAGGTATCGCCGGCGTCCTGCCCGCGTGGCAGTTCTACGCCACGATCGGGGCAGGCATAACCTCGGCTTTCCTGCTGGAGAACGCCTACCAGGCAGGGCCGCTCACTGCCTCCCAGCCAGGGATCACCCTGGTTGACCCGCTCGTCTCCACCATCTGGGGAATCGCGGTCTTCGGCGAGACGACCAACCACGGCTTGCTGCTCAGGCTGACCGTGCTTCCTGCCATTGCCCTTGCCGCTGGCGTCTTCCTGCTCAGCAGTTCACCGGTACTGCGCAGCACGCAGACCGGACAGGCGGCGCAGGCACGCGGCGGCTTGACGCCGAGCCCGGTGCCGGGGTCAGCTAATTCACGTGACCGCTGATTCCGCTTACTGGGCCAGCCGAGACGACGGCATGCCGCCACCTGACGACGCCGTCGCTTTGCTCTGGAGCCGCTATCACGCCGAACTGGCCCGGCTTGCCGCCGCACTCGGCCAGGAAGAGACCATGGCGGCCAAGACGGTGCAAGACGCGTTCGGCGCACTGCTGCGCAGGCATTACCTGCAGCGCGACGCAGCTGCCGCGTACTCATGGTTAATCAGGGTCGTAGTCGCGCAGGCTCACGCCCGCCGGGCCAGCCGGGAGCCAGTGCAACCGCCCTGCCTGAGCATCACGACGGCCATGCTTACGTTGCCGGCCCGGCAGCGCAAGTGCGTGGTCTTGCGTTACGGCGCGAACCTGCCCGCCACGGAAGTCGCAGAATTGCTCAGGGTGCCGTCAGGCTCGGTCACCAGGCTGGGCCAGGACGGCTTGCGCCGGCTGGCTGTCGTGCTCGGGGATGAGCACCACAGCGCGGGTGACATGGCTGCCGTGCTGCGCGCGCGCCTGAGCGAGGTGCACGTGCCCGAGTCGAGCTGGGAGGC
>DAHVDE010000014.1 GCA_027313705.1 Actinomycetota bacterium | reverse complement strand
GAGCCGACTAGCGGGCTCGACCCGCAGTCGCGCCTCGAAGTGTGGAACAGCATCAGGGAACTCGCAGGCAAGGGCACGACGGTGATGCTCACCACCCAGCATCTGGAGGAGGCCGAGCAGCTCGCCGACCGGATCGCGATTCTCCACGGCGGACAGATCATCGTCAACGGCACGCTTGCCGAACTGAAGCAGCTCTTCCCGCCGGCCCAGATCGAGTACGTCGAGAAACAGCCGAGCCTGGAAGACATCTTCCTCGCGATCACAGCCTAAGGACCACCCATGAACAGGCACTTTCCCGGTGACACCGCCGTGCTGCTCGGCCGCACCCTGCGCCACATCACGCGCAGCCCCGACACCATCATCACCACCGCGATCATGCCGATCGCCTTCATGCTGCTGTTCGTCTACGTGCTCGGCGGCGCGATCAAGCACGGGTCAGGCCCGTATGTCACCTACCTGCTGCCCGGCATCCTGCTCATCACGATCGCCTCTGGCATCTCCTACACCGCCATCAGGCTCTTCATGGACTTGCAAGGCGGAATCTTCGCGCGGTTTCAGTCCATGCCGATCGCACGCTCATCCGTCCTGTGGGCCCACGTGCTGACCTCGCTGGTCGCCAACCTGGTCTCGCTCGCCGTCGTGGTGCTCATCGCCCTCGCGATGGGTTTCCGCTCAGGCGCAGGCGTGCTGGCGTGGCTCGCGGTCACCGGCATCCTCGTCATCTTCACCCTGGCGCTGACCTGGCTCGCCGTCATACCTGGCCTGTCCGCCAAGACCGTGGACGGCGCAGGCGCCTTCGCTTACCCCCTCATCTTCCTGCCCTTCATCAGCTCGGCCTTCGTGCCCACCGCCACCATGCCAGGCCCGCTCCGCGCCTTCGCTGACAACCAGCCCGTGACCTCCATCGTCAACACCATCCGCGACCTGCTTGCCCGCCAGCCAGTCGCCGCGAGCATCTGGACCGCTCTCGCCTGGTGCCTGGGCATCCTTATCGTGGCCTACGCCCTCGCCATGGCCGCCTACCGCCGGACGATCAACTAAAGGCAAGGACTTTTGCGGCCAGCAAGCGCCTCATCTGCACACGCGCAACCGGTCGAATGGGCAGGCACCCAGAACCGGTCAGCAAGTCGGCCTGGGCTTGGCCTGGCCAGCGGCAGGGATGCTGACGTTGCCGCTGATGATGTCACCGGCCAGCTGGGTCAGAGGGCGGTTGTTGTTGCGTGCATACTGCCGCAGCGCGAGAAATGCCTGATCCGGTGTTACGTGAAGGCGCTCGGCGATTATCCCCTTGGCCTGCTCGATGCTCACCCGGCTGTTGAGCGCGCCCTGAAGCTGCCCGGCGACAAGTTCATGTTCGCGAGTGGCGCGCTCTTGCAAGATCCCGATCGTGGCCACGTCGACTAGCGCCTTGGCTGCCCGCGCCACCGCGGGCTCTAGGCAGTCAGGCGTGGAGCCGAATAGGTTAAGGGTGCCAATGACCTGGTCGCGCAATCGCATCGGGATGGCATGGACACTTGCAAAGCCCATCTCCACGGCGGAAACGACGAACCTCGGCCACCGGGCCGAGGCATCTGCGGCGGTGATGTCCCTCACGATGACGGGCAGACCAGTGTGGTAACTGTCCAGGCACGGACCTTCGTCATGCTGGATCTGGAACAGCTCGACGAGCCTTGCCTGCTCCGTGGAGGCCGCGACTAGCTGCAGCGCACCCCGCCCGTTGGCCAGCAGCAGCCCCGCTGCCTCTACCTCAAGAAGCTCCACGCACCGCTCGGCCAGCATGTGCAGGAACTCCATCAGGTCAAAGCCGCCGACCAGAGTGTCGGCCAGCTCGACGAACGTCTGGGCAAGGCGCTCATCCACAGTGGCGACCATGACGCCAGACTAGCCCAGGGCAATTCCCGCCCGGACCATCGCAGTGCGCCGTTTCTGACCTGCCCGGTCTGTGGTCGGTCAACTGGCGGCGAGGATCTGCCGGTACACGGCTTCATAGCCTGCCCCCATCACCTCGACGGTGAAGTGGGTCTCCACATGCTTGCGGCACAGTGCCGGGTCGAGGTCTCTCGCCTGCGCGATGGCGTCGGGCAGGTCGACCGGGTCGTCGGCGATGATCCCGGTCTGGCCGTCCGCGACCAGTTCTGGCACCGCGCCACGCCGCAGCGCTACTACCGGCGTGCCGCACGCCATGGCCTCGATCATGACCAGGCCGAAAGGCTCGTCCCAGGTAATCGGGAACAGCAAACAGGCGGCCTTGGCCAGCAACGCGCGTTTGGCCACGGGTCCGGCTACGCCGAAAATGGTCACGTCCGGACCGATCCTTGGCTCGATCTCCTGACTGAAATAGGCGCGCTCAATCGGCTCTGAGCATTTTCCTGCCAGGACGATTTGGAGCCCGGCGGCGCGGGTGGCGTCAATCGCCAGGTGCGGCGCCTTCTCCGGATGAAACCGGCCGAGAAAGAGGGTGTAATTGTCCTTCTCGGCGTGGAACGGGAACGTCTCAGCGCGAATCGCGTTGTGAACGGTGGCGATCCACGGGAGGTCGGGCGCCGTGGACCGCTGCGCATCAGATATCGCGGTCAGGCGGACTACGCCGCCGAGCGCCCGGTAGAACTCGCCGCGTTCCCCGGTGACCGGTCCGTGGACTGTAGTGATGGCTGGCGTCAGCCGCCGCAAGGCGGTCAGCGGGCCGGCCACCGTGTGGTCGTGAATAACGTCGGCATCCAGCTTGTCCAGGATGCCGGCCACCTTCGCCGCGTGAACCAGTTCAGGCATGAGCTCCCCCAGCCGGTCAGCTGACTCGGTGTCGTAGGTGGCAATGAACCGCTGCGCCCTCGTGGCGTGGCGGCCTGCACCGATGAGTGTCACCTCGTGCCCGCGACCGACGAGGGTATCGACCAGGTCAGCGACCACAGCCTCGATCCCGCCGTATGCGGCGGGAGGAACGCAGAAATATGGCGGTGCGACCATGGCGACGTGGAGTGACCGCGCGCCGTCGCGCGCCAGCGCCGCTCTTTTCACGGTTCGGCGACAGTAGGCACGGTAGCGGCAGGAAGGCCACTCAACCGGCACCCGCAAGATCAGACCCGGACCTCAACCGCTGGCTCATGAAATCCCCGCACTCACTCGGATGGCAGAAGCGGCGAGCGAGCAAGCGCGAGGTCCGGACCGGCCAAGCCGCCCTCCTAGTTAACGGCATCTGGCAAATCGGCGCAAGTCACGCAGCTCATGGGCGGATGCCTCATGCCATTCCGCCTGGCACGCGTGCTGTCGACTCGAGGTAGCCAAAGACGACGTTATGTGCAACATGCGGGCAGAGCCCCTGCCGAGCACTGGGCGCAGGCGGGTTCAGCCTAGCCGGAGCGTGCCGGCAACAACATCACGGGCGACCTCAGCGAGCGGGCGGCCGCTGCTGAAAGCGAATGCGCGCAGCCGGATGAGCGCTTCCGCGACGCTGACGCTTTGCTGGACAGACACCATGCCAGCTGCGTTGTGCACGGTGTAGTGAAAGTCAGCGCCGATCTCCAGTTCGCGCGCTATCACGTCGGGAGGGGCTCCCGCTTGCACTTCAAGTACCCAGCGGGCGGCTACATCGGCCATCACCAGCGCGTCGGCGTGCTGATCGCGGCTGAGCGGACCCGCAGAGTCACGGTAGAGATTTAGCGCTCCCAGGCGCACAGTACCGACTCGCAAGGGGAGCCCGAACACTGCCCGCACTCCAGCTTCGATCGCGGGCGGCGAGAAGGCGAACCACCGGCGGGTAGCCGGAGCCGCCAGGTCAGGTTCGGCCACGACCGTGTCCTGATGATAAGCATCGATGCACGGGCCTTCGCCCAAGGCGTACTGCAACTCCTCGATCAAGTGGCTCACGCCATCCGTGGTGCACAAGGACCCTCGCGGTATGTCGCCGGACATCAGCATGACCCCGGCACCGTTCGCGCCGACAATCTCCGGGCAGACCTCACATAGCCGTGAGGCGGACCACCCCTCTCCGTCGGCCGAGAGCGCGGACAGGATCCGCTGAAGCCTGTCATGTGACATTCAGCCCTCCGGTTCACATTCCAGCCGATCATGCAAGAAGCAAGGCCACGAGGCACGCCGTTGTCGCAGCCGCAAAGCCGGCCACTGGCCGGGCAACCGCAGGCGAGATACCGTACCGTTCGGCGGCTCAGCCAGCGTCAGCACCGACTATGAGCTGCCACGCTGGGATCATTTTCATCCTCCGCGCCACGCCGGCACGGCTTGCTTGAGGTTGCCCATGAACTGCTCGCGGCGATCTTTGACTTACAGGCACTGGCTGCCGCTGATACAGCCGTCGATTTTCCTGGCACCGCCCCGAGCCGTCTCGGCTTTGTCGTTAATATTCCCGGAAATGTTCACGTCTGCCTTTCTGTACGTTTACTGACATAATGAAAAGGTAGGAAGCAGCTGCGCTGGCCAGGCCGGCGGGTTCTCAACGGGAGAAAAAGTTCTCCCGGATATTCTCCACCGTCTTTTAACCCGTGGTGTCCTGCCGGGAACCGGTCCGCGTACGAAGGAAACAAAGTCCGGACCTTTGCACTGTCGACGCAGATTATCACGGCGACAATTACCCAAGGTCCGGAGCTTATTTTCCAGGTTACCCTGCTACGGCGTCCATGCATAGGGTTTGCGCCACGTATTCGGTATGATCCCCAAATTCCGGCGGTGCTGCCAGCAGCAGGTCGCCGCCCGCCTGCCGGGCATGCTTGCGCGCGTGCACCATCGCTGCCAGGCGCTTGAGTCGATGAACTCAAGGACCGCGACCTGCACAAGCGCTGTCGCTACCTTGGCGGCGCCTGTTACGTCAGGCTCTTCGCGCAGGCTCACGACGACGTGGCCGTTGCACTCGCGCACGCTAAATTCCGCGACGGCCATTCGAGCCACCTTTCTGCATCAGCAGCAAGGGTTGTCCATGACCGTGAGAAAGTCCCCCGGCAGCCGCTGACCCAGCGCAGGCCTGCTCCCCGCGGAGTGCGCCGAAAATAGCGCCACCCATCACCACCCCTGGCCGGCCGGACGGCTGAGCCTGTGCGTAAGGCGTCGAAGATGCGCGTACAGTAGCCATGGCTCTGGACCCTCGGCCGTCGCAACCCAGGTACTGGCGGATGCGCAGCTAGCGTCCGGAGCTTTGGCTTCCTCCCTGGCCTGCGGCCCGCTCCCCCGCTACCCCGTTAACCCCCAGATAGCAGGCCAGATGAGCACCAGTTCCCCAGGTCAAGTGCAGGCGTCCAGGTCACGGGCCACGAATGCGCTTTACGATGCCCGGCGCGGAATTTACTATCAGAAGCCGCTCCTGCGGGGCTGGCTGCATGCGCTGTGGTTTGTGGCCTCACTGGTATTCGGCACGCTGCTGCTGGCGGCCGCGCACGGCGCCACCCGGATCACCGCCACCGCCATTTATGCGGTCAGCGTAAGCGCGCTCTTCGGAGTCAGCGCTCTGTATCACCGCGGCACCTGGACCGCCCAGTGGAGCCGGTGGCTGCAGCGACTGGACCACGCGATGATCTTCTTCCTCATCGCCGGCACGGCCACGCCGGCTTTCCTCCTCACCACCCGTGGGACCTTCGGCTGGGTCTGCCTGATCGTGCTATGGGCACTGACCCTGACTGCGGCCACGATCCACCTCGCCCGGATGCACGCTCCCGAACTCCTCGTCGGCGCGACCTTCGTCGGACTGGGCTGGACAGCCGCCCTCGCGCTGCCCGGAGTCTGGATCCACGCCGGCCTTGCCCCGGGCGCGCTCATGCTGGCCGGCGGTCTCCTTTACCTGATCGGAGCGGTTTCCTACCACCGCCGGCGGCCCGATCCCTGCCCGTCCGTATTCGGCTACCACGAGGTCTTTCACGCTTACGTCTGCGCCGCGGCGACCTGCCAGTTCATCGCCATCACGCTGTTCGTGAGCTGACCGTCGCCGACGGCGAGGCCGGCCGCGATCATGGCGGCCGGCTGCTGGTCAGGGCGGCCGGCCACTGCCAGTCTGAGCATCTCGGCCGCGGCTGCCTGGCTCGCCTCTGGTGGTACCACCAGCAGGATGAGGTCATCCTGGTCGGCCATGGTCAGGATGGCCGTCAGCGGATTCATGTGCCTGAACCAGCCGACATGCACTTTGCGTCCGTCAGCAGAGAGCTGACGGGGGATACTGCCGAAAGCGTCCACCTGAAGCGCGATCCGCCTGACCCTGCCAGTCCGCGTGCTCAGCTCGCTGATGAGCGCGGGCAACTCGGCTGCGGCGTCCCTTGAACGCGGCCACCAACCACCGTTGATGCCGCCGTGCCGCAGGGCAATAGGAACCAGAGTCAGCCTCGCCCGGTCAGTCGCGGTCCGGTCAGGAAGATCAGATGAGGAGATCTTGACAACTTGCGTGCTAGCCAGTGCCATAGCGCAGGCCCGTCCCTGTCCCGTTGCGGGACAGTATCTTGTGCCTCTGGCGGCGCCGACGGGGTTGTTAGCGTGGCAGGAAGCCTTGGTCACTGTCCACGATACCCTGCGCGTCGCCTCGCCTGGGTCTCGCATGCAGGCTGGCTGTGCCACGCCGACCGGACATGTCCGCCCATCGGGTTGCGGAATAGAAAATCATCAACTGCACGAGTTCTTTCGCTCCCGGCCGGCCAGTCCCTGTCCTGGCTGACTTCGGCGAGCACGTGTGGGCCGACGACCGGGATCTTCGATTCGGCGCGGGCCTCGATACTGTCCTGTCCGGCCGCCAGGCCACCGCTGGGTTAGCGCGGACACGCGGCTCTTAGCCGACCGCTTCCTGCTGCTCCCAGGCAGACCTGGACAGCGCATACTCCACGTCCCTTTGCTCGCGACCCGCTATCTTATACGGGCTCCGCCGATCGAAGGTCCGCACAAAGGTCAAGCCCGCCTTCTCCATGACCCGCCGAGACGCCGTGTGCACCGCCATTGTCTCCGCGAAGACCCGGCGAGCACCAAATTCGGTGAAGCCCTTACAGATCAGAGCCCGCGATCCTTCCGTACCGTAGCCTTTGCCCCACGCCGACCTGCGCAGCCGGTACCCGAGTTCCGGCTGGTCGGGAAGGCTTCCGTCCCGCGGCCTAAGGTGAAACCAGCCGAGGAACTCCCCCGTGGACTTCTCGATGGCAGCCCAGAAGCCATACCCAGGGAAGCTCTCGTAATACCTAAGGAACGCCGGCAGCACGTCACTCACGATGTCCTCGCGACGGGTAGGCCGGCCGCCGGTGATGAAATGCATTACCTCGGGGTCGCTGTCCAGACCAAACAGATTGTCCGCATCGGCCTCAGTGAACCGGCGCAGCACCAATCGCTCGGTCTCCAGGAAAACCCACACAACCAGCACCTCCATAGACGCCGCTGATTCTACGCGCAACCGGCTTGCATGAAGAACCTGGGCTTCACCTTGCAGCACGCGGCCTCGATCCTTGGCTACGGCGCGACCTGCCGCGCTGTAGCGGCAAGCGCGTCACGTCGGCGTACCGTCTTGCCGACAGTATCGAGGTGGCGCAGAGCTTGCGCGTAGGAGGCCGTGAGGCTGGTCTGGCAGTAAGGAACCTCTCGCCGCAAGCAGAAGTCCCTGACAAGAGGCTGTGCCCGACGGAGGTTCGAGCGAGGCATGGAAGGAAACAGGTGGTGCTCGATCTGGTAGTTCAGGCCGCCAAGAGTCAGGTCGGTGAGCCAGTCGCCGGTGATGTTGCGGGAAGTGAGCGCCTGGCGGCGCAGGAAATCACATTCGTCCTCAGCCGTCATGATAGGCATGCCCTTGTGATTGGGAGCGAACGATGCACCCAGGTACAGGCCGAAAAGGCCCTGATTGACCACCATGAAAACGACCGCCTTGACCGGCGGGAGAACCAGGAACACGATCGTCAGGTAACCGGCGATGTGCGTCGCGAGCAGGGCGGCCTCGGTAAACCGGTTCCTTGTCGATCCGCTTGCCAGCGCGCGGATGCTGGCGACATGCAAACTGGTCGCCTCGCCCAGCAACAACGGAAAGAACAGGTATGCCTGGTAGCGGAACAGAATGCTGAGCGGGCCCTTGCTGTCGGACGCCTGGCGGGACGTGAACGCCAGGGCGCCTACCGAGATGTCGGGGTCGGCGCCCTCGATGTTGGGATGGGCGTGATGGCGGGTGTGCTTATTGATCCACCAGTCATAGCTCATGCCGACGCCGAGGTTGCCGAGCAGTACTCCAAGGATGCTGCTGACCCGCCGGGACCTTGAGATCTGCCGGTGGCCAGCGTCATGCCCGAGGAAGCCGACCTGAGTGAACATGACGGCAAGAAGCGCGGCTATGGCCAACTGCCACCATGAGTTTCCCACGAGAACGAATCCTGTCCAGGAGGCGGCCAGGAGCAGCACCGTCACCGTGATGCGCCAGGCGTAGCGTCCCGGGCGCCGTTCCATCAGGCCAGCCTGCCGGATCTGACGGGACAGTTGCGCATAGTCACTGCCACGCCGCAGGGCGGACAGCTCAGCAGATTGGGGGGCGGCGGCGCCGGTCACACTGGATTGCATTGCGGATGACTCCTGGTACACGCACATCGACGACAGAGCTGTCACGTGCCGCCAGGGTCCTGAGCGGCGGCCGCACGCTATGCGCATGCGGTTTCGGTCCAAGAATACCTCAATCCTGACCTGTGGCCACGGCTCACGGGCGGACCGCCCGCACTCACGGCCAACATCACGAGAGACACGCGATAGGCGAAGGCAGGACAGCTGGTTGCCGCCGAAATCTCAGAACTTGCGGGGAGACGTCCGGGTTCCTGATCATCCGGGCCAGGAACTGGCAGGACTCGGCCTAGCCCGGTGCGGCGCTGTAAAGCGGGTAGCAGGCGGTCATATCGCCAGGGCCGCCAGTTGACCCAGTTCCTGACAGTGCCGGCGATCCTGATGCCGCCCCAGTCGAAGTCGCCGTGGTAGTCGAAGGTGGCCTCGCCTGCGGCGAGCAGTTCTAGCAGCTTACGGCCTGCGGCCGATGGCTGGCCGTTGACGCAGACAAGCGGACAGCACTGCGGGCCGAATTCGTCCGCGGCGGCCGCGACCACCACCGGGTTCTCGCAAGTCCTGACCCGATCCGCGAGCAATGGCCCGTCATGGCAGCGCAGCATCCGCAGCGCGAGCACGGCCGGCTGCCCCGCCTCCCGGCACGAGGCCAGCATCCTCCCGAGCGCTGTGCGAGTATCGCCAGGCAGGCCAAGGCAGAGCACGAGCGAGGACAGGTCGTCGAGATATACGCCGACGCCGGCCCACGCGGTGCGACGAGAATCCGCCGTCCCGTCGGCTGCGAACGGCAGCCCGGCCAGGGCGCGGACCACTGACAGTACCAGCGTTCCTGCCGGGCGCCCGTCGTCCAGGGCGTGCGCGTCACCGCAGCATTCCGCAGCGAGCCTGCCGATCGTTGAGCGAGGCGAACGCGTCGGCCCAGGCGACCGCCAGGTCAGGTTGCTCGCGCTGACGATCGCGAACCGGGCCGGTCAACCGGACTACCGCTTCCGCCAGGCCGCCTGGCGCGGTGCCGCTTTCTCGCAGGATGCGATCGATCTCGGACAACGACAACGACAGGGAGGCTCCGGAGCGAGCCGTTCTTCCGGTCAGCCGTTCAGCCGCGCGCCGCTGTTCCGCGCTGGCGGCCGGCAGGGTAACCGTGCCGGTGAGCGGGCGCCCGGCCTCTAGCCGGTCGCGTGCCCGCCGCATCAGCCAGGCTAGCGGCTCGCCACCCAGCAACCGGTGCAGCTTAGCTTGTGACCCGGTCACGGACTCCGTCACGTCGTCCGCGCCACATCATGACGACATCCATGTCGAAGGTGGCGAGCAGCCCGAGGCACTTGGCACGGGAATCGTCGTCGACCCCCGCGAACGCCTCGTCGAGCGCGATCAGCCGGGGCGCGAACGGGCGGCCAGCCGACTTGTAGTGCGCTTGATGCGGCGGCGAACAGCGGCACCGACGCCACCTAGGGCACGTTCGCCACCTGACGCCGGGCCGGTAGCCGGACGCCACTGCCCCTCCTGAAAACGCTGGATCGTGAACTCGTGCCATTTGTGGTAGTCGAGCGCGGCCGTCAGCGCCTCGGTCCAGCGGGCCGCCGGGTTGTCCGCGTGCTCGGCGGCGATGCGCTGTTGCAGGAACGCCCCCACCGCGGCCCGTTCCGCAGCGGACCAGGCATCGATGGTCTGGCGTAGCTTGTGCCTGACCTGGTCAAGCCCGTCCGGCGCGTTCCTGGCCTGCTGCCAGGTCAGCCGCAGCTTCATGCCGGTCGAGGTCAGCCGGGATTGCAGCTCCTCGTTCATCTGCCTGACCTCGCCCTCGGCAGCCGTGATCAACTCGTGCAGCGTCCCCGCGACCTCGTTGAGCAGGTGGTTCTCCAGGATCTCCCGATCCCTGGCCGACAGCAGCCGTGCTCGCTGCTCCACTTCCTCGCCGAGCGCCTCGACCAGCCCGGCGAGGTCATGCTTGCGGCCCTGGAAGACCACGTCGACCACGATGACGCCCTTGATGAGCGTCAGGCCTGCTGAATGCCCGTGCCCGGCCATCGCCCCTGCCCGCTTCTCCCGCAACTCCGCGCCGCCGCTATCGTGCGGGCATCCCTGACGTCGGTGTCCGGCGGCACCGTGCGGTGCTCCGCCGCGAGCCGCTCTTCCCTGACGCGCAGGCCGGCTAGCGCTTCGTCAACGTCGGCGATCGCGTTGCGCTGCTGGCTGAGTTCCCCGGAGAGCCGCTCGATCGCGGCACGGCGGGCGGACTCGCGCGCCCCCTCACCGATATGTTCGGCGCTGTCCTTATGCCAGGCACCGCCGAGCACCCCGTTCGCCCAGCGTCCGTCCGGCATCACCCATGTGGTTCCGGTCCCCGTTCCATCGCCGAGGCCGATGGCCGCGAGAACGCCGCGAACAGTCTCGCGGGACAGCAGCCTCGCCTGGGGATCGCGGTCATCCACTGCGGGGGTAAGTACGCTCGCGCATGACGGACCGGGTACGGGCGCAAGCCCGGACACGACGGTCACGTCGCCGGCGACCAGCTTCCCGTCAGGCGTGACCCACGCATCGAGTATTCCGGCCGCATCAAGCGCCGCCTCGAGCCCGGCGCGGTGCTCAGGCGGCACGTGCGGCACGAAATCAGTCACCTTCCACAGTGGCGCTCCAGGGCGGTCATCCCTCACGCAGGACTCGGTCGTGCGCGGGCGCGGCGGAGCGTCGTGCCCGCCCGCGCGCAGCCGCTCGATCTCCGCTTCAAGCTCGCCCGCGCGGGTGCTGTGCTCGGCCTGCCGGGCAGCGAGACCGGCGCTCAGCCGGCCGAGTTGGGCTTGCGCTGACATCGCCGCGTCGTTGATGGCCGCGACCGCCGGGTTAGTCCCGTCGCCGATCGCTGCCCAGGCTCGCAGTCCTTCGACCACGTCGTCAGGATCAGCGACCAGCAACTCGGTCAACCCGCTGAGATAGGTCAGGTAGGCGTCGGCCAGCTCAGCGGCTCGCTCGTCTGCCTCATGCTCAGCAGCGGCGAGCAGCTCCGCGGCCTGCTGTCCCTCGGCAACAAGCCGCTCTTCCTCGCTGCGCACCTCCCGCAGCGCCGTCCGCCGCCTGTCAGCCTCGGTGAGCAGCTTCTTGAGCTGGCCTACCTCCTGTGCCTGACGCTCGGCAAGTGCTTGCGTCTGGCGCCTGGCTCGCAGCGGGTCGTGTTCCCAGCCTTCCAGCGCCACTTCATGATCCGCCGCACAGCCAGCCGCAGTGGCCGCCGCTGCAGCCTGGTCCCTGACCCGTCCAGAGCGTTCCTCGCAGCGCTCGCCCGGCCGGCGGTCTCGTCGGCACGACCGGCGTGCTTCCGCGCCTCGCCAGTCAGGCGATCACGATCAGCTTCCCTGGTACCTGCCGTCTGCTCGCGCCGGCGTGCCTCGTCACGCAGCTGCTCAAGTCGCTCGGCGTCGCGCATCGTCGGGTCCTGGCGCAACGCGTCCCGCCTGGCATCGAGCTCGTTCGCCGCCGCGCGAGGTCTTCCAGCTCAAGCTGGACTGTCCGCAGCTCGTAGCCGGCGGCCGCATGCGCTTCCTCAGCAGCGAGGAGTTCCCGGCCAAGCTGCTCGTAGCGGCTCTGGGCCGACCGGGGCTCGGCCGCTTTCCGCTTCGCCGCGATCATGGCGTACCTGCCGCGGAACGCGTCAGCGACCGTGGTCAGCAGGTCAGCGCTGAGCGGCGGCAGCGCCTCGGTCAGCGCAAGCGAGAGCGGCTTCTCGTCCGGCCGCTTGGAAAGCTGCGGCTGCCTGAGCTGGATAAGCAGGAGACCGGGCGACTGGCACGATCAACTTAAGATCAAAGACCTTCGCAGCCAGCAAGCACCAAAGGCTCAACGCGCCATCAGTCGCCCGAGCCGAAACGAATGACCTGGAGCGTCACGGTATTCGATACGGATGCGGCGAACGTCGCGTCTCCGCTGTAGTACCCGCGGATGCCGTGAAAGCCCGGCGGCAACGCATTGGATGAAGGCGAACAGGACCCTCGCCCGCGTGACAGCACGATCGTGCACAACGTCGTGGATCCGGACTCTATTGTCACAGTGCCCGTCGGTGTTTGGCCGAGCCCTACAACAGCAGGCCTAACCGTTACTTGGTAAAGCTGGAACTGCTCGTGGCCGACGGCGACGATTTTCCACGCCTGGGTCAGCCAGGCAGATGCGGCGCAGGCGCTGTAGCACACGGGCTGGGGTGTCGCTTGATTCGGAACCGCGAGGGCAAGGCTCGACGCGCCTGCTGTCAGCAACGTCGCTCCGGCCAATAGAATGCCGACTCTTGACTGAATTATTCGCATCAGAATTACCTCCGCACAGCAGGTTAGCAGCGCTCGTGGCGCGTCGCAAAGAACATGGCCAGATAGGCGGGACGCGGATAATTCCTAAGCCAGAAGAATCCGGCAAACTACCGTCTTCAGGCTCCTGAAGTGCGAGAATGTCTTTATAGTCCGGATCGCCATGAGGACAATAGATAGACTCCGGAGTTGATCTGCGATCACCTCCGCACGAGTGATCTTTCCAGTAACATCAGCCCCGGTACCGACAGTGAGATTCACAAATTCTAATGGTGAGTGCGTTGATGGATGGATTCTCCGTATCCTTTCAACTCGGCACGGGAAGTGAGATATGCGCATAGTCCTCGGTCGAGCGCCAGGCCAGCCAGCGGGCGCTCGGGGCAGCCTGCGAAGGCGAGTATTTTCAGGCCCGCTAGGGGGCGGCGGCTGGTCTTTCGTCGTCGCTACGACGGGGGTCAACGGGCTTAATTTCCTGTTCCATCTCCTGATCAGCCGCCAGCTCGGCCCGTCGTATTACGGAGCGCTCGGCGCCGTTCTGAACGTCATTTCCGTGCTTGCCGTCCCGCTCGGAGCCGTACAGCTCGCCGTGACTCAGGCCGTCGTCTCCGGCACGGGCAAAGAGCGGATGTCGCTGCGCAGATTGACAGCGAAGGCGGCGCTCTGGAGCGTCGCGGCGATGGCCGCCGTCTGGATTGCCACACCGCTGATCGACGGTTTCCTGAACCTGAAGTCCCCGTTCTTCGATCTGGCCATTGGCGCCTGGGTCCCGCTGGCGGTCGTCGCCGCTGTCCTGCAGGGTGCGCTCCTCGGCAAGTTGCGATTCGTGCCCGTCGCGGTCGCCACGTTCCTCGGCGGCGGTGCGCTGCGACTGGTCTGCGGTGCCCTGCTCGTCGCGGGCGGTTTCGGGCTGCAGGGCGCGGTGGCGGCGACGGTGATCGGTCAGGTGTTCACGACCTCGGTCCTCCTCCTGATCGCGAGGCGGGAAGTATTCGCCAGGGGACTTAACCAGGCGCGGATCTCGCTGCGCGATGCCGCGCTGTCGATCGCCGCGCTCGCCGGCTACACGATGCTGACCGGGATCGACACTTTTCTTGCCCGTCACTACCTCGCGGCCGTCGCCGCAGGTCTCTACACGGCCGCGGCGGTCGCGGGCCACATCGCCCTGTACTTGCCGGCCGCGCTCGTGGCAGTAGCCTTTCCCCGGCTTGCCTCCGCTCATGCCGCAGGCACTGGAACTGGCAAAGCTCTCACTCAGACGCTCGGGCTGGTCACCGTCATCGGGCTAGCGGCTTTCGCGGTCCTAGCAGGAGTGCCAGGCGTAGTCGTCGGCGTGCTCTTCGGCTCGAACTACCTGGACGCGGCGAGCATAGTCGGGATCATTGCCCTGATTTCCGTCATCCTCGGCATCATCAGCTTGTTCACTTACTTCCACATCGTCCGCCGCTCTGTAGCCGCTTTGTATAGCTGGATCGGGGTGGCACTTGTATCGATGCTGGTGGCCGTGTTGCCCCGCGGGATGGAGACCATAGCAGGCTGCATGCTGGCGGCAAGCATATTGGTGCTGGCGGCCGTATCCCTGCCAGCTATGGCAGCGGTCGCGCGGCCGGTCTTTGGTGCCGCCGCGCTGAACGACGGCGCCGTCGAACTCCCTCCTGCCGAGATCGACCTCAGCCTCGTCATTCCGTTCTACAACCCTGGCCACCGCCTGGCTCGCCACGTGCAAGCCGTCGTTGACGCCCTCAGGGCCGAGCGGGTCACCTTCGAGGTGATCGCCGTATCTGACGGCTCGACCGATGGAAGTCCGGCGTCAATCGCCGTGATCGACGAGGTCCGGATAATCGAGCTGAAGGAGAACCAGGGCAAGGGAGCCGCGCTGCGAGTGGGCCTGGCTCAGGGGCGAGGCCGCTACCTCGGTTTCATCGACGGTGACGGCGACATTCCGGCCAGGCAGCTGAGCCGCTTCCTTGCGGCGATCAGGGCGGGCGAGCCGGATGTGGTCCTCGGCAGCAAGCTGCATCCTGGTTCGGACGTCATATACCCGCCGCTCAGACGGCTCTACTCGTCCGGCTACCAGCGGCTGACGAGCTTGCTCTTCCGGCTGCCGACTAGAGACACCCAGACTGGCATTAAGCTCATCAGGCGCGAGACGCTCGCGGCCGTTCTCCCGAGGATGGTTGAGAAGCGTTTCGCGTTCGACCTCGAACTGCTCGTCGTCGCCCGCCAGATGGGCTACCGGAATTTCATTGAGCTCCCGGTTCAGATAGCCGAGCGCTTCACGACCACGATCTCACCTCGGGCGGTCTGGCGAACGCTCCTCGACACACTCGCCATCTTCGGCCGGCTGAGCATTGCGCACTTCTACGGTCCGCGGCTTGCGCCA
Organism: Actinomycetota bacterium; assembly: GCA_027313705.1. GTDB lineage: Bacteria > Actinomycetota > Actinomycetes > Streptosporangiales > Streptosporangiaceae > Chersky-822. The sequence goes on along the minus strand of DAHVDE010000014.1, from coordinate 99,349 downwards.
GTCTCTGCCAACGCTCAAGTGTCCAGGTTCCGGCCGAGCGCACGCCCCCGGCCGCTGGCTCCAGGCGCAAAGACGGACTCGCTCGCGGGCTCAGGACCTTCAGGCCGGCCACTGCGGATACTTGCCTACAACTGGCGGGATCTCGCGCATCCCCTAGCCGGTGGCGCCGAGGTCTACCTGCAGTCGGTGGCGCGTGAGTGGGTCAGGTGCGGCCACGAGGTGACCATCTTCTGTGCCTCCGTGGCCGGCAGGCCGGTGCGTGAGGTCGCTGACGGAGTGCAGATCATCAGGCGCGGCGGGCGCCTCGGCGTATACCGGGCGGCCAGGCGCTACTGGCGGCGCGAGGGGGACGGCCAATTCGATCTCGTGATCGATTGCGTGAACACGAGGCCGTTCCTTTGTCCGCGCTTCGTAGGGAACGTGCCTACCGTGGCTGTCGTCCACCAGGTCGCCAGGGAGATCTGGCGGTACGAGACTCCCTGGCCGATCTCCGCTCTCGGCCGTTACCTCCTGGAGCCGGCCTGGCTGCGGACATACCGGGAGGTGCCGGTTGTCACGGTGTCCGAGTCGAGCCGTAGATCGCTAGCGGAATACGGCCTGCGACGTGTCACGGTCGTGCCGGAAGGATGGGTGCCGGCATGACGGCACGATCTGCTGGCGAGAAGGAGCCGGTCCCGACCGTCGTTTTCATCGGACGACTGAGCGCCAATAAGCGGCCTGACCACGCCATCGAGGCCTTCTGTCACGTCCGCCGACAGATGCCCGATGCGCAGCTTTGGGTAATCGGGAGTGGTCCGCAGGAGGCGAGGCTTCGCCGGATGTCCTGCCCGGGCGTGCTCCTCCTCGGGCGAGTGTCCGAGGAGGAGAAGCGGGATCGCCTGGCACGCGCTCACGTACTGGTCACCACGTCCGTTCGTGAGGGCTGGGGACTCGTCGTCACCGAGGCCGCCGCCAGCGGCACCGTCCCGATCGGCTACGACGTGCCGGGCCTTCGGGACTCGATCCGGGCATCGGGAGGCGTCCTCACCCGCGCTAATCCGACGTCCCTGGCCTTCGGTCTGGTCCAGCTGCTCACGTCGGTTGCTGGCGGCTGCGGACCCATGACCATGCCTGCCGGCGTGGTCCCGTGGGCGGAGGTCGCTAACGCGATCCTCGCAGTGGCGCGAGGCACCAAGCCGCCAGTGCCTCGCCAGGTACCGCGGCAGGCGGGACCAGGTACCTATCAGGCGGAGGTCGTGGAACGATGAGAACCGGCCTTCCCGATCTCGCGGTGATCATCCCAGCGCGCAACGAAGGCACCCGCCTTGGCGGGTGCCTCGACAGCGTCCGCCGGGCTCTCGAATACGCCGGAGCGGCAGAAGCTGAGGTCATCGTGGTCGATGACCTCAGCACCGACAAGACCTCTGATGTCGCACGAGCGCACGGCGCGACCGCGATCCGGCAGGGCCGCAGGCTCGGCCCGCTGGCAGCCTGGTCACTTGGCGTTGCCCGCAGCTCCGCGTCCTTGCTTTTCTTCGTCGACGCCGATTGCCGCGTGGATGAGCATGCTTTCTCCGCTCTGCTGCGCGGCTTCGCACGACCCGCGGTCGGACTTGTCGCGGCACGCAGTGAACCCGTCAGCGGGCGCTCAGTCAACCCGCTCGTGGGTCGCTCCGCAGCCTTCAGCGCCGTGATGCTCCACGAGGTCAAGAGCCGGCTCTTCAACCACGACTTCTTGCCTATCGGGCGCCTGATGGCCGTGCGCCGGGCGGCGTGGCTATCCCATACCGACCACCAATGGCCGTGCGACCGGATAGTTGCCTCGCGCGCGAAAGCCGCGGGGTGGGAAATCGTCTACCGGCCGGGAGCGGTCGTGTATTACCAGCCGGTCGGGACATATGACGAGCTCAGGTCCGATTACGCGCGGACCGTATTCGCCCAGTCGCAGCTCGCGGGCAACTGGGCGGAGCCATTGCCGTGGAAGGTCGTGGGCCGCGCCGCCTCCGCGAGCATGCGACGGCGGCCGTTGAGCGCCGCTGCCTGGCTCGCCCTCAGGATGTGCCTGCGGGCCGAGCGGTCAGCAGGACTGATGCGACCGGACGAGGGCTACGCTCAATGGGACAGGGTTGCGCACAGTTTGCCAACGAGCCGTGCATAGCCGCCCTAGGCATCGACTGCGACGGACTCCAGCATCCCGTCGCCATGGCGGTGGGCTCGGCCGGGCACCCGCGGTTGCCGCGGTCTTCCACGTACTGGCGGCTCTGGCGTTGCTGCCCGTTTCTGGTCATCCCTACGATCTCGTCTCGTTGACCAGTGCGAGCGGTGCATGGCTGCGATGGGGCGTACCGCTCTTCTACCGCTGGAAATTTGGATTCGACCTGAGCATCCTCGCGGTCGGGTCTCAGAGCCTTTCTTTCGTCCTTGCGCACCTGGGCATGTCCGGTGCAGCAGCCCAGGCACTGGCATGGAAGCTGCCCCTAGTCCTCGCCGATCTCGTCGTCGCAGCGGTGCTCGCCGATCTCGGCAGACAACTGCAATGCCGGCGACCAGCCCTGATAGCAACTCTCTGGCTGATCTCGCCCGTCCCGCTCTGGGTTTCAGCGGGACATGGCCAGATCGAGTCGCTGACGATTTTGGCTGTCGTGCTGTCCCTGGACTTGAGCTTGCGGCGCCGACCCCTGCTTGCCGGGATTGTCGCCGGGCTGGGCGCCGGCATCGAGTACCTTCCCGCTTTGACCGTGCTCGTTGTCATCTTCTGGTACTGCGTGTCCATCGTCGAACGCCGCGAGCTTTATCGCTTCGTTGCGGGCTGCGCGGGCGCCTTGGCCTTCTGCTTCGGGCCATTGCTGGCAACCTCTCTCGGCCGCACCAGCCTTCTCGGGGGTCTTTCTTTCTCCGCCGCCGCCGCGAGCAATCCGGGAAACGCGCACGTTGCCGAGTCCGTTGGCTGGTCGTTGTGGTCGGTGTTCGATCTATCGCCTGGACCTGGCTGGCTGGCCGTGGCGTCGGCAACGTCGCTCATGATCATGGTCCTAGCAGCGCGTAAGGCCAGAAGAACCGGTAGCGCTATCGATAGCAGACGGCTGGGAATCCTGGTAGCTGGCGTTCTTCTTCTGTGCATGACTCTCCTCGATCCAGGAGCGCTTCCGCAGTTCGCCGTGCTCGTCCTCGGTGGACTGTGCCTTGTTGGCCTCTGCTCGGAACTGAGTCCGGCAGTCATCATTCTCGGACCGTCTCTCCAGCTCGCAGGCGGGCTCCTCTTCGTTTACGGCGGCAGTTTTCAAAGTTACTGGTACGACATGTGGGCAAGGACGGGAGCTAGCGGCTGGCCGTTCCCGCAGAGCTTCCTGGCGGCAGACTGGTCGGCCAGGGCCGGCGTCGTGATAGTCGCGCTTGGCCTCCTGCTGGTGTCCTTTCGCATGCGCCGGGCGATGGCCCAGGCCCGCCTGCGCCTCATCGTGGCTCGTTCGTCAATCGCCGCCGGGACGCTCGGCTCGGCGTTTCTTGCGACCTGGTCGTTGCAGCCGGCGTTCTGGCAGGAAGTTGGAGCACGCGGGCCGTCAACGCTGGCAGATTTCACTTCGATTACGGCTTTTCTGCCCGGCGCTATATCCAATACGCCAGAACATTCGCTGATTACCTTCTCGCCGCAGGAAATTCTCGCCGCCCGTGAGAGCAGCGTCGCATCGTCACTGGAGCTGAAGGTGACGACGCAGCCGTTCTTCGCACAGACGAAGGCAGGCACGGCAGAATTCGGGAAAGGTGCCGTTCAGGCGCTGAGGATCCCGGGCTGGCCACGTGAGAAGAGGCAGGTGCATTCGCTGTGGGTCAGCACCCTGGTCGGCAGGCCGGCCTGGCGTATCCGTGCGGAGGTTCTGCGCGGTGCGCCAGCCCTGGCTGCGCAGGGCCGCCGCATCGATCACCACGCCGCCGGCCAGCGACATCACCGAGGGCGTCAGGCGCAGCGCCGCGATGATAGCCCAGCTCCAGCTTCTCACCGTCTGATCATCCCGTCGAGCCATACCACCTGGGTTGCACCGGGCTGGGCGGTCATTACCTACGACGTGCCAGCGTCCATCGTGTCTTCCAAGGGCCAGCTGACGCTGAGCTTGCGCGATCAGCGCCGCAGCGCGGGTCTGATCGGGTGGAATGGAAGCCTTCATATGCGGTGGCTGCTCGTGTCCCTGCACTCAGGCACCGCCACCGCGACCATCAGCGGCGCACGCTGGCGTGACCAGATCACGCTGCCAGCTCCCACGCCATCGTGGTGGCTTCAACCGGTGGAGGAGGCCTCTCTTCCTGGAGTGCCGCTGACGCCTCATCAGGGTGTCAGCGTAACTCGGGTGCTTATTGGCGGAAAGCACGCCGCAATTGTGGGCGGAGGCCTGACGTGGCCAAGTCCGGGCGTGCTCGATCACACGGTTGACGGACCGTTGCTTTCTGTACTTGGCATCATCGACGTCCTTGCGTTGCTGTGCGGCGCCCTGTGCCTTCGCCGCTGGACCGCGGGAGGCTACCTGTCATACGCCCGGTTCGGGAGAGGACTTCAACCAGCAGGCCAGCCGCGAGGCCGGCATCGCGCCCCGGTGTTGCCTCGCAGATACGTGCTTCCAACGGAGACAGCACGATGAGCAGCGCGCGAACCGCGAGCGAATGGCGGTGGCCGGCTGGGCACAAAAGCGTCGTGATGACCACGCGCTATCCGCTTGACCACCCGGGCGGGGTGGAAAGCGTTGCCAGGGCACTTGCCGGTTGCCTTGGCGGAAGCGACGAGCGCTGGCGGGTCAGCCACATCGCGGCTTATTCGAGGCGCGCGGGGGCGGCGCGGATTCCGCTGCTCGGTGATTTGGTTGCCGCCGGCTGCCTGGCCGCCCGGATCATCGGAAAGGGCGATGTCATTCTCATCCACGGCGCTGAATACGTATGGGCACCCTTGACGGTCGGCAGGCTAACCGGGCGTCCGGTCGTCGCCGTCTGGCATGGCGTACGAGCCAGCGAGGCCATCCCGCCCGCAAGGCACCCGGTCGGGAAGGCTGCGAGGCGGTTCTTTCTCTGGATAGAAAGCCTGCTGGAGCGAGCGGCCCTGCGCGCCGACGCCACCGTGACAGTAAGCCCCGCAGTCGCGCTGGAGTTGCAATCCCGCTACGGGGTCAAAGGCGAACTCAAGGTGATTCCCAACGGAGTTGCCAGGAGAACTCCGCCGCGGCGTGGCAACCTGATCGAGGAGACGCAGAACTTTGGAGCTCCGAACGGCTCCCCGCTTCGCGTGATCTGGGTCGGAACCTGCGCATACAAGAAGGGACTAGACCTCGCGATGCAGGCCTGCCGGCTCGCGCGCGCTCGGGGACTAGACATATCGCTTACGGTTGCCGGCCTCCAGGCCGAGTCATCCGGCCTGGAGGCCGCACCGGGACAAAAATGGCTCACCTGGCTCGGGCCTGTCCCACCGGGCGAGATGGACGCCCTCTACCGTCGGCACGACATCTTGCTCTTCCCCTCGCGTTACGAAGCCTGCCCGATGGCGGTACTTGAGGCACTGGCAGCAGGATTGCCGGTCATCGGCTCGAGCGTGGTCCAATGGCTGATCGAAGGCGCTGGTGAGGTCGTCTTTGGTACGGACGCCCTAGCCTATGCCGAAGCGCTTAGGGCACTCGCGGAGCCGGAGTGCCGCCGCCGGATGGCCAGCGCCGCCTTGGAACGGGCGCAAGCATTCTCCTGGGAGTCCTCCGCAGCGGGCTACGTTGAGGTGCTCGATGTGATCGGCAGGCAAAGGGGACGACAGCACCGCCATCGATGAGTTCACCATACGAATGATCTTCTGGGGGTTCCGGTCAATGACAGTGTCTCCGTACTATCAGCGCAGCGCAGGTAACGCGTACGCTGAATGGCAGCTTCGGGCTGTGGAAGCATTGGGCGCTGAGGCTGCCCGGCGTTTTCGCCCGTACGTCAAAGCCGACGATGTCTGCCTGGACTTCGGTTGCGGCGGCGGCAGGATTCTCAGCTACCTCGAAGTTGGCCGCCGGATGGGTGTAGAACCAAACGAAGTCCCAGCGCAAACCGCGCGCGGACGCGGAATAGAGATCTTCCCGACACTCAAGGACGTTCCGGCCGAGAGCACGGACGTCGTTATCTCAAATCACGCTCTGGAACACTGCCTGGCTCCTTTCAATGAACTGTCGGAAATGAGGCGGGCACTGAGGCCAGGCGGGCGACTTGTGCTGGTGCTGCCGCTCGACGACTGGCGCCGGAGCCGTCAGTTCCATCCAGATGACAGGAATCATCATCTTTTCGCCTGGACCCCGCTGCTCATCGGCAACCTCGTGACAGAGGCAGGGTTTCTGGTCAGCAGTGTCACCGTGGTCCGCCACGCGTATCCGCCTGGGGCAGGCATCCTCTGGAGAAGCCTTCCTGCGTTCGCTTTCGACGGTATTTGCAGCGCGTGGTCTGCGGTAGCACTGATGCGCCAGCTCAAAGTCGTAGCCACACGACCGTAATAAGAGGCCAGCGCCCTTGGCCATGAGTCGCCCGGTAAAATCGATCGGAGCGTCAGGGCTGGCCATCATGTTGGCGGTAAGCGGGCAGTCCGCACGCCCGCTCGACGAGAGGAGAGCGAATGAGCGCGGCAAATTTATTCATGGATGGCATACTCGCGTCGTGAAGGTGCCTTGATTTTAGATATAGCTGGATTTCTTGAATTCATTCCAGAATAAATCCCATTCTTCATCTGAACAATTCTGGCCGTAAGGTTTACGGGCAGGCTGTCGCCTAGCACCCGAAGTTGACCACGGAAATCGAGTACAGCACCTGGTCGTCCCTCGGTAGTTCCGGCTTGCCACAAAGTCTCGTACAGCGGCTGCTGTACTTTTGTAGCCATTACTACCTCCGATACTTTCTTCGTGCGTACCAGGGCATACGTTTCGTTCCGGCTAACGGCAGTTGAACGCGAATATCCCCTCGGAGGATTCACCTTCCACCAGGTACCTGGCCTAGCATGATCTACCAGGAATACCTCAGTTTCCGCGAACCCGCGCGCTTGGCTATAGATCCCGAAGAAGAGCTCAGGAGAAAATTGATAAAATCCATGCCCGACGAAATTGTTCGCGGGGGTTATATGCAAAATCTGCCCGCCTACACTACAGCATCGCCTGATATTTTCGAAAGCCGATGAGACGTCCAGTACATGCTCGAGACTACCGGCGTCTACCACCGTTCTAAATCTTGGGAAGTCCTGTTCTAGCGGGAAATTCAAGTCTCGTTTGTACGTGCACCCTTCATAGTCGGAAGCGTCAAGTGAGGCCACGGCAGAAGCGCCGAAGTGCTCCATGAGGAGACCGTCCACGTAAGTTGAAGCAAGGCAGGAGGATGTAGCAGGAATTCTCAGGTGCCTGGCCAGTTCTTTTTTTCCGGCGTGCAAGCCTTGATGTCCTATGGTCAAAGTAGGCCCCATCGGGCCATCGATGCGAAATGCGTACTCAAGAAGGCGGAGCCCGTGCACGTCTATTCCCATCTTTCTGAACCTAGCTCACGACCTGCCGGCCAGCGCACTGATTGCATATTTAAGCAGTAGCGGGCAGTATTAGTGGTCTTGGGTTCCGGTCGGCGTATTGCCACCATTGATCGCGAACTCGAAATCGAGCCAGCTTGACTTCCCTCACGTGATTGAATCGGTGGGTGCTGTCCTCAAGCAAAATACGCGCCTCGTTCTCGGCCTGGACGCCGCTGCTGCTTGGCGCAGTGCTGGCGGCGCTCGTCTGTTACCCGTTCGCCGGCGGGCGGCTACTTTTGCTGGACTTTGTCAGCGGTCCGCGTCAGCCGCTCCTGCCTGCAACAGCCTTCGGCCTTAGTGGTGGCCAAGCCGAGGGAGTGCCGCTCGCGATCGGCTTCCGCCTCCTCGATCGCTTGCTCGGGCAGGCGGGCTCGGCAGTACCTGCCGCGGTCTTCTTCCCGCTAGCCACGACCGGGGCGGCGCGCCTGATGCGCGCCGCCCAGATGCCCGCCCGCATCGGCGCCGGGCTCATTTACGCCGTCAACCCGTTCGTCTTCGACCGGCTCTACGCAGGCCAGCTGGGACTTCTGCTTGGCTACGCCTTGCTGCCCTTTGCCGTGACAGCGCTCCTTGATGCCGCGCAAGAGCCGCATCACGTGGGCCGCGCTGCATGCCTGGCCGCGGCCACGGTAACGATGAGCGTGCACTTCGCCTGGATTCTCGTGCCGGTGACCGCCGCGATCACCCTCACCAGACCGCGGCAGGCGCAAGCCCTGCTCCGCCTCGGCGCCGCCGGGCTCGGCGCGGCCGCGATCAGTTCCTGCCTGCTGGTGGCGCCGTTGCTGGCAGGCGTTAGCCCGTCAGGAGCGCTCGCCCAGCTCACGCTGTATCGCACCAGGGCTGACCCGCGAGTCGGGCTGCTGGTCAACCTCGCCGGACTCTACGGCTTCTTTCGTCCAGGGCCGATCGAACCGAAGGATCTCTTCTCCCTTTGGCCAGCCCTGCTCGCGGCGCTGCTGCTGATCGTCGCGGTCGGCTATGCCGCGGCGCTGCGCGACGTGGTGCACAGGCGCGACAGCCTGGCTATCCTCGCTGCGGGAGTCGCCGGGTACTTCCTGGCTCTCGGCGACCAGGGCCCGACCGGCGGCCTGTTCAAGCTCGCATACGAGCACGTGCCCGGCTTCGTCATAATGCGCGAGCCGGACAAGTTCGCGGTCCTCCTGGCCCTCACCTATGCCTACGGATTTGGTCAGGGCATCACCTGGCTCACCGCCGGGAGCCAGCCGAGGATCACCTGGGTCGCGTCCGCCGCGCTGGCGGTTGCCCTGCCTCTCACCTATACGCCCAGCCTGTTCGACGGCCTCGGTGGCCAGGTCAAGGCCAGCGAGGTCCCGTCCTCTTGGTCTACCGCCGCACGCCTCGCTGGCCATCAGACGGTGTTGTTTCTGCCATGGCACGAGTACTTCCCGGCCACGTTCACCGGCCAGCGCGCGATCGCCAACCCAGCGGCGTTCTACTTCACAGGGACCGTACTTACCAGCCAGAACCCCGGCGCTGGATACGCTTTCTCCGCCGAGGACCCCGAGCACGTCTTCCTAGACAAGTTGCTCGGGCCGCCGGACCTGCCGCGGATGCGTGTCGCACTCGCCAATCTCGGCGTCAGGTTCGTCGCCCTGGCCAAGGTTGCCGACTGGCGGGACTTCGCCAGGGTAATAGCCGCGCCAGGGATTCGGCTTGTGTACTCAAGTCCCTCGCTGGAACTCTTTTCCGTCGCGCCGACCGCCATGGAAATACGCGACGACAGCCGGGTGCGTTCCCTTGACCTAGCCGACTACAAGCTACTTCCCGGCAGTCCAGAGGTTGTCGCGCTTCCCGTGCCCTACTCGAAGGGGTGGGCACTCGCTGGCCATCCGGCCATACGACTCGCAGACGGGCAAGCGGGCATCTTCGCGCCTGCGGCTGGCGGTGTCGTTCATTACGGTCCGTCTGGCGGTGTTCTGGCTAGCGAGATCGGCTCCCTTGCGGCGGCCCTGGCTGTCGCGGCCGTCGCGTTCTTTGAGCGCAGAAGGCGGGCACGGGCGCACCAGGGCACGTCAGACTCGGTTTCCTCGCTCACGCACGGCCTGCGCGCCTTGGTTAACCACAGAATTCAAAGGCCTTTTGCAGCCAGCAGGCACCCAAGGCTGGCCTCACGACGTCAACGCCGCCACAGCGGCGCCTCAGGACCCCGCCGCGAAAGCCCCCGTCAGCAGGGCGCGGGTCACGATACGCCGCGCCGCGCCGCGCGCGCCGCCCGGGATGAGGTAGCGCCTTCCGCTGACCGGAAAGCCGGGTTCTGCCGTGCCTGGGGAGAACCGAGACTCGGGAGCATGACTTTCGCGCGTAATCAGTGGTACGTGGCGGCCTATTCGGCGGAGGTGGGCCGCAGCCTGCTCGGGCGGACGGTCTGCGGCGAGCCGATCGTGCTTTACCGCACCACTGGCGGCCAGGTTGCCGCGCTTGCCGACCGGTGCGTGCACCGCAGGTTCCCGCTCACCGAGAGCAGCCTGGTGGGCGACACGATCGTGTGCGGGTATCACGGCTTCACCTACGCCCCTGACGGGCGCTGCGTGGCCGTGCCTGGCCAGCAGCGGATACCAAGGACCGCGCGGGTGCCGCGGTATGAGGTGGCGGAGCAGGACTCGTTCGTCTGGGTCTGGATCGGCGCGCCTGACCTGGCCGACCGCGCGCTGATTCCGCGCGCGCCCTGGCTGGCCGATCCGGCCTACGTCACGGTCTGCGGGATGGAACCGCTGGCGGCCAGGTACGGCCTGCTAGTGGACAACCTGCTCGACCTGTCTCATGAGACATACCTGCACGGAGGCTATATCGGCACTGCGGAGGTGGCGGATACCCCGATCACCACCAAGGTGGACGAGGACAACAACATCGTCTACGTGAGCAGGCGCATGGACGACGCCACCTGCCCGCCGTTCTATTCCCGGTCGACCGGCATCACCGGGCGGATCGTGCGCTGGCAGGACATCGAATACCATCCTCCCTGCCTCTACCTGCTGCACAGCCGGGTCGCACCTGCCGGGGTGCTGCCCGAGCCCGACGGGACCGACCCGGGCGGTTTCCACGTGGAGGTGGTGTACGCGATCACGCCGTCCGCAGCGAACTCGACCTATGACTTCTGGGCGGTGGCCCGCGACTTCGCGCGCGATGACCAGGAGGTCAGCGACTTCCTGGCGGAAAGCAACCGCACGGTCGTGCTCCAGGACGTGGCGGCACTGAACCTGCTCGAGCAGGTCATCGCTGCCGAGCCGGCCGACGTGCCCGAACTGAGCATCAACATCGACACCGGTGGCCTCGCCGCCCGCCGGATGCTGGCACGACTGATGGCGAAGGGCGCGGCACGCGATGCCGCGACCTGCGCCGGCCGGCCATTGCCAGCAGCAGGCCTGGTGCCATGACCGGCCGCCCGGACCGGCCTTAGCGGTGCCAGATCCTCCCGGAGATGAGCGTGCCAGCTACCACCGCCGAGCCTGAGCACGACCTGACGGTCGTCCGCAAGGAGATGGTCGCCGACGGCGTGGTCATGCTCGACCTGGCAGGAAAGGGGCCGCTGCCGCCCTGGCAGCCTGGTGCGCATGTCGACGTGCTGCTCGCACCCGGCCTGATCAGGCAGTACTCGCTGTGCGGCGATCCTGGCGATCGCAGCGGCTGGCGGATCGCGGTCCTGCGCGAACCCCGCAGCCGGGGCGGATCAGCGCGGGTGCATGACGGCCTCGACGCCGGCACGGCGATCCGGGTGCGCGGGCCGCGTAACCATTTCCCGCTCGAGCCGGCCGGCCGCTACCTGTTCATCGCCGGCGGCATCGGCATCACGCCGATCCTGCCCATGGTCGCCGCCGCCGAGCGGGCCGGCGTGCCGTGGGAGCTGGCGTACGGCGGCCGTACCCTGGCCGCCATGGCCTTCGCCGGCGACCTGGCGGGCCGGTACCCTGGCCGGGTGCGGCTGTGGCCGCAGGACGAGTGCGGGCTGCTTGACCTGGATGCGCTGCTCGGTCGGCCGCACGCAGACACCCTGGTCTACTGCTGCGGACCAGAGCCGCTGCTCGCGACGGCGCAGGCCAGGTGCGCGCGCTGGCCTGCCAGGCCAGGTGAGCCCGCAGGCCCGATCAGGACCGAGCGGTTCGCTCCTGCCGCCGACGATGGCAGCCAGTACCCGTTCGAGGTCGAACTGGCCCGTTCTGGGCTTACGCTCACGGTCCCGGCGGGGACCTCCATCCTGGCCGCGGTCGAGGCAGCCGGGGTAGCCGTGCTGTCTTCGTGCGCCAAAGGTACCTGCGGCACCTGCGAGACCGGCGTGCTCGGCGGCCTGCCCGACCACCGTGACACGGTGCTGACCCCCGCCGAACGGCAGGCAGCCGATGTCATGATGATCTGCGTGTCCCGAGCCGCCAGCGAGCGGCTGGTCCTGGACTTGTGACGGAGTGATCATGAGCGAAGCGGGCGGCGCCAGGCCGGCTTCGGTAGCCGGCCGGACGCTTCGCGTACTCGAGGCGTTCGCGGCCGACCACTGGGAGCTGACGCTGTCCCAGATAAGCCGCCGGTCCGGTCTTCCGCTGACCACGACTCACCGGCTGGTCACCGACCTGACCGCGTGGGGGGCGCTTGAGCGCAGCCCGTCCGGCCGTTACCACATCGGGCTGCACCTGTGGGAAGTGGCCGCGCTTGCGCCGCGCGGACTGCGGCTGCGGGAGATCGCGCTCCCCTACATGGAAGACCTCTACGAGGCGACGCACGAGAATGTCCAGCTCGCGGTGCGCGAAGGCACCGAGGTCGTCTACGTGGAACGGATACTCGGGCGGGACGCGGTGCGCGTGCTGACCAGGGTGGGCGGCCGGTTCGCGATCCACGCCACCGGGGTCGGCCTGGTGCTGCTCGCCCACTCCCCCGTCCAGACCCAGCAGCAGGTACTCGCCGCACCGATGGAGGGCTGGACTCCGCTGACCATCACCAGAGCCGCCGATCTGCGACGGATTCTCGCCGACGTGCGACGGTGCGGCTATGCCATCAGCGACCGGCAGGTAACCATGGACGCGCTGTCGGTAGCGGCGCCGATCAGGGATCATGCCGACACCGTGATCGCCGCGCTGTCCCTGGTCGTGCACGCGGCCGGCGCTCAGCCTCGGGCTCTCGCCCCCGCCGTCGTGGCCGCGGCCCGCGGCATCTCGCGTGCGCTCGGCTCACCCGCCGCGCGCAGGCCACCCGCCAGCATCGCCTTCCGCACCACCCGCTCAGCCACCGGCGTTCGGCCGAATTGAGGTCTCACCATCGACCGCGAGCAAGACCTCGGAACCTACGAGGCGCCGGAAAGCCGGGATGCGGTGTCGGAATCAGCAGGGATGGGCTCGGGTCCGGCACCGCCGATGGCGGCCGCGTGCACGAACGGCAGGTGAGCCTCGTCGAGGAAGTCATCGATCAGCATCGCCGCGTTGGCCGCCACCCGGAGCACGGGCAGCCTGACGGTCACGACACCGCTTCCTGCGAGGCTCCGCCAGACTTGGATGGGTATTGGCGAACTCCCCGAGGGCCATCCCACATCACTACCAAGTTCCCTTGCCGGTCACAAGACTGCGCTGCGGGCTGGCGCTCATTCCCTGATGGCTAGCTCGCTGACTCTCGGCAGGCTGGTTCCGATCGACTCCACCCGGTCCGTTCGCGCGTCGATGGCGACGATGTTGCCCCTGAAGGTCACCGCGAACAGCCAGCGCCCGTCGGGCGACCAGATCATCGTGCCCTGAGCGCTGACATCAGATTCGGCCAGCTGGATGCCCAGGTCCTTGCTTGCGCCGGTTCGCAAGTTGACCAGGTGCACGGTGGTCACGTTGCCGCTTCCGTCGGCGGCGATCGCCGCGACGCCGCCACCGGGAGAGATCACTCCCGCCGGCGGCCAGGTGAAGTAGTACGGCGACTGCGCGGCGGCTGCTGGCAGGACCCGCCGATGGCCGCCGGCCGCGTCGATGACCTCGTAGCGGCAATGCCGGCCGGGCGCGTCGCAGACCTCGGTCAGCCAGCTGCCAGCGCCTACCGCGATGATGGTGCCTGGCTCGGCGTGGTCCCAGTGCGGTCCCACGTCGTAGTCGGCGTAATTCTCCGAGGTGAGCAGCACTCCGCCGAGGCCGTCCGCGACGGCGGTTGAGAGCACCTGTGATCCCTCGGGCGGGACCTGGATGCTCGGCCCTACCCGGTGCCCGGCGAGCGTGACCAGCGACAACCTCGGCGATTCCACCGGACCTGTGGTCACCCACACCGTCTGGGTGCCTGCCGGACCAGGGACGATCGGGCCGCCGACGGAAAGCGGTCCGGTCAGCGGCCGTGCCTGGCGGCCGTCAGGCACGACGTACCCGGGCGCGACGTCGGCCGGCTGGATTACGGTCTGGTGCGCCCCGACGATGAGCGCGACGGCCGGGCTCGCTGTCACCAGCGGCGGCACGTAAGTCCAGGTGACGATGCCCCTGGCGAACTGGATCCGCAGCAGGTCATCGGGGCCGCGGGCAAATAGCTGCCAGTGAGCTCTGATGCCGAGCAAGCGGTGGCCGACCGAGACGATCCGCACCGGCGGCAGACGCGCGCCGACGTCCGTGCCCGCTGCGGCATGACGGCCCTTCGCCTGAGCCTCGTGACCAACGACCCTGAAGACCACCATCAGCCCAACCGCGGCAAGCGCGCACCCGAGGAGCACGCGAGTGCGCAGCCGGCGGCCGGGCGGCCTGTCACGGCCGAATTCGAGCATGTCTTCCTGGCCGCCGGAGTCAGACCTGACCTTCTGTCTCGGCATCACCGGCCATTGTATGTCTGGCCGCTCAGTTCAGCACCGTTTACCTGGCATATCGGGAACAGATCGCTTTCAGGGCATTAATCGTGGCCTTGTCGTTCGGATCCCATGGCCCGCCCAGATGCGCGTCATCAGACCAGAATGTGAACATCGCCAGCGCACGCGGACCATAACCGTTCAGCCATGAGGCCACCAGCTTGAACCAGGCGGGCCGCATGGACTGAACAGGGCAGTTGGTCTCGCCTATCACCAGCCAGGGACGGCGATGGACGCTGTCTTTGGTTCTGGCCAGGTTCCTGAACTGGATCCACCGGTCAAGCGGATGCTGCCAGCGCGGATTCCGGCGAACCCCGAGGTTGCCGTAGAGGTCGATTCCGTAAAAACCAAGATTGGAAGGTACGTACCGCATCAAATATCTCAGGTCGCCCCCGCCGAGCAGGCAGCCATACCTCACGTTCGAGCCCCGGCACAGCGCGTTCAGCCTGCGGTGCATCCGGTAGACGTTGGCGGGTGTCAGGTATCTCTGCTCGTAGGGCAAGCTCAGGACCTCGTGCCAGGCCGTCAGCATCGAACCAGGAGGCGAGGTAGCAACCATATCGAGTATGCGCTTGTCAAGCTGACCGGTCAGAAGCTGGCGCAGATCGGGATAAACCGACATCAGCATCTGAGTACCTGGCCCGGTAATTGGCCATGGCGTCGGAAAGATGTTAACGCTGCTTCCGCCGCCCGCATAGTAACGAATGCCGTTGAACCTGTATGATGAGCCGAGCGCTGCCGCGATTCCATCGTAATCTGATAGATCTGACCCTATAATCACTCAGTGAACTCACTTCCGTATTTGATTACGGCAAATGCTACCGTAAGCCTGTGATTCTTGCTGGCAGATCAATAACAGGTCCTATCGCAGGCAGCCGAACGGGCTGCGCAGCCGGTGGTCAGGCCCGCCGGCGGGGCGGTCCGGCCGACCAGCCTGGCGGCAACGGCGACGCCGGGGGGCGTCCCTGACCCCTCGCGTGTCCCCGGACGGATGGGAAGGATGGATGATGCAACGGCTTGGCATGGCAGTCCTGGTCGGCGCGGTCGTGACGGGAGGCGCTGTTCTGCTCGCGAACTCCGCCACCCCTGCGGAGGGTATGACCTTGGCGGCCGGCCGGGCTGTCCGCGCGGCGGCAACCTGGGGCCGGGCGATCGAGGTGCCCCGCCTGGCGCCGTTGAACAGCGGCGGGCGTGCACAGGTCATGTCGGTGTCGTGCTACTCAGCGGGAGACTGCACGGCGGGCGGCAGCTATGAAGACAACCGCCATCGCTTGCAGGGTTTCCTGGTCAGCGAGCAGAACGGCAAGTGGGGCCGGGCAGCGCAGGCCCCCGGCCTGGCGGCCTTGAACACGAGAGGGCAGGCCGAGGTCACCTCGGTGTCCTGCGGGCACGCGGGCGACTGCGCGGCCGGCGGGTACTACTACAATGCCGGCGGCCAGCAGGGATTCGTGGTCGATGAACTGAACGGCAAGTGGGGCCAGGCAGCCGAGGTCCCCGGCCTGGCGGCGCTGAGCGCGGGGTTCGCGGCGGTTTCTGCTGTGTCCTGCGGGCCGCCTGGCGTCTGCGTGGCCGGCGGGTACTACTACAGCACTAGCGGCGAGCAGGGATTCGTGGCAAGCGAGCTGACCGGTGCCTGGAGCCAGGCGATCGAGGTTCCCGGCCTGGCGGCGCTCAACGCCGATGAGCAAGCCGAGGTATCTTCCGTCTCGTGCGATCCGGCGGGTGACTGCGCGGCCGGCGGATCATACAAAGACAGCCGCAAGCGACATCAGGGGTTCGTGGCTACCGAGCAGGGTGGCGTCTGGGGCGGGGCAACGTGGATCCGCGGCCTGCCCGCGCTCAACCTGGGCGGGCAAGCGGGGGTCACCTCGGTATCCTGCACATCGGCAGGAAACTGCCTGGCCGGCGGGTATTACCGCGGCCGCCCCGGTCAGCAGGGCTTCGTGGTCACGGAACTGAACGGCACCTGGGGCACGGCGAGCCAGTTGCCCGGCCTGGCGGCGCTGAATGCGGACGGGTACGCCAAGGTCTCTTCGGTGTCATGCGGCCAGCCAGGCAACTGCGCGGCCGGCGGAGTGTACGAAGACCGTCGCAGTCACGCTCAGGGATTCGTGGCCAGCGAGCAGAACGGCACCTGGGCCAGGGCCATGTGGATCCGCGGCCTGCCGGCGCTGAACGCCGGCGGGTCCGCCAGGATCATGTCGCTGTCCTGCGGTCAGGTCGGCAATTGCGCGGGAGTCGGGAACTACCTGGACCGCCAGGGCAATCAGCAGGGATTCGTGGTGAGCGGGCAGAACGACCAGTGGGGCCAGGCGATCGAGGTACCCGGCCTGGCGTCGATGAACGCCGGCGTCGCCGACGTCTGGTCGGTGTCCTGCAGTCCAGGCGGCAGCTGCGCGGCGGGCGGGTTCTACCAGGACCGCCGCAGGAAGATACAGGGATTCGTCGTGAGCAAGCCGTAAAGGAGCCCGGACGGCACCGTCATCTGGTGCCGCCAGGAAAACGCGGAGGTGGCCAGGTGATCCGCCTGGTGTCAGGCGGAGCGCTGGCCACCGGCGGCGCATTGGCTCAAGATCAGGAGTATGGGCCGAGGTACTGGGCGATCTGCGCGTTGGAGACGCTGGTGAACCCGGCGGGCGGAGTCAGGTTTAGCAGCGCGCGGTTGTGCTTGGTGGGCGGCAGCCAGTCCACCTCCGTCGTGGTCGCGGACCAGCCAACCACGCGGTAGCAGGCCCACGTGATCTTGTGCTTCCCCGGCTGCATGCGCATCACGGTCTTCGGGGTGAGCGTCGCTTCCCTGACCTCAAGGTAGGTCGAGGAAGCGAGCCATACCTCGTTGACCACGGCGGGCGGGACCTTGCAGTTAGCCGGGCGAGGCGGCCCGGCTGGCGCGTGGCAGAGCGTCCCCTGGCCGACCTGGCACTTAATGCGCAGCTTGGCGGTGTCGATCCGGATCAGGATTGTCCGGTGGCCGTGCAGCGTACGG
Source organism: Actinomycetota bacterium (assembly GCA_027313705.1). Lineage (GTDB taxonomy): Bacteria > Actinomycetota > Actinomycetes > Streptosporangiales > Streptosporangiaceae > Chersky-822. Next base: position 82,036 of record DAHVDE010000014.1, on the reverse strand, counting down.
TAGCCGAGGACCTTGATGATCCCCTGCCTGAGCGCGGCGGCGTAGGCGGAGGCCGGGTCTTTGGCAGTCACCCCTGGCAGCCAGCCTCCGACCACGATGCCTTTGGCGCCCCAGGGCCCGCCGTTGCGCATGCTGGCCGAAATGACGTTATACACCCGGTCCTGGTAATCGATGAGAGTGCTGGTAAAGGTGGTGCCCTTGATATCTTCGGCGCTGGCCATCAAGGGCTGGCCGGATGCGAGGCGCCTGGAGCTGACGAACAGCGTCTGCCTGGTCGCTACGCTCAGGTAGCTGACGCCCGCGCGGTCCCTGGTGACCTGGATCATCCTGGCCGCGTTAACTTCAGCGACGGCCGCGTGCTCGACTATGTAGGCGGCGGTCTGCGCCTGCTGAGTTGCGGTGCTCCGCGATGGCGAGCGATGGCCGCCCGCTATGACAGGACCAGGTGCAGCGCCTGATCCGAACACGACTGCGGTCAAGGTGGCGAGGCCGGCGACGCCAGCCACGCCGGCCAGGCCCGCAGACCGCAGGACCCGGCGGCGCACGATCCGGCGCCTGACGCCGCGCAAGACCGCGGCTCCGTCAGGTACGGGTGGCTCAAGTCCCCTCAGGGCGGCTCTCAGGTCGTTTTCTGTCCTCACTAATATGTCCTCTCTTCTAGGGTCAGCCCGGTGTGCCCGGCCGCTGATCCCGGCGACATCTCGATGCGCAGCGCCGCCAGCGCCCGCGAGGCGTAACCGCGGACAGTGCCAGGTGAGACGCCGAGCACCTTCCGCGATCCCTCTGTCGGAGAACCCCTCGTAGTAACGCAGGACCAGGACGGCTCGCTGACGGGCAGGCAGCCTGCTTAGCTCGGCAAGCAGCGCTTGCCGGTCGGCGTGTCCGGCCGCGTGATCAAGCGTGACCCGCTGATCGACTTCGAGACCGCTGCCAGCCGGGACCAGCCACCAGTTCCGGCGGCGCGAAGACAGGAACTCGTTCACGATCATCTTGCGAACGTAGGATTCCGGCCGGTCCAGCGAAGCGATCCGCCGCCACCTCAGGTGCGCCCGGACCAGTACCTCCTGGACAAGATCGTCGCCCCGGATCTCATCTCCGGTCAGCACAGCGGCGAACCGCTGCATCCCGGCCAGGTGACGCGCCGCGAACTCCTCAAATGTCACCGCACCTCCCGCTTGGATAGCTCATGCAAGCAATACACGTTCCGACCGGCTCGATACGCTGTGCGCCGCCGCGGATCAGCTTGACGACTGACCGCGAGCCGATCGCCGCGGACCGCGGGAAAGCATGTGATCCGGATGCAGGTTTCGCGCGTCCTAGCCATGATTGCGGGCAATTCAGGGAGTGCGAATGCGAAGAAGTCTCTTGCTGATCGCGGCATCAGTAATGGCGCTGACCGGATCGGCCGTCCTTCCTTCGGCGGCCAGCGCGACCGTGCAGGCGGGCGCGGGGAGCGACGCGACAGTGACATCGGTGTCGTGCGCCCCGGCAGGTAACTGCGCCGCCGGCGGCCAGTATTTCAGCGCGTCGTTCCAGGCCAATGCCTTTGTCCTGGCCGAGAAGAACGGCCGGTGGGGCCGTGCCATCGAGGTACCCGGCCTGGCCGCGCGCAGGCCGAAGTACGCCACTATCGACACGGTTTCCTGCGCCCCCACTGGCGGCTGTGCCGCCGGTGGTTACTACCAGGACTCCTCGTCGGGCTATCACGCGTTCGTGGTCAATGAACGGAATGGCCGGTGGAGCCGTCTCACAACGGTCTTCAGCTCGAGGCGGAAGTTGCCTGAAGCCGCGTGGGTTCGCTCCTTGTCGTGCTCGACCACCTGGAACTGCACCGCCGGTGGCGGCACGCCGCCGTTCGTGCTGAACGAAACGCACGGCCGGTGGGGCCGCGCCCAGGTTCTGGCCAAGGACACCGATGCCGCCGTCGTGGTTTCTTGCGCTTCGGCCGGCAACTGCTCAACCGCCTGGGGCAGGTTCGTCGCCAGCGAGCGCAAGGGTCACTGGGCCAAATCCGCCCCCGTGCCCGGACTGGCCGCACTCGGCCGGGGTGCGGTCATCACCTCGGTGTCATGCACGGCAGCGGCCAACTGTGCCTTCGGCGGCAGCTACCAGCTCGCCTCAGGTGTCACCGAGGTGTTCGTGGCCAGCGAACGGGGCGGCCGCCTGACCAAGGCGATCGAGATTCCCGGCTTCACCGCGCTGAATGCGGAAGGCGCTGGTCTCCTCGGGGCGGTGTCCTGCATGTCTGCGGGCAACTGTGTTGCCGGAGGAAGCTATGCGGCTCCCGCCGGTTTCCAGGGCGGGGTATACGAGCCCTTCGTGGCCACGGAAAGGAACGGCCACTGGGGCAAGGCCTTCGATGTGCCAGGCCTCCCGTCACCGAGCAGCAACGTGTGCCAGCCTGACTCCTATAGCTGCGTCGACGGCCAGGTCTTTTCAGTCTCGTGCGCGTCGCAAGGCCCGTGCGCGGTCGGCGGATCGTATGACACCCCGGCCATCGACGGGCAGGTGGCATTCGTAGCCAGCTACCGGAACGGCCGCTGGAGCACGATCAGCCAGGTTCCCGGCCTTGCGCCACTCGACACCGCCAAGTACTCCGCGGTCAACTCCGTATCGTGTGCCCGCGGCCGCGGCTGCGCCGCAGGCGGAACCTACTCGGTCACGCAGCCGCAAGTCGGACCGGCATTCGTAGTGAACCAGAAGAACGGCATCTGGAGCTCGGTGCAAATAGTCCGTTTCTGAACCGCGCAACCCGTTCGGATCACCGGCGCAGCAGCGTCAGGCGCTCCCTGAGACGCCTGCCGCGGTATCGGCACCTGGCACCTGACCAAGTCGGGCTGGCGGCCGGTGAACACCGGCAAGCTAGTGCTGTTCGACGCCAGCGCCGTCTCGGCACGCGACCTCTGGGCGGCCGCCGCCGTCGGCTTGGCCAGCGCCCCTGCGCTGGCCCGCTGGAACGGGACCGCCTGGAGCCAGGACCGCTCGATCCTCGGCGTACTGCCGAAGACCACCCAGCAAGGCCGGACGGTGATCGAGGCCGTCAACGCCGTCTCCGACCATGATGTCTGGGTCGCGGCGTCGACGTCCTCCCATGGCCGGACCACGGGCATCGTGGTCGTGCACTGGAACGGCGTCAGGTGGAGCCGGGTCAAGCCGAAGAGTGCGGGCTACTACCTCCCCTCCGCTGTCTATGACGGCAATGGCGGCTGGTGGTCGGCGCCTTACTACGCCACGACCGCTTTCACCCGCTATCTGTTGCATGAGGCGCACGGCCACTGGAGCAAAGCCAGCCTCCCCGGCTCTGAATACACCTGCACCGTGAAACTGGCCAGGGTGCCGCGCTCGGACGTCATGCTCGCCACCGGGAGCAACGCGCTGGCAACGGGAACCGTGCTCGCCTGAGGTAACCGCCAGCCAGGTAACCGGCGGGCAACTGCCTGACATACCCCTGCTGCACCAGGTTGGCGATACCGGGGTCGGGCGGCAGGCCAGGGCCTGTGGTGTCGGCGAGATAGTCCTGGATGCCGCCGCCAGGCTGGCCGAACCATGGCGCGGCCGGCCCGGCCAGCACCGAGAACGCCTTCTGCACCTGATACAGGTAGTAGTTATACGGTGCTGAGGCTGAGTAGGTGTCGAGATTGGTCGGCGGAAGGGCTCGGAGCGCGTAAGGCGTGCCGGCCGGCGACAGGAATTGCCCGCCCTTGCTCGCGACCGGGTTCGCCGGGTTGCCTGGATTGCCGAACAGGTCGATCTTCTGGCCGGGGCGCAGGACCGCCATGTGCTCGACCGGCTTGCCGCCGACGACCAGGAACCCGTGGTCCCTGGGGTACCGCCAGTTCGCATAGGGCTCGGCCCGCCAGTAGCAGGCAAGGAAACTCTTCGGCCTCAAATACATAAACCTCACATAACCGGCCGTCATTCTCCCGATCGGCCCGCTCATTGGCAGGTACTTCGGACCTAGCCGGGGATCACCGAAAAGATAAGAGATGACTTCAGGATTTGGCGGTGTGAAAACCGAACTCGAAGGCACGCTGTCCGCAGGACAGAACGGCCAGGTAATTCCCCCTGCCGTGGCGGTAGTACTGGCCATGGCCAGGTCAGGGGCGGCACCGATCCCGGCGACGAGCACACCAGAAGACAGGGAAGCAAAAAGAACCAGCAGCAAGAACCGTCGCAACTCGCACACCTTTCTGGCGGAAGCAGCGAAGGAGGGCGACTAACCGATTACACTGCGTAGTCAATGGTCGCGTTTAGTATTCGCACCTTGTCGTGAAGCTGTCAAGCTCCACCGGGCGAGCGTCGCCAGTTCACGGTTAATGAATTAGGTACTTTGCCGTAAGGCCGACAAGATAGTGGTCATGGCTAACGAGAGCGCAAGCGAGCAAGTACCGCAACGGTGGAACGCGGTCGCCCCTGACTCGAACCTGTGGATGGAGCAGTCGCAGGACCCAAGGTTCGCGGCGGATAACGACCTGGAAGGCGAACGGGCGACTCTGCTCGAGTACCTGCGCGCCTACCGGCTCACGATGGAACTGAAGTGCGCTGACCTGGACGCGGCGCAGCTAGCCAGGCGAGCCGTGCCACCTTCGACGATGTCACTGCTCGGCCTGGTCAGGCACATGGCCGACGTGGAACGCCACTGGTTCAGGCGGGTGCTGGCACAAGCCGACGCGCCACCCCTGTACTGGTCTGAAGAAGTACGGGACGCCGACTGGCTCGGCGCCGTCGCCGACGAGGCGGTCGTCGCCGGCGCCTGGCAGTCCTGGCGCGAGGAGGTCGCATTCGCGGACGAGTTCGTCGCCGGCGCTGCCGATCTCGGCGTCAAAGGCACCATGCGGGACGGCGCAAAGATCTCATTGCGCGAGGTGCTTGTCCACATGATCGAGGAGTATGCCAGGCATTGCGGCCACGCCGACCTGCTCCGGGAGCGGATCGACGGCCGCGTCGGCCAGTGAAGGCGGGCCAGCCAGGCACTGCTCCGCGAGTGGTGGCAGGCTAGTCGATAACCTGAGGATGTCAGCGCGGAGGTGCCGGCAGGGCCACCGGTTCCATTGCTGCACCTGATTGGCGAGTTTAACCCCGATCGTATCGGCGGCTTCTCGGCCGGAGGTCCGCACTCGGCGGTCACCCGCTCGAACCTGGCGGCAATATGGCCGGCTACCCGCAGCCGCGCTCGCGGCCTGTGGCTGGAGCGGTAATCAGGCCAGCAGGCTGCTCGCGGTCGAGGCAGTGCTGACCGCCGCGGCTACTTGACGAGCGTACTGAGGCTCAGGTTGTTGTTGGCCGGCTCAAGATCCCGGGTAACCGCGCCGACGCTGGCAAGCAAGGTCGAGGCTCCCTTCTTCGACGCGATCAGGTACATCTTGATCACGACAGTCTTTCCTATGCGAATGCGGGTGATCGTGCAGGTCACCTTGCCCTTGCGGGCGGCGCACTTCGCACCGGGAGCGGCCACCTTCACCACCTTGTATCCGACCGGAAGCGTCACGGTGAGCGTGCCCTTGGATGCCGCCGCCGGTCCCGCATCGCGGACCTTGACTACGTCGGCGAACTTAACGCCGTGCCTGACGGCCTTCGGTGCGCTGCCGCTCAGCCCGAGGTCAGCCCACGCCCCGCTGATCGGCACCGTCAGGCTGGTCAGGCCAAGGCTAGCGTTGCGCTGCCTGATCGTCACCGCTGCCGAGATCAGGCCGGTCTTCGTCCGCTTCTCCGGCCGCAGGCCGACCAGGAAGGTTGCCGCGCTGTGCGCGGGAAGCGTTGCCCAGGTGCATATCTGCCGCCTGCCGCCGCGCACCGCCTTACCGAAGCACCTGGCCTTCGGCCCGCTGATCTGCTTGAACGATGTCAAGCCCAGGGACGTGCTGAACGTCGTCACGGCCCTGACTCCGGTAGCCTTCACCCCGCTGTAGTCGCCGACTGTGATCCGCCCGGTCGCCGGATAGCTCGCAGCCGCTGGCATCGGGCTCACCGAGGCCGAAATGCTGACGTCGGGCAGCTTAGCTGGGTAGGAGAGCACCGCGCTTTTGCTTGTCGCCGTGCCGTAGGCGTTCTGGTAGATCACCCGGACGAGGTCCGCGGGGCTGCTGGCCAGCGGCCGCGTGCCAGGTAGCGCGGGAATGGCCGCGCCAGCCGGAGGCGGCGACTTCGGCAAGGTGAAAGAGACATCAGCGCGGCCGACCTCAAGCACCTGCCAGGTCTTGCCTCCGTCAAGTGAAATCTCCCACGTCGGCGCCGGCGCCGGATCGCCTGTCGCCGCCGAACTGAACCAGAACGTCTGGCCGGCGTGCAGGACCTTCTTCGACACCGGGTTCTTGGTGATCACCGGTGCCGACACGACGTTCAGCGTTCCCCACGGCGTAGTCCGCGATCCGCCGGTGTTCGTGACCACCGCGCGGTAGTCGTAGCCGCTCTGCGCGGCCGTCACCGTGACCCGGTAGGTCGCGGACGTGGCGCCGGCGATGTTCGACCACGACTTCGCGTTGTCCTTGGACACCTGCCAGTGAACGGCGGGGGCGGGCGTGCCCTTGACCGCGACCGAGAGCGCGGCTGTGCCGCCCGCGCCGACGTTCGCGTTCTGCGGTGCACTGGTGATGACCGGCGCGTGCAGCCAGGGCTCGCTGATCCCCTGAGCCGCCACTGCATGACGCCGCGCGGCGGTGCCGCCAGGGCCTGGCGGCAGGTACGCGTTCCACCAGCCGTTGGACGTACCATCCTGGGCGCGGAACTGAAGGTAGTCGCTGTAGTAGCAGCCGGTGGTCGGCGGGTGCGGCGATGCGGCGGATGGAGTCCACGTGCCGCAGTTCGTCCCTGCGTTCAGGCCGGTGAGCTTCCAGATGTCGAACTGGAAGTTCACCGGGGCGCCGATGCAGTCCGCGCCGCACGGCAGCGTGACCATGCCGCTCTGGTCACCCTGCGAGCCGTCCGCCGGGTTCATGAACGAGGTGTACGCGCTGGTGTTGAAGAAAGCGCAGTCGTTGCCGTCCGAGCCGCTCAGGCACTCCGCACTCGACGTCAGCTGCATCTCGGTGTTGCTGAGGACGGTGCCGACGGTGCGGACGATCGATTCGAGTCCGCCGGTGCTGTTGCCTGAGGCAGCGCTCGGTGCCTCGAGCAGGATCTGGTCACCAGGCGCGAATTCGCTCAGCCAGTGCGTTCCCTGCCCTTGCAGGCAGATCGCGTTGTCAGCGCCGCTCACCTGCGGGCCGCAGCCAGGGTCGAGGCCGGCCGTTCCCGAACTGAAGGCAGCGGTTTCGATGTTCAGCATGCTGCTGGTTCCGACCGAGGAAGGAACCCGCCAGGCCGTCCAGTAACTGCCGTAATAGGACTGGTACCTGATGCTCGGCGTCATCACCCACGACGCGGCGTCCGGCGCGGAGTCACAGTTCGGGTTGCCGCCCTCGACGCCGACATACTCGATCTGGAACAAGCCGGAGACCGGGCTGACCGACTGGCACTCGGGCGCGACGGGGAACGGCTGCGGTTCGGGTGAGCTGACCTGGTCGCCCCAGCCGAACGTGCCGTTCCCGCCGCAGGTAGCCGGGTCATTGGGGCAGACGTCACTTTGCTGCTGCGGCCAGATCTCCCCGCTGGTGATGTTCTGGCCGGCCAGCGGGATGCCGAGCAAGGTGTAGATGCAGATGCCGCCGTTTCCGCAGGTATTAGTGTGCGCGGTGAAGACCGGGTCCCACCCGCCCAGGTCGCCCTTGACCATGATGTCGAAAATGACCTGGTAGTCAGGCGGCGCGTTGGTGTTGCCGTCGGCCTGGTTTCCGCTCACCAGCACGTCGGTGCCGTAATGGGTGGCCCAGTTCCAGTCGGTGCACGGCCCCTTGCCCTGGTCGGCAGCGGGCACGGCCGGGTCGAGGTCGGATGCGTCCGGCCCCGCGCACGGCTGCTGCGGGAAGTCACCAGGATCGGCGTTGATGATCGCCTGCTCGACCTCTGAGTCGGTTGGATGCACGGTGCCGTGGGAGTCGACGTAGACGCTCAGCGGCGCCGTCTGATACTGCTGCCCGTTAGTCCCGTTGAAGGTCAGGTACCAAGACCCTGATGCCGGGAAGTCAGGCGCCGGGCTGCGCAGGCCGTACCCGGTGCCAGGCGGGCCAGGAACGCCGTAGGTAACCTCCGTGATCGGCCAGTTCGCGCCGAGGCGCGGCGCACCTGGCCCGGTGTCCCTGGTCAGCGACCAGTCGAGCACACCGGGATCGCTGATCGCGCCGCTCTTGTTGCCCGGATCGGTGCGGGCGCCGCCGAGAACCTGCGACTGGTAGGTGTAGTCGGCGGCTCCGGCATTTTGCGGCGCGAAGTGGCTTACCGTCCACGCCGGGTCGCTTCCGGTCGGCCCGAGCGGGCTTGAACCGTCGCGCACCTTGTCGACCTGCCTGCAGTCGGGGTCATTGCCGGTGGCCTGCCCGTTCGGGCGGGTGTGCAAGGTCAGCGCGAAGAAGTCGCTGAATAGTTCGTCGAAAGTGGCCGGTGACTCGAGCGCGCCCTGAAGCTGGGCGGCGGACGGCAACGCCTGTGCGGCGGCGGAGTTGTCGTCGATCTGGACATTGGTCGCCACGGTATCGGCACCTTGCCACACGACGTTCACCAGCGACTCGATCAGCGACGCGTGCGCCGTGCCCTCCGTGCCCGCGAGGTCGGAGGCGATGGTCGCGACCTGCTCGGTCGCCTTGCCGAGGTCGCCCGCGCCGCCTGCCTGGCCGATCGCGTTCTCGATTTGCGCCATCGTGGTATCGAGCACCGAGTTTGATCCCGTCCCGCCCGAGGTCGCCTGGGTCTGCCCGTCGGCGTTCAGGAAGGCGAGCGCATCGAGTGCCTGCTGCATCGCCTGCTGGGATTCCGCGCCTGCCAGCGAGTAGTTCTGGACCTGGTTTCCCGCGCTGTCCGTGGCGAAGGCTTGCGCGCCCCACAGGTTCGCCTGTGCCTCGTTCAGCAACTCGGTCACGCTGGGTATCACGCTCTGGTTCTGCCACGGAAGCCCGAGATAGCCGAACAGCACCGAGAAAATGTCATTGGTGACGGAGGACTGGATCGCGCCGGAACTGCTGTAGGCGTCGAAGAGATTCGACGCATCGGTGGCGACCCACTCCCTGCCGTAACGTACTACCTGCTCGAAGGCGGTGACCTCGGTGATCTCCGTGGCGTCGCCCTTTCCTGCCGCGACGTCGTCGATCGCCTTGACCAGATCGGCGAACATGAAGGCTCGCGTCACACCGCGCGCATAGTCGGTCGCGTAAAGCGAACTCGGGTCGGATGAGCTGTTCTGCCCGTAGAGTTCCTCGGTCTGGGTGATCGCCTCCTGCTCAAGCGGCGCCCAGCTAACCGACACGTCACCGGGCGAAGCGACCAAACCGGTGTCGCCGGGCAGGAACGAAGGACATGCGCCGGTATCCCAGCTCTCGGTGCTGCCGTTCGGTACCGCTGGCGTGTTGCCGAAGAGGACCGCGGCCGCCGGCCTGGCCGAGGCGTTCGCTACCGCACCTTGCCAGAGCAGGCAGGCCGCCACGACCAGGGTAGCCGCCGACATGATCGCTGTGCGGGTTCGCGATGCGCGCCTCCGCGATGCCAGGGAGTTCACCAAGCACCTCCGTCAGGAACCTGGTCGGCCAGGGTTCGCCATGTGTCAGGCAGGCGCAGAAAGCGAGGAATGCGACTGCCTCGTCATATATCTACGAGATCAGCGCAGGACTCGCGACGGCACAGGCGCAACGTAGGCAGCCGGGTGGCCAAGATAGGTAACGGCGTCAGTCCGAGCCTGGCGGCCTCTTGGAGTGCTTGCGTCCGGCTGCGGGCGCCGAGCTTACGCAAGATGGCCGCCACGTGATGGTCGACGGTGCGCACGGAAATGACCATCCTGACGGCCACCTCGGCATTGCTGAGTCCCTGCCCAAGCAGCGCGAGCACCTCGGTCTCGCGCGCGGTCAGGCCGGCCTTGTTCGCGACCGTGCCTGGCCGGGGCCCGCGCGGCACGCCGCGTTCGCCAAGGGCACGGAGCCGCCGCGCGGCCAAAAGGGCCGCCGGCCTGGCGCCCAGGCGGCTGAACTCGGTCAGCGCCGTTCGCAGCAGCTCGGGATCAGCCGAGCTGACCAGCGCAAGCGCCGCCTCGTAGGCACACTGCCTATCCCGCCACCAGCGCGCGGCGCTTGCGTGCTGGCCGGTGACCTCGAGCCGGTATGGCTCGGCGAGCCAGCCTGGATCGTCGACGGGCAGGCCCGCGCGCCATTGCCAGCAGGCTGATTCCCCGGCAAACCAGGAATACCCGGCCCGCTCGGCGGCGCACGCAGCTTCCGTCTCGGCGCGAATCCTCGCCGCAGGCGCCCGGTCAAGCCAGGCGGCCTCCGCCCGTGCCGCCGCGACCTGTGACAGTGACTGCGGCAGGCTCATCGACCTGACCATTTCCGCCGCCTCGTCCAGTGGCGCCCAGTACCCCGCCTCGCCGCTCCTGGCACGGGCTCTGGCCAGCACCGTCAGCGCCACGGCACGGGCATGGCCTGGCTGGTCGGGAGCCTTTCTCAGCACCGCAGTCGCGGCGTCGGCTGCCGCCGTCCACCGGCCTCTAGCCAGCTCGGACTCGGCGGCGAGCGCGTTCAGCCAGAGCGTCCATGAGTCGAGCTCGCGGGCGGCGCAGTATGCGGTCGCTCGCGCCAGGTACTGGTCGGCAATTACCCAGTCGTGCTGCGAGACGGGCACAAGCGCCAGATGGAGGCAGGCGCGCGCGACGCCGATCTCATCACCGGTCGCGCCGGCAAGTTCCCTGCTGCGTTCCAGCTTCGCCCGGCCTTCGGCCTCGCCCCGCTTGAACTCGACCGTCCCTACCGTGTTCAGTGCGTAGACGAGTGCGTCCGTGCAGCCGATCTCGTCCGCCAGCGCGATGGCCTTGGCGCCCCACCTGACCGCCTCGTCGTCATCGCTCAGGCCGTAACTGGTGGCCAGCACGGCGTAAGCGCGGGCCAGTTCAGGCCCGCCATCCCGGCCAGATCGCGCTTGACCGGCGAGTACCTGCTCAAGCAGGCTGACCGCCTCATGCACGGCCGCCCTTCCCTCGAGGAAATGCCCGCCGACGCCAAGTTGCCTGCCAAGCTGAGTCAGCACCCGGCCCTGCCCGACCAGGTCACCGCTTTCCTGATGGATCACGAGGGCTTGCCGCAGCGCGTCCGCGGCCTCCTGGCCTTTGCCCGTGTGATATGCCTGGCGGGCAAAATTCTCGAGCAAGCCGACTCGGTCGGCCGGCGAGAGCCCGCCAGCGAACCTCAGCGCCCGTGCGTATTCCTCCGCCCCCTGCAGCCGCGCACCCGAAGCGGCGGCCTGCTCCGCCGCGGCCGTAGCAAATCGCAGTACGGCTTCGCCGTCCCCGGCCGCCTCCGCATGGTGCGCCAGCCGTGCCAGGTCCGCGCCGCCCAGAACCTGGCGCTGCCCGGTCGGGTCGTCCGAGGCGGTCAGCGCGGTCAGCACGCCGCGATGCAGCGCAGCCAGGCGGCCAGGCGGCAATGAGTCCTCCACCGCCCGCCGCGCTATCTCGTGCCTGAATGAGATCCAGCCCTCGCTCGCCGTCAGCATGCCACTAGACAGGCACTCGTCCAGGCGGTCAACCGCCTGGCCGGCTAGGTCCGCGACCAGCCACCGCTCGGCCCGTCCTGGCACCACGGCTACCGCGTCGAGCAGGTCAAGCGCCCTGCCGCTCAGGCTGGCCACCCTGGCAAGGACAGCGTCCTTGACCGTGGGCGGTACCAGCTTGCTTCCAGCGGCCAGCACCTCGGTGACGAAGAACGGATTGCCTCCGGTCTGCTGATGCAGCTTGTCCGGATCGATGTCGGCTGGCCCGGTCAGTACCGCCACGGCATCCCGCGACAGGGCACCCACCGTAACCCTGGTGACGCGGGCAGCAGCCGGCAGATCTCCGAGCACTACTCGCAGCGGATGCGACCGGCCAAGCTGATCGTCACGGTAGCTGACCACAAGCAGCGCGGGAACCTGCGCGAGCCGCCTGGCGAGCAGCCTGGTCACATCGAGAGTCGCCTCGTCCGCCCAGTGCGCGTCCTCGAGCACGACGATTGCGGGCACCGGTCCCTTCAATGCCGCCAGCAAGCCAGACGCCAGGTCAAATGGCTTGGTCGTGGTGGCCACCAGGCCCTTGAGCCCGGGGGTCGCCTCGGCGAGATCGAGCAGTGGTCCGAGCGGTCTCGGCGTGAACAGCGGTTCACACGCGGCCCACAGCACCCGCGCGGGAAGACCTGGCGCACCGACGAACTCGTGCAGCAAGGCCGTCTTGCCCGCCCCCGCCTCCCCGGACACCAGGACGACCCGGCCTGGCGAGCCGTCCGGCACCTCAGCCAGCGCCGCGCGCAGCGCGGCTAGTTGCCCAGATCGCTCTAGGAGCACCAGACCTCCCCGCATCGCACCCTAATATCCTATAGGTGCCCATACCACCAGCGATTTCCTCCTCCGCTTCCCCGCGCAGCCGGTCACCGGCTCCACCGGATGCCGGTCATGTTGCTCATCGGATTCCTCGCTCTGGCAATCCTTCGCCGGTCAGGTACCCGGGCTGGCGGAACCGGCCAGGACCGCGGCGACATTCTCAGGACCCTTTATGCCGGGAAATTCCGCGCAGCAGGCAGAACTCGTTGCCCTCGGGATCGGCGAAGACAACCCAGCCGGTGCCGCCCTTGCGCCGCCGGTCGGCGATCAGGCGCGCGCCGATCTTTAGCAGGCGATCGACCTCGACATCGCGATCGCCGCCGGGCCGCAGGCACACGTGGACCCTGTTCTTCACCGCCTTAGGCTCCGGCACCCTGATGAACACCAGGTTCAGGTTCTGCTCAAGCGGGACGTCCACCTCCTTGTCTCCTGGCTTGTCGCCCTTCGCGATCGGGCAGGCGGTTACCTTGCTCCAGAACTCTGCCAGCGAGTAGGGGTCCGCGCAATCGAATGTCACATTTTGGACATACGCACTCAAAATATCTCCCATACCTAGTGCCAAAGCGGGAGGCCGGAATGGCCGGGCAGACCCGCTCGCAGCCGCCGCGAGTATTATGCGCGGACTTTAGCATCAGCCGGGCGGTTACGGCGATCAATGACAGTAAACGCTGCGCTTACAACGTACTGATGATTCTTGAGAAGTTCGCCATCGGCCTCTTTCAGCAGGTATTTAACACGACTAGGATGCATCGTGAACGTGCCGTTCTGGCGACAATGTCGTTCTAGCGACACCGAGGAGCCCGCATGCGAATGTCGGAGACGGTCCAGGACGGACCAGTATTGCTGGACGACATCGATCTTTACCCGGCCGACTTCTACCGTACCGGGCATCCGCATGCCGCCTGGCTGACACTGCGGTCCCAGGCACCTGTATGGAAGCAGACGGCACCTGACGGCACCCCGTTCTGGTCGGTGACGAAATATAAGGACGTCGTCAAGGTCGTCAAGGACGTGCAGCGGTTCAGTTCCGAATACAGCACGATGCTCAGCGTCCTGCACGGAGACACCGCGAAAGGGAAAGCGATCCATCTCATGGATCCGCCGAAGCACCGCACGATCAGGTCACCAGCCGCGCACACGATGTCGGCTTACGTGCTGCAGCGGCACGAAAAGGCGATCAGGCGGCGGGTCAGCGAGATGGTCAGCGCCGCGGTCGAGGAAGGCCGGATTGATTTTGCGCAACTGGCGACAGCAATTCCCATGGCGGTGACCGGCGAGATTATCGGGATCAGCGAAAAATACTGGGCCGACGTGGCACGCTGGACCATCGCGAGCATGGCGCCAGACGATCCCTTCTACTCGGCCGGCGTCGATGCGAATACTCTTCAGATGGCACACGTCTACCTATTCTCACTGCTCGCCGACCTGATCGCACAGCGCAGGGAAAAGCCGGCCGATGACCTGATCTCGCTCCTGATCTCCCTTGAGCTAGACGGGCAGCCGGCCAGCGACGAGGACGTGCTGATCAACTGCTACGCCTTCATCATGGGGGCCAACCCGACGATCCCGCAGGCAGCATCGCACACCATGCTGGCCATGCTGGAAAATCCCGCGCTCTGGCGGCAGCTCAAAGACGATCCGGCGATCTTGCCCACTATGGCCGAGGAGGCACTGCGCTGGGCGAGTCCGGTGAACGGCCTGCTCCGCAGGACCACGCAGGAGGTGAAACTGGGTAAGGAAGTCGTGCCCGAAGGCGGCCTGGTCTGCGCGTGGCTGGCCTCGGCGAACCGCGACGAAGAGGTATTCGCCGAGCCGTTCGTGTTCGATCCGCGCCGTTCGCCGAACCCGCACGTCGCCTTCAGCGTGGGTCCGCACCGGTGCATAGGCAACCCGTCGGCCAGGGTTGGCCTGCGACTGCTGCTCGAGGAACTGATCGCCCAGGTCGGCTTCGTCGAGCAGGCAGGTGCCGAACTCCACCTGCAATCGAACTTCCTCAACGGGATCACCAGCCTGCCGGTGCAACTGCACGCCAGTGCGGGGCGCGCGACCGCCCGCGCGGTCTGACCCCTGCTCAGCGCGCGGGCCCGCCGCCGGGAAGCGGGCCGCGGCGGTCTACCGCCACGACCCGGCACTCTGAGGTGTAGCGATTCCCTTCGCGGTCACTCAGCCAGAGGTCGTCCATGGACGGCAGCATCTCACTAATCTGCACGATCGCTTCTGCTGCCTGCCCTGGCCCGGCCGCCCGCAGCCGCCGCACGGCCTTGGCCAAGATGGCCACGTAATGCGGGCTGGTGAAGTCCACGAAAAACGGCTTGGTCTCCCCCGGCACTTTGACGAACACCTGCTCGGGCAGCGACGCACCGCGCCACCACGCCCTCGCGGCGGCGAACCGCACCGCCTCGTCTGCGGTTGCCGCGAACTCCAGTTGCCCAGCGGGAAAACGCCAGGTCTCTCGTGCGATGACGAGCCGGTCGATGCTGATCCTCGGCAGGTGCGTGCTCGCCGGGAACATGACGAACCGGTCCATGATGAGATTGGTGAGCATCTCGGAGAAGACATCGGCGATGTCGAACGAGTACTCGGCACCGACCGCGACGCGCAGCCCGGCGGGCGTGCGGTCGACAAAGAGGTCGGCCGCCCGCAGCAGTCTGCGCCTGCCAGGATCGGCGGTCTGCTCGAATTGGGCAGCGCCAGGTGCAGTTCGCCCAGGATCAGCTCGAACTCACCGCGGCGCATGGCCTGCTCGTCGGCGGCGGCGACCAGGATGTCGGGGCTGGCGTACCGGCCTCCCGCCCAGCCTGAGTCCGGGGCATCGACCGCGGCCAGCACCGGCTCGCGCAGGTCGGCCAGGCGCAGCCTGACCCGCGCCTGATCGGGCGGCCAGCGCAGCCGGTCGAGCATGGCATGCGCCGACTTGTGCAGCAGTGACAGGCACTCGAACCAGAAACGATGCCAGGTTTACCGGCCAGCCAGCCCGAGCCGCGAGCCGTTCGGCGATAGCGGTGAACTCCGCGTCGAGCGCCTGCCGGAACTGGCTGGCCAGCGCGAACTGGAATCGCGGTTCTCGTGCGATCTGCCTGATCACCGTGCCGAGCCTGACCGTTTCGGCGGCGAAGATGGCCTGGTAGGCGGCCCAGTCCGGCGCTGCCTGGCCGGCCGTGCCAAGCCGGTCGGCCGCCGCGACGGCCAGCGGCGAGCACAGCCTGGTTCCCTGCCGTGAGTCGAAACCCGGCGCACGCAGCACGGCGGGCCGCCAGAACGCCCAGTCGCCTTCAGACCTGGCGGTGTGCCCGGTCACGCGGTCGGCCTGGCATCGGACAGCACAGCTGCCAGTTCCGCGGCTGTGGGATAGGTGAAGAAGAGTGCGGGCGAGAGTTCCGTCCCCAGCGCCGCCTCGATGATCGTGACGACATGGCCTGAATGGAGTCGCACCCTAACTCGAAGAAATCATCATCTGGCCGCACCTGCGCGGTGCCGAGCACCTCTCGGTAGGCGGCCAAGGTGATGGCAAGCAAGTCCGCCTGGCTGGTGTCGCTCCTTGCCTCCTGCGGCGCCCGCGGACTCAGCGCTCCGCCCGCGTTCATCGCGCGGCCCTGGTCTGCTCGGCGATGGCGCGGCGCAGGCTGAGCGGCCTGATGTCGGTCCACACCTCGTCGATGTGGGCGAGGCAGGCTTCCCGCGCTCCGGTGAAGCCGCTGCGTCGCCATCCGGCCGGAAGTTCTCGCCCGGCGGGCCAGATCGAGTACTGCTCATCGTCGTTGAGAACCACCGCATAGGTGTCGGCATTGACGTCCACCTAGCTACTCCTTTCGGTATCCGCGGTTTGCTCGGTCAGCGACCGCGTGATGAACAAGGCCAGGTCGGCGATGCGCGGGTGATCGAAGATGACCGACAGCAACAGGTCGATCCCGAAGCTGGCCTTGACCCTGCTCACGATCCGGGCCGCGAACAGGCTGTGACCGCCGGCCAGGAAGAAGTCAGTGTCAGGAGTCACCTCGTGGTGGCCGAGCAACTCCGCGTAGCAGTTCATGATGAGGTCCTGAGCCTTGGCGACCTCGTGGCGGTCAGCTTGGGCGGCCGGCACCGGGCTGGCCAGGGCATTCCTGTCGACCTTGCCCGTGGGGCCGAGCGGGAGCGCGTCGAGTGCGATCCACTGACCGGGGATCATGTAGCCGGGGAGCAGCCCGCGCAAGTGCCCGGTGAGTTCATCGGGCCCGGCCGGGCCGACCGTGTAGCCGACCAGTCGCTTGTCGCCCGTCGGGTCGGTGTGCACGACGACCGCCGCCTGCCCGACGCCCGGATGGGTCGCCAGCGCATGCTCGATCGCGCCAAGCTCGATCCGGTAGCCGCGGACCTTGACCTGATCGTCATGCCTTCCCGCGTAGCGCACCGTGCCGTCGGCACCGATCTTGCCATAGTCCCCGGTGCGGTACAGCCGCGAGCCAGGCGGCCCGAACGGATTTGGCACGAACCGCTCGGCGGTCAGCGCCGGCGCGCCTGCGTAGCCGATCGCGAGGCCAAGCCCGCCGGTCACGATCTCACCTGTCGCCCCTGGCGTCACCTCGGCGAAGTTCTCGTCCACGATATGAACCGTGGTGCCGGCGATCGGCGAGCCGATGGGCACCGGTCCGCGCAGCGGCGCCTGACCGGTCAGCCGGTAGCAGGTGGTGAACGTGGTGTTCTCGGTCGGCCCGTAACCGTTGGTCACCACCGGCACTACCGCGAGCGCGGCAGCCAGGTGGGCAGCCGACGCGGCCTCGCCGCCGGTGATCAGTTCGCGCAGCGGCGCGAGCGCGCCCGGGTCGGTATCCGCGACCAGGTTGAACAGCCCGGTGGTCAAGAACGCTGAGGTGACCTGGTAGCGCTTGAGCGCCTCGCTCAGGGCGGCGACAGTGAGCAGCCCTGGCAGCACGACCATGGTGCCGCCGTTGAGCAATGGCGCCCAAAGTTCGAGCGTGGCGGCGTCGAACGACGGTGAAGCGCAGTGCAGCCAGCGTTCGGCCGGCGTCATCGCGGCGAAGTCGCTACCGCGGACCAGCCTGACAATTGCCCGGTGCGGAACCACGACCGCCTTGGGCTTGCCTGTCGACCCCGACGTGAACATCACGTACGCGGGGTCTTCGCCAGTGCCCGCGCCGGTCACGATCCCGCCGGTGGCTGGCCGCGTCGTCGCCGAACAGGCGGGCAACTCGATCACGGTGACCTCGAGCCCGGCGGGCACCGTGCCGATGATCAGCCGAACTCTGGCGTTCTCCACCATGCCGGCCAGTTGCCGCACCGGATAGCCAGGATCGAGCGGCACGTAAGCCGCGCCGGCCGCCAGCACCCCCAAGATGGCCACTACCAGGTCGGTGCCGCGCGGCAGCGTGATCCCGACGAAGTCGCCCCGCCCGATGCCGCGGCCGGCAAGCGCCTGCGTCACGGCGGCGGCCCTGGCCGCGAGCTCGACATAGCGCAGCTCGCTGCCGTCCGCACCGTCGACCAGGGCGACCTGGTCAGGCCTGGCCGCGACCGTCTCGGCGAACAGCCGATCGACCCGCCCGCCACCGGGCAGCGATTTCACCGTAACGCTGGCGGCGACAGGTCGCATGGCGGCCGCGCTCTCCCACAGCGGCATCGCGCCGACTACCTGCTCGGGTGAGCGGCAGGCAGCCCTGGCGATCGCGGCGAACCCGTCGGCGAACCGCCGCGCCGTCGCCGCTTCGAACAGGTCGGCGTCGTACTCCAGCGCGCAGGTCAGCGGCTCTTGAGGACCGTGCTCAGCGACTTCGAGGTGCAGATCGAACTTGGCCTGGTCCGGGTAGACACCGCGAATCTCGGCCCTGACCTGCGGCAGGTGAAGGCCGATCCTGGCGCGTGGGGTCAGGCCGAACGTGGCCTGGTACAGCGGGCCGGCGTGTCCTGGCAGCCTGCGCGCCGCCGCCACGACCTCGGTGATCGGCGCAGGCGCGGCGCCGATGGCCGCGAATACGGTGCTGCGGACCTGGGAGACCAGGTCGCGCAGTTGCGGGTTATCCCGCAGGCTGACCCGGATCGGCACGGTGTTGACGAACAACCCGGCGCAGTCGGCCCAGCCACCGCGCCTGAGCGAGACAGGGACACCCACGAGCAGCTCATCCCGGCCCGTGAACCTGTGCAGCATCGTCGCGTAGCAGGCAAGCAGCACGTGCTGCAAGGTGGCTCCTTGCCTGCGGGCGAGTTCCCTGAGCGAGTCCGCGTCGGCCGCGGCGATGCTGCACCGCAAGATCGCGCCTGGCCTGGCCGACTCGGGATTGCGCGGACGGTCGGCAGGCAACTCAAGCGGCGGCACCTCGCTGACCTGCCCGGTCAGGTACGCGATAGCGACGGCGCCGTCATGGCGGCCGGCGAAGTCACGCTCCCAGGCGATGTACTCGGTGAACGCCCTGGCCACAGGCAGGCGGGCAGGGTGCCGCTCCCCTGGCCGGTAAGCCGCCGCGATGTCGGCGAGCACGAGGGCAACCGTCGCCGTGTCGGCGATCACGTGATGCGCGACGAAGACGAGCCGGTGCCTTCGCGGTCCCAGCCGGTGCAGCTCGGCTCGCCAAAGCGGCGCCGCGTCCGGGTCGAACGGCCGGACCACGACGGCCTTGGCCAGCGCGTCCGCCTCCGCTTCAGGCACGTCGACCACGGCGAGCTTGAACTCCGCGTCCGGTCTCGGCGGGTCCGTCCTGATCATGAACTGCCCGTCGACCTCGAGCACCGCCATGCGGAGCGCCTCGTGCCTGGCCGTCACCGCCCCGAGCGCCAGCCCGAGCGCATCGGCATCGAGGCTGCCATCCAGGTCGATCATCCAGCCCAGGTTGTAGGCGGCACCGCCGACGAACGCGCGATCGGCGAGCCAGATCGCCAGCTGCGACGCCGACATCGCGCTGCGGCTGGCATCGCTCCCGGCCTGAACCTGCTCGCGGGCACTGCTCATGCTGACCTCCCGTGCGAAGCGCGCCTGGAAAATTCAGCCACTTGATCGGGGCGGTTATCGCGACTTCCCGGGCAGGATAGGGCGACCTGACAGCGATAGGCGTCCGCACGGCCGTGAAAAGCATGGCCCGTATTTCGCTTAGCTTTAAAGCGCCGGGTAATCGCCTCGCTGACGCCAGGCTGGCGCGGTAACTACCGCATTTACCCGGTCTTTTAGCACGGCAAGCCTGCCACCTGGCCGCCACCGGGTACCGGTTCCGCCAGACGCGGTGCTGTGAGACGCGGTGCTGTTAGACGCGCAGCGCCGCCCGGCGCAGCTCCTCATAGAACGGCAGGTGGTATTCGAGGTAACCGGCCAGCACAGGGTGACCTGTTACCAGGGAGCACGCTTCCTCGTCATGACCTGGCAGGGAAGCGAAGCCGGTCGTGCCGCTCGTCGACTCATGCCAGCGGCTGGTCCGCTGCCACTCCGTCTGCATCCCAGGCGTCCAGCGCAAGGCGGCCGGGACGAAGGGCATGCCGACCGCCTCGCAATAGGCCGTGATGACCTCGAATGGCTGCTGTATCAGCAGGTCAGAGTCGACCACGACGGGCACAGTGCCGCTGGCCGCCTTGACCGCGGCGAAGATCTCGGCCAGCCAGGCAAATCCGATCTCGTCCAGCCGCAGCGCCGGGTTCAGCGCGTAATGCGAGGCAATGGCGGCGGCCGGATGCCTGACGATGAAGGTGTGCGAGGCGCCGGACAAGAAGGCATCGTCCGCGAGCAGGCCGGGGTAATGGTAGTCGGTCGTGTCCTTGAAGAACACCGGCCCGCCGTCAGCCAGCGAGCGGATCGCCGCGATCAGCTCGGGTTCGTCCTGCGCGGCCACGTCACCAACCTGCGTCACGCCGAAGTTTTTCAGGTGCGAGAACGGCTCGTGCAAGGTGGTGAAGTCGCCGCGCTCGGCGATCATCCGCGCGAAGGCCGTCGACCGGCACCTGGGCGCACTCCACAGGGCGAGCATGCCAGGCTGGCCGCCCGGCCAGATCCGACGTCCCATGAGCCGTCTCCGCGGAACTGATCGGCACGCGGCCTGCGGGCCGCCGAACGTGGCCACTGTACGTGGTAAGTGCCTGTCGCAAAAGGCCCGCGATCGCACGTAAGCACGCTGATTACTTTTCGCCGCCGCCGTCATTACCGCGATGGGAAGGGGCCGGGAAAGTCAACGGCACGCTGCTGCCGATGATCACTCCGCCTGGGACGTCAGGGAAGATTCCGCCTGCCTACTCTAGCGAACGTGCAGCTGACAAATGTGCGCATGGAAGGTGTCACGTTCACCTACCTGCCGATGCCGATTGGCGAGCACTTCAATAATCGCGCCATTTCCTCGGCGAGCGATACCAGCGCGGGCCGGTTCAACGTCTGGGGCAACTCGTTTCCCGCCGGGCACCTGCCAGCGCCCGGCAGCAGGATCGAGGTTGCCAAAATCCCTTTCGACTTCCCCGCGCCGACCCCGGCAGGCGACAACATCCGCTGCGCCGGTCAGATGATCTTCGTGCCGCCCGGCCGTTACGACTGGCTGCACCTGCTGGCGGCGGCGGAACGCCGGGCCGAGGACACCGTCGCGCTGCACTTCACCGAAGGCGACGTGGACTTCGAGGCGCTGCGCGTGTCTGACTTCTGGGCCGCGCCTGCCAGGTTCGGCGAGCACCAGGCCTGCCTGACCGGCCAGATGCATTACCCGCATCACGTCCAGCCAGGGCTGAGCGCGCTGATATGGCGCCAGCGCGTTCCGGTCACCCGAGGCCAGCCGCTCACCGGCCTCCGGTTGCCGAGGAATGTCGCCATTCACGTGTTCGCGCTGACCTTGCAGACGGCACCAGACCACCAGTCGGCCGCCGGGACGCGGCCATGACCATCACATATCGGGCGGACACTACCAGGGAGCACGGTTCCGCACCGGCCGCGCCCGTGCTGGTCGCGCCCGTGCAGGTCGCCGAAGGTGTCCCGCACTGGTGCCGTGACCTGGTGAGCTGCCTGCAGTCGACGTTCGCCACCGTGCTCGCGCACGCCGGGCACGACCCGCTCGAGGTGCTCGGCGCGCACTGGGAGTTCAGGTACCGGCCAGGTGACGTGCGCACCGAGGAGTTCTATTACCCCTGCGCCGTCCCCGGCGACCTCGCGGCCAGCCTCGCGCCGCACCACCCGGTCAGCTCGGCTTGGTGCCAGTCCGCCCCGGCACCAGCGGACGAGCCCGCCAGCGCGATGGCCGAGATCATCACCGCGCTCGAGGCGGGCACGCTCGTCATCACCGCGGTCGACAACTTCTACCTGCCGTTCCGGCCGGCGTTCGGCGACGTGCACGCGGCGCACCTGGTCGTGGTCTTCGGGGTCGATCTCGGCGCGGGAGAGGTCTACGTCAGCGACGCGATGCCGCCCGCGTTCCTCGGCCCTATCCCGGTCGCCGATTTCATCAGGGCCGCGAGCTCGGCCAATCCGGCGGACTCGCAGGACGTGTTCTTCAGTGCCGCCAAGATCGACAGGCGATTCATGACCATGACGATCGGGACGCCGTTTCCCGAGCTCGACCCGGCCATGCTGCGAACCGTGCTCGGCGCGAACCTGGCCGGCTATCGCGCGGCCCGGGCGCCTGGCGGCGACCTGACCGGCCTTGCCGGGCTCGACAGCTTCCTCGCCGCCCTGCTCGACGGCTGCGCGAGCGGCGACAGCGGGCTGCTCGCGCAGACCTACCCGTTCGGCTGGGGCATGCAGGCACAGACCAGCTTGCACGCGGAGTTGCTCCGCAGGTACGGCATCGGGAATGGCCAGCAAGCACCATGCGGCGGCACGCTCGCGCTGCGCGAAGCCGGGCGGCTGGTCGAGGCGACCGCGCATGCCTGGACCGGGCTGCGGATGACCGCCGCGCACGGGGTTGCCGACCCGGCCGCCTGCACGCGGGACCTGGCCAGACACGCGGCCTGGCTGCGGCACTGCTATGACCTCGCACTGGCCAGCCTCGACGAAGCGGTGGAGCTGCTTTGACCACGACCGGAGATCAGGCCAGGCCGCGCCAGGCGCGCCAGGATCTGGCGGCCGACCCTGGCCGGCTTGCCATTTTCGGCGGCCAGCGAGCCGTAGCCGACCCTAAGCTCGGCACTACCTGGCCGGTCATCACCGACGATGACCGGGCGGCCGTGCTGGCCGCGCTCGACGGGCCGCTGGTATCTGACTCCGACGGCGACACGCCGGTCAGCGAGCTTGAGCGCCGCTGGGCGCAGCGATGCGGCACCGGCCACTGCGTCGCCACCTCGAATGGCACGATCGCGCTTGCCCTGTGCCTGGCCGCACTGGGGGTCGGGCCTGGTGACGAGGTGATCGTACCCGCGCTGTCCTTCATCGCGACCGGGCTGGCGCCGGTGCACCAGATGGCGGTGCCGGTTTTCGCCGACATCGACCCGGTCTATTTCACCATCGACCCGGCGGCGATCGAGGCGGCGATCACCCCCCGCACGGCCGCGATCATGCCCGTGCACCTGCACGGCCAGGTCGCCGACATGGCCGCCATCGCCAAGATCGCCAGCAGGCACGGCCTGGCGGTGGTCGAAGACGCCGCCCAGGCGCAAGGCGCCCGCTACCGCGGTCGCGAGGCGGGATCGCTCGGCGACATGGCGGCGTTCAGCCTCCAGGTCACCAAGAACCTGCCGACCTGCGGCGAGGGCGGGCTGATCACCACCGACGATCCAAGACTGGCCGAATACGCCCGGATGGGCCGCCAGTTCGGCGAGGTGATCGAGCCGGGCAAGGACCGTGCCTACATCTCCTACCAGCTCGGCTGGAACGCCAAGTTCAGCGCCGTGCAGGCCGCCTTCACCCTGTCGCAGCTTGACCGGTTCGACGCCGACGCCAGCGCGCGGCACGAGTCGGTGACCGCCTTCCTTGACCGGCTGAGCGCCCTGCCGGGAGTGCGGGTGCCCGCTGTACGGCAGGACACCGTGCACGCCTGGCACATCCTGCGGCTGCGGTTCGACCCGGCAGCAGCCGGCCTGACCGGGGTGAGCCCGGCGGCGATGCGCGATGCGCTACGCAGGCTGCTGCGGGCAGAAGGCGTGCCGATGTCCAGGTACCAGCTCATGCCGCTACCCGATCAGCAGGTCTTCACCGAACGGACCGGCTTCGGCGGCGGCTACCCATGGGCCGCGGCGGCACCTGAGCCAAGACCAGACTGCCCGGTCGCGCGTGCGGTGCTCGCCGACTCGCTTACCTTGCAGAAACGCCACCTGAATCCGGCCGCGCGCGACACGCTCGCGCAGTACGCGGCCGCCTTCGAGAAGGTATGGCGGCACCTGGACACCGTCGCGATGCTGGCGCGGGCGAAGCAATGAGCGCGATCTTGACGAAGACGGAGCCGGGCCGCAGCGATCTGGTCGAGGTCGCCGACCGGCTGCGCGGCCTGATCATCGACATGTGCGGCGGCGCAGAAGGCGGCCACCTCGGCGGTTCGCTTTCGGTCGCGGACATCTTGACCGTGCTCTATTTTCAGGTGCTCAAGGTCAGCCCGCGCGATGCCGACGACCCTGACAGGGACATCTTCCTGCTCAGCAAGGGGCACGCGGCGCTCGCGCTTTACGCGGTGCTGGCCGAGCGCGGATTCCTCCCCGAGACGGAACTGGCCAGTTTCGGCGCGGCAGGCAGCCGGCTTGCCGGTCACCCAGTGCGGGCCGTGCCCGGCGTCGAGATGCCGACCGGATCACTCGGTCACGGCCTGGCGCTCGGCCTCGGGTTCGCGCTTGCCGCCAGGATCACCGGCCGGCCGGGGCGCGTCTACGTGCTCACCGGCGACGGCGAACTGCAGGAAGGCTCGTGCTGGGAAGCGGCCGGGTGCGCGGCCGCCCAGGGTGCCGACTCGCTCACCGCGATCGTGGACGCGAACGGTCTGCAGCTAGGCGGCCAGATCGCCGACCTGGGCGCGCCAGGAGCACTTGCCGACCGCTGGAGCGCGTTCGGCTGGAGCGTGCGCGAGTGCGACGGCCACGACCAGGCGGCCCTGGCTGGAGCCCTGACCGGCGTGCCCTGGCAGGCAGGCAAGCCGAGCGCGCTGATCGCGCACACCCAAAAGGGGCATGGCGTCGGGTTCATCGCCGGGCAGGTCGCCAGCCACTACGCCACGCTCAGCGAACGCCAGCACGGCCGGGCGCGCGCCGCCCTCGCCGCCCATATCAGGAGACGATCATGAGCGGCGAGCCGAGCCAGGCCATCGCCACCAGGCACGCCTACCGGGACCGCCTGGTCGCCCTGATGGCGGCCGACCCCAGGGTCGTGTGCCTGGACACCGACACCGGCCTGTTCACGGGAACGGACTTCGGCCCGGCCGCGTGCCGGTACCTCGACCTCGGCATCGCCGAGCACACCGCGATGGCCGCCGCCGCCGCGATGGCAAGGACAGGGCTGGTGCCGTTCGTCAACACGATGGCCACCTTCGCGAGCACCCGGGCGCTGGAATCCGTCAAGATCAACATCGCCTACAACGAGCTGCCGGTGCGGATCATGGCGACCCACGGCGGCGTGGCCGCCGGGCATCTCGGGTTCACCCACTTCGCGCTCGAAGATCTCGCCGTGATGCGAGCACTGCCCGCCATGACCGTCGTGGTTCCCGCCGACGCCAGCGCCGCGGCCAGCGTCGTCGAGCAGGCCGCGGCGATCGACGGCCCGCTCTATGTACGCCTGGGCAGGAAGGCGACGGCGCCGCTGCCGGCCGGCTCAGGGCAGGCGGTGATCGGCCAGGTACAGCGACTGCGCGACGGCGACGACGTGGTGATCGCGTGCTGCGGTCCGCTTCCCGTGCTTGCCGGGCTCAGCGCGGCGGAACTGCTTGCCCGCGCAGGCATCGGCGCCTGCGTTCTGAACGTGCACACCCTGCGCCCGTTCGACCTGGCCACCCTGCTCGACTGCGCGGCGAGGTCGGCCCTGGTCGTCACGGTGGAGGAGCACAGGACCACAGGCGGCCTCGGCGGCCTGGTCGCCGAGGTACTCGCCGAGTCCGTGCCGCGCCGCGTCCTGCGGATCGGCCTGCCCGACGTGCTTGCACCAGGCGTCGGGTGCCAAGAGGAGATTCTCCAGCGCCACGGAGTCGATGCCCAGGGCATCGCCGGCCGGGTGCGCGCCGTACTGGAATCACAACCGCTCGCCTGGAGTAGATCATGATCAGCTGCCCCGTCTGCGATGTAGCAGTAGCCATCCCGTCCCAGTCTCGCCTGAGCGAGATCCTCGAGTGCGCTGACTGCCGTAGCGAACTCGAGATCCTCTCGCTCGACCCGGTCACCCTGGCACTCGCGCCAGAGGTCGAGGAGGACTGGGGCGAGTGAACCAGGGCGATACTGCGCAGATCGCGGTACTTGCCTGCGCGGTCCGCGCCGACGAGCGCAGGCTGCTTGACGCGCTCGACCGTCGCAAGGTCAGCTACGCCTGCCTGGACACCAGGCAGCTGAGCTTCGCGCCAGGATCCCCGCCTGCGGCGTTCCCCTGGCAGCTGGTCATGAACAGGGAGATCGGCCAGGTCAGGGCGGCTTATGCGGCGCGGTCGCTGCAGGCCGCTGGCGTCACGGTCATGAACGACGCGGCCTGCATCGAGGTGTGCGGCGATAAGTGGCGTACCTCGCTGGCGCTCGCCGCGGCTGGACTGCCCGCACCGCGCACCGCGCTCGGGCTGACACCGCAGGCCGGCCTCGACGCGCTCGACCAGATCGGGTACCCGGCCCTGATCAAGCCACTGACCGGATCGTGGGGCCGCCTGATCGCCGAACTGCGCGACCGGCAGCTTGCGAGCGAGCTTTTCGAGTACGTGGCCGCCCTGCCAGGTCCGCAATCGCACCTGGTGTACGTGCAGGAGCTGATCGTCAAGCCTGGCCGTGACATCCGCGCGATCGTAGTCGGCGGCGACCTGATCGGGGCCACCTACCGGATCGCGGCTGACCTGAAGACCAACGTGGCACGCGGCGCGACGAGCAAGCCGTGCCCGCCGACGCCAGAACTGGCCAAGCTCGCGATCGAGGCCGCCGCCGCCGTGGGCGCCGACATCGCCGCCGTCGACCTGGTCGAAGACCGGTCGGGCAACCTGCTGGTGCTCGAGGTCAACCACCGGGTGGAGTTCTCCGGGTTCCAGCACGCCATGGGCGACCGGGTCGACGTGGCCGGCCGCATCGCGGACCTGCTGATCGGCAGGGCGAGCCAATGCCAGAACTGACCGCAACCGCCGGGGCCTGCCCGGCCATCAGGGCCGCCATCGCGGGCGGCGCCGGCTACGTCGGGGGCGAACTGCTGCGGCTGCTGATCGGCCATCCGCTGGTCGAAGTCGTCGCGGCGACCTCGACCAGGCTGGCAGGCCGACGGATCGACACCGTGCACCCGAATCTGCGCGGCCTTTGCGATCTGACGTTCACCGCGCCTGACCGGCTCGGCGAGGCCGACGTGCTGCTTCTTGCCCTGCCGCACCGGCAGACCATGGACGTGCTGCCCGCCATGCTCGGCACGGCGAAGCACATCGTCGACCTGTCCGCCGACTTCAGGCTGCGCGATCCAGCGGTCTACGCCGGGTACTACGGCGTGCCGCACACCGCGCCCGACCTGATCGGCGCGTTCGTTCCCGGACTGCCCGAGCGGCACCGGGCAGAGCTGAAGGATGCCGACCTGATCAGCGTGCCTGGCTGCATGGCCACGGCAGGGATACTCGCGCTCGGGCCGCTGGCACACCTGCTCGACGGACCGGTCGAGATCGACGCGAGGTCAGGATCGAGCGGCGCCGGCGCCGGGGCAGGCGAGGCTAACCTGCACGCCGAGCGAAGCGGCGCGATGCGCGTGTTCGCGCCGACCTCGCACCGGCACCAGGCCGAGATCACCCAGGAGACCGGGCTTGCGGTGCGGATGTCGGCCACCGGCGTGGAGGCGGTACGCGGCGTCCAGCTGCTCTGTCACGGCACTCTCGCCGCCGGGGCGGGCGAGGCCAACGTGCGGCAGGCCTACCGGCGGGCCTACCAGGATGAGCCGTTCGTCAGGGTCGTCGCCAAGCGGCGCGGCAACTACAGGTTCCCCGAACCCAAGATCCTGCTCGGCTCCAATTTCTGCGACGTCGGGTTCGCGGTCGAACCGCAAGGCCGCCGCATCGTCGTGATCGCCGCGCTCGACAACCTGGTCAAGGGCGCGGCGGGAGCGGCGGTGCAATGCCTCAACATCAGGCTCGGCTGGCCGGAGCGGCTCGGGCTCGAATTTCCCGGCCTGCATCCGAACTGAGGTGCGCGATGGGTGACGTAACGGCTCGTGAGGTGATGGTGGTCAAGTACGGCGGCCGGGCAGCCGGCGACGTGAGCGCGTTCAGCGCCGACGTCGCCGCCCTGGCAGGCGATGGCCGCCCGGTGATCGTGGTGCACGGCGGCTCGACCGAGATCGACCGGCTAGGTGCCAGGCTCGGCGTGCCGATGCGGCGAATGACCTCACCTGACGGCCTGTCGGCGCGGGTCACCGACGCGGGCACGCTCGAGGTGGTGACGCTCGCCCTGGCCGGCGCGGTGCAGCCCAGGCTGGTGACCGCGCTGCTCGCGGCCGGCACTGCCGCAGTCGGGCTGACCGGCATCGACGGAGGGCTGCTGCGCGCCGCGCGGCGTACCGCGCAGCGAACGATCCGCGACGGCCGCCAGGTCGTCGTGCGCGGTGATCACAGCGGCCGGATCACGGACGTGCGGACCGCGCTGCTTTGGTGCCTGCTCGACGCGGGCTTCCTGCCGGTGATCTGCCCGCCGGTGCTTGCTGGCGATCTGAAGCCGGTCAATGCGGACGCCGACCAGGTGGCTGCCGCGGTGGCCGTGGCGATGCGCGCCGCCGTGCTCGTGCTGCTCACCAGCGCCCCTGGCGTGCTCGCCGACGCCGGCGACCCTGGCTCAGTGCTCGCGGTCTGCGAGGTGCCGCCCGCCGGGCCGCCGCCGCAGCGGGCAGGAGGCATGGGCGTGAAGCTCATCGCGGCCCGCACGGCTCTCGCCGCCGGGGTGCCGCGGGTGCTGATCGGCGACGCCAGGGCGGACAAGCCGGTTCGCGGCGCGCTGGCAGGCGCGGCCACCTCGGTGGTGCTCGGCGAGTACGCGGAGCGGGCGCGATGAGCGGCCGGGTCACCGCTGGCCGGGTATTCAACGCCGAGGGCAGGGTCAGGGAGGCCTACGCCGTCGGGCTGCTGCGCCAGATGCTGGAGATCCCTTCGCCTTCCTACCGTGAGATGGACCTCGCCGCCTATCTCGCGGAGGCCATGGCCGGACTCGGGTTCTGGTCTTACGTCGACGGCGCGGGCAACGTGATCGGCATGCTCGAACGCGGCCCTGGCCCGGTGATCATGCTGCTCGGGCACCTGGACACGATCCAGGGCCATGTCCCGGTTCGGTCGGCGGGCGGCAGGCTTTACGGGCGAGGCGCAGCCGACGCCAAGGGACCGCTCGCGGCCATGATCTGCGCGGCGGCCAGCGCCACCGAGTTCACCGGGAAGATCATCGTGGCCGGCGTGGTCGAGGAGGAGACGCCGTGCTCGCGGGGCGCGGTCGCGATCAGGAACACCTTCGCCAAGCCGGACGCGGTGATCATCGGCGAGCCGAGCGGTTGCTTCACCGTGGTGCTCGGCTACAAAGGCAAGCTCGACCTCCGCTATAGCGTCGAGTGCGCGCCCACCCACCCGAGCAATCCGGCGCCCAAGGCCTCCGAGCTGGCGGCTAGTTGCTGGCGGGTGCTCAACGACGTGCTCGGCGATGCCGACCACACCGCGTTCGACAAGCCTGGCATCACCCTCGACTCGATCTCAGCGGACACCAGCCGCGCCGTCGCCGCCGTGAGCGTGCGCACGCCGCCAGGGTTCGATGTAGCCGGCTTCGTCGGCTCGGTCAGGTCCAGACTGACCGCCGGGGACCTGGCGATCGTCAACTCGGTCGCCGCGTGCCGTGCCGACCGGCGCAACCCGGCGGTGCGGGCGCTGACCGCGGGCATCAGGAAGCAACTCGGCCAGCCTTCCGTCATGGTCAAGACCGCCACCTCAGACATGAACACGCTGGCCGAGGTCTGGGACGTGCCGATGGCGACCTACGGGCCTGGAGACAGCAAGCTCGACCACGCCGACGACGAGCACATCATGCTGGCCGACTACATCAGGGGCGTTGCGGTCCTGTCGCACGCTCTCGGCGAGCTGAGCGACACCGTGGCCACGCCCGCCGTGGCCAGCCGCACTGAAGGCTTGGAAGGGAGCCAACTATGACCGACATGATGAAGCGGCTAGCCAACCTGCCAGAGGAGCGGCGAGCCAAGTTCCTCGCCCAGCTCCGCGCCCAGGTCGAAGGCGTGGCCACCCGCGGCCCGCAGCCCCGCAGGGACACCGGGCCCGCGCCGCTTTCGCACGCGCAGGAAAGCCTGTGGTTCCTTGACCGGCTGGCGCCAGGCCGGCCGGTCTACAGCGTGCCGCTCTTTCACCGGGTGCGCGGCAATCTCGACATCGACGCGCTGCGCGCCGCGCTTGCCGGGGTGGTGGCCAGGCACGAGGCGATGCGGACGGCGATCGCCGAGCGCGAAGACGGTCCCGTCCAGGTGATCGCCGACCACGTGCCCGCCGAGATCCCGGTGATCGACGTGCCTGGCGACACCCTCGCCGAGCGCGAGCGGCGCGCGCAGGAGATGCTCGACGCCGAGATCGTCGCACCGCTCGACCTGACCAAGCTGCCGCTCTGGCGTGCCTACCTGCTCAGGCTCGCGCCCGATGACTACCTGTTCGTGTTCAACGTGCATCACATCGTGTTCGACGGCTGGTCGCTCGGGCTGCTGAGCGGCGAGCTTGCCGAACTGTACCGGTCGCGGGTGGAGGGCACGGAGCCGCAGCTACCCGAGCTCAACGTGCAGTACCCGGACTACTGCGCCTGGCAGCGGGAGTGGCTGTCAGGCAACATGGACGAGCTGGCCGGCTACTGGCGCGACCAGCTCGCCGGCCTGCAGACGCTGGAATTCCCTGCCGACCGGCCAAGGCCGGACTCGGTCAGTTTCAACGGCTCGCAGGTCAGCACCACCATCGGCGGCGAGGCGCTGCGCGGCATCAGGGCGCTTGCCAGGGAAGAGGGCGTCACCCCGTTCACGGTCTGGGTCGCCGCCTACTTCACCTGGCTGCAGCGCTGCTCCGGCAGTGACGACCTGGTCATCGCCGCACCCAACGCGAACCGGCGCTATTCATCGGTCGAGCCGGTGATCGGGTTCTTCATCGGCATGATGGTGCTCCGCGCCGACCTGTCAGGCAACCCGACGTTCCGTGAGCTGGTGAACCGCCTCAAGCCGGTGATACTCGACGCCATCGCGCACAGCGACCTGCCGTTCGGCAAGCTCGTCGACGCGGTCAACCCGCCGCGTGACGCGTCCAGGTCGCCGGTATTCCAGATTACTTTCGCGCTGCAGAACGCCGGGGCGCCGCTGACGCTGCCCGAGGTCACGATGGAGTACCAGATACCTAACATCGTCACCTCGCGGCTCGACATGAGCTGGAACATCGCCGAGCGCGAGGGCGATGCGGTACTGGCGATCGAGTTCAACACTGACCTGTTCGACCAGCAGACGATGCTGCGCCACGCCGGGCACTACCACGAGATGCTCAAGAACCTGGTGGCCGCGCCTGACGTGCCGATCGAAGGCGTGCAATTGCTGACCGCCGCGGAACGCGAGGAACTGCTGGCGATCGGCAGCGGCCCGATGCGGCCGGTGCGCGAGACCACCATCGTGGCCGAGTTCGAAGAGCAGGCCAGGCGATCGCCAGGGCACCTCGCGCTGGCCGCGGGCGAACAGCGGCTCAGCTATGCCGAGCTCAACGAGCGGGCCAACAAGCTGGCCGCCGCCCTGCGCGAGCACGGCGCGGGCCAGGGCTCCTTCGTCGGGCTCTGCCTGCACCGCACCGCCGACCTGACCGTCGCGATGCTGGCGACGCTCAAGGCGGGAGCGGCCTACGTGCCGCTCGACACCGCCGCGCCGCCCGCCAGGCTGAGCGCACTCGCGGCCGATGCCGGACTCGCCGCGGTGCTCTGCCATTCCGACCTCACCGGGGCGCTCGCCGGAGTGTCGGCACCGCTGCTCGCGGTGGACGCCATGGCCGGGGAACTGGCGGCGCACGCGGCAGGCAACCCGCCGCTTGCCGCGGGTCCGCAGGACGTCGCCTACGTGATCTACACCTCAGGCAGCACCGGACAGCCCAAGGGCGTGCTCGTCGAGCATCGCAGCGTCGTCAACTTCGCCGACACGACCAGGGACCTGTTCGACCTGACGCCCGCGGACGCCATACTCGGCTTCGCCTCGGCCACCTTCGACGTCTCGGTGTTCGAGACCTTCGCTTCCCTGCTCAACGGCGCCCGGCTGCATCTGCTCGGCGACAGTGAGCGGCTCGACCTCCGCCGCCTGTCCGCCGTGCTGGCCGGCGAGGGCATCACGGTGATCGACCTGCCGCCGACCGTCATGCCGCTGCTGGAACCCGAGCTTTACTCAAGCCTGCGGATCGCGTTCGTCGGCGGCGAGGAGTTCAGCGGCGAACTGGTGAACAGGTGGAACGTCGGGAGGCGGCTGTTCAACGGGTACGGCCCGACCGAGTGCACGGTCACCATGATCGTGGCGGAGTGCCCTGGTAGCTGGTCGTCATCGCCGCCGATCGGGCTGCCGATGACCAATCACGTCGGGCACGTTCTCGACGACAAGCTCCGGCTGGTGCCCGCCGGACTGCCAGGCGAACTGGTCATCGGCGGCGCCGGCCTGGCCCGCGGCTACCTGCGCAGGCCAGAGCTGACCGCCGAGAAGTTCGTGACCGACCCGTTCGGCACCGCGCCAGGCGGCAGGCTGTACCGCACCGGCGACCTGGTGCGCAGGCAGCCTGACGGCCAACTGGTGTTCCTCGGCCGGATCGACGAGCAGGTCAAGATACGCGGACTGCGGATCGAGCTTGGCGAGGTCGAATCGGCTATGGCAAGCTACCGCGGCATCGGCCAGGTCACCGCCCAGCCGTGGACCGACGAAGAAGGCGAGCGCCACCTGGTCGGCTACGTGACCGCGGGTACCCGGGCGCCCGACGTCGAAGAACTGCGCGACCACCTGGCCGGGATCCTGCCCGCCTACATGATCCCTTCCTACTTCGTGGTCCTGGAAGAGCTGCCGCTGACCAGCAGCGGCAAGGTCGACAAGCGCCAGCTTCCCGCGCCGGAGCTGAGCCTGGCCGCCGGCCCCGCCGCGCCCGATGGCGCGCCTCGCACCGACACCGAGCGGGTGCTGCTCACCGAGGTGCTCGTGCCGCTGCTCAAGAACGAGCGAGTCGGGATCTACGACGACTTCTTCAGGGCCGGAGGCAACAGCCTCCAGGCGGCACAGCTCATGTCGGCGCTGAACCGCAGGTTCTCTGTCGAGGTGTCACTGGCCGACTTCTTCGCCTCGCCTACCGTGGCTCACCTCTCCAGCGTCATCGACGCCAGGCGGGCCGAGCAGCTAAGCGACGAAGAATTGCTCGAAATGCTGGAGCACATGCCAGAAGACCAGGTGAGCAGCCTGCTCGACGACGGCAACACGACGTGAGCTCGTCCCGCGCCGATGCCATGTCCGAGTCCAGGCGGGCGCTTTACGCCAAGCTCCAGGCCGGCCGGGCCAGGGCGGCGGCCAGGGCCGACCATCAGCCGGTGCCGCTGCGGCCAGGCGATGGCCCGGCCAGGCTGGTGCTGGCGCACCCGTCAGGCGGCGCGCTGTTCTGCTACACGCCGCTGGTGCGGGCGCTGCGGCCCGATATCGACGTGATCGGCTTCCCTGCCGATCCGGCCGACGCCGGCCTTGACTTGGCTACCAGGCTGGAAGTCGTGGCCGGCCGGACGCTCGCCGCCCTGGCCAAGGTCGCCGACCCGGCAGCCTGCGTCTTCTCCGGCTGGTCCCATGGCGGAGCGCTGGCGTTCGAGATGGCGCGGCGGCATGAGGCGGCCACCGGCACCCGCCCGAGCGTGGTGCTGCTCGACGCGGCCTACTACGGCGACAGGGACCTGGACGACGAGTCCACGGTGCGCAGTCACTTCGTCTATGACTTCGCCCGCCTGGCCGGGCGAGATCACGCAGCGGTCAGGGCTGCGGTCCAGGCCGCCGACCCTGCGGTGACCGGCGTGCGCGGGCTGCTCGAGGCCGCGCACGTGGACCCGGCCCTGACCGATGCCGAGCTTGCCGAGCGCTACCAGACCTTCAGGTCCTGTGCTCTCGGGCTGCTCTCCTACCGGCCGGCCGGCCCCTTCGGCGGTGCCGTCGTGCTCTGCGTAGCCGAGCAGGCGGATTCGATCGACGCGCTCTGGCGGCGGGTCGTGACCGGACCTTACCGCTGCGTCCGGCTGCCAGGCGACCACTACACGCTATTCACGCCACCGGTCCTGCCAATGCTGGCCGGGGCTATCGAGGACGCGGCCAGCGAACTGGCCAGCAGATCGGGAGGTGACCGCTGATGGACTTTGGTTTCACCACGGCGGAAGAGGAGTTCAGGGCCCGGATCAGGGCCGAGTTGCGCGGCACAGAGATACAGGCGGCGCTGGCCGGCCTGCCCGATGACAACGTCGGCGGCGCGGAATTGCAGCGGCTGCACCTGCTGCTCGGCGAGCGTAACCTGCTCGCGCCGCAGTGGCCGGCCGAGTACGGCGGCCTCGGCCTGCCCTTCAATTTCGGCGGCATCGTCACCGA
Organism: Actinomycetota bacterium; assembly: GCA_027313705.1. Taxonomy (GTDB): domain Bacteria; phylum Actinomycetota; class Actinomycetes; order Streptosporangiales; family Streptosporangiaceae; genus Chersky-822. The sequence goes on along the minus strand of DAHVDE010000014.1, from coordinate 47,967 downwards.
GGAACTGGCGCGGGCCGGAGTACCTGAGACCTTGCACATCAGCACGGTGCAGATCGTCGGCCAGTTCCTGCTTGCCATCGGAAACCGGGAGCAGAAACTGCGGCACCTGCCGCCGATCGCGCGCGGCGAGCACTTCGTCAGCGTCCTCTACACCGAGCCGGGCACCGGATGCGACATCGGGTCACTGACCACGGTGGCGCAACCTGCGGGCGACGGCTTCCGGCTGACCGGCACGAAGGTGTTCAGCCTCAAGACGCACCTGGCGGCATACAGCCTGTGCGCGGCACGCACCGGCGAAGGCGATACGCGGTATGCCGGGATCACCTTGTTCATGGTGGACATGGCGACGCCAGGCATCTCGGTATCGCCGATCCCGACCATCTGGGATGAGCCTTTCTACCGGGTGGAACTCGACGGCGCCTTCGTGCCCGCCGACTGCGTGCTTGGCCGGCCAGGCGAAGGGTGGGCGCTGCTGAGCAAGGGCCTGCCTATCGAGCGGAACGGGCTCGACTACTACCTGAAGGCCGAGCGCTGGTTCGAGGCCGCGCTTGCCTGCCTGGCCGAGCAGTACCCGGTGCCTCGCGACGCTAGCGATAGCGTGCTCGAGCTGATCGGCAGGAACAGCGCGAGCCTGCACGCCAGCCACTTGCTTGCCTGGGACGTACTTGGCCAGATCAAGGCGGACAAGGTCGACGAGACCTCCGCCGCGATAGCCAGGTATCACGCGGGCGAGCTGGCCGGCTCCATCGCCAGGTGGGCGGGCAGCGTGCCGACCGCCGCCCAGCGTGCGGCAGGGGGCCTGGCCGCCGTGCTCGACGAGGGCTACCTCGAGGCACCTGGCGTGACGTTGTCGGCCGGCACCTCGGAAATGATGCTCCAGCTAGTGGCGGCGGCCATCGACCGGGCCGGACAGGAGAACTGACATGGACCTGCGTCCAGATCCATTGCAGGCGCAGCTGCGCCGTGCCTTGCGCACCGGCCTGGCCGGCGCCGCCGTCCGGCCAGGCGTGCGGGGCGCGCCCGTGCTCGACGGTCCCGCCAGCCAGGCGAGCCAGGTGCTCAGCGACCTGAGCGCGCTGGCTTTCGAGCTGCCAGCCGGCCACGGCGGCCTCGAGCTCGGCCTGATGGCCGGTGCCACGGTGAGCGAGGAACTTGGCCGGGCCGCCTGCGGCAACCCTTACCGTGCGCACGCCTTCCTGGCCGACCTGGCCCTGGCCGCGGGGCGGCCAGATGTGCTCGAGGACCTGAGGGCCGGGGCCACCGCCGCCACCGCCGGGCTCGAGAACCTGACCCGGTCTGGGGGTGGTGTCACCGCGACATTCACCGATGGTGGCATAGAGCTGAACGGCACCGCCACCGCCGACGCCGCGAGCGCCGACATCCTGGCCGTCACCTGCCGCCTCCCCGAGCCGTCCGCCCTGACCCGCATCGCACTGGTCCCGGCCGGTACCGCTGGTTACAAGTGGCTGGGCGACGGCTGGCCGCACGCGGTCAGGCTCAGCGGAGTCGTGATCGGCGAGCGGAACCTGATCACCTGGAACGCGCCCGCCCTGGCCGCCCTGGCGAGGGCGCGCATCAGGCAGGCAGCCTACCTGTGCGGCCTGGCCGCCGGCATGCTAGAGGGGACCGCCAGGTACGCGGGCACCCGCAGGCAGTTCGGCAGCAAACTGCGCGACTTTCAGGGTGTCGGCTTCCCGCTGGCCCAGGCGATGATCTCGCTGCGGGCGGCCAGGATGCTCGTGCACCGCGCCGCCTGGCTGGCCGACGCGGGCGGCGCGGGCACGGCCGCCGTGCGGGAACCTGCCGCGCCGCTCGAGGCGCTGGCGACCGCGGCGGAGACGCTCATCGAGACCGCACGCACCTGCATGCAGGCGTGCGGAGGGCACGGGATGACCTCAGAACTCGCCGTGCATCGCTACTACCGCCTCGCCGCGGCCGAACCCTGCCGTTACGGCAGGCCTGGTGAGCTATGGCGTGAGGTCGGCGCCAGCAGGCTCGCGGCAGCGGTCGCCGCCCGTGCGGCCGGCTCGCTTACGCCACTTGCATGATCCCTGAGCGGTAGGCGAGCGAGACAAGCTGGGCACGGTCCCTGGCGCCCAGCTTGCAGCGCACCCGGTACACGTGGGTGCGGACGGTCGCGACGCCGATCGTCAGCTCGCGCGCGATCTCGTCGGTCGACAGGCCGCGCGCAATGAGCAGCATCACCTCACGCTCCCGCTGAGTCAGCGAGGAGACCATGGGCTCGAGCACCATCTCTGACGGGCTGCGCCGGTCACGGAACCAGTTGACGAGGCGCTGAGCCACCACCGGGGCGAGCATCGTCTGGCCGCGTGCGGCCAGCCTGATAGCCGAGATCAGATCGGCCAGGCTGGCATCCTTGCCGAGCAGCCCGCTGGCGCCGGCGTGCAGGACGTCGCTCATCGTCTCATCGGTGTCGCTCATCGCGAACACGACCACGCGAAGCGGCGGTTCCAGGTTCTCTTTGGTAAGCCTGCGGGTCACCTCCAGGCCGGAAATGCCCTCGAGCTTCAGGTCGGTGACGACGACATCTGGCCGGAGCGACCGGCTGAGCATGATCGCTTCCATGCCGTTACCTGTGGTCTCGATGACCTCTATATCGGGGACTGACTCAAGTAAAGTGCGCAGCCCATCCCGTACTACCGGCAGTTCGTCGCAGATGAGAACTCGCACGGCCATGTGCCCTCCCAAGGCCACACAGGCATCATCGCCGCGGCACCGCGGCGGATGTCAAATAATATATGCCGGTTAATGCTGATTATTCGGTTTATCATCACCTTCGGGTTACTCAATGCCGCCGAAGGATCTTGTCGTGGCAGCTGTCACGGTTACCCTGGGCACCACCTCTCCGCGCTCGCCTCGTCCGCACGAAGTCAGTCCCGCACCGCGGCTGGCCCGCTGGCCGGTTCCGCTTCCGGTTCCGGCCGAGCGCCAGGCCCGGCCGATGCCGGTGACGGCAGCTCGCGGACTCTGGGCAGCTTGGAAAGCGCCATCCAGATGATCGTGCTCTGCAAGCCGATCGCGCCGTAAAGCAAGCCTGATCGCAGTCCGAGCAACTGGCCGGCCAGGCCGCCGAAGAGCGAGCCGAGCGCGATCACTCCGAAGGAGACGAACCGGTAAGTGGCCGTCATCCGGCCATACAGATGCGGCGGCGTGACCGATTGCCGCACGCTGATGCCCACGATGCTGGACAGCGCCGACCCGACGCCACTCGCGGCCAGGGCGACGGCGATGATCACTGCCGCGAGGCCTGGATGGCTGACCGGGGCGAACGGGATCACGAGCAGGACCGCGCACTCGAACACCACACAGGACATCACGGTCGGCCCGATCCCCAGTTTCTTGCTGACCCGGTCGGCAAGCAGCGATCCGATCAGGGCGCCTATCGCGGGCGTCCCGACCATGAGCCCGATTTCCCCGGCAGGCAGATGCAGCACGCGGACCGCGAACAAGATGAGCAGCACCGATATCCACTGCGCGAAAAGGTTGAAGAAGGCCGAGGTTCCCACCAGGGCGCGCAGCAGCGGATCGCCGAGCACGACGGCCAGGCCGGTCCTGATCTGGCTGGTGACTCCTGGCGCGTCGGCCGGCTTAGCCGGAGCGGACTCTGGCTGCCTGATCCAGATCAGGCTGACCACCGAGACGACGAAGGACGCCGCGTCGGCGAGCAAGGCGACGGGGGCGGTCAGCCACTGCACCAGCAAGCCGCCGAGGCCTGGACCTCCGATCACCGCCACAGAAGCGCTGGCCTGGAGCCTGGAGTTGGCCTGGATCAGCAGATCCGTGTCGACCAGGGAAGGCAGGTAGGCGTTGTAGCTGAGATCGAAGGCGACCGTCAGCCCGCCGGTGAGGAAGACCGCCGCAATCAGGATCGGCAGCGTCAGCACGTGCGTCAGGGCGAGCGCGACGATTCCGGCAAGCACGATGGCCTGCCCCAGATTGGCGCCGATCATCAGTGGCTTGCGCCTGCGCCGGTCGGTCCAGGCACCTAGGTGCAGCGAGAAAAGGATGTAGGGCAGCCATTGCACCGTCCGCATCAGGCCAAGCTGCGCCGCCGAGGCGTGCAGCGTGTAAATGGCCGTCAGCGGCAGGGCCAGCGTGGTAACCGCCGATCCCGCCAAAGATACCGACTGCCCGGCCCAGAGCTTGAGGAAGCTCCGCTGCGCCCAGACCGGGGCACGCAACCATCCGCGCGCGCCCGGTTCACTCGTTTCCTGCACTCCTGTCCTCCCTTCGGCACCTGCGGCTGGCCTGCCCAGCCGGTACCGGCTGGGCAGGCATTATCTATGCCACGTCCGCAGCGGACGTCACGGTTCGCCTTCCGCCGCGAAAGCCGGCCCGGACTCCTCGCCCGGATGAAGTGATGCCGAAGAAGAGCCGGCCAGGAGTTCCGCCGCGTCGGCCCACTCGGTGATCTGACGGACGATCTTCGCGGCCAGGCCGGCCACGGTGGGGTCTTCGAAGACCTGTCCGAGCGGCAGGTCCACCCCGAAGTCACGGTGCACGCGGGCGCGCAGCCTGAGCGCGAGCAGGGAATGGCCGCCGATCTCGAAGAAGCCGTCATGGGCACTGACCCGCTCGGCACCTGTCAGTTCGGTGAACAGGTCAGCCACCGCCATTTCGAAGCTGTCGCGCGGCGCCACGTATTCCGCCGGCCTGACCGCTTGCGGGACAACGGCGGCCAGCGCGTTCCTGTCTGCCTTGCCGTTCGCGGTCAGCGGTATGGCGTCGATGAGCGCGTAACTTGAGGGCACCATGTACGCAGGGAGCGCCCGGCCAAGATGGTCACGCAGCTCCGCGTGCGAGGGCGGGCCGCCTTCGCTGACATCGCCCGCGGGCACGATGTAGGCGACCAGCCTGGCGTCTTGGCCCGTGCCGGTGAGCAGCACGACGGCGTCGCTCACCCGGTCGTGTGCCCGGAGCGCGACCTCGATCTCGGCCAGTTCGATGCGGTGGCCGCGCAGCTTGACCTGCTGGTCTTGCCGACCGAGGTACTCAAGCGCGCCGTCGCGGCGGCGCCTGGCGATATCGCCGGTGCGGTAGAGCCGCCCGCCTGGCTGGCTTCCGAAGGTGTCGGGGCAGAACGTGGCAGCGGTCAGTCCTGGCCGGCCGGCATAGCCGAGCGCTAGCTGGCAGCCGCCGATCCACAGCTCGCCGGGAATGCCGGCGGGCAGCTGCTGGCCGCGCGGGTCAAGCACGTAGCTGGCCGTGTTGGCGATCGGCACTCCGATCGGGACCTCGCCCGCATCTTCCCTGCCGCAGGCCCAGTGGGTCACGTCGATCGCTGCCTCGGTCGGCCCGTAGAGGTTCTGCAGCTCCGCGGCAAAGCCCGCCGAGTAATACCGGTCCCTGAGCGCGGCCGACAGCGCCTCGCCGCTGCAGAGCACCTGGCGCAGCGAGGAGCACCTGGCCGGATCGGTTCCGGCGAGGAAGGCCTGGAGCATCGAAGGCACGAAATGGACCATGGTGACGCCGTGCCGCTCGATCAGGTCAGTGAGGTAGGCGGGGTCCATGTGCCCATGCGGCCCGGCCGCCACCAGGTGCGCGCCTGCCATCAAGGGCAGCACGAGTTCCCACAACGACACGTCGAAGCTCATCGGAGTCTTGTACAAGATGACGTCAGCTGAGGTAACGCCGAAGTGATCGAGCATCCAGCCGAGCCGGTTGATCAGCCCGCGATGGGTGTTGACCACGCCCTTCGGCCGGCCGGTAGAACCCGAGGTATACAGGAAATAGGCGGGCTGGTCCCGATGCACCAGGCCGCGGCGAGGCGAGGACCCGCCAGCAGGCACGCTCACCTGGTCGTCCGATGGCTGGTCAATCAAAAGCACGCGGTCGCTGCCTGGCAGCACCTCAGCGGCCAGTTCGGCGAGATGCGCGCGGGTGATGACCACCCGCGCGCCGGCGTCTGCTCCCATGAACCGCAGCCGCCCCGGCGGGTAGCCAGGGTCGAGCGGGAGGTAGGCGCCCCCGGCCTTGAGTATCCCGGCTAGCGCGACCACCTGCTCGGCGCTGCGCGGCAGCAGCACCGCGACCGGCTGGCCTGTCCCGGTGCCCGCCGCTGCCAGCCAGGAGGCGACCAGGTCCGACCGCCGGTCAAGCTCGGCATAACTGATCTGAGTTTGCTCATCGCTCACCGCGATGGCGAAGGGAGCGCGGCGCGCCTGGTCGGTCACCATCGTGACGAGCGTGTCAGCCGGCCAGGTCGGCCCGGTGGCGGTATTCCACCCCGCTAGCTCGGCCGCCTCCCAGTCCGCAGTGATCGGCAGGCCGCCGAGCGTGGTATCTGGCGCCGCCGCGGCGGCCGCGAGCAACCGCAGCAGTCGTCCGCCCATCCGCTCGATGGTATCGGCGTCGAACAGCCCGAGGTCGTATTCAAGCGCGCCGTGCAGACCGTCTGACCCGTCGAAGAACATGAGCGTCAGGTCGGCGCGCGCTCCCCGGCTCGTCACGCCGCGAGCGGCCAGTCCGCTGCCTGCGTCGCCCTGCTTAGCGTCGCCGCGGGTAGCGAAGGCGAAAAGTACCGGCACCAGCGGCAGGGCGCCGATTTCCCGCTCTGGCGCCAGGTCCTCGATGAGCTGCTCGAACGGCATGTCACCGTGCTCGAAGGCTTCGAGCACGGTGGTCCGCACCTGTTCGACGAGCGCACCGAACGGCAGTTCGGCAGCCAGCGCCGACCGCAGTACCAAGGTATTGAGGAAGTAGCCGATCAGGTCCTCGAGCTCGGGCCTGCTGCGGCTCGTGACCGAGGTGCCTACCACGATGTCTTCGCGCCCTGTGTACCGGTACAGCAGGGCGAAATACCCGGCGAGCAGGACCATGTTCAAGGTCGCGTCGCGGCGGCGCCCGACACCGGCCAGCCTGGCCCGCAGTTCGGCGGGGACCTCGAACCGGTGCACGGCGCCCGCCGACCTGAGCACCCGCCCGCGCTGGCGGTCGACGGGCAGCGCAAGTGCCTGAGCCCCGGCCAGCTTCGCGTGCCAGTACGCCCGGTCCTGGTCGAGCGCAGTACCGGCAAGCAACTCGTGCTGCCAGGCCGCGAAGTCGGCGAACTGCACCGGCAGCGGTGCGAGGCGGTGCGGTACCCCCGCCACCTGAGCGTCGTAAAGGACGGCGAGCTCGCCGAGCAGGATCTCCGTCGAGCGGGCGTCGAAGATGATGTGGTGTACCGCGATGACGAGCGTGGCCCTGCCGCCGCTGTGGATGAGCGTGGCGCGAATGAGCGGACCGCGCTCCAGGTCAAATGGCTGCGCCGCCGCGCTTTGCGTCCATTTCTGTTCCCCGGCGCTGTCGCCGCTGCCGAGGTCAACCTCGGCCAGTGGCACGCTCATGGCGGGCAGGATCACCTGCCTGGGCTCGCCGTCGATCGCGGGGAATACGGTGCGCAGCGCCTCATGCCGCCCGACCAGGACATCGAGCGCGGAGTTCAGCGCGGTCACGTCAGGCGCCCGGTCCCACTCGATCGCATAGCAGATGTGATACGCCGTGTCCTGCGGCCGCAGGTGATGCAAGAACCACAGGCCGCGCTGGGCGAAAGAAAGCGGCGCCTGCGCCGCACCGCGCCTGGCGACCTGCGCCCGCGGCACCTCGCCTGCCGCTCCCTTATCTGCCCTGCCGACGGCACCGGCACCCGCCGGGTTCGCGGCACCGTCTAGCTGGCTGAGCAGTGCCTGGCGCTGCGCGGGGTCGAGGCGGGCGAGCAGCGCGGAAAGCTCGCCAGGCGCGCTGTCTTGCTCGCTCATTGCGCTATCCCCGCCTGCGGTGTGCCCGGGTTGCCCAGGGCCGACTCGACCAGTTCGCGCGCCTGTTCTGGCGACATGGCCGACAGCGCGCCGAGCAGGCGCCTGCTGACCTCATCCTCGCTTGCCGACTGGGCGGCCGCGACCTCTTCGGCCAGCCGCTCGATGGTCGGCGCCCTGAACACGCTGCGGACGGGCAACTTTACCCCGAACTCGCGCTGGACCCGGCTGGCCAGCATCACCGCGAGCACGGAGTGCCCGCCCAGATCGAAGAAGTCATCCTCCAGGCTGGTGGCCGTGCGGTCGAAGACCTCGTTGAAGATCGCCTCGAGCCGGCGTTCGGTCTCCGTGCGCGGCGGACGCAGGCTGGGCTGCGCGGCGGTGGCCGCTGGCGCGGGCAGTGCCGCGTAGTCGATCTTCCCGTTGCCCGTAATCGGCAGCCTGGGCAGCACGGTGAACGTGGCGGGAATCATGTAGTCAGGCAGCCGGTCAGCGAGCCAGGCCCGCAGGTCGTCCTGGCCAGGCTCGTGCTCCCCCGCGCTGGTCAGGTACGCCGCCAGTCGCCCGGTTTCCCGGCCGGACGGCGTCTGGACCGCGGTCACAACCGCTTCAGAGACGCCCGGGTAGGCGCAGAGCCTGGCCTCGATCTCGCCAGGCTCGATGCGGTAACCCCTGATCTTGATCTGCCTGTCATTGCGCCCGCAAAACTCGAGCGTGCCTTCCGGCCGCCAGCGAACCAGGTCACCCGTGCTGTACAGCCGCGACCCTGGCGGCCCATCCGGGTCGGGCAAGAACCGGCTCGCCGTCAGCCCCGGCCTGCCAAGGTACCCGCGCGCCACTCCGGCACCGCCCAGGTAAAGCTCGCCGACCAGCCCGACAGGAACCGGCCGCAGGTGCTTGTCGAGCACGACGGCCTTGACGTTGTCGATCGGCCGGCCGATGTCGGGCATGGCCACCTGCTCAGGGCGCGCTCCCGGCGGCAATGGCGGCACCGGGCCAGCGGTTGCCACCACCGCGCACTCGGTCGGGCCGTAGTGGTTGAACAGCTCGAAGGGCAGGCCGTCCGCAGGGTGCTTGCGCAGCGTGTCACCGCCGGTCAGCAGGGCGCGAATCGGCAGCCCGGCCGCGTCGGCACGAGACATCAGCAGCTCAGCCATCGGGGTCGGCGCGAACATCACGCTGGCGCACTGTTCGCGCAGCCAGGCGCTGAGCAGGTCAGGATCGGTGCGGGTGGCATCGTCGGCGATGCACACGCGCGCCCCGGCGGTCAGGTAGGGCCACAGCTCCCATACCGAGGCGTCGAAGCTCTGCGCGGCGACCATGGTGGCCCGGTCCGCCGGCGTAATCTCATACCGCCTGACATGCCAGTCGCACAGATTGGCCAGCCCGCCGTGAGTGACGAGCACGCCCTTGGGCCTGCCGGTCGATCCTGATGTGTAGATCGCATAGGCAAGCTGCGCCGCGCCGGTCACGGCGGGCAACTCCGCGGGCGCTGGCGGGGCCGGCCTTCCCGGCGCGTCCTGCCCTCCTGGCGCGTCCGGCCCGACGCCGGCCGGGTCGATGACGACCGCATCGCCGTAACGATCACCGTTGCCAGGCGAAGACTCGGCTACCACCAGCCGCACGCCGCTGTCGCGCACCAGGTAGGCCAGCCGGTCGGCCGGATGGTCGGGATCGAGCGCGAGATAGCCGCCGCCCGCCTTGAGCACGCCAAGCAGCGCGACGACCAGGTCAGCCGAGCGCTTCAGCCCGACGCCCACCAGCACCTCGGGACCTACGCCATGCTGCCGAAGCACGCCGGCCAGCATCTCGGCGCGCCGGTCGAGCTCGGCGTAGCTGAGCGAGCGACCCGCACTGGTGACCGCGATCGCCAGGGGCGCGCGGGCCGCCTGGGCCGCGACGAGATCGGGGACGGCCCGCCAGGCCCGATGAACCTCCTGGCCAAGGCCGAAGCGGGCAATCTTTGCCCGTTCGGCGTCATCGAGCAGCGTCAGCTCGCTGACGGCGCACTCCGGGCGGTCGATCGCGCTCTTGAGCACGTGCACGTAGCGGGCGAGCAACCGCTCCATCGTCTCGCGGTCGAAGATGTCGGTGCGGTAGTCCAGGTCAAGGGTGACCACGCCGTCCTTGTCGCTGACGAACAGGTCGGCGTCGAAACGCACCAGGCCGGGATCGAAGCTGAAGGCCGTGGCCGTCACGCCAGGCAACTCCAGGCTGGACGTGGGCGCGCTCAGGTACGAGACCGCCACGGTGAAGAACGGCGTGTAACTGAGATCGCGGTCGGGCGCGAATACTTCCACCAGCTTCTCGAACGGCAGGTCCCTGTGCTCGTGCGCGTCGAGGGTTACTCGCTGTACCCGCCTGGCCAATTCGGTGAAGCCAGGGTTTCCGGACAGGTCAGTGCGGATTACCACGCTGTCGACGAACGCGCCGACAAGCAGCTCAAATTCTGACTCGCTCCGGTCGGCCATCGCGCAGCCAACTGCGATGTCGTCGGTGCCGCAGTATCTCGACAACAGCACCTTCAACCCGGCAAGCATGACCGCGAAGACAGTAACACGCGCTTTGCCCGCGAACATGCGCAAACCATGCATAACTTCGCGATCGATGTCTATTGAGGTCCTGGCGCCTTCGAAGTTCGGTACCGGCGGGCGCGGTCGATCGCCAGGAATCACAGGCACTGTCAGGTCAGCTAGCTGTTTGCGCCAATAGTCGAGATGCCGGTCGAATGCACCGTTACCGAGCCTTCTGGCTTGGAGTTCTGCATGGTCAGCGTACTGCCGCAGCAGGGGCGGCGCCGCCTGTCGCGGTGCGGGTCCCGGCTCCAGGTGCGCCGCATAAAGCGCTGAAAGTTCGTTCGCGAGTACGCCGAGGCTCCAGTGATCCGCGACTATGTGGTGCAAGACGATCAGCAGGATGTGGTCATCGGCGCCAAGTCGCAGCAAGTCCGCGCGTATCACGTATCCGGCGCCGAGCGCGAACAGTATCCGGCTACGTTCCCGCGCTACCTGCCGAGCATTCTCAAGCCGCTCGGAATCAGATGCTCCGGAGATTTCTATTACCGGGACCGCGATATTTCGCGGCGGATTAATCAGCTGAAAAGGCTCGCCCTCGGCATCGTTATAGTAAGACGCCCGGAGCACATCATGGCGAGCAATAAGCTCGGTGCAGGCAGCATCGAGCGCGGCCCGGTCAATATGACCCTTAAGCCGGTAGGCGACTGGCACATGATAAAAAGGCGACTCGGGAAATAGGTGATGCAGGATCCACAGCCGCCGCTGGGCGAAAGAGAGCGGTACCGAGTCCCGCGGTCCGGCAGGCTCGCCGCGCCGCTCGGAGCCCGCGGTGCGGGTCGGCGCAGTCGTCGCAGCCCCGGTGGTACCGGGTGCACGCGGCGACTCGCTAGCTGATCCCATCATCATCGCGCCCTCCTGTCGCCACCGCAGGTCCTGTCCGGCCGGCCATCGTCGCCCGCGGCAGTCAGGCCGAATTAGAGGTCACAGCCGGCCAGCCGGCCCATGCGTACTATCCGAAACGCGGCGACGAGAAATCCCGCCGCAAAGGCTTGCATTGGCATTTCCCCCCTACTGTGCCACAGTCATCGGCGGAGCCATATCGCGTCCTGATGCACTGTAACTCTGGGTGAGATGCACGGGAAGAGTTCAAGGCCCGCTATTTGGAAATCATCAGGGCGTGTAAGCGAGGTGATTACGTGTCACCCGGCAAGGTCATTCAAGGGTTGCGTAACTGGACCGCCGCGATATCTCCAGGCATCCTGCTCGGTCACCGTCAAGGCGTGCGCCTGACGCGCGTTCGCGACCGCTCCTTACCTCAGGTGCCGCTCCGCCAGCAAGCCCGCGGCGGGACACCTGGGCATGACCGCCAAACCAGCCGACGGCGTGATTGAGTATGCCCGCACGGTCGCCGGGGCGGGTGATCTGCCGTAGCCTGTGGCGGATTACTGGCGCAGCGAGGGCCGGCTGGCGCCGGTGCAGACAGAAAGGAAGGGTGACCGTGGACGCTCAGCATGCCTTTGATGTCGCGCTCGACCACTACCGCAAGGGCGAGAACCTGCTCAACTACCCTGAGGCTGTCCTGGCGGAAGAGCAGGCACTGCACTTTTCCCGCGCGACGGCGCATTTCGCTGCGGGCAGCCTGGCCCTGGCGCTCTCCCAGGCTCAGCGGCAGATGGATGCCGGCCATGGCCCGGGCCAAGCGGCGGAGCCTGGAGCACTCTGAGGCTGCCCGGGCATTCGCCCGCGATCGCGCACGCCAGGTCCGCCGGCACCCGTGGCTGGAAGGACGCCACCTGGGTGCTGGTGCGCGCTGGCCGGACGCGATCAGGTATCGACGCGAGAATGACGCCTGCGGGCTGACCATAGGCGCATGCTCCCGGCCAGCAGGCACCGGAACGGTCAACCGCCGTCCGCCCGCCTGGACGGCTTCCAGCCCGGCCGCGGTACGGCCGCGAGCAGGCGGCGGGTGTAGTCATCGGCCGGTGAGGTCAAGATCGCGTCGGTTGGACCTGCCTCGACCACGCGGCCGCGGTGCATGACGATTGTGTCGTCGGTCACCTGCTGCACGACTGCGAGATCGTGGGAGACGAACAGGTACGCCACCTGGATCTGGGTTCGCAGCTCGGCGAGCAGGTTGAGTACCTGACCCTGCACGGAGACGTCAAGCGCGGAGACCGCCTCGTCGAGTATCAGCACCTCTGGCCCGCAGGCCAGTGCCCTGGCGATAGCCACTCGCTGGCGCTGCCCGCCCGACAGCGACCTGGGCCGCAGATTCTCGTGCCGTTCGTCGAGGCCGACCTGGTGCAGCAGTTCGAGCGCGCGTGCCCGCCGCCCTGACTTGCCCGACTTCGTGTGCAGACGCAGCACCTCGTCAAGGCCCGCCAGGATTGTCTGCCTGGGATCGAGCGAGGAGTAAGGGTCCTGGAAGACCATCTGAACGCGGCGCCGCCGGCGCCGCCGGCGGCGCGCGAGCGGAGACCCGCCGACCAGCACCGTGCCGGCGCTCGGCTGTTCAAGCCCGGCGATGATCCTCGCTACCGTGGTCTTTCCCGAACCCGATTCGCCGACTATGCCAAGCGATCCCGACGGCGGCAGGTCAAAGGAGACGCCGTCGACCGCGACCAGGTTCTCTGTGCGGCGTGACCCTTCGCTCCTGATCTTGAACACCTTGCGCAGGCCGCGCACTTGCAAGATGGGCGGGCCTGCCGGGTCGGCCGGCCCGAGCTGGTGGTGCTGCTGGCTAATCACTGATGGCCGCCTCGGCGCTGAAGGAGACGCTGCCCTTGAGCTCCTCGGCCCGGTGACAGGCGACTAGCTGACGCTCAACCTCGCGGAGTCCTGGCCGCTCGGTGCGGCACCGCCCGGTGGCATAGGGGCACCTGGCAGCGAACACGCAGCCTGGCCCGGCCTCGAAAGCCGAGACAGGACGTCCTGGTATGACCCAGATCCTGGCCCGGCTGCCGATCTTTGGCCTTGACCGCAGGAGCCCGACGGTGTACGGGTGCAGCGCGTCTTGATGGATGGTCTGGGACGAGCCGATTTCCACGATCATCCCCGCGTACATGACGGCCATCCGGTCGGTGACCGCCGCCGCCAGGTCCAGGTCGTGGGTGATGAACAGCAGCGCCAGGCCGCGCTCGACGCGCAGGTCGCCGAGTATCGCCATCACTTCTGCCTGGGTGGTGACGTCGAGCGCGGTGGTGGGCTCGTCCGCCAGCAGCAGCCGCGGACTGGTCACGAGCGCGGCCGCGATCATGATGCGCTGAAGCTGGCCGCCAGACATCTGGTGCGGGTACTGCCTGAGCCGCCGGCCGCCGTCGGCGATCCCGACCTGGGCAAGCAGGCCGACGGCTCGCTCGCGCGCGGCAGCCGGCCTGACTCCCTGCGCGAGCATCGCCTCGAGCAGGAAGTCGCCATTGGTCCGCACCGGATTGATGTGCGCCCTGGGGTCCTGGTAGATCATTGCGATCTGCGTGGCCCTGAAGTCTCGCAGCGCGGACCGGCTGAAGCCAGGTACTGACTGGCCGAGGTAGCTGACGGAACCGGAGATTTCAGCGCGCGGCGGCAGCAGCCGCATGATCGCGCGCGCCGTCATCGACTTTCCCGATCCTGACTCACCTACCAGGCCGAGCGCTTCACCGGCCGCGATCTCGAAGCTGGCATCGTGGATAACGGTGCTCAGCTCGCCATGGACGGGCAACCGCACCGCCAGCCGGTCGAGCTCAAGCAGCGGCGCGCTCATCCGGCCTCCTCCGCGCGGATGGCGAACCGGTCGCCGAGCAGGTTCACAAGCACGACCACGACGACGATGAGGAAGCCGGCCGAGATCGACTCGAGCGGGTACCCGTTCAGCAGCGAGGCCTGGCCGTCAGACACCATGATTCCCCATTCTGGCGTGGGCGGCTGGACGCCGAGGCCGAGGTAGGAGATCGCGGCCAGGTCCACGAGGGCGGCGCCGAAGGCCAGCGTGGCCTGCGCCCTGATCAGCGGCATCACGTTGGGCAGCAGGTGCCGCAGGCAGATCGCCCAGCCGGAAAAGCCGGCCAACTGCACGGACTCGATGTAGGCAAGGCGCCGTTCCCGCAGCGCTACCGAGCGCAGCACCCGCGCGATGTACGGGGTGTAGGCAAGCGAAAGCGCCAGCACCGGCGCGATCAGCCCGGTGCCGAGCACCGCGACCGCGATGATCGCGACCAGCAGGCCAGGGATCGCGAAGAGCAAGTCAAGCACGCGGCTGACGACGACGTCATACCAGCCGCCGATCCACACCGCGCTGATCGCCAGCGTGACGCCTGCCGTGGTGGCGAGCGCGATGATCAGGGCGGGTCCGAGAAGGCTGAGCCGCGCGCCGTAGATCAGCCGCGACACGATGTCCCGACCGACCGCGTCGGTGCCGAGCAAGTGGGCTGGCGAGGGCGGGGCGTTGGCGATCAGGATGTTGCCCTGATCGGGCGAGTACGGCGCGATCAGCGGTGCCAGGACAGCAGCGAGGACAAGCAGGACAAGCACGGCGCCGATGCCGGCCAGCGCCGGGTCAAGCCGGGTCCGCCGCCGGCCTGATGCGGGCTCGACCGTTACCAGGTTCACTGATGCCAGGCTCATGACCTGGCACTGGCCCTGATGCGAGGATCGAGCGCCAGGTGCGCCAGGTCGGAGAGCGTGGTCGCCAGCACGAAGGCGACGACCAGGATCATGCTGATCGCGAGCACCACGTTGTTGTCCTTGGCCGAGACTGACTGGACGAGCAGCGATCCGAGCCCGCCGATGCCGAACGCCGTCTCGACCACGATCGAGCCGGCGATAAGCCCGGCGACGGTGAGGCCGGAGACCGTGACGATCGGCATCGCGGCGTTGCGCAGTACATGGCGGCGGAAGACAAGCGGGGAAGGCAGGCCGCGCCCGCGCGCCGTGGTCACATGCTCACGGCCCTGCTGCTCGCGCACGCTGGCCCGGCTGATCTGGGCGACGTAGGCGGCCCAGGAGAAGGCGAGCGCGAACGCGGGCAAGGTCAGGTGCTCGACCTGACCGGCGAAGCCGGTACCGGTGCCCACGGCGGGGAACCAGCCGAGTTTCAGCGCGAAGACCTCGACAAGCACCAGGGCGGCGACGAAGGTCGGCACGGCGATGCCAACCCCCGCCGTCACGGTCACCAGCACGTTGAGCCTGGCGGAGAGCGAAGGCAGCAGTCCGAGGCCGAGCCCGAATACGAAGATGATCACCGACGCGTAGGCGACAAGTTCAAGCGTGACCGGAAGCCTCGGCGCGAGCAGCGCGCTAACGCTCTCGCGAAACTGCAGCGAGATACCGAAGTTGCCGTGCACCGCGCCGGTGAGCCAGGACCAGTAACGCACCGGCAGCGGCCGGTCAAGGCCGTACTGGTGCCTGATTTGCGCGATGAGTCGCGGCGTCGCCCGCGGACCGGCCAGTTCAGTCGCGGGATCCCCAGGCGCCAGCGCGAGTGCACCGTAAATCACCAGGCTGGCCGCGAGCAGGGTGCCCGCGGCCGTGCCGATGATCCGAAGAACTGATCGCACCGTCGCGCCTACTTCGACGAGCCCACCGTCGCCAGCGACGGCTCGTAGATATAGGCGAAGGAGATCGGGGCGCCGGTGATGGCCTTGTTCATGAAGACCACCTCGTGCAGGCTCAGCATCGGAATCAGGAAGTGCGCCGACTCCCACAGTGCCTGGGCCGAGGTGATCAGCTGGGCCCTTTTGGCGTTGTCGAAGGTCTGCTGCGCCAAGCCGACGTCCTTGCTGACGGTCGCGTTGTCGAAATTCGTCCAGTTGAAGATGGACGTCGGCAGCACGATCAGGCCCAGGTAGTCCAGCGGGTCAGGAACGTCAAGATATCCCTTGGTCAAGATCAGGTTCAGGCCCTTGCGCGCCGAGGGCACGTAGAAGGCGTTGGAGAACTGGAGCGGCTGCAACTGCTTGATCATGACGTTCAGCCCGATGGTGGCGGCCTCCTGCTGGATCAGCGTCGCCGTGTCGATCTCGGTCTGGTCGCCGGCCAAGATGCCGAGCGTGAGCGGCTGGGCGGCTTGCGGGTCACCGGCGATGACCTTCTTCGCGGCGGCCGTGTTCACCGTCGTCGCCTTGGGCAGCGCGTTCAGCGCGGCCTGGTACGTGCCGATCGCGGTCGGGTCCCAGGCGGGCGGCGGTATCAGGGTGTAGTTCGCGGACGCCGCGTCGTGGAATACGACGTGGGCCAGGGCCGACCTGTCGATCACCATGCTGAGCGCGGTCCTGATCTTGACGTCCGTGCTGGCAGAGGTAACGCCCAGTTCGTAAATGGCCAGGCTCTTGCCCTGGTACACCGTGCCGCCGGAATCGGCTTCAAGCGCGGGCAGTTCGGAGACCGGTGCCTCGAAGGTGCCCTGCACCGCACCAGACTTCAGCGCCTGCACCAGGCTGGCGCTGTCGGTGATGAAGTCGAGCGTTACTTTCTTCGCCCGTGGCTGGTAGGCCGGGTTCCAGTAGTGCGGGTTAGCGGTCAGGGTGATGCTCTGGCCAGGTGACCACTTGGCTAGCTCGAACGGGCCAGAGCACATGACCCCGCCCTGGGCGGTGCCGTATGCGGCGCCCTTGGCCTTGGTGTACTGCTCCTCGGAGACGTCGCCCGCGACGGTGGCCATTTCCTTGATGAACAACTCGTCGGGATGACTGAACTTGACCACTACGGTATGCGGGCCGGTCGCGGTGATCGACTTGACGTTGACGTAGAAGCCGCCGTTGACCGGGCTGTTCTTCTGGTTCATGTTGCGCAGCAGGCTGTAGGCCACGTCCTGTGCGGTCAGCGGGTGACCGTCCCAGAACCTCACCCCTGCGCGCAGGCTGAAGGTCAGCGACAGGTGCCCGGGCCCGTAAGTCCACGAGGTCGCGAGGTTCGGGCTGATGGAGAAGTCGGGGTTGAGCCGCAGCAGCGAGTCGCACAGGTTGGAGATGACCATGTCCGGGCTGTAGTCGCCGGCCTTGACGTAGTCGAGCGTGGTGGGCTCCCCTGCCGGCAGGTCCCAAGTCAGGCTGGTCAGGTCGCCCTTGGCCGGCGGGCTGGTCGCGACCAGCCGGACCGGCGCGCTTCCCTGCGACTTCCCGCCTCCGGTCGCGGCAGTCCCGTTGCCCGAGCAGGCGGCGGCGCCGAAGACCAGGGCAAGAACCACGGCGGGCAGCGCGATACGGCGGCCGCGCCGGGCACGCGGGCCGCTCGGAGTTATTTGTTCGCTCATCGGCCACTTTCCCTGATCGGCTCGGCGGCACTGCGGCGTGCTCGGCTGCGCACCCGCCGTGACCTGGTGCGAGGACTCTGGCACGACCATCGATAGATAGTCAATAGCGACTAAATAACGGAAGGGACACTCTCGGCCAGGCGGGGCGGTCAGATCGCGGTTCCGCCGTAGCCGGCCAGCCGGCCAAGCAGGGTGGCCGTCATGGCGTCGACGGTGCGCTGGCGGGCCTGCGGAAACGACAACTCCAGCAACGTGGAGTGCGCAAACGCCAGGCAGAGCAGCGTGTAGGCGGTGCCAGCGCACTCCGCCGAAGGGGCATCAGGGTAGTCCTCGCGCAACGCGCGGGTCAGCGTGCGCTCCATCGCCAGATAATTTGCCCGCAAGTGACCACGAGCCGACTCGTCCCTGGCGGCGGCCCACAGCAGCGCATTGATGGCCGAACTGTCGTCTCCGGGTGCCCACTCCTTGCCGAACAGGAACCTGGCCAGTTGCTCGCCCCGGCGGCCTGGCGCCGCGGCGGCGCCGACCTCGCGCATCCGCTCGACGTACCGCGCGGTGAGCCGGTGCATGAACTGCTCGAGCATCTCTTCGCGGTTCCCGACGTAGTGCCTGATGTGCCCGCGGCTGAACCCTGAGGCTTCCGCGACCCGTTCAAGCGTCGTTCCCTCGACGCCGTACTCACCTACGCACATGGTCACGGCGGCCAGGATCTGCTCACGCCGCTGCGATGCCAAGCTCGGCCGACCCATGACCCGCCTTCCGCTCCGGTCACTACGTCACCTCACTGACCGTGCCGCGAGCATACCGCGCGGAATTGTTCGGCAACCTTGACAATCTACTGGCTGGCTGGCACGCTCCCGGTCTGAGCGGACAAAAGGAGCGAGCCTTGCCTGATTACTTCGAGCGGACCACGGAAGAGACGGTGCCCGACACGGCTGCGCAGCACATGGTGCGGATGCGCGACGGTGTCCGCCTCGCTACCGATGTCTACCTGCCAGCGGGCGGCGGCCAGGCCGAGACCGTCCTGGTGCGGCTCCCTTACGACAAGAACAGCAGGTACGTGTTCTTCAAGTGGGTGGCGGAGATCTTCACCGCCCGCGGCTACGCCATGGTGGTGCAGGACGTGCGGGGCAAGTTCCGGTCGGAAGGCCATACGCTCGGGTTCGTCGGCGAGGCCGGCGACGGCTACGACACGATCGACTGGATCATCGCCCAGCCATGGTCGAACGGCATCGTCGGAATGTTCGGTGATTCCTATTACGGGTTCACCCAGTGGGCGGCGGTCAGCAGCGGGCACCGCGCGCTGCGTGCGATCGTCCCCAGGGTCACCAGCGCCGACTTGTTCGGCGAACCGCACGCGGACGGCACGATTCGGGACGTGCCCTGGCTGGTGCACGCCGACTACGTCACGCACTTCTGGCTGGACAAGCACATCTACTGGCGCGAGCTTGACTGGACGCTTCGCCCGCTCACCGAGGTTTTCGAGGACTATTTCCGCGCGGTTGGCAAGCGATCGGCGGCCTATGACGTCTCGGTGCCGCATCGCGTGCCACTGCCGATCTATCCGGACGGCCACCCGTTCGATGCCAGGCCAATCCCGGTGCTGCACGCCGTGGGCTGGTTCGACAACCTCTCGATCGTCTCCATGCGCGACTACATGACTCTGGCGCGCAAGCCAGGCTGGGCTTCCCTGCAGTACCTCACCGCCGACTCTGTCGACCACGAGAACTTCCACCTGTCGAACGCGCCGATCGCGGAGCAGGACGACCACGGAGTCAACGACCAGGCACTTGCCAGGATGCTCGCCCTCTACACCGAGCCAGCGCTCGACTTCTTCGACGTCTTCCTGAAAGGGATCAGGGAAGCGAGCACCCTGCCGAGGGTGTCATGGCACCTAGGGCATGAGGGGTATCACGAGGCGCCGTGCTGGCCGCCGCCAGGCAGCAGGGAACATCACCTGTTCCTCGCCGACCTGACCGCCGCTCAGGCCGCCGGCGGGCGGCTGGCCGGCAGCGAGCCGGCTGGAGAGGAGGCAGCGGAGTGGACCTACGACCCGGCGGACCTGGTCGCTTCCAGCGTGCCCAACTCCTTCGCGTTCCTGCACGAGTTCCCTGACGAGTCAGCCATGGCCGGGCGGGCGGACGTGCTCAGCTTCGTATCAGGGCCGGCCAGCTCGCCACTGGACCTGGCCGGCCCTGTCGACCTCCTGATCACCGTGACGAGCACGGCACCGTCCACGTACCTGTTCGCCAAGTTGCTCGACGAGGCGCCCGACGGCACCGCCCGGCTGGTCGTGCGCGGCCAGGGCGAGCTCACCGACGTCTCAGGAGCGGGCCAGGTGAAGATCGAGATGGGGCACACCGGCTACCGGCTGCAGCCGGGGCACCGGCTGCGGCTCAACATCACCAGCAGCGACTTCCCTGAGTTCGTCCGCCATCCGGGCACCGGAGAGAATCCCTGGCTGGCGACGACGACTACGCCGAGCACCCAGTGCCTGCGCACCGGGCCCTGCGCGCCGTCCTCGCTGCGCCTGACCGTACTCGGCGGGGAGTGAGCATGGACCAGGGCTGCATTCTGGTGAACGCCGAAGTCCACACGATGGACCCGGCCAGACCGGTCGTTTCCGCCGTGGCGATGACCGGCGGCCGGATTAGCGGCACGGGGGAGAGCGACGAGCTCAAGGCCGCCAGCCCAGGTGCCCGCGTCATTGACCTCGGCGGCCGGGTGGTCATTCCCGGATTCGTCGACGCGCACTGTCATTTCGAACTGACCACCACGCACCTTTCATATGCGGTCCCGCTGCACGCTCCCCCGCATGCCGGCCTGCGCGAGATCTGCCAGACCCTGCGTGACCGGGCCGCGTCAGCGCCTGGGTCGGGCTGGATCGTGGGGCGGGCCAATTTCGGCCTGCACCAGTTCGTCGCCGAGCAACGGCCGATCACCCGCCAGGACCTGGACGAGGCCGTCCCCAACCGACCGGTGGTCGTCTACTCGGGGATGCACGTCACGACGCTCAACACCGCTGGCCTTCGCGCCGCGGGCTTTCTCGACGGGACGCCGCCGCCGGCCGGCGCGCTGATCGACCTGGACAGCGGGCGAGGCACCGAGCTGTGGAGTTGCCTGCCGCAACCCGACTTCGGCGTCGGTGCCGTGGCCGAGGCGATCGCCGGACTCGGCCGCACGATGTTCACCGCCCGCGGCGTGACCACGATTAACGAAGTGGTCCACTCGGCGGAGGGGGTGCGGGCCTACCAGCGGCTGCACCGCGCAGCCGGCTTGCCGGCCAGAATCGACCTGCGCTTCCACAGCCCCAGGCAGCTGACCTCGGCGGACCTGGCCGCGACCGGCCTGGAAACCGGGTTCGGCGATGCCTGGCTGCGGGTCGGCGGGATCAAGCTGTTCGTCGACGGTGCCGGGCACAACCTGGCCCACGAGACACTCGTCGATCTCAAGTGGCGCCAGGAAGACCTCGACCGCGAGGTCGGGGCCGCGCACCGGGCCGGATTGCAGCTCATGATGCACGTGCAGTCGGCGCAGGCGGTCGACATGGCACTGCTCGCACTCGAGCGGTCGCTGTCAAGTCACCCGAGAGCCGATCACAGGCACCGGCTCGAGCATGCCGGCGACCTGCCCGCGGACGAGGTGCGGCTTGACCGGATGGCCGCGCTCGGCGTCGTGCCTGTCGCCACGCCCCAGTTCATCTACAGCTACGGCGACGCGCAGCCAGAAGCCAGCCAGCCGCCGCTCCGCACCCTGCATGACCGGGGCTTCGTCGTGCCTGGCAACAGCGACAGCACGGGGAGCCAGCCAGAGGCCGCCAACCCGTTCCACGGCATCTGGTGCGCCATGACGCGCCGCACGAGGCTAGGCAAGGAACTCGTGCCGCGCGAGCGGATCGGCCTCGATGCCGCGCTCCGAATGTTCACCGCAGACGCGGCCTGGGCCTGCCATCTCGACGACCGCGGCGTGCTCGCCCCTGGCAAGCTCGCCGACCTGGTCGTACTCGGCGCCAACCCCTGGCAGGTCAAAGTCGACGACCTGCCGGCCATCTCTGTCGACCAGGTCTGGATCGACGGTCAGCTCAAGCACGAGCGGGCGTGAGCCTTGCCGGTCAAGCAGGCACCGGCGACCTGAGGAAAGGCCTGTTCCCGTATCCTGAGCCAGATTGACACACGCCTGTCAGAGCTCATTCGTATGATCGATCCGTGCTGACCACCGTGGTCATTGCCAGCGAGACGCGCTCTGCCTGAGTCTCGATTCGCGGCGGGGAGGTGCGACATGACGGCGTCAGAGGCTTACCTCGACTTCGACCTGGAGGATAGCGCAGGAGTTCAGTCGGCCAAGGTAATTCGCCTGGAACGGCCAGCACCCTGCGGTGAGTCACCTGGCGGTGTCGTGTTCACCCGCCCATGGGTCGTCGACTTGATCCTCGACCTTGCCGGATACCGGGCCGACCGGGATCTGGCGGCCACACGGGTGGTCGAGCCCTCGGCCGGGGAGGGCGCGTTTCTGGTGCCGATAATTAGACGATTGATGACCTCAGCGTCAGCGCACGGACGGAGCATCGCCGATGTGCGGGACTCGGTTCGAGCATTCGAGCTAGACGCATCCAGCGCGGCGAGAGCAATCGACCTGGCGGCCAGCGAGCTGCGCCGCCACGGAGTGAGCGCCGACCAGGCTCTGGGCCTAGCAGCAGGATGGGTCAGGGTCGGCGACTACCTGCTGAATTCACCAAGCGCTGGACGCGCTGACCTGGTGGTAGGCAACCCCCCGTATATCCGCTACGACGAAGTTCCTTCAGCGTCTTTGGCTGCTTATCGGAAGATGTATCCGACGATGGTAGGTCGGGGCGACATCTACGTGGGCTTTCTCGAGGCAGGCCTTCGGCAGCTTGCCGACGGCGGCGTACTCGGCTTCATCTGCGCGGACCGCTGGATGCGGTCGGCTTACGGCTCAGAGCTCCGCCGCATGGTGTCATCCGCATTCGGGGTGGAAGCAGTGATTGAGATGCACAACGCCCCCGCCTTTGAGAGCCAGGTCTCTGCCTATCCGGCTGTCATCATCATCCGGCGCGCACCGCAAGGTCGCGTGATCGTGGCCAGCGGCGATGCCACCGCAGGGGCGCCGTCCGACAGCAAGCCGCTAGCCAATGCCATTACTGCTCTGGCTGAAGGACGCCGGCAGGCGGTGCCGGGGTTCACGGCAGGAGTCGTGGATCGGTGGTTCAACGGAACAGGCCCATGGCCGTCGTTGCCGCCAGAGCAACTTGTTCTGCTCCGACGGCTTGAGGCAGAGTTCGCACCGTTGGAGGACGAGATCACCGGTACGAGAGTCGGTATTGGAGTGGCGACTGGCGCGGACCGCGTGTTCATCACCACTGATCCAGCTGCGGCAGAGCCGGATCGAATGGTCCCGCTGGCGATGACCGCCGACACGCGGCACGGCGACTTGCGCTGGTCAGGAAACTACTTGATCGATCCGTGGCAGCGGGGCGGCGGCTTGGTCGACCTAGCCGCCTATCCGCGGCTGCGTGCTTATTTCGAGCAGCGACGAAAAGAGCTTCAGAGCCGTAACGTAGCCCAGCGCATGCCGAGGGACTGGTACCGCACCATCGACCGGGTCCATCATGATCTGACCGGACAGCCGAAGCTGTACTTCCCCGATATGAAGCTGACCAGCCATCCCGTGCTGGACCTGGGCGAAACCTATCCGCACCACGCCCTGTACTTCCTGACATCGCGGAACTGGGATCTGGAAGTTCTCGGCGGACTGCTGCTCTCGCGAATCGCCCAGATGTTCATCGAAGCCTACTGCGTGAAGATGCGCGGGGGCACCTTGCGGTTCCAGGCTCAGTACCTGCGCCGCATCCGAGTTCCTGACCCAGCTGCGATCCCCGCCGAAATGGGTGAGCGCCTCCGGCAGGCATTCAGGTCCAGGGATGTCACCGCCGCCACCAAGGTGGCTGCCGAAGCCTATGGGATCACAGACCTGACCGGACTTCTAACCAACTAGCGAAGTCGTGGGCATCCGCGGCCATTTTCATCGACTTCGGGTCCAGCACGATGCGCTTAGTCCTGGGGTGCGAGAACGGCTTGGCCGGCTTGAAATCCCCGGCGAAGCTCAACGGCGAAGGCATCCCAGCCGACCGTCGGGGATGGTTCGACGAATCCCACCGGATCCCGGGTCACAGCGAGGACCCAGGCGAGATGGTAGAGACCGGACTCAAGCATTCGCTCGCACATGATGGCCACGCGCTGGAGGTACGACGCACCGTGGAATACCGGATCGGGCTTTCCGTACGGTTTCCCGACGTCGACAGGACCCTCGACAGCGGGTGTGACTTCGAGCACATATATGTAGGCACGGCGCAGGTTCGGTGGCAGGATGCCGCGCCGCTCGGCTTCGCGTGCGTCCTCGGCGATGCCGAATACCTCATCTGCGCGGTTGTTCAAATTCTTTCCCTCGCTGCCAGCCATCGACTTGTACTCGACGGCAAGCACTGGCAGTCCCCGCTGAAGCACGAGCAGATCCCACGCCTTGGAACTCCTGTACCAGCCCGCAAGAACAGCCCGGCGGTGAAGCCTGAATTCCACGTCAGCAAGGCCAATGGCCGTGATCTCGTCAATGATCAGCTTGTTAACGCCATTCAGGTGGGTACCGCCTGTCACTTGTGCGCGGGTACCTTCCTGAGCCCTGCCCCCATCGCGGGACCGCTGGCCCTGCGCCTGTTTGGCTTTGACCCAGTAGCCGACAGCCTCGTTGATCCTGGCACGTTCGCCCGGCGTCATATTTCCCCACTCGCCGATCATTGGATAGAACGGCGTGATGCTATCGCATCGGGCAAGAAGTAATGAAACTCCTGAACGCGACGCTATTGCGCAGCGCATCTGCCTGGCGCAACCTTGGTTCAGGCGCTCGCTTGCGCTAGGTGCTCGCCGATGGAGACGGCGACCTTCGCGGTGGCGGTGAGCGCCGGCCGGTCGAGCGGAGTCGGCCAGGCGGAGAACTTGACGACGACCGTGCCGGTCGGGGCATGGACGAAGAGATTCTGGCCGTAGATTCCTGAGCCATGCAGGAAAGGCCCGCCAGGATCGCGAACCCACCACCCGTTACGGTAATGCGCCCCGGCCGGAAAGCCAGGCGGATTATCTCCGGCCGTGAAGGCGGCGGCACCGTCGGCGGCACCTCGCACCGTGTCTGCCACCCAGGCCCGCGGCACGACATCTGGCCGCGGCGAGGTGTCGCTCAGGTAAAGCAGGCCAAGCCGTCCGAGGTCGCGCAAGCACGCCGAGATACCTCCGTCGGCCATCGCGTTGCCGTGGGCGTCGACCGTCACTTCCGCGTCGAACTCGGCACCCGTCGGCTGCCACAACTCGCGGGAGACCAACTGGCGGAACCGGAGTCCGGTGGCCCGTTCGAGTACAAAGCGCGAGTATGTCGGTCAGAATCGACCGGTACCTGAACGGCCAGCCGTGCTCGCCATCGTTGCGCAGTGTCAGGAAATAGCTCAGCGCGTCACCGGGGATATCAGGAGTTGTCCGCGGCCGCCATAGATAGACCTGCTCGTACCTGCGCGCATCGGCGGCGAGGTCGTCGTAGTTCTCTTCGAACCTGGTTCCCGTCCGCATGTCAAGCAATTGCTGCACGGTCGCGCCGGAGAAGTGTCCGGCCAGTTCGGGAACGTAGCCGGTGACCGGTGCCGTGACGTCGAGCATGCCGCGGCCTGCCAGGCAGCAGATGCGGCGTGTCGGCCGCCATGCCGTTGAAATAGTGCTCGGCGACGATGCTGCCCCTGGCGACACTGGCTGGCACGCCCACGCCTTCCCGCTGTCGGTGGACGGCGTGGAGATCGCCGCGTCCCTGGTCCTGCTCGCCGACCGCCACGCCGGACGCCGGTCCGGCTGGCTCCCGTGAGCGGCCCTGGCCATCGGCACCGCCGCCGCGAACGTCGCCACCGCCGGGCACGGCACCGTCAGCCGGGTCATCGACGGCTGGCCAGCCGTCGCGCTGCTGATCGCGGTCAAGCTGCTTTCAGGCATCCTGGAGCACCGCGATGCGGCCAGCCCCTTCGCCGCCGCCGACAGCAGCCAGCGGGACGGGAGCTTGCCCGCCGCCGCGACCGCCGTCCCGGCCGGGGACGACAAGCCGCGTGCGGTCCCGTCCCCGCAGCCTGAGCCCGGCTTGCCCCGTCCGCGCCCCAGGCGGCATTCAGGCAGCCGCCCCGGGCCGCAGCCTGCCCGCGTCCAGCGCCCTTAGCCCAGCGCGCGGGTTGTCGACGCTGGGCTTGGCTGGCTACCGCTCATGCGCGTGCAGCGTTCCCAGGATCGCGTGCGCCAGGTCCGGACTGGCCGCCGCAACCTGTCGCCTGGGCACTACGTACTGCATGCTGCCGGCGGCACGCGAACCCCTTCGCGAACTCGATCATCGCGTCGGAGAATCCGGCCGCCACATGGCACAGGCCCACGGAGCCGAAATCGACGCCGATACGACCTGAGGACTTCCCGCCGCCTGGCGACGCGGCCAGTGCCGTCATCGGGTCCCGCTGCCCGGCCAGTGGCAGGAACCTCTCCACCGGCCGCATCAGGTAATTGGTGACCAGCGCGCTGGACAGGGCCTTGGGCAGCACGTGAAGGACATGCTCAGCGCGGTCCGCAGTGATTGCGAAGGCCTTGTCCGTGCCGTCGTCCTGCCTGGCGGCGACATAGAGCTGAACATGGTGGAAGATGTCGCCGACCACGGCCATGACTGGCCGGGCAGGCCGGCGGGAGTAGACCAGCACGTGCGTGTACCCGTACAGCGCCCGGACCGCAAGCTCGCTGGTGTCAAGCGGATCGACCAGCACGCAAAGATCCGGGTCGCGCTCGGCGCCGATCACCTCCGGATCAGCCTCTTCTGACGCGTACACGTCCGAGCGATGCGGCTTTCAGGCCGCACGACGACTCCGAGCTAGATCATCTCCGCCGATGCTTGGGCGGGTGGTAAGCGGTCAACCGTGGCGCGGACGGCCGGTGGACCGCGGTCGAACTGAAGTCATCAGACGTGATTGAGCGTCCGAGCGCGAAGGCGCTCCGGGATGCCTTGCGCGAAGACTGGATGACTCGCGCCGCGCGGCTCGCCTCCCGGCAGAGCAGGCCGAGGTCGCCGAGCGCAGCGGGCTGACCAAGGGATTCTTGTCCAGGCTAGAGCGCGACCTGACCAGGGTCTCGGTCGCCTCGCTGATGCGGCTGTGCGAGACACTCGGCATCTCGGCGGGCTCGCTGTGCCAGGCCGCGAAGGGCGAGGTCGTCAGGAAAGGCGAATACCCGCCACCTCGGTCGGGCACACAGGGATGCGGCTAGGCCCGCGCCGGATCAGGGAGGCGTCCCTTGTTCATCGCGGGCTACCACGGCATGCAGTCGGACACGGGCATCAGCGACTTCGGAAGCGGCATCGTGCGAGCCTGGCCGCGGCGCCTGCCAGCGACCGCCTCGTACGTGGAAACGGTCTGACCCGTCGACGCGATGACCCGGGTCCTCGAATACCTGCTCGACGGCACCGGCGCGCTTTACGTCAGCATCGACATCGACGTGGTCAACGCCAGTGATGCCCCGGCCACGTCGGCGCCAGGCTACCTTGGCATCCCGGCGCGGGCCCTGATCGAGGCGCTTGGCGTGCTTGCCGCCGTAGGCACGCTGGCCGGCATCGACCTATGCGAGGTCAACCCGGAATTTGACCTGTCGGGCCGCACCGAGTACCGCGCGGTCGACGCCGTCCTCGCCATCATCGGCGACCGGCTCTTTGACCGGGTCGGCGATCTCCCGCCTGACCAGCTAAGGGCCGTGCTGCTGAGACCGTAGGACCGCCGCCCGCACGCGCCCTAGCCGACCGGACCTGTCAGGTGAAACCAACGTCAAGGAAAAAGTGACCAAGCCGCAGGTGGAGATCGCCGCCGCCGGCCCAGTTCACGATGAACGCCAGCAAGATGATCGCCAGGATAGCGACGACCACCCAGAAGAAGAACACAATGATGCCGGGAACGGCGTGCCCGGCAACGGTTCTGACTCTAGCCATTGCCGCCAGCTACCCAACAATCCCCGCACTACTCATAAACCCCGCCCCGCCCCCGCCCCCGCCTCCGCAACGTGCGCGCCCCCGCACCCGCAACCCCGCAACGGTGGCCTGCATTGGCCAGTAGTCAGCGAGCTTAACGTGCGGCTAGTTTCTTAATTTTCGCGGCGCCACCAGAGGATCGCCCCGAGCATCACGAGCAAGAAGCCGACCACGCCCGCGATGACGGGCACGGTGATACCCCAGGTAGATATGGCACTGGCGCCGTTGCGTGCGTTGGAAACAGCGGCGTTCAGGCTTGACTTGGTGGCCTGATAGTCACCGATCAGGACTGGGACAAATGGGACGATCTTTCCGCCCGGCAGCTTCACGCCGCCGAGTTGCCGTTCGCTCGACTTGATGTCCACGATGAGCCCGGTCGCGGGATCAACCCAGTACGTGCTTGTCGACTCGTAGGTGTAGCCGAGCGGGATCGACGCGGCGTGCGGGAACAGCTTGCCGAGCGCGGAGGCCTGGCTCGCCGAGATCAGCCCGGCCGCCTTGAGCTTGGGAGCCAGCGCAACTGGCAAGGACTTCGGCAGGGCAGCCAGCGCCTGCGAGCTGGTGATCGGCGTCGCGGGCACGGCGGACTGGTACTCGTAGGTGCTGATGCCGCCGTGCTGTACCTGCTTGATGTACTTCAGCGGAACCGTCGTGCCGGTCAGTTCGACCCATCCGGTGTAATTATGCTTTTCCGCCGGGATCGGCCAGGAGACCACGAGTCCTCTGGCCTTGGTTACGCTCCAGTTGCTCGGGTGGCTGGCCGTGGCTTCAAGTGACCGTCTGTCGACCGCGTAGTTCTCGGTAACCGAGGCGACCGGGATGCCTGAGATGGTTTCCGAGTTCGTGTACTTCACCTGAGCGGCATTGCCTGAGGTTCGCAGCACCTTGACGTGCATGCCGATGGTCTGCGGCAGTCCGGTCTTGAAAGCGCCGGCCAGGTTGCCTGAAGCCAGTGCCGTCGGGTCGAGCAACCGCGATAGCGTGCCTTGATAGGTATATGTCTTGTTGTAGTTTCCCGGCAGCCGCGCGATGTAAGAAGGCGTGATCCAGAACGCCGTCAAGAAGGCGGCAATCACAAGCAGGACACCGACTATGCCGCTAGCTACCCCGGCTTTGCGCATGACGTTCTCCTCCGCTCAGCGAGTTCAGGTGTTAGCCCTGGCCACGGCGGCGCTGAGCACGGTGGCGAACGCCGTCCAGGCGATCTCTGGTACCGCAAGGGCGCAGGCGGCCGGATTGGCGCGGCGCGCCAGGATCGCGTAGCGGGTCATCACGGCGCAGAGAATGGCAGAGTCGGCCGTTGCCGCCCAGAACTGACGGCGGCCGAAGGCGACGGGCAGGTAGGCACTACGGGCGGCGATCGCCAGTGCCCACCAGGTCAGGGCGGGCCCGCGCGACGATGTCCGGTCCGTCGGGCGCCCGGCTCGCCAGACCAGCCAGGCTGAAGTCGCCGTGGTCAGGTTGAGCGCCGTCCAGGCGAGCGGAAAGACCGCGCCTGGCGGCGCAAAGGCCGGCCGCGCGAAATCCGTGTACTGCGATCTGGCGTCGCTGCCCCTCGCCCGCATGGCAATCCACGCCGACAACCCCTGCGCTCCCGCGTAAGCGAGCGCGGCGCCCGTCCAGGCGACGACCTGACGTGGCCAGTCACGGCCACGCTCGCGCACCCCGAACTCACCCATGACAACATGACTCCCCCCCATGACAACATGACTCCCCGTGATAACTGACAGTCACACGCAGGCTGCTGTCGGTGTCAGTGAATGGGGACTAAACCAACGGGAAGGCTTTGGCGATGCTTGACCGAGCCGGTCGCTCGGCTCTCGCATCACCCGCCGCAGGTGGTGCGCGCCTCGCGGGCGGGCGCGAACGTAGAGCCGTCCAGCGATTCTTGGGGTAAGGAGGCACGGCCGGTGAGCCTGGCGGAGCCCGTGGAGGTGGCGCCGCGCCCGGTCGCGCAACTCGCGCCCGTGATCGGCACAGCGCGTGAGGCGCGACTGATGAGCGCGGCCGAGGCATTCCGCCGGAAGATGGGGGGCCGCACCATCTGGAACATCAGTTCTACCTCGGTCGGCGGCGGGGTCGCCGAGATGCTTCAGGTGCTGCTCGGGTATGTCGGTGATCTCGGCGTCTCCTGCCGGTGGATCGTCATCACGGGAGACGCCAGTTTCTTCGTGATCACTAAACGGCTGCATAACCACATCCACGGCATGACGGCCGACGGCGCTCTCACCGACGACGATGCCGCGCACTACACCCGGATGCTCGCCGCCAACGCGGCCGAGCTTACCCAGCAGGTGAAGCCGGGGGATCTGGTGATACTGCACGACCCGCAGACCGCCGGGCTGGCCGGACCGCTCGCCAAGGCGGGCGCGAAGATCGCGTGGCGCTGTCACATCGGGGCCGACTGGCAGACCGAGACTACCCAGGCGGCCTGGGACTTCCTGCGCCCCTACCTGACTGCGGCAGATGCATTCATTTTCACTCGCCGCGAGTACGCGCCCCTGTGGATGCCGGCGGCTAAGGTCAGCGTCATACCGCCCTCGATCGACCCCCTGTCGGCGAAGAACCGTGACCTCGACAACAAATCGGCGCACGCCATCTTGCGCCAGATCGGCGTCTTCGACGGCACCGCCAGGGCAGGCGACGCCTCGTTCACCCGGAGTGACGGCGGCGCCGGGCTGGTCACCGGGGTCGCCGACATCACTGCCACCCGGCACCCGGCACCAGCCGATCCGCTGGTGGTCCAGGTCTCCAGATGGGACAAGCTCAAGGACATGCTCGGGGTCATGCGCGGCTTCGCCGAGCATGTCGCACCCCAAGGTGACGGCTTCCTGCTCTTGGTCGGCCCGGCAGTGGCGGGCGTGACCGACGATCCTGAAGGAGCGGCCGTTTTCGGTGACTGCCTGCTCAAGTGGCGCGACCTGCCCTCGGAAATCCAGAACCGGGTACTGCTTGTCACTTTGCCGCTTGACGACATCGAGGAGAACGCGGCCATGGTCAACGCACTCCAGCGGCGGGCGTCGGTGATCGTGCAGAAGAGCCTGGCGGAAGGCTTCGGGCTGACTGTCGCTGAAGGCATGTGGAAAGGCCGCCCGGTCGTCGGCTCGGCCGTCGGCGGGATCATCGACCAGATAGCCGAAGGCACCGGGGTCCTGCTGCCCGATCCCGCCGATCTCGCCGCCTTCGGCACCACCGTCCGCCTGCTGATCGACGAGCCGGGCACCGCCAGCGCGATCGGCCGCGCCGCGAAGGGTTACATCGCCGCGCACTTCGTCGGTGACATGCATTTGCTCCGTTACGAACAACTGCTGAGCGGCTTGATCGAGGCAAGCTGATAAGCTGCGCTAGCTTATTCTCAGGCAACGGCGCAATCACGAGCCAGCCAGGCGGCATCGCGAAAGGAATGCGCAGTGATAAACCAGCTTTGGGGTCCTTTCTTCGACCTGACCGGAAACGGCGGTTTCGCGGCGGTCAGCGCCGGATGGGTGCTGATCAAGAACTCGAACCTGATTGAGATAATTCTAGTGGTTGCGCTGTTCGCGGCCGGCCTGCTCATTGGGCTTCCTGACCGGTCCGCGCGGCCGCGCGGGCACCGGCGATGAGCGGGTCTGCGGCTTCCTGGCCGCCTGGCCAGGAAAGACCGTCCGACCAGGAGGCCAGGTTCTCCTGGTCGCACCCGAGCCCGTGGCTTCGCGGCGCCTTGGTCCGCAATTACCCGCTGCGCAAGCTACTGCCAGACCGCGAGCCAGCTTACGTGTCTTCCCTGCTTTACGCGATGGGCGTGCTCGCGCTCGCCGGTCTCGTCGTTGCGGTGCTGAGCGGCGCCCTGATCGCCCTCGGCGGCGTCTCTTTCTGGCATACCAACTCGTTCGGCGCGTTCATGAACAGCGTTCATTTCTGGAGCGTGCAGCTCTTCTTCCTCTTCATGGCCGTCCATTTCATTTTCAACTTCTTCATCATGGCCTGGCGCGGTGGCCGCGGCTGGACCTGGATTACCGGCGTGCTCTGCTTCATACTCGGCATACTCACGTCATTTACCGGATTCTTGATGATGACCAACTGGGATAGCCAGTGGATCGCGCAGCAGGCCAAGGACGCGTTCAACGCGCTCGGCCTCGGGGCGATCTGGAACGTGATGGACGCCGGACAGCAGTTCACCTTGCACGTGGTCCTCACCGTGACGTTGCTCGTCCTGGTCGTCACGCTCCATCTTGGCCTGGTCAGGCGTCGCGGCGTGGTGCCGCCGCCTGGCGAGGAAGCTCTCGAGGTGCCCGATCTGACCGATGGCCAGGTAAGGGCGGCCGGGCAATGAGCGGCAGCCGGCATCCGCTCAGGACCTGGACAGGACCCGAGCGTTCTTACGACCTGATCGCGGAAGGCACCATCGCGGTGGTGCTCGTCACGCTGCTCTGCGTCGCCGCGGCGATCATCTGGGGATCACCCGATGCCGGGCTTACCTACCCCGGTGGTGGCAAGAGCCCGGCCGGGCAGGCTTTCAGCGCAAGGTACTGGGACACCAGCGATCCCGCTGACCTGGCGGCAACCGCGGTCAGCGAGTTGCAGGGCAGCAGCACGACGGCCGGTTACGGGCCGCCGTTCACCACGACAGGAGACTCGCAAGAGTTCATCGGCATCAAGCCCGCCGTGATAGCCAAGGACATCTTCGGCCTGACCCTGCCGGTCAATACCGCGAAGGATTTCGTGCTTGCGCCGGTATCGCAACTCGTAGCGCCCTACAGCACCAGGGCCGCGCTCGCCGTCAGGCGGTACGAGGCCGCCGGGGGTGACTTCGCGCCGGGAGCGCCAGGGGCCAAGCTGGCCTCGGCAACCCAGCAGCACTGGCTGGCAAACTTCGCGAAGGCACTGACCGCCAGGAGCGCCAGGATAACGCCCACCTCGATAACGGTGCCGCCAGGTGACTACGGGCCGGTCAGGGAACTAGTCACGGCCGAACTGCTCGCCGCCCACAGCGGCGCGCTCGACGGCTATCTCCAGGGCAGCCAGCAGCAAATCAGCACCGATACCTACCAGGGGACCATGTTCTTCAGCGATGGTTCGCTCTGGTTCAAGATCGCTAAGGCGCAGGGCATCATCGGCTCGCAGTGGGGCGTCATGAACGAGGTCTGGAACTTTCCCGGCCAGGTATGGCTCTGGCTCTACTCAGGGATGTACCAGCTCCCGTTCCTCGACCCGACCGGCAACTCCAACCTCGACCTCGACGTGGGCCTGCTCATGACTCTTCTCGGCTTCCTGCTGCCCATGTTCGCGCCCTGGATACCAGGCATCAACCGGATACCCCGCCTGATCCCTCTTTACAAGGTCATCTACCGGCGGTACTACGCGGCGCGCGGGAGGGCAGGCAGAAGCCAGGCGCGCTGACGGCGGCGCCCCTCGGGTTCTTCGCCGGAAGGCATTGCCACCCCGCCGGTTCGCGGCAACCACTATGCTCGCGAAGTCCTGGTGAGGTGAATCAGTGCTATTTCGGCGAAGCAACTCGCGGCGTCACCTGGCCGCGCTGGCCGCGGTCACCCTCGCCGCGGCCGCCGGGTGCCAGGGTCCGGCCGCGGCACCTGCACCGCACGCGGGAGCGAGGCAGGCCGCACACCACGGTGCCGCGCCCGTCATCGACGGGCAGGCAACCTCCGGTCCGCGGATCATGATAGTCGGCGACTCGATTACCCAGGGCAGTGCCGGCGACTACACCTGGCAATACTGGCTGTGCGAGCATCTGCGAGCCGACGGGATCAGGCCGGCTATGGTCGGGCCCTACGGCTGGCTTTACAACAACGTGACCGGCCGCCAGATGGATCAAAGCTATGCTAACCCCGATTTCGAGCACGCTAACGACGCCATCTGGGGCCTGACGCTCTTCCGCGAGAAAACTGAGATCGGCCATCTGGTGAGCATTTACCGGCCCGATTACTTGCTGATGCTGCTAGGCCTTAATGACTTGTTCTGGTACGGCATCAGTCAAGCGGGCATGGCCGCGAACCTGGCCGGTTTCATCGCCGCCGCCCGCGCCGCCAGCCCGGCTATCAAGATCGTCCTTGGCCTGGTGCCGCCCGATATCCACGAGCAAACCAGTCATGCCTTCGCCGCCGCAGTCGCCGCCTACAACGTGACCATTATCTCGACCGCGGCGAAAGAGTCGACTGCCGCGTCGCCTATCGCGGTCGCCAACGACGTGCCGGGCATCAGCGTGGCCAGAGATCTATGGGACGGCACGCACCCCAACACGAACGGCCAGATCAAGATCGCGGTCGCGTTCGCCGATGCACTGGCGCGCAGGTTCGGCCTCGGCAAGCCCTACCCAAGGCCCTACCCCGTCATGCCCGTAGGGCCGCTGACCTCGCCCCGGCTGACCGTGCGGCCATCGCTCACGCCCGACCAGGCGGTACTGCTCTGGACGCTGGTGCCTGGCGCTAATGGCTACGTCGTCTACGAAAAGAATGTGACCAGGAAAGCCGCCAGCTTCAAGCGGCTGCCGTTTCCGCTGTCACCGGCGCAGGACCCGTGGCGGGCCGGACTGCTGATCGCCGGCGATGTCTACGCCTTCAAGCTGCAAGCCTGCAAGGGCACCGATTGCGGTGCCTTCTCCAGCACCGCAATCGTCACCGCACCTTAGCCGCGACTTACCGGCGGAATTCGAGGCCAGCGAAGGTGCCCGATGCCCGCCATTGACTGATGTACTCGAAGTAGGCACTCGGACCGTAGGGGTATCCCTCGCCAAGGAAGAACCGCGATTCCCTGCCCTCGTTGTTGTAGTAACCAGGCGTGCAGTCCGCTCCGCCGATCAGGCTTTCCGGTCCGCTTCTCACCAGCGCCACCCAGTCTTCTTCTGCCTCGGGCACGGGCTCGACCTCGGTGCAGCCGTTATCACGCGCGTGCCTCGCGACAAGGGCGATGGTGGCGGCCGAGTCCACGATGTTGTGCGGGATATTGGAGATCAGGTTGGCACCGTGGGTTGGCTGCACGAAAAGCAGGTTGGGAAAACCGCGCACGTGAATCCCGTGCAAGGTGCGCATGCCGTCCGCCCAGTACTCAGATAGCGTAAGGCCGGCTTTCCCGGTTACCTCGAAGCCGGCCCGCCTGGCGTAGTCGGTGCCGACCTCGAACCCTGAGGCGTAGATAAGGCAGTCCAGCGGGTATTCCCGGCCCGCGACGACCACGCCGTCCGGTGTGATCCGCTCGACTCCCTTGCCGTCGGTGTCGATCAGGTGCGCGCTCGGGTTGTTGAAGGCCTGAAGGTATTCGTCGTGGAAGCATGGCCGTTTGCACAACTGGCGGTACCAGGCCTTCAGGCGCTGCGCGGTCTCGCGATCGGCGACGACGGCGTCGGCGCGGGCTCGGATCTCTTCCATCTTCTCGAAGTCAGAGTCCTCGACCGCGGCGAGCAGGGCGCCGAGGTCCCGGGCGTCGGGCGGCAACGCCTCGACCCTCGCGCGGATCCGCCTGGCGATGTCGGTCCAGCCGTCCATCACCAGGTCATCGTCCGCTTCGCCGCCCGACTGGTTGGCGGTGAAGTTCTCCAGCCACCGCCGCTGCCAGCCAGGTGCCGCGACCGACGCGAACCACTCAGGGTCGATCAGATGATTGCCCCTGACGTCAACCGACGAGGGTGTCCGCTGGAACACCCGCAGTTCGCGGCAGGCTCGCGCCAGGTGCGGCACGCACTGCACGGCCGTGGCCCCGGTGCCGATGATGCCGACCCGCTTGTCCGCGAGCCTGTCCATGGGCGCGCCCTCGGCGTCGCCGCCGGTGTAGGCGTAATCCCAGCGACTGGTGTGGAACGAGTGCCCGAGGAATGAGCCTATTCCGGGAATACCAGGCAGTTTGGGCACGCTCAGCGGGCCGGTCCCGAGCACCACGAACCGCGCCGTCAGCCGGTCGCCCCTGTCGGTTGCCACGATCCATACCGACCTGGCCTCATCCCAGGCGAGCCCGGTCACCTCGGTGTGGAACAAGGCATCTTCGTAAAGGCCGAACTGCCTGGCGATCCGCTGACAGTGGGCCAGGATCTCCGGGCCGTGCACGTACTTTTCCGTGGGCATGTGCCCGGTTTCTTCCAGCAGCGGCAGGTACACCATCGAGGCGGTGTCGCATTGCGCGCCAGGGTAGCGGTTCCAGTACCAGGTACCGCCGAAGCCGCCGCCCTTCTCGATCACCCGGACGTCAAGCCCGGCCTGCCGCAGCCTGGCGCCGGTCACCAGGCCGGCGAACCCGCCGCCCACGCAGACCACCGTGATGAAGTCGTCAAGCGGCGCCCGCTCGGTCCTTGGCGTGTACGGGTCGACCACGAAATGCGCGAGATCTCCGGTCAGCCTGAGGTACTGATCGTTGCCGTCAGGGCGCAGCCGCTTGTCACGCTCCGCCAGGTACCTAAGGCGCAGTGTCTCCTTGTCTGCCGTGGTCAGCATCCGATCGCCTCCTCCGTGGCTTGGCCGCCGCACCGCAGGCACCGCCCGCCGGGCACGAACCGCGCAAACAGCCTAAAGGGCCGCGCCCCAGGCGGGAGCACGGCCCTTTAGGTCTGATCTCGCTAGCGTCCTATCCCTTGCACTGGTTGAGGCCGGCGATGTTGCCGTCGGCGGCGAAAGTTCCGTCACCCGCGCCGTTGTTGTATGCGTCGGTCCACGTTTCGCAGGTCGTAGGCGCGGAGTAGCTCCAGGACCAGCTGGTCCACGGTTCTCCGGCCGAGGAACCAGAAGCCAGCCCGAAAATGGTGCCGGCCGGGAAGAACAGCTTGTACCAGTCGGTAGTGTCGGTCGGCGCATTCCCGGTATAGGAGAGCGTACTCGGCGACTTCGGGAACGCCTTGTTGGCGTAGAACTCCTGGTTTCCCCCGCCGGTCATGCTGCCCACGAGGGTGCCCTGGATAGTGAGGCCAGAGCACGTCGCACCGTTAGGCTCGGTGCATCCCTGGTTGGGTGTATCCGCCCCTGTGTCGGTCGTGAACGAGCCCGTGTCTGAGATGGTCTCGGTGTAGAAGTAGCAGACCGTGGCGGTGTCGCTGCAGTCGCTTACCGGCACCGCGCCTTGCCTGATCAGGGTCACGGTCCTGGTGATGTCGTCCTTGGCCCAGTTGCCCGCGGCGCCGCTGTCGTCACGGCCGGTCAGGGTGAACTCGGCGACGACCATTACCGGCTGTGCTTTCCCTGGCGGCCCGGCGGGTCCCTGCGGTCCCCTGGCGCCGGTCGCGCCCTTCGGGCCGGCCTGGTTCCACGAGATCTCGATCTCGCCGTTCGCGCATTTCACCGAGGTTGCCTTACGGACGTTGACCAGCGCCCTGTTCTTCCCCGCTATGCAACCGCTGTACACGGTGGGCGAAGAACCCCCGCTCACGGCCAGCGCCGTGCCCGCCGATCCCACGACAGCGGCCACGGCGGCGACCGCTATGAAAAGTTTTCGCATCTTAATTTCCTCCCGCACCTGACCGGCCGACTCGAGCCCCAATACTGTTGCACAACGGAACATTGCCGCAAAGCGATTCCGCTTCTTTTCTGCATATCAGCAAGAAACTCATCGGCCGGCGTTGCCGAAGGCCGCACGAGAACCCGAGTCACGGCGGCGTAAGCCGCCCGCAGCAAAGCGAACGGCTCAGGAGGGAGCCTCGGCGAGCAGGCCGGCCAGCATGACAGCAAGCAGCCGGTCGAGCAGCGTCGGATCGCCTGGGCCGGCGCTGACGGCCATGACCAGCCCGTGCACCATCCGGTACAGCTCGATACCGGTAACTTGCGCCCTGAGCACGCCGGCCATCCTGGCCTGCTCGACCAAGGCGTTCGAAGATTCCGTGATGACGGTCTTGCAGGCCGGCATGAACGGCGAGTCCGCCATCAATTCCCGGCTGAGGCCCTGCTTGGTGATACCGAACTCGGCCAGTGCCCGTACCCACTCGGCTAGTGCCCCGGCAGGCGATCGCGACCCGAGCAACGTGACCGCCCGCGCGCCGAGCACCTCCACCTGCTCGCGGTAGACGGCTTCGAGCAGCGCCGGCCTGGTCGGGAAATGCCGGTACAGAGTGCCGATCCCGACACCGGCACGGCGGGCGATTTCCTCGAGCGAGACGTCGTCGCTACCGCGCTCGGCGAAGGCTGCGGCCGCCGCGTCGAGCAAGCGGTCATAGTTGCGCCTGGCGTCGGCACGCATCGCTTCCGGGCGGGCCGACCTGAGCTGATCCACGCCCGCAGCCATCCGGGCAGCAGCCGACTCGACGGTGTTCATGACCCAACGCCACCTTCCAGGCTTGCAAATCGGAGGGTGCCTCCGTATAGTTACCGGAGGGGACCTCCGATTTCAGGTTAGCTCATCCTGGTCACGCCGGCCAGTGATCACGCCGGCCTGGCACTGCCAAGCATGTCGTCAGGCATTGCGGCCTTCGAAAGGACATCATGTCGTCACAGTCAGCGACGCGACCTATCACCGACCTCAAGATCACTGAACCACCCAGGAAACACGGGAAGCAACGAGCAGAGTCAGGCCAGGGCCGCTTCGGCCTCACCCTCGCGATCGTGCTGTGCGCGCAGCTGATGATCATCCTTGACGCCACCGTGGTGAATATCGCCCTGCCCGGCATCGCTCACGGCCTGCACCTGTCCGCGGCCGGCCTTTCGTGGGTACTGAACTCCTACTCGCTCACCTTCGGCGGCCTGCTGCTGCTCGGCGGCCGGGCCGGCGACATTCTCGGCAGGCGCCGGGTGTTCCTCGGCGGCCTTGCCCTGTTCACGCTCGCCTCGCTGGCAGGCGGGCTGGCGGTGAACGCGACCGAACTGCTGGCGGCGCGGGCACTCCAGGGGATCGGCGCCGCGTTCGCCACCCCGGCCACGCTGGCCACGATCGTGGCCAGCGTTCCTGAAGGCCGGGCCCGTACTCGTGCCCTCGCCCTGTTCACCGGCGTGATCACCGGCGGCGCCTCGCTCGGGCTCGTGCTCGGCGGCCTGATCACTTCCTGGGCGTCCTGGCGCTGGGTATTCTTCGTCAACGTACCGGTCGGCGCGGCCGTCCTGATCTTCGGCCCGCGTTTCCTGCCAGAATCGGCAAGGAAGCGCGGCAAGTTCGACTTCCAGGGGGCACTGACCTCGACAGCCGGAGTCACGGCCCTGGTCTATGCCTTCATCAGGGCGGCATCTAACGGCTGGACCGACCCGGTGACGCTCGCGGCGTTCGGCGTATCGGCCGTACTGCTCGCCGCGTTCGTGGCGACCGAGGCGACGTCCGCGCAGCCGATCATGCCGCTGCGCCTGCTCGCCGACCGGACCAGAGTCGGCTCCTACCTCGCCAGGGTGCTGATCGTCGGCGCCATGTTCGGCACGTTCTTCTTCCTCACCCAGTTCATACAGGACGTGCTCGGCTTCAGCCCGGTCAAGGCTGGCCTGGCGTTCCTGCCGATGACCGTCGCCTTGTTCGCGGTCTCCCGGCTAGCGCCGAGGCTGATGAACCGGATGGGAGCCAGGCAGCTGATGCTGGCCGGACTGGCGCCTGCGGTAGGCGGCCTCGCCTGGCTCGGCCAGCTTTCTCCCGCCACGACCTACTGGCCAGGCGTGCTCGGTCCGATGCTGCTGATGGGCTTCGGCATGGGACTCGCCTTCGTGCCGCTGACCACGGCCTCCCTCGCGGGGGTTGACCCGGCAGATTCGGGCGCCGCATCGGCGATGGTCAACGTCACCCAGCAGGTCGGCGGCGCGCTCGGGCTCGCCGCCCTGGTCACGGTCTACGGGCACGCGGCTCACCAGGTGCCGCGTCAGGCGACCGCACTTGCGGAGGCCAGGCTGGTACTCTCCCACGGTGTCGCCGTCTCCTTCGCCACCGCCGCCGTATTCGACGCGATCGCGATCGCGGTAATCCTGGCTGCGGTACGACTGCGCGCGATAGCGACGAAAGCGAGCTAACTCCGAACAGAGTCGGCGGTTGGGCACGCCAGCCTGGCTTCTGCGCATGCCCAACCGCGCCGCCAAGCGAGCGAGCGAGCACCACGATCTGCCACTCCGGTGGCTACTGTAGATACGTCCCGCTATCCGATGTGGCATCGGCAGATTCTGAAGCCACTTCAAGGAGCGAAGCACTGGGGTCGAGTATGAAGAGCTATACGAAGACGTAATCTACCAGCCTTTCGATCCAGAGCAAATTGACGTCATTACCCGCACGCCGACCGTGGATCTGCTTCTTTCTCGCATCCGGCGCGGGTTCCTTGACCTCCAACCCGACTTTCAGCGACTGCCCGGAATCTGGAACGAACTCAATCAGAGCCGTCTGATCGAGTCCATGCTTCTGCGCATGGCGTAAGGGCACCCGCCTGCGGCGGGCGGGGTGCCTCCTTGCGCCTAGCGCGGCGCGCTGGCGGCGACCTTGGCCAGCACGATCCCCGCCGCGACCGCGGCGTTGAGGCTCTCCAGGCCAGGCTGGCCACCTGGAATCCTGACCAGTTCGTCGCAGTAGAGCTTGGTGCGTGACCGCATTCCCTGGCCCTCGGCGCCGATGATGACGACGGTCTTGGGATCGAACTCCGTTTCCTCCAGCGTCCTTGAGCCGCGCTCGTCGAAGCCGTACACCCAGAACCCGCGCTCCTTGAGCAGTTCCAGGCTCCTGGCCAGGTTGGTGACGCGGAACAGCCTGACGAACTCGGTTCCGCCGACGGCTATCCTGGCGACGGTCGCGTCGACGTCGACGGCCCGGTCCTTGAGCCACACGATCCCGTCGACGCCGAAGAAGGCCCCGGTACGGATAATGGTTCCGAAGTTCTGCGGATTCGACAGCTGGTCGAGCACGACTACTACGGAGGCGTCTCGCAGCAGGTCGAAGTCGTATTCCGTGTAAACCTTCGGCGGGTCGGCGATGACGAAGACACCCTGGTGCTTGTCGTCCTCGGAAAGGCCGCTCAGCCGCAGGAATTCACCCGTTCTGACCAGCTCAGGCTCGATGCCCGCACCGCGGGCAAGATCAATGAACTCCTGAAGGTAACGGGCTGCGCCTTCGCGCAGCACGACACGTCGCACGGAATCAGGACGGTTGAGGAATACTGCGCGCACCGAGTGCTTGCCGTACACCACGCCGGTCTGCACCGTCTTGCCTGGCCCGTACGGCTGGCCCGGCCTGTCCGGCTTGCCAGGCCGGCCGCCCGCCGGCCGGCTAGAACCGCTGTTCACGGACACCCGCGCGACTATACCAGACGCCGAACTAGCCACCTTGGCGCGCGGAAACCGGCATACCCGGCAGCCCTTGGCCCAAGCCAAGGTGACAGATCGCTACCATGGTAGCCGTCCCGCAGCTTCGGCTCGCCAGGGTCCGGGCGGCCCGCTTCCCACGTGATAAGGCAGTAGATGACCACCACCAACGATCTGAAGAACGGTCTTGTCCTGAACCTCGACGGACAGCTTTGGGCCGTTGTCAAATTCCAGCACATCAATCCTGGTAAAGGACAAGCCTTCGTCAGGACCACCCTCAAGAATGTGCTCTCAGGAAAGGTAGTCGAAAGAAACTTCAACGCGGGAGTCAAGGTAGAGACCGCCAACGTGGACCGGCGCCAGGCGGAGTACTTGTACCAGGACGGGAACGAGTACGTCTTCATGACCGCCGATACCTACGAGCAGCTGCACGTGTCTGGCGAGACACTCGGCGACGCCGCCCATTTCCTGGTCGACAACACCGAAGCGGTGATCGCGATGCACGGCGACACTCCCCTGTACGTTGAACTTCCGCCCGCCGTCGCGATTGACATCGAGTACACCGAGCCAGGACTGCAGGGTGACCGGTCCTCTGGCGGCACCAAGCCGGCGAAGCTGACGACCGGCTACGAGATCCAGGTACCGCTGTTCGTCAAGATCGGCGACCGGGTGCGGGTCGACACCAGGACCGGCGATTACCTTGGCCGGGTCAACGAGTAACTCAGGCGTCGTAGTCGAGGACCAGCCGCTCGGAAACCGGAAGGGACTGGCAGGTCAGCACGTAGCCGGCCGCCAGTTCCTCAGGCTCGAGCGCGTAGTTGCGCCGCATCTTGACCTCGCCTTCCCTCAGCAGTGCCCGGCAGGTTCCGCACACGCCGCCCTTGCAAGCGAACGGCAGGTCTGGCCGCACCCGCTGGGCCGCGTCGAGCACGGCGGTGCCCGGCGGCACGGTCACCGCGCTCGCCCGTCCGTCAAGCACGATCGTCGCTTCTGCCCCGGTCCCGGCAGGCTGGTCAACGTGCTGCACCCCGGCGGGCGGCACCTCCTCGACGTAGAAGAGCTCACGATGGATCCGCGTGCGCGGTACTCCGAGTTCGCCGAGCACCTCGATCGCGTCGCTGACCATTCCGAACGGCCCGCAGATCCACCAGTGGTCCACCTGGCTCACCGTGACTGTCGCGGGAAGCAGTTCACGCAACTTGGCGGCGTCAAGCCTCCCGGTGAACAACTCGACCTCCTGCGGCTCTCTTGAGAGCACGTGCAGCAGCCTCATCCTGGCCGGATAGCCATCTTTCAAGTCAGAAACCTCGTCGGCGAACATCACCGTGTCGCTGCGCCGGTTGCCGTAGAGCAGGGTCACAGTGGAGTCTGGATGCGACCCGAGCAGCGAGGCGGCGATCGAGAGCACCGGCGTGATGCCGCTGCCCGCCGCGATCAGCACATGCTCGCCGCCCTGGCGCAGGTCCGGGGTGAAACTGCCGGACGGCGCCTGCACCTCGACCAGGTCCCCTGGCCGTACCTCGCGCACCAGCCAGCCAGAGACCAGGCCGCCGGCGACCTCGCGCACGCCGATCCTCGGAGCCTGCCCGGCCGGGGCGCAGATCGAGTATGACCGCCGTTCTTCCCTGCCGCCGATTTCCCGCCGCACGGTCACCGACTGGCCTGGCGCGAACATGAACCGGTCCCGCAGGGAGTCAGGCACCGCGAAGGTCACCGCCGCCGCGTCGGCGGTGAGGTCGTCGACCCGCGCGACCCGCAGCTTGTGGAACTCAGCCGCCGCGCTCATCAGTGCTCCTTGACGTACTCGAAGGGCTCAAGGCAGTCATCGCACCGGTAAAGCGCCTTGCAGGCCGTGCCGCTGAACTCCGCGGTGCGCGCCGTCCTGGCCGAGCCGCACCGCGGGCAGGAGACCGCCGGCCGCGCGGCCAGCAAGGTGAGGGGCACGCTGCCGGAATGACGGCGGGCCGCCTGCGGCGGCGCGAGGCCGGCCGCGGCCAGCTTGCGGCGGCCCTCGGCGGTGATCCAGTCACTCGTCCATGGCGGAGAAAGCCTGGTCAGTATCTCGACCTCCAGGTAACCCGCGGCCACCAGGCGATGCCGCAGCTCGGCCGTGATCTCAGCCAGTGCCGGGCAGCCGGAATAGGTCGGCGTGATCGTCGCCGTTACCGAGCCGCCGTCCTGCGCCACCTCCCTCAAGATCCCGAGGTCGCTCACGGTCACGATCGGCAGCTCAGGGTCGGGGACAGCCGCCGCGACCTCCCACGCACCCGGCCTCACCACGTCGCCTCGGGGTTGGCGCGGGCCACGGACTGAAGTTCGGCCAGCACGTAACCCATCGCCTCGGTGTGCGCGCCGTCTCTGCCCCGGCGGCCGGCGACCGCGCCAAGCGCCGCGACCTGCGGCCGGTCAAGCGCTGCCAGTTCGAAGACGGTGTCAAGAACTGCGTCAACCTCACCCCTGACACCGCTCGGGGCGACGAGCTCGGCCTGGTGATCGATGAAAAGCTCGTCCACGAACGGCCACAGGGCGACGACCGCCCGCTGCATCCGCTCATGCGACAACTCGGTGCCTTCGCCGAGGCGGACGACCCACCCGGCCGCATAATCGCGGTGATAAGTCAGCTCATGCACCCCTTTGGCGGCGATGGCGGCGAGCACCGGATCAGCAGTGTCGCGCAGCCGCTCGAACAAGGCCAGCCGCCAGCTAGCGAAGATCAGCAGCCTGGCCACTAGCTCGGCGAAGTCACCGTCCGCCCACTCCGCCAGCCGCACGTTCTTGAACTGCGACTCGGTGCGGAAGAACGCCAGCCGGTCCTCCTGCGGATAGGCGAGCACTGGCGGTGCGAGCGACGGATCGGCGCCGGCCGCGCGGGCGAGCAGCATCCTCGCCTGGCCGAGCAGATCGAGTGCGATGTTGGCGACGGCGGTCTCTTCCTCGAGCTCGGGCAGGTTCGTGATCCACTGCTGCAGCCGGTGGCTGAAGATCAGCGCGTCGTCGCCGAGCATGAGGCAGTACGCGGCCAGCGCCTTGGCATCGACCCCTTCGGGAACCGCGGTGTCCACGCCTGCCAGCGGGTCGGTGAAACCAGTGCCGAACGCCCAGCGGTGATCCTCATCGTCCCGTGCGAGAAGATCGAAGGGGCTATCGTGCTGCGTCATGGCCGCTCACATGTGCGGTACGTCGTCGGGAATCGGGTAGAAGGTCGGATGCCGGTAGACCTTGTCACCTGAAGGCGCGAAGAACGGATCCTTCTCGTCCGGGCTCGACGCGGTGATGTCGGCCGACCTGACCACCCAGATGCTGACACCCTCGTTGCGCCTGGTGTACAGGTCGCGGGCGTGCCGCAGCGCCATCTGCGCGTCGGCGGCGTGCAGCGAGCCGACGTGGACGTGGTTCAGGCCGCGCTTGCTGCGCAAGAACACCTCCCAGAGCGGCCAGCCGCGCTCCATCACGCGGCTCGCTTTCGCTGTGCCTGCCTGGCGGCGTAGGCGCTGGCGGCTTCCCTTACCCATGCGCCTTCCGCGTGTGCCCGCCTGCGCACGGCGACCCGCTGAGCGTTGCACGGGCCGTTACCGGCCACGACCGCGGCGAATTCTTCCCAGTCGATGGAGCCGAAATCGTAGTGCCCGCGCCCGGCGTTCCATTTCAGCTCGGGATCGGGCAGCGTGACGCCGAGCTTGGCTGCCTGGGGCACCGTCATGTCCACGAACCGCTGCCGCAGTTCGTCGTTGGTGTGCCGTTTGACGCCCCAGGCCATGGACCTGGCGGTA
Source organism: Actinomycetota bacterium (assembly GCA_027313705.1). Lineage (GTDB taxonomy): Bacteria > Actinomycetota > Actinomycetes > Streptosporangiales > Streptosporangiaceae > Chersky-822. The sequence goes on along the minus strand of DAHVDE010000014.1, from coordinate 3,450 downwards.
TTGGGCGAAGCGTCGTCGGGCGGGCCGAACATCATCAGCGACGGCCACCAGAACCTGTTGGTAGCGTCCTGCACCATCTGCCGCTGGGCGTCCGAGCCGCGCATCATTGTCAGCAGCAGTTCGTAGCCTTGCCTTTGGTGGAAGGACTCTTCCTTGCAGATCCTGATCATCGCCCTGGCGTAGGGCCCGTACGATGACCGGCAAAGCGGTACCTGGTTGCAGATGGCGGCGCCGTCGACCAGCCAGCCGATCACGCCGACGTCGGCGTAGCTGAGCGTCGGGTAGTTGAAGATCGAGGAGTACTTCTGGCGCCCGCTGATCAGCATCTCGGTCAGGTCTGCCCGGTCAGCGCCGAGGGTTTCCGCCGCCGAGTACAGGTACAGGCCGTGGCCGGCCTCGTCCTGTACCTTGGCCAGCAGGATCGCCTTGCGGCGCAGTGAGGGAGCGCGGGTGATCCAGTTGCCTTCTGGCTGCATTCCGATGATCTCGGAGTGGGCGTGCTGCGCGATCTGGCGGATGACCGTGGCACGGTAACCGTCAGGCATCCAGTCGCGCGGCTCGATGCGGCGGTTACCCCCGATCGTCGCATCGAAGTGGTCCTCCACCGTGGTCATGAGGTGCTTCCTTCCGCTAGCGGCCACTGCTTGGCGACCATGGTGAGCACGTCGTACCTGGCCGCGACCGAGCCGTCCTGCTTAGTGACCTCGGTATCCCACCTGACCTCGCCGTAGGCGCCATCCCTCGGGCTGATCTGCTTGCAGGTCAACGTCACCTTCAGCTCGTCGCCCGGATAGACGGGGGTGAGGAAGCGCAGGTCGTCGATGCCGTAGTTGGCGAGGACCGGGCCCGGATCCGGGTCGACGAACAGCCCTGCGGCCAGCGAGACGACCAGGTAACCGTGCGCGACGCGACCCTCGAAGAACGGGTTCGCGGCCGCGGCTGCCTCGTCCATGTGGGCGTAGAAGGTGTCTTTGGTGAACTCCGCGAAGTGCTCGATGTCAGCGAGCGTGACGGCCCGGGGGCCGGCCACCACGGTGTCGCCTACCCGCAGGTCGGCGAGCGACTTGCGGAACGGGTGCCCGCCTGCCGTGTCCCGCTCGGCGCCGCTGGTCCAGCGTCCGGTGATCGCGGTGAGCATGCCCGGGCTGCCCTGCACGGCCGTGCGCTGCATATGGTGGAAGACGCTGCGCAGACCGCCGAGTTCCTCGCCGCCTCCGGCCCGGCCAGGACCGCCATGTACCAGGACTGGCGGCGGCGCGCCGTGGCCAGTCGACTCTGGTGCGCCCTCGCGGTCGAGTACCAGGATCCGGCCGTGCCATGGCGCCAGGCCGAGCACGACCTCGCGGGCGAAGTCCGCGTCGGCGGTCACGACCGAGCCAGCTAGGCTTCCGCGCCCGCGCGCGGCGAGCTCGATGACCTCCGCGACGCTTTCGTAAGGCAGGACGGTGCTCACCGGACCGAATGCCTCGACCTCATGCGGCTCGGGACGGTCAGCATCACCGGCGAGCAGGACCGGCGAAATGAACGCGCCGCGCTCGTCGTCAGCACCGCTCACCTCGACGTGGTCAGGGTCACCCCACACGAGCCGGCCGGCGTTCGCCAGTGCCTTCACGCCGCGGCGTACCTCCTCACGCTGCTCGAGGCCGGCCAGGGCGCCCATCCTGACTGACTCATCGGCCGGATTGCCGACGACGACCTTGGCCAGCCGGGCGCCGACCGCCTCGATCACCGCGTCCACCTGGCCGGCCGGGACGAAAGCGCGCCTGATAGCGGTGCACTTCTGCCCGGCTTTCACGGTCATCTCGGTGACTAGCTGCTTGACGTACAGGTCAAACTCGGGCGTGCCAGGGACGGCGTCCTGGCCGAGGACCGAGCAGTTGAGCGAGTCGGCCTCGGCGTTGAAGCGCACCGCCCGCCCTACGACGACCGGATGGGCGCGCAGCCTGCGCGCGGTGGCGGCCGAACCGGTGAAGCCGAGCATGTCCTGCTCGGTCAGGTGATCCAGCAAGTCGCCTGCGCCACCGCAGGCCAGTTGCACGGCGCCGGCCGGCAGCAGGCCAGAATCGACGATGAGCTCCACCATCGCGGCCGTGACGTACGCGGTCAGCGAGGCGGGCTTGATCAGCGAAGGCACGCCCGCGATCAGGGCAGGGGCGAGCTTTTCCAGCGGGCCCCAGACAGGGAAGTTGAAGGCGTTGACCTGCACGGCGACGCCAAGCATCGGCGTGAGCACGTGCCGGCCGGCGAACAGGCCGGTCTTGCCGAGCCGCTCGGGCGGGCCCTCGACGTAGCAACGCTCGTCTGGCAGTTCCCTGCGGGCCTTGCTGGCATAACTGAGCAGTACCCCGATGCCGCCATCCACGTCGAACTTGCTGTCGAACAAGGTGGCACCGGTCCTGGCCGACAAAGCGTAAAGCTCGTCGCGATGCTCGCGCAGCATGGTCCCGACCGATTTGACCAGGGCGGCCCGCTGATGGAACGTCAGCGCGCGAAGCGCAGGACCTCCGGTGCGCCGGCCGTAGTCGAGCGTGGCGGCGAAGTCCACGCCATGCGAGGAGACTCTCGCGACCTCCTCGCCGGTGACCGCATCATGTACTGGCTGGCCATCGTCGGGTGCCTGCCACCGGCCGTTCACATAGCTTCGCAGCACTGCCATCTAGGTACCTCACCCGCGCGCCCTATTTACCGACCGAACGTTCAGTTATTCTACGCTGATGACAACCGGACGACGAGGCCGACCGGGCTACGATCTCGCCGCATTGCTCGCCGTCGCCGTCGAGGTTTTCAACGAGCGCGGCTATGACGGCACCAGCATGGAAGACCTCGCCCGCAGGCTTGGCATCTCCAAGTCGAGCATCTATCACCACGTCGCGGGCAAGGAGGAACTGCTGCGCCTGGCGCTGGGCCGGGCACTCGACGGCTGGTCACGGATCGCCGGCCAGGCCAGCGAGCTAAAGGCGCCCGCGATCGACCGGCTCGAGTACCTGGTGCGGGGAACGGTCGGCGTGCTCGCGTCCGAGTTGCCCTGCGTGACGCTGCTGCTGCGCGTCCGCGGCAACACCGAGGTCGAGCGGGACGCACTGAACCGGCGCCGCACGTTCGATCGCCTTGTCGCCGACCTGGTTGCCGAGGCGGAGCGTGAAGGCGACATCAGGCCGGATGTCGACCCGGCGACCACCGCCCGCCTGCTCTTCGGCATGGTCAACTCGCTGGTCGAATGGTACCGCCCTGGCCGGGGAAGTACCGCTGATCAGGAGCTCGCCGACGCGGTCTGCGCCGTTGCCTTCGACGGGCTCAGGACCGCCTCACCGGCAGGCCCGCGCGCATCGCGGCGGCTTTTGTCATGACGCGATATGGTCTACCGGTGACCGAGACCGAACCAGCCGTTCCCGCGCCATTCGACACCGGGCAGCCCAACATCGCCAGGGTCTATGACTACCTGCTTGGCGG
>DAHVDE010000016.1 GCA_027313705.1 Actinomycetota bacterium | reverse complement strand
GAGGACGCCAATTGACCAGCCATCGGCCGCGATGTGATGCAGGACCACAAGCAGCACGTGTTCCTTCGCCGACACCTCAAACAGCCAGGCGCGCACCGGCAGCTCCGCGGTCAGGTCGAACAGGTACCCGGCCGCCGCCGCGAGCTCGGCCGCCACAGCCGCCGCGGTGACCCTTCTGACTTGCAATTCCAAGCAGGCCAGCGCCGGATCGAGTATGCGCTGGTAAGGAACGCCTGCCCGGTGCGGGAACACCGTCCGCAGCGCCTCGTGCCTGCCCACCACGTCCGCCAGGCCCGCGCGCAGCGCCTCGTGGTCCACAGGCCCGGTCAGGTGCCACGCCGCCGGGATGTTATAGGTCGGCGACGGGCCCTGAAGCTGCCCGATGAACCATAGCCGCTGCTGCGCCGCCGAGAGCGGCATCGGCTCCGGTCGCACCGGCGCCGCGGTCAGCGCGGGCCTGACTGGGGCGCCGGCCTCGAGCAGTTCAGCCATCGCAGCCACGGTGGGTGAGGTGAACACGTCGCCGATCGGGATCTCCGCGCCGAGCAAGGATCGCACCCTGGAGATCAGCCGTACCGCGAGCAGCGAATGGCCGCCGAGATCGAGGAAGTTGTCGTAGGCACCTACTCGCTCAGCGCCGAGCACCTCGGCCCACACTTGCGCCAGCGCCCGCTCAGCTTCGGTGCGCGGCGGCACGTACTCCTCCGCCATGGCCGTGCCGTATCCGGGACTGGGCAGCGCGGCCCTGTCGACTTTCCCGTTTACCGACAACGGCAGGCTGTCCATGGTGACGAACGCCGAAGGCACCATATAGTCAGGCAGCAGCGCCGCGACATGCGCGCGGAGCGCAGCAACGTCAGGTGCTTCGCTGGCGACCGGGACTACGTACCCGGCGAGCCGCCGGTCGCCCGGCCGGTCCTCACGTACCACCACTGCGGCATGAGCGATCGCTGGATGCGTGGCCAGTGCCCCTTCGATCTCACCGAGCTCGACCCGGAAACCGCGGATCTTCACCTGGTCGTCCGCCCGCCCGGCGAACACCAGCTGACCGGCTGGTCTCCATCGGGCCAGATCGCCAGTGCGATACATCAGGCCACCTGGCGGCCCGAACGGACAGGCGACGAAGCGGGACGCGGTCAGCCCTGCCTTGCCGAGATAGCACCTGGCGAGCCCGGATCCGGCGATATAAAGCTCGCCTGGCACACCTGGCGGAACGAGCCCGAGCGCGTCGTCAAGCACATAGAGCCTGGTGCCAGCGACCGGCGAGCCGATCGGCGGGGTGCCGTTGCCGTCCAGCGGCGCGCTGATGGTCGCGCATACCGTCGTCTCGGTGGGACCGTAAGCGTTATACATTCTCCGGCCACGCGACCACTGGGCTGCCAGATCACCGGGGCACGCCTCGCCGGCGACGATCACCAAGACGCCATCACCGAGCGACCCTGGTGCGAGCGAGCCGAGCACGGTTGGCGGCAGCGTCACATGCGTCACCCCGGTCCGCGCCAGGCACGCTGCCAGATCTGCCCCCATCCGCTGCTCAGCAGGCACAACCACGAGCGCCGCGCCTGCAAGCAGCGCCATGCAGCACTCGACCGCGAACGCGTCGAAGCTGGATGAGGCGAACTGCGCCACCCGCGATTGCGCGCCGATGCCGAACGTCGCGATCTCGAAAAGGGAGAGGCTGGTAATCCCGGCGTGAGCGACGACCACGCCCTTGGGCGTGCCAGTGGAGCCTGACGTATAAATCACGTACGCGGCATTGCCAGGATCAAGCGGGCAGCAGCGGTCGGCGTCGGTTATGAGATCAGCGGCGCACGCACCGATGGCTCGCGTCGTGGCGTCGTCATCGATCAAGATGGTGAACATCACGCTCGCGGGCAGCGCGTCGACGGTGGCTGTGTCGGTCAGCAGCACGGCCGGGAATGCATCGCCGAGCATGAAGGCGATCCGCCCGGCCGGATATTCCGGGTCGACCGGCAGGTACGCTCCGCCGGCGGCGAGCACGGCCAGCGCGGCGATCACCATTTGCTCGCTGCGCGGCAGCGCGATCGCGACGACCTGCTCGGGTCCGATTCCAGTATTGATCAAGTACCTGGCAAGCCGGTTCACCCGTTCGCCGAGGGTTCGGTAGCTGATCGTGCACTCGCCATCGATCAGCGCCACCGAATCCAAGGCGATCGCTACCCTGGCCGCGAGCAAGTCGGGCACCGTCGCCGCTGGCGTGCTGTAAGCGGTGTCATTCCAGCCGGCCAGCAACTGGTCCCGCTCCGCAGGGAAAAGCATGTCGAGCCGGCCGACAGGCAGGGCAGGGTCAGCAGCGACCGTATCGAGCACCCGGATCAGGCGTGCGGCGAATCCCGCCGCGGTTGACTGGTCGAACAGATCAACGGCGAACTCGACAGTGCCGTCTATCCCGGCCGGCTCGCCGGCCGCGTCGTGTCGCTGGACCAGCGAGACGATCAGGTCGAATCGTGCGACGTCTGGCGCGATCCGCTCTGGCACGCACTCGGCTCCGGCGAGCATCAGCTCGGGCTCAGTTCCAGCCTCGTCGCTGTCGACGTGCAGCACGACCTGGAAGAGCGGGTGGCGCGAGAGCGACCTTGCCGGGTTGAGCACCTCAACCAGCCGCTCAAAAGGCACGTCCTGGTGCGCGAGCGCGGCCAGGTCGGTGTCGCGGACGCGGGCCACAAGCTGCGCGAACGACGGGTCGCCTGACACGTCGGTGCGCAGCACCAGCGTGTTCACGAAGAACCCGACCAGGCCGTCGAGCGAGTGGTCGGAGCGGCCTGCGACCGGTGTCCCGATCGGGATATCGGTACCGGCGCCGAGCCTGGATGCCAGCACGGCGAACGCCGCCTGCACGACCATGAAGACCGTCGCGCCGCAGTCGCGGGCCAGGCGCACCAGCAGGGCATGCACCTCCGCTCGCACCTGGAGCGGCACGCTGCCGCCCCGGTAGCTTGGCGCGGCGGGGCGTGGCCGGTCTGCGGGCAGGTTGAGTTGCTCGGGCAGTCCTCGCAGGGCCTGCCGCCAGAACTCAAGCTGGCCGGCCGCCAGGCTCGCCTGGTCGTCCTGATCGCCGAGCAGATCCCGCTGCCAGAGGGTGTAGTCGGCGTATTGCACCGGCAGCGGCTCCCAGTCAGGCGCGGTGCCTTCCGACCTTGCCAGGTAGGCGATCCCGAGGTCCCTGGCGAGGGGGCCCATCGACCAGCCATCGACGGCGATGTGGTGCAGGACAAGCAGCAGCACGTGCTCTGCGGCCGATATCCGGAATAGCCATGCCCGCAAGGGAAGCTCGCTGGTCAGATCGAAGGCATACCCGGCCGCGGCGTCGAGCTCCGCCTGGCTTGCCCCGCTGACCTCGCGCAGCAAGGGCCGGGCCACCGCGCCGACCAGCAGCAACTGGTATGGGGTGCCTTCCTGGTGCGGGAAGATCGTCCGCAGCGCCTCATGTCTGTCCGCGACATCGGCGAGCGCGGCCCTGAGTGCGTCCGCGTTGACCGGTCCGGTCAGCCGCCAGGCGACCGAGATGTTGTAGGTGGCCGAAGGGCCTTCAAGCTGACCGATGAACCACATTCGCTGCTGGGCGAACGACAGCGGCATCCGGTCGGGCCGGCTCGCCGCCGGGGTCAGGGGCGGTCGCGCCGGCGCCTTCGCATCCAGCATCTCGGCCAGGCCGGCCACGGTCGGAGCGGCGAACAGGTCCCTGATCGAGATCTCGGCGCCAAGCACCGCCCGGATCCGGGAGGTCAGCCGCACCGCGAGCAGCGAGTGACCGCCAAGATCGAAGAAACTGTCGTGCACGCCGACTCGTTCAGCTCCCACCACATGCGCCCAGATCCGCGCCAGGATCTCCTCCTTGGCCGTCCGCGGCACGACGTACTCACTGGTCACCTGGGCATAGTCGGGCGGAGGCAGGGCGGCCCTGTCCAGCTTCCCGTTCACCGAGAGCGGCAGGCCGCCGATGGTCACGAAGGCGGCGGGCACCATGTAGTCAGGTACTCTCGACGCGACGTGCGCGCGCAGGTGGGCCGCGTCAGGTACGGTTCCCCGCTGACCGGCGGCGGGGACCACATACCCGGTCAGCCGCCGATCGCCGGGCCTATCCTCCCGCACTATCACCACGGCCTGGGATACCGCTTCATGCGCGACGAGAGCTGCCTCGATCTCGCCTAGCTCGACCCGGAACCCCCGGATCCTTACCTGGTCGTCTGAGCGACTGACGAATACGAGCCGGCCGTCGGATCGCCAGCGAACCAGGTCGCCGGTCCGGTACATCCGTTCTCCCGGCGCACCGAACGGGCATGCCGCGAACCGCGACCCGGTCAAGGCCGGCCGTCCTCGGTAGCCGCGCGCCAGGCCGGCCCCCGCGATGTACAACTCTCCGGTCACGCCTGCGGGTACCGGTCGCAGGCCGTGGTCAAGCACGTACATTCGCATGTTGTCGATCGGGCGGCCGATCGGCGGGACACCGCAGTCAGCATCAGCCTCGCCGAGGAAATGCGCGGTGGCATAGCCCACCTCGGCAGGACCATATGCGTTCACTAGCGCGCATCCCGGCGCCACGGCCGCGATGGCGGCCGCGACCTGCTCGGACAGCGCCTCTCCCGCGAGGACAATAGTGCTGTTGGCGACTACTGCCTTGCCTTGCGCCGCGACTTCGAGGAACGATGAAGGCACCGCGCAGACCGCGATGTCCTGCCAGCCACCTGATGGTGCGTCGAGCATTGCGAGCAGGTCACTGGCGATCTCGACGGTACCGCCGCACCCGCATAGCGTGCCGAGAATCTCGAATATCGACACATCGAAGCTCACCGATGTCACTGCCAGCACCCGGCCAAGCCGCTCGGGCCCGAATTCGCGCCGCATCCACGCGCCAAGGTTGACCACCGTGCGCTGGGTGACGACGATGCCCTTAGGCGTGCCGGTCGAGCCGGACGTGTACATGACATAGGCGGGGTTATCCGCTCGCAGCGGGGCGAGCCGGTCGGCGTCGGCGACAGGAGCGGCAGGGCAGCCGGCCAGTGTTCGCGCTACGTCGTCCTGGTCAAGTACTACTGCGGGGACGTCGGTGCCCGGCAAGCTGGCGGCTGTCGCGGAGTCAGTGATCAACAGCAGGGGCGCCGCTTCGGTCAGCATGAAAGCGACGCGCGCGGCAGGATAGCCGGGATCGACCGGCAGGTAAGCGGCGCCGGCCTTGAGCACGGCCAGCATGGCGATGATCATCGGCTCGCTGCGCGGCAGCGCGATCGCGATGACCTGTTCCGGGCGGGCACCCGCGCCGATCAGGTACCTGGCCAGCCGGCTGGACCGCCGGTCAAGCTCGGCGTAGCTGATCGACCGCGCGCCGCTGACGATCGCGGTGGCCTGCGGCTGCGCGGCGACCCTCGCGGCGAACATGCCAGGCACGGTCGTCGCAGGAACGCTGGCTGCGGTGTCGTTCCACCCGGTGAGGAGCTGGTGCCGCTCGGCGGCCGAGAGCAGGTCGACCTGGCCGGCGCGGATCCCGTGATCGGCGGCGACGGCCGCGAGTACCCGGATCAGCCGGCCTGCGAACTGCTCGGCGGTGGAC
>DAHVDE010000073.1 GCA_027313705.1 Actinomycetota bacterium | reverse complement strand
CGACGTATTCGTCGGCCAGTTCCTGGGCGCGGGGGCCGTGGGCGACGACACCGCTTTCCTCTTCACCGGACGACTCGTTCGTGCGCCGCACCCGGTACGCAAGGCTGTCGCCGCTGACCAGGGTGGTAACCCCTCGCAGCGCGGCACGGGTGACGATCCCCTCATCGATGGCTGCCTCGCTGGCATGCAGGCGGGCGGTATGCGGCAAGTTGAGCGTGACGAACAGGTCCAGCTCGTCCGGCATATCCCAGACGGCTCCGGGCCAGTACTCTGCTCTCGGCGTCCCCAGCGCTTTCGACAAGGCCACAGCGTCGAGTTCGACCGACTGGTCGTCCGTCTGCATGGCGATGCCGTCTCGCAGCATGACCTTGCGCTCGTCGTAGGCGCCGTCACCCTGAACCGGGACGAACGCCGCCAGGCAGTAGCCGCGGCTGATGAGGTCAGCGCCATCCCGGTCGAAGGCGAGCGAGCGGGTCAGGCCGCGCAGGCGCAGCGGCACCACCAGCCGTCCCTCGGCCGTGAGCTGGGCGACCCAGGCCGGGGGGATGTCCCACGCGCCGGCCGTCACGATGACGCGGTCGAACGGCGCGTGCTCCTGCACACCGTCGTTGGCGTCGGCGAGCACGACGTTGACCTTGTCGTATCCGGCGGCATCGAGGCAGGCGCGGGCCCGAGCGGTAACATCCGAGTCGATGTCGATGGTGGTGACATGGCCGTTCGGCCCGACGAGTTCCTGGATGAGGGCGGCGTTGTAGCCGCCGCTGCCCACTTCCGACACCCGCATGCCGGGTTCGATCGCGGCCTGCTCCAGCATCACGGCCTGGAGGTGGGCTGCGGACATGACGCTGATGTTCCGGCCGTGGCGGTCCTGCTTGACCTTCACGATGCCGTGCGGCTCGTAGGCCCTCTCAAGCGGCTCGCCGGGCGCGAACACATGCCGGGGCACGGCGGCAACAGCGGCAGCGACCGCCTCGCTTCTGATGGCGTCCTGCTCGCGGAGCGCACGCACCAGGGCGGCACGAAGCTCATCGGCTCGGCCGGAAGAAGCCGCAGTGGTGGCTGTCTGGGACACGCCCTGCTCCTTGCCATAGTTGACGGATACCGTGGCCGCCGAGGAAGGCGAACGCGACCAACGTAGGGGAACTGCGGGGTCGTTCCCATGCGCGCGATACATGACGGTCTATGCGCGCGATGCATAACCTCATGCAGCTGGGGGCACTGGCCAGGGATAGCTGGCAGATACGAGGCACAGCACGAGGTAGCCGGGCTCGCCATGGCCTTCAGGCTCATCCAGGCAGCCGAACACCGCTGGCGCCTGGTCAACGCACCGCACCTGGTCGCGCTCGTCCGCGCCGGAGCCGCCTTCAAAGACGGGAAGCTCGTCGAACGGCCCAACGATCAGGCACCGGAAGCAAGCACCCCATCACCCACCGCGACCAGTGACGAGCTATCCGCCGCTGCCTGACATTCCTCACCCACAGGTTTTGACAATTCCTCCCAGATTGTCGCGAGCTTCGTATGCGGGCTGATGACGGGTGATTAGCTGATGGAGTCGGCGGATAGTAGTGACGCTCAACCGCTCGATGATGCCGGTCTCGATCGCGTGGTGGCGAAGACGCCTTTCCCTGACAGCGAGAACGTCTTCCGGCGATGCGCCGCAGAGGGCGTCCTCCCATGCATCACGAAGTATGCTGACCGTCTTCAGCAGCGGTTCGATCGTGCCGTTGAGGTCAGGCAGTGGCTCCACTTCGCGCCATGGAACCCGACGCTCGATATCCATGGCGCGAGCCTGCTAGCGTGCCGACTCCACGCCAGCCAGCCAGCCGCGGACCAGCCCGAGAGCGAGGTCGGGTCGCTCGGCCTGGCTCATGTGCGAGCAGCCGTCGAGCACCACGAACGCAGAGCCTTCGATGGCCTCGTGTGCCTGCCGCACGGTGCCAGGCGTCACCTCGTCGAACTCACCGCAGAACAGCAATGTCGGCGCCTCGATGCCGCCGAGCCTGCCGACGATGTCGAAGTCCTTGAGCGGCCCGATGACGTGGAATTCGCTCGGTCCGTTCATAGTGAAGTAGACCTCGGGATTGGCCTCGATGCCGGCGAAGGTGGCGACGACCCAGTCAGGGTACGGGCGCACCCGGCACACATGGCGGTCGTAAAACACCACCATGGCCTGCTGGTACTCCCCGCTCTCTGTCGTGCCTGCGGCCTCGTGCCTGCGCAGGACTTCCTCGACCTGCGGCGGCAGGGCGGCCCGCAGGACGTCAAGTTCTTTCAGCCAGTAAGGCACGGAGGCCGGTGATGACTCGACGAGCAAGCTGACCAGCCCGCTTGGCTTGGTGACCGCGTACGCCATGCCGAGCATGCCGCCCCAGGAGTGGCCGAGAATGTGGACCTGGTCCAAGCCGAGCGCCGCGCGCACCGCGTCGACCTCGGCGAGGTAAAGCTCGGTCGTCCACATCGCCGGATCGTGGGGCTCTTGCACCGCCGAGTTACCGCAGCCGACCTGGTCGTAGCAGATAACCCGGCGGCCGACCGCGAGCTGCTCGTAGGGCGCCATGTGGTTCCACGTCGCGCCCGGGCCGCCGTGCAGGCAAAGCAAGGGGAACTTGCCTGGTTCCTCGCCGGTGCCGGTGACCCGGTACCAGGTGCGGTAACCGGCAAACGGTATGTAGCCCTCTTTGACCGGCAGACCGGGAGCATCAGCGTTCATGGTTCCCTCATATCACAACCGGGGGTCGACCGGTTCAGACTCAAGCGCGAGGACCGCGAAGACACACTCGTGAATACGCCAGAGCGGCTCTGCCGCCGCCACCCGGTCAAGCGATTCAAGTCCGAGTGCGTACTCGCGTAGTGCCAGCGAGCGCTTGTGGCCGAGGCTGCGGCTGCGCAGCCGGTCGAGGTTTTCCTGTTCGGTGTAGTCAGGACCGTAGATGATCCGCAAGTATTCACGTCCGCGCACCTTCAGACCTGGCTGCACCGGGCCTCGCTTGCCCTGGACGAGACTGGCCGCAGGCTTGACCACCATGCCTTCGCCACCCTCGCCGGTCAGCCGTTCCCACCAGGCCGTCGCCGCCGCGACGGACGCCGAGTCGGCGGGATCGGCGTAGATACGCCCGGTCCTGGCGATGAGCTCGAGATCGGCGTCGGCCAGCCGGTCGGCGAGAGCCAGATGCCAGTCATGGCGACGCGCGGCGTGGTTCGCCCCCTCGCTGGCCAGCAGCTGGAACGGCGCGAACCTGAGGCCGGCCAGGCCATCGACCGGCCAGCAGTATCTGCGGTAGGCGGCACAGAACGCCTCGGCGTTGGCCGCCCGCGACCTCGTCTTAGCCAGCAGGCCGGCCACCTCGAGTCCCGAACCCGCCGCCTGCTCCAGAGCGCCGACCGCGGCAGGCAGCGCGCGGGCCGCCGCCGCTCCGACCGAGGCATACTGCGACCTGAGCAGTTCTTCTGCCTTAGCGCTCCAGGGCAGCAACTCGGCGTCGAAAAGCAGCCAGCCAGAGTCAAGCTCGTCGAACAACCCGGCCCGCGTCGCGGCGGCCCGCAGCCGTCCGAGGAAGTCCTCGGTCAGGGCGGGCGGGAAGAAGGGCCGCCCGGTCCTTGTCCACACCGCGCCTGTGGCACCGCCAGGCGCGCCGAACCTGGCCAGAGCCACCTGCGGATCACGGCACACCAGCGCGACGGCACGCGATCCCATGTGCTTTTCCTCGCACACCACGCTGGTCACGCCATCGGCGGCGAACGCGCCGAACGCCTGGGCCGGATGCTCAAGCAAGCCGGGTTCCGCCGAAGTGGCCACCGGGCTCATGGTGGGCGGCAGGTAGATCAGCCAGCGCGGGTCGATGGCGAACCTGCTCATTACCTCAAGCGCGGCAGCCGCATTCTCCTCGTTGACGGTGACCCGGCTCAGGTAGCCGGTCTGAAGCACCCGCTTGCCGGTCACATCGGTCAGGTCAAGCAGGTCCGGATCGCGGCGGCCCGCAGCGGCGGCGGCGTTGACGGGGAACGGCCTGGCGGGCTGATAGTAGACGCGGGCGGCGGGCACGGCGGCGAGCTCGCGTTCTGGGTACCGCAGCGCGGTCAGCTTGCCGCCAAATACGCAGCCGGTGTCCAGGCACAACGTCCCGTTCACCCATTCAGGCACCGGCACAGGGGTATGGCCGTAGAGCACCATGGCCCGGCCGCGATAGTCGGCCGCCCAGGGATACCTGACCGGCAGCCCGAACTCGTCGGTCTCGCCGGTCGTCTCGCCGTACAGGCAAAACGACCTGACCCGGCCGGACGCGCGGCCTTGCAGCTTCTCGGTCAGGCCAGCATGCGCGACGACAAGCTTGCCGCCGTCGAGCACGTAATGCGATACCAGCCCGTCGATGAAGGACCCGACGTCGGCGCGGAACTCCGCGTCCTGCCCGGCTAGCTGCTCGAGCGACTCGGCCAGTCCGTGGCTCACCTGCACCTTGCGGCCGCGCAGCGCCCGCAGTAGCTTGCTCTCGTGGTTGCCTGGCACGGCAAGCGCGTCGCCGTCCCGGACCATTCCCATGGCCAGCCTGAGCACTCCAGGCGTGTCAGGGCCGCGGTCGACGAGGTCGCCGAGGAACACCGCGGTCCGGCCCTGCGGATGCCTGGCGCCGACGGCCCGGCCCTCGCCGTCATGGCGCAACTCATAACCGAGCAAGGAAAGCAGCGCCTTCAGCTCGTCAAGGCAGCCGTGCACGTCGCCGATCGCGTCGAAGGGGCCAGTCCTGTCCCTCAGGTCATTGAACAGCTTGGTCCTGACCACCGGCACCGAGTCGATGTCATCGGCGGAGCGCAGGACGTGGACCCGGCGGAATCCCTCTTTCTCCAGACCGCGCAGGCCGCGCCGAAGCTGGTCGTGCTGGCGACTGATCACCTGGGCGCCGAACTGGCGGTCAGTCCGTGCCCTGTTCCGCTCGAGGCATACCCGCTCGGGCACGTCGAGCACGATCGCCACCGGCAGGACATCGTGTTCCCTCGCCAGGGCGACGAGAGGCTTGCGGGCCGCTGGCTGAATATTGGTGGCATCTATAACGGTCAGCCTGGATGCGGCCAGCCTCTTGCCCGCGATGTAGTTGAGCACGTCGAAGGCATCGGCAGTGGCCGCCTGATCGTTCTCGTCGTCGGCGACGAGGCCGCGGCAAAAGTCGCTCGAGATCACCTCGGTCCGCGCGAAATGCCTGGCGGCGAACGTGGACTTGCCCGATCCGCTAATTCCGACCAGCACGACCAGGCACAGCTCGGGTACGTCGACGGTGGTCACTGCGACGTCCTTTCGAGCACGGTGAAGACCGCGAGCTGAGTCGGTGAGCCGAGCCGCAGATCACTCGCGCCGACGGCCGCGATCCGGTATTCGTAGCCGTGCTCGGCGGCAACACGGGCCGCCCAGGCGGCGAACTCGGCTCTGGTCCACTCGAACCTGTGGTCACGGTGCCGCATAGCGCCTGCGGGCAGGAACTCATAGCTCTCGTTGTACTCGGCGTTCGGCGTCGTCACGATCACCGTGGCGGCACCTGCGCCGAACACGTTCCGCTCCACCGCGCTCAGCCTCGGCGGGTCGATGTGCTCGATGACTTCGACGAGCACGAGCGCGTCCAGGCCGGCCAGGCGCTGGTCGCGGTAGGTCAGCGAGGTCTGGATGAGCTTGAGCCTGGCCTGCTGCCGCTCGGGCAGCCGGTCGAGCCGCAGCCTTCGCTCGGTCACCTCAAGGGCGCGGGACGACACGTCGGCGGCGATGACCTCGGCGAACGTCTTGTCCTCGAGCAGTTCAGCAGCCAGCGCGCCCTCACCGCAGCCCAGGTCGGCGACCCGCGAAGCGCCAGCCGCGTGCAACTCGTCAAGCACCGCCATCCGCCGCAGGCGCGCGAGCGGAACCCTGGGCTCTGCCTCAGGCTCGGCGCCGGGAACCGGAATCGCGTTGTCGAACGACTCAGGTTCGGTGTCGTCCACCTCGGCGAGCCTGGCGATCGCCGACTTGAACAGCCCCGACCGGTGGGCGAGGTAGCGGCGGGTGATCAGGTCCCTGGCGTGATGCCAGGCCAGCCAGCCGCCACCCGCCCTGATCAGCTTGTCCACCTCGTCAGGACTGACCCAGTAGTGCTTGGCGTCGTCGAGCACGGGCAGCAGCACATACAGATGGCTGAGCGCGTCGGCCAGCCGCAGTTCACCGTTTAGCCGCAGGTCGACGTAACGCGAGTCACCCCAGGCGGGAACGGTCTCATCAAGCGGGATCGGCTCGGCGCTCACCTGCCAGCCGAGCGGCTCGAACAACTCGGCGGCGAGCTGGGCACCACCTCGGCAGGGCAGCACGGGAACGTGAACCTGAAGCGGAATGGCGGCCGCGGCCAGTTCAGGCCTGGCATCGCAGCGGCCGCTCATCGCGGTACGAAATACCCGTGCCAGCGCCACCGCCAGCAGGCTGCTCGCCGCGTAAGGCCGGTCGTTCACGTACTGGCCAAGGCTGAACCCTTCAGGCACCTGGCCGCGCGAACCGCGAACCAGCCCGACCTGATCGACTTCGAGCAGGAGTGCCGCAGTGCAGCGTGCCTGGGTGGCAACCGGATAGAACACATGCGCTGCCCCGGCAGACACCTCGAACGACTGGACTCGCGCAGGGTTCTTGTGCAGCAGAAACCCCAGGTCAGTAGCGGGCCAGCCACCAGGTTCCGCGAAGGTGGTCACGGTAAGCAGCACGATTGACCATTATCACAGACCTGTCCCTCGTTAGCCGACTTCTATGCCTGCCGAGCGCCCGTTAAATGCGCTGCCGAAGGCTCGCCGGGCAGGAACCAGCCGGGCCTGCTGGTCGTTATCTTGTCGTGGCTAGCAGGGAGCCACGACAAGCGGGGAGCGGAGCTGGCTCGAACCGGGTAGCCCGCTCCGCTCCCCGTCACCACCGCGATGCCGCCCACGACGCGACGAATCAGCGGTTCCTTTCCTTGTCCAGCGACTGTGCAGCGACGAGGACATTAACCTGCGGGGTCAGCTTCGTCCTGCCTTTGCCTATACATTGTGGTCGTGGCCACCATGCGGTACGCGCCGGGCGTGCCAGGCCTTCCGGTGAAGGAGCGCTATGAGTTCGTCGCATAGTGGCCGGACGGCCCAAGACCCGGACGACTATGAGCAGAGGCCACCACAGAGCCGACCTTACCCAGGCAACGGGTCACGCCAAGACGACCGTTACCCCTACCCCCCGGCCCGCGACTACCGGCCTCGCCGCAGCGACCGGGACGAACGTTACCCGCCACGCGAGGACGAACGCTACCCGCCGGACCCGGATAACCCGCAACGACGGCCAGACGGCTACGCGCCTGGCCGCAACGGGCGCTACCCGCCTGGTCAGGACGAACGATACCCGCCAGGGCGCGACTACCCCCAACGCCAGGCCGGCCGCCCCGCACCGCAGCCGAACGAAGGCTACCCGCCAGGACGCGAGAACTCGCGACGCCGGCCGGACGGCTACCCGCAGCGCCCAGACGACGCCAACGCGCCGACACGGGACTACCCGCAACGACGGCCCGCCAGGGCGGACGGTTATGCACCGCGGCCCGACGAAGGCTACCCGCCAGGCCGCGACTACCCGCCAGGCCGTGACTACCCGCCAGGCCGCGCGCCAGACCGCGACTACCCGCCAGGCCGCGACTACCCCCCTGGCCGCTCTCGGGGCCGCGACTACCCGCCAGGCCGCGCGCCAGACCGCGACTACCCCCCTGGCCGCGCGCCAGGCCGCGACTACCCGCCAGGTCGCGCGCCAGGCCGCGACTACCCCCCTGGCCGCGAGTACCCGCCCCGCCGGGCGGACGGCTACCCTCCTGGCCAGGACGGGCGCTACCCGGCTGATCACGACTACCGGCCACGCCGTGCCGACGGCTATGCGCCAAGGCCCGACGAGCGCTACCCGCCGCGACGTGAGGCCGGCCGTACGCACCGCAGGTACGACGAATACCCGTCGCCGCAGGCTCGGGGTTTCCAGCCCATTTCTGACAACGCGTACTGGGCCAGCCGGGGTGTCGGTTACCCGCCGCGTGCGGCAGGCGGCTACCCGCTATGGCAGGACCCGAGCGACACGGGCGTGCTGCCCAGGCAAGCACCGAGCGGGCAGGCCGGCGGTCCGGCTGCTGGAAACCTGGTCAGATCGAGCAGCGTGATGGCGATCGGCACGATGGCCTCACGGGTCACCGGCATGATCAGGACCTTCGTGCTAGTCGCCGCGATCGGCACGCTGGCACTTGGCAACGCCTATAACTATGCCAACGGCTTGCCGAACACGGTCTATAACCTCGCGATCGGCGGCGTGCTCGCCGCGGTCATCGTTCCGTTGCTCGTGAACGCCTCGAGACGGGAGTCCGACGGCGGCGAGGGCTACGACCAGCGAATGTTCACTTTGATTACCATGGCCCTGGCCGTGATCACGCTGGTCGCGACCCTAGCGGCGGCGCCGATCGCGCTCTTGTACGACCTGAATGCCACCGGCAACGAGCGTCACCTCGTGGTGATCTTCGCCTACTTTTTCATCCCGCAGATCTTCTTCTACGGCGTGAGCTCCCTGGCCGGCGCCATCTTGAACGCACGCGGCCACTTCGCCGCTCCGATGTGGACCCCTGTGGTCAACAACATCGTGGTGATCGTGGTCACGATCGCCTTCATGGCAATGGCGGGCGTCAGCGGCGGCGTTGCCGACGGCAGTATCAGCACCGGTGACGTCTGGTTCCTTGGCATCGGAACCACTGCCGGCATCGTCGCCCAGACACTTGCCCTGATTCCCGCGCTCCGGCAGGTCGGCTTCAGATGGCGTCCCAGATTCGACTTCCGCCGGGATGAACTGGCAGAGGTCGGGCGGATGTCGGGCTGGATGCTCGGCTACGTCGTCACCACCCAGGTGGCATTCTGGGTTACCTCGGTGGTCTGCAGCACAGCGGATAACTGGGCGCACCAGCACAACTACCCGGTCGGCATCGGCTATGCCGCCTACACGAACGCCTGGCTGCTGTTCCAGCTTCCCTATGCCATCGTAGCCGTCTCGGTGATCACCGCCCTGCTGCCGAGGATGAGCGCGAACGCCGCAGAGCGCAGGTATGACCTGGTGCGAGCCGACTTCTCTGCGGGTGTCAGGCTGGGCTCTGTCATCGTCGCCCCTGCCGCCCTGGTTCTCGCCGCGCTCGGCCCTGCGCTCGCAGTGCTGCTCCTCAGCTGGGGCGCGACCACGTCACGCAGCGCCGCCTATCTCGGCCTCGTCTTCTCGGTCTTCTCGCTCGGCCTGATGCCTTACATGCTGTTCCAGTTGCTGCTGCGGGTCTTCTACGCGCTTCATGACAGCAAGACTCCGGCGCTCATCGGCGTGCTGACGATGTTCGTGAACATCGGCACCAACTTGATCGCGCTGATGATCTTCCCGAAGACCGACGTGGTGGCCGCACTCGGCGCGGGGTTCGGGCTGGCCAACCTGGCAGGCACGCTAGTCGCCTGGCGAGTGCTCAGCGTGCGCATGCGCGGCCTGGGCGGGCGGCAAATCGGAAGCAGCCTGGCTCGCATGCACGCGGCCGCCTTGCCCGCCATGCTCTTCGCGCTCGCCGTCGCGGTCGCCTCCACGGCGGCACTCTCGGTCCCAGGCGAAAGCCACCTGCGCGCGGTCGCTATCGACGCGATGATCGTGGCCGTCGGCGGTGGCGGGGCGCTGGCACTCTACTTGGCCTCGGCCAAGATCTTCAGGGTCACCGAAGTCGCCGAACTCTTCAGCTCACTCAGGTCAAGACTTGGCGGCGCCCGCTAGCCCCTTCGGCCCAGCCCCACGACGTAGGCGCCAGGCTACCCGCACCCGGCCGCGAACGCTTGGCGGCGAGCGTGCAATAGCAGGTGACGAGATCGACAGAAGGCGGGCTGGGTGGAAGACGACGATTCGTCAATCGTGCGAAAGGCCTGCGCTGGCTACGCCGGCGCGTTTCCCGAGCTATTGCGCCGCCATGGCCAGTCCGTCCATGCCTACCTGGCTCGCCGCAGTGGCAGGCAAACGGCGGACGACCTGCTGAGCGAGGTCTTCCTGCGCGCCTATGCAGCCAGGCGCAAGTACGACGAGCGCTGGCCGGATGCCCGCCCTTGGCTCTACGGCATCGCGCGGAACGTGCTGCATGAGTACTGGCGGAAGGCATCGGCAGCCGCGCCGTCCGGCGCGCTTGGCGCCGGGCCGGCCACTTCCGAGGATCCGTGGCCCGAGGTAGACGACCGGCTGGACGCGAGCGCCCAGCGGGCGCGCTTGCGGCGTGCACTCGCCGCGCTAGCTCCGGCTGACCGTGACGTGTTGCTGCTCGTGACCTGGGAGAACCTCACTCCGACCGAAGCGGCGATCACGCTGGGGATCCCGCCCGGCACTGCGCGCAGCCGCCTGCACCGGGCCAGGGCCGTCATGCGGCATTCACTTGGCGACGTTCAGGCCGCTCGGGCGGCAGCTAGCACTTGGGAGGTATGACCGGTGGATGCCATCGAATCGCTCAGCCAGCTAGGTCAGGTAAGGCCGGCCGATCAGGCCGTACTCACCGCCGCTCTGGAACGACTTGAGGAAGCCGCTGGCCAGGGCAACCCGGCCGGCCGGCCGGCCCGATGGCGCTCGCGACGGTTCTGCACTGCCATCGGGGCGGTGGCGGCTGGCACGGTCGTCGTTCTCGCAGTACTCCACATCGGACATCCAGCCGTACCGACCCGCCGCATGGCTGCGAAACCGGCACCGCTGACAACCGCTGGCGGGCACGAGCACCATGTGATCACATCCGTACTCGCGGCTTTCAGCGCCAGCGCCGACGATGTCATCGCCGTCACCAAGACCATGCGAGGTGACTTCGGCACCCTGGGTGCGACGACCATCTGGGTGGCGCCTGCGCAGGCCACGCCGGGCAGCACGGTCCGCAGCCGAATCCGGCTCCTCACCCCTGGCGGTGCGCGGCAGATGGATCTCTGGCTGACCTACCAGGCGCCGGCCAGCACGGGTCAGGCCAGCACGGGTCAAGCCGCGAGCAACTGCGCAGCGATTTTCACCCGGCCGCGGATCGTCCCCCCGGCCGAGCATGGCGTGCATGGCAGGGTGATTGCGGTCTATTACCAGACTCACGCATGGATCAGCGGCAAAGTCACGGTGCAAGCGGCGACGCTGCCCAGTGCGGCCACCCTTGACACGTGTCTGAAGAGCGGTCAGTGGACCGTGCGCGGCCCGGCGGTCGTTGACGGCGCCAGGACAGTGGAACTCACCAGCCCCTCCGGCCAGGAAACGCTGTGGGTAAGCGCGGCCACCTTCTTGCCGGTCCGCCTGGTGAGCAGCGGGCCCGACGTCGATACGATCACCTTCACGTTCAGTTTCCTGCCACCCACCGCTGCCAACGAGGCGAAACTCCGGCCTCCGCCAGCCCCAGCCGGGTTCAGGAAGATCGCTTCAAGCCTGACCCGCCGCTGGCACCCGGCCGCCCGGGCGTGAAGCAAACCCGTACCAGGTCACTCGGAACGGGAGACGTTGTACGGATTACCGGCAATTTCCGCATCGCTATACGGCAGATTGCCGTTTTGTGACGCGGAGACCCGTACAAGGTCGCGACGAGACTTCAACCCTGTACGGGTTTGCTTTCCTGACGGACCTCGGCTCGGGTCACCGCCTCCTCGTGCGGCCATGGAATACCTGACCCGCCGCGACTGATGCCGCGGCGGGCGCGGGCGCGGGCTTCCTTGTCGCCGATCCGGCAGGCCAGGCTAAGCGCCGCTTTGAACTCGACTTGCGCCAGTTCGAACTGGCGGCCCCTGCGCCGATCAATGGCGCTGAGGCTGGTCAGTGCGGTTGCCTCAGCGCCAAGATCGTCGAGGCACCTGGCGGCGTTGCGGGCGTAGGTGTGGATGGCGACGGCCTCCGGGTAGTGACCGCCAGTGTCAAGGTAGCGATACAAGGTCGCGGCCAGCGTGATGGCGTGGGCAGGCCAGCCGCAGGCCGAGGTATGAGCGGCAATTGCCACCAGATTGGACCGCTGCGCGTCCAGCCAGGCGCGGGCCGCGGCGGCGTCGGCGACTGGCGGCACCGGAGCAGCCGGTACGGGTATCCGCGGCCGGCGGTGACGCTCGGCCGGCCGCAGGGCGTCCATCGCGGCAGCAGCGCTGTGCCGGTAATAGTCAAATAACCGGGTTAAGGCGGCACGCTGTGCTTCTGAACCATCATTCGCCTGCGCCAGAGTGCTGGCATAGGCACGGAGCAGATCGTGCATCTGGTAACGGCCCGGCTGCACGGGCTGCACCAAGTAGGCCCGCGCGAGCATCTCCAGCAGTTCGCCGGCCGGCGTGACAGCCTCGCCAAGCAGCGCGGCGAGAGAATACGCGTCAATCTCGGCACCGGGATGCACGCCAGCTAGCCAGAACGCCCGCGCGGTCGCGGGACTCAGGTGCTGGTAGGACCAGGAGAACACGGCTCGCACCGCGGTCCAGGCGTCTCCGTCGGCATCTAGCAGGTCGAGTCGCCTGTGCCGGTCAGCTAGTTCCGCCACCAGATCGGCCAGCGGGACAGCGGAGTTGACAACTGCCCGCTCCGCGGCGACCCGAAGCGCCAGCGGCAGCCGGCAGCACTCCTCGGCTAGCGCTGCTGCGGCGGCCGGGTCAGGGCGCGCGCGAGGTCAATATCACCGAGGCGGCGCTGACGGAGTTCGCGGTCGGGGATGTGAACCCCGGCTGGCCGCTCGACTGCCTGCTGCGCCCGATGCGGAACGCTGGCGGTCCGGCGGCATTGCTTGCCCAGTGCGTTCCCGCAGGAGTGCTGGATGCTCGCTTCGTCCCTGCATTGCGCCAGTTTGGAGCGGACCTGCCGCAGGTCCGCTCCTATTGCCAGTTCCTGTCCGACCTGAGCGGCTCCGCAGGTATCCAGTGCGTGGAGGTGCTGGCGCCGTCCCTGTCCCGGCATGCCGCCAACGCCGTCCGACGTCCGGCCTATACCGAGCTGTGGACCGGTCACGATGCCGTGGCCAACGACCAAGAGTTGCTGATCGAGGCATGGGACCAGTGTGTTGAGCGCTCCGACCTGCGTCGTCACAGCCCCGACGATGATGAACATGGCCGAGGGCTGCTGGTCGTCGCTGCTCTTGCCAATCGCTGGAGAGTCGGACGGATGGGTTCTCGCTTCAAGGTGGTTTGGTGCGAGCTGCTGGTTGGGGGTGTTTGAGAAGCCGTGGACGCCAAAGCGACGCGAACTGCACAAGAGATCCGGCATGGATGAGCTGTTTCCCGTTCAGGGATTGGCCTCTACTCCCGCTCCACCTTCAGCCCCTTGACCAACTCGCTTGGATCAAGCTGGAGCCCCTCAGCCAACTTAAGGATGTTGTGCAGGGAGATGTTACGTCTGCCTCGTTCGACCTGGCCGAGAGCAATGCTTGAGACCTGATAGCACTGCACGGCACCGGATGACTCCTTCTTGAAACCCGGGGCTGGACCCCTATCCACAGACGGCGGGCTCCGGTGCCGCGCGCTCGTCCCTCCGTGGCGCCAAGGCCGCCGCCCTGGCGATGGCCTTGGCGCTGATCGAGTCCGCGCAGCGCCGCTGGCGCATGGTCAACGCACCCCATCTGGCCGCGCTCGTCCGCGCCGAGGCGGCCCAGCCGGAAGCCGCCTGAAAGATCTTGATCGATCCGGCTGGCAGCTCCCGCAGCAGCCCGGACGGGTTCAGTCCGGGCTGCTGCGCCCTGGTTACTGCGGGCTGGTCCCGTCGGCGCTGGCTGAATCCAGCAGCTGCCGCAGGACCGCTGTGTAGTTGTCCAGTGCCTTACGGCCCTGCGGGCTGAGGCTGACCGACGTCCGGGAGGCTACGCCACTCCCGGACTTGACTGTCGTCACGTAGCCCGCGTCCTCGAGCTTGCGCAGGTGGGTGATGAGGTTGCCGGGCGTGAGCCCGAGCAGTTCTTGCAATCTGGTGAAGGACAGGTTGTCGCCGTCCCGGAGGGTGGCCAGTGTCACCACGACACGCAGCCGCGCGGGCGCGTGAATGACGGGATCAAGCTCGGTCTCAGCTGTCATGCGCGCGGAGCCTGGTCTCGATGACCGCCATGAGCAGGAGCGCCCCGCCGCCCGCCAGCGCGCAGGTCGCCAGGATTGCCGCGGGTGCCAGCCATGCGCAGCTAGTACCGACGATCACGAGCCAGGCCCCGGCGGCGAGCGCCGGCCGGTCTCGTCCGAGGGCGGCGGCAAGGATATAGGTCAGCCCGGCGAGCACCACGGGACCCGCGAAGCTAATGAGCGCGAGCGTTCGCGCACTGACGGAACTGCTGACCGCTGGCGCGGTGATGAGCAAGATCAGGTATCCGATCGCCCATGTGCTCCCGATGATGCGGCGCTGTCGCACGGATTGGCCGCCGATGCCTGCAGCTGCCTTGCTGGCGATGACCAATACGGCCGCGATCGCGAAGCCGGCCAGCACGAACACCGCCGCGATCGAGACACCCGAAGGCCCGGTGTAGGGGTGCTGGCCGCGCACGGACAGCCACATCGCTCCGTAGCCGATAAGCCAGACCAGGCCCCACGCCATGTACACGAGAGGCGTGCTGATGACGAGCTCCTCGCGAGCGCGTACGCGGGCATCCCGCACGACGGCTGCCGCTTCCTGCACGCTCATATCCTGGTCCTCAAGCACGTCTGCCTCCTGGTGTGCGCGGTAGCCGGAGTTGAACTTTGGACTTCAAACTACTTGACTTTGAGATGCAAAGTCAAGGTCGCCGCGGCGACGAGCAGCGGCATCCAGCCCGCGCGGGGACTACTGGCGGATGGTCAACGCGCCGCATCTCGCTGCACTGGTCCGCCGGAGCGACCTTCATCAACGGAAGGCCAGTCGAACGACCTGGCGAGGAGGCACAGCCCGAAGCCGCTTAGAAGATCTTGATCCACAGGTCTTGACTATTGCTCCTGGCCGACGAAGGTCCAGTGGAGACACCTACAGAGTCGGGCCGATCCAGTACGGTCCGCCACCACAGACGGACTGACCAGTCCGCGGGTCTCTATTGCCGAAGCCGACTCCTGGCAGTTCCCCTATCTCGGAATCTCCATGACCGGAGATCTCTACCCCAATGAGATCACCAGCGGTCTCAATGAGGTTATCTCAACGAAATAAGACCGGTCATCTGAGCATTGTCGGCTCGGGACTGGCTATCCAGGCAGGCTCGCGGACGAATCGGATGTACCGGGAAATAGGCGTGGAGTCCCGGTAGAAGAGGTCTTACCACAGATCATCTTCAGCCCCGAGGACTCCACGTGATCACCTATCGTGCCGCCATTGACGTTCCCGCGGAACTGGCCCGCTTCGTCTGCCGGCTGCTGGCCGCCGGCGCGTCCTGTCCTGGCAGATGGCGCGGGACTTCCTCGCAACCAGGGCCGCACATCCTGTGGCGCGCGTCGGCCTCCTGCACGCTCAAGCCGGTGAAAGTGCTGGCAGACGGCACCTACGGCCCGAAGAGAAGCTCTCGGCTAAAATGCGCGGCATCCGGAGGTACGAGCCCGCATCCAGGAACGCCTGACTCAGGCTGACAGTCCCATTGACAGTGGGTACGAGATCCTCACCACCGTCCTGAGCCTGCTCAGTGATCCGCAAGCGCTGTACCTGAGCGCCGGGACTAGGGCGAGGAAAGTCATAAACAAGGCGATCTTCGGCAAGCTTCATGTCCAGGCTGACGAGCAAGGCCCCGACGTGGCCCGTGACGAACACAACGAGCCGTTTGAAACCGTGCTCTACGCCAGGCGAGAGTCGGGCCTCAGTGCCGAAGTGGCCCAAGCAGAAGCCCGCCTTACGGCGGGCTCCGACAACCCCAAGCGCTTGGCGACCTGCTGGTCGCGGCGCCGGGGTCACGGTGTTCGAGTATGAATCTTATGGTGGGCCTAACGTCCCACCATGCGAACCGACTGATCTTGGTCGAAGGTGACCCGCTCCCGGTACATTTGACCAGGTCACGCATTGTCAAGGCAGCGAAATGACCCGGCAGACTGCCGCCCGCAGCGGCATTGCAGCGCCCCGGATCAGCCCGGCAGGCCGCTGGATCAGCGGCACAGCCGCCGCGACCGTGGTCGCGCTGGCCGGGATCGCCGGCGCGATCAGCTACAGCCACATGCGCCAGCTTGCCCAGGATCATGGCCAGGCCAGGTGGCACGCGCACGCGTTCCCGCTGTCGGTCGATGGCGTCGAGATCGTCGCCTCACTGGTCCTGCTCGTCGGCCGGCGCGCCGGCCGCCGATCGGGCTGGCTGCCGTGGGCCGCGCTGGCAATCGGCTGCGCCGGCAGCCTGGCCGCCAACGTCGCAACCGCAGGACCCGGCACCGTCAGCCGTCTCATCGCGGGCTGGCCGGCCCTGGCCTTGCTCCTAGCGGTCAAACTTCTGTCCGGCATGCTCGACAGGGACTGTACAGATCGTCCCACCGCCGTCCCGTCCCGTCCCGCCAGCAAGCTAAGGACACCGGAAACGGGGACCATGCCGCGTCCCGCCAAGCCGCGCCGTCCCGGTCGGCCGACGTCTCCAATGGCCCGGCAGGGCGCCGCGCGTCCGGTGGTGACGACGCGAGTGCCAGCCCGCTGGGCAGAGAAGCCGAGCCGGGGACGGTCCCGGCATTTGCCGCGCTGCTCCCGGCAGCCCGCGCAGCCAGGGACGGGCTATACCGTGACGGCCGCCGTCTGACTCGCGATGCCCTGGCCGCCCGGCTCCGCCAGAACGGTCATCCTGTCCGCAACGCCAGCCTCACGCCACTGCTCCGCGTGTTGCGGAGCGAGACAGCCAGCCCGTCCCCAGCCAGTTAGTAGTCGGCCAAGCAGCTACGCAGCGGTCCCCAGGCAGCTCAGCCAGGCATCCGAGGAAGCACAGCGAACTGAGCATCCGCCCAGCCCAACTTCACGCCGAAGCAGCGCGGGCAGACCCCGCATGAGGGCGCGCGCCCGAGTGGCCACCAGCCGAGGAAGCGCCTTCCAAGCCGCTCGTCCCCGACGAACCTTTCTGCCGTGCCTCGACGCGTACGAAACCATCGAGCCGCACTGCGCCGACAATCGAGAACCCCGGTGGCACAATCAGCCAGGGCGCACTGCGTGACGGCACCGTCGATGCACCATCCTCGGGCACGTACGCATAGACGCGGTCTACCAGGCCCAGCGCAAGAAACGGATCAGCGAAGGCCAGACCGCCGACCAGAAGCAGTCTTCGCACACCCCCCTCATACAGCGCGGCTGTAATCCGGTCCGGTTCCATAGCTCCGGCATAGTCCGCCAAGTGCAGCATGCCGATGCCGTGACTGCCCGGCACTGCCTCTGTCACCCTGCCGTCCCCGCGCAAAACCGCGTCTGCCTCCAGTCTCAGCAGCCGCGCGTCCTCCAGATCCTCATCAGCCACGTCAATCCCGGATGACCTGGCAACATAAGGCCATGTAACTGTCGGCCGCTGCTTGCCGAGCGCCGTCAGCCACGGTCCCAGCACAACCCGTGCCTCGCTGGCCAGAACCCCGACCTCCACGTCAACACCTGCTGCTCGTAGCCGCGCTGCCCCGCCCTCGCACCGCGACGTCGGGTCGAGAACCGCGATCACCACCCGGCCAACCTTGGCATCAATCAGCGCCTGTCTGCACGCGGGCGTGCGCCCCACATGATTGCACGGTTCAAGCGTCACTACAGCCGTGCCCCCGTGAGCCAAGGAGCCTGCCGCTGCCAGTGCGTGCGCCTCGGCGTGAGCCTCGCCCTTGCGGACGTGATACCCCTCGCCGACTATCCGCCCGTCCCGCGCGAGCACCACGCATCCGACCGGAGGGTTGGGGCTCGTCGTCCCGACGCCTTTCGCGGAAATCGCGATGGCCCGGCGCATCGCGTCGACCTCGGCGGAGGTGGCCATCAAGCTGCCCGGCAATCATCCAATGCCGCGCGCAACCGGACCACTTCTTCCACATCGGCATACGATGCCAAGACGGACCGAAGCGGCAACACCATGCGAATGATTCTCCCTGAACCGCAATCACGTGCAATCCCCAGGGCCGCCATCCCAGCGCTCGCTGCCTCTGCCGGACGGCCGACGGCAGCGAAGCCAGCTGCCTGACAGCTCAGTGCCACGCCACGGTCACGCTGGTACACGGCCGGAAGCACGTCGATGGCCTCGCCAAGCACCGCGATCGCCCGATCCGGACAGCCCAAGGTGAGCCAGCAAGCGCCCCGCTGCATCTCCAGATAAGCCGGAGTGCAAAACGAACCATGCCCGCCAGAGGCATCGCCCGGATCATCACCAGACGCCGCCAGAGCATGCGCCCGGTCCAGCAACCGGTGACACTCCACCTCCGCGCCATCCAGGGCGCACGCATGCGCTTCCTGCTGCAAGATCGCGGCCACCATCGGACCGCCAAACTGGCCTGCTTCCCGCCGGGCTGCCGCCGCAAGCCCGCCCACCTGCGCAGCATCCCGGCTAGCCATCGCCTGCTGACTGCGCCGGAACAACGTCCACGACACCATCAGCCGCTCATCACCCTCAACCGCCCACTCCATCGCCCGCCCTGTCCAGTATCGGGCCGCCGCCAGATCCCCACCATCCTCATGCAACCACGCCGCCGACTCCGCATACCTTGCCGCCAGCCGCAAGACCTGCTCCCGCACCGGCTGCCGCACGACCCGCAGCAACGCCTCGATCACGCCCAGATGGCCATGCACCGCCCCTAGCGCATGCCGAGGCCCGAGCAAGTTATCCGTTTTCACCAGCGCATGCCACTGATCAGCCAGATGTTCAGCCAGCTCCCCCAGGTGCGCGCCAGACAGCCCTTCCAGGCGCAGCCGATTTGCCGCGTCCAGCTCGCCCCGAACAGAGTCCGCCCCGCCGCCCGCTCCCTCAGTCAGTACCGCCAGAGTGCCGCCCGCGTCCAGAACCTCATCAAGCCGAACCGCGATCGCCCGAGACGGCCGCTTCCTGCCGTTGCGCACATTCGACAGATACCCCGGATTACACGGCACCCGGCGCGCGAGTTCGCGTACCCCAATCTCGCGCTCGGCCATTACGCGACAAAGGTGCTCACTGAAGTCACTCATCGCACCTGCCGATCCCTTATCTGTTGCCCGTGAACGTTGCCCTGATTCCTGGCAGCGGTAACACCTATCAGCCTATCCCCCCGCCGCGATTCACTTCCTGTATCCGCACAAGCACTAGACAAGGAGACACCAGCCCCGTGCCCTCCACCGAATACCCCGCGTCGACCTCGCCTGACGCGCCGATTCTGGACGAGGTCGAGGTCGCCAGACGCAAGCTGCTGCTGGCGGGGCTGCAGGCTGCGCTGGACCACGCAGGGCTCCAATCCACGCTGGCCGGAAATCACCGGCTGGTGCTGCGCTACAACGAGGAACCACCCCTCGCTCCGTCCGGCCCGACTGATCCGGCCCTGCATGTCTTCGGCCGTATCTCCGACGTAATCACCACGGATGGCTCCTGTTACCGGCTGAAGAACGGCCAGGAGTTCCCTCTAAGCGACCGCTCGGCATTGGCAGCCGCGATCGGCTCCTGATTTCCCTAAACGCCAGCCCCTGTGTTCGCCAGCCCCAAGCGGAGGCGCGGGCAGGTTCGATCATGCTCGAAAGGACCCAGATACCTCATGACCTCGCGCACCTCAGACGTCCCGGCCAGCGTGACAACTCCTCCGGCCAAGCTGGAGCCTGACGCTATCGGTGTTGCCCAGGACACTGTGATCGGCATGGCCTCGTCCGCTCCGGGAGTATCGGTCGGCTTGACTCTGGCTGGATTAGCGGCCGTCACCGCTTATGCCGGCGGTCCCGTGATCATCTTGACTTCGCTGCCGATGCTGATCATCGCCAACGCCTACCGGCGACTGAACATGTGGACGGCGAACTGCGGTGCCAGCTTCGAATGGGTCGGCCGCTCGATCAGCCCGTACCTGGGCTTTCTCACCGGCTGGCTAATGATCGCCGCCTACATCACCGGCGCGGTGAGTGGCGTCGAGGTCATCGGTCCGAACATGCTCGCCGTGTTCAGCGTGCAGCCGCAAAGCTCGTGGCCGGATATTGCTATCGCCACCGGCATCACTCTCGTCATGCTTGTGATCGCCGTTGTCGGCATCAGGCTGACCGCGCGCACCCAGGTGGCCATGGCCGTCGCTGAATACGCAATCCTGGCCGGGTTCGCGATCGGTGGCCTAGTCCTCGTTGCGCGCCACGCTCCCGGCACCTTCGCCATTACGGATGGCTGGTTCTCGCTGACGGGCATCGACGGCCATGGCAGCCTGGCTGCTGGGCTCCTCACAGCCGTGTATATCTACTCCGGCTGGGAGGGCACGCTCTACGTCAACGAGGAGGTCAAACACCGCCGTGTCAACCCCGGCCGCGCGGCCATCCTCGCGGTCATCTTCCTCACCGTCATCTATGTCTTGGTGATCACCGGCCTTCAGGGCGCGGTCAGCCCAGCCGCGCTCCAGAAGCACGGCACCGACGCCCTGGTTTACACGGCGCAGGCCATCGCCGGGCCAGGCTGGGCACGGATCATGGCGTTCGCCCTGGCACTGTCGGTCATCGCGGCCACCGGCACGTCTATCGTCCTGACGGCGCGGATCATCTATGGCATGGCGTCTTACCGGGCGCTGCCGGGCCGCCTGGCCAATGTATCGGCCCGGTTTTCCACACCCGTGAACGCCAGTGTCTTGACTGGCGTCTTGATCGCCGCTCTGACCTGCGTGTACCTACTGGTTTCCAGCATCCAGAGCGCGTTCGAGGCTGTGGTGAACGTCAGCGGCCTCTTGTTCGGCGTCTTTTACATTCTCACGGCGCTCGCCACGATGGCCTACTATCGCCGCAGGATCTTGACTGGTGTGGTCAACGCCCTCACGCTCGGTATCCTGCCCCTGGCTGCCGCCGCGTTCCTGGCCTGGGTCCTGCTCCGGTCGGTGCAGACCGCGCCCGCCCCCCAGAACTGGTCCCTCATCGGCGTCCTCGCCGCCGGGCTAGCACTGATGCTGTTCGCCCGGTACGGGCTGCGGTCAGTGTTCTTCCAGGTTCCCCGCGAAACCGGCCCCCGCGAACCCGCCCGGTAGACCCGGCCATCCCCAGCCCGGAGAACCCTTCCCGCCATGCAGCACTCCGCCGACCCACACAGCACCGCGCCCGATGACGTGCACCTGACGCTCCTCGCCGTCGCCTTCCCCGCCTTCGCCATCACCCAGCAGATCCACGGCTGGCGCATGCCCCGCTGGGCAGCCGTCCGCAAGAACGCCGCCCACCCGGCCTGTACGCCGTCATCACCCCCGACCTGGGCGAACTGAACGCCGCCCTCACCGCCGCCACCACGGCCGAGCCCGCCGAACCCCTGCCCTGTGCCGGGCCGCGCGAACCAGGACCACTGCCATGACCACACCGCCCGCCGCCAGCCCGCAGGCACCAGCCGCCAGGCCCGACCGCTCCGCTTCCCCCGGCCCGGCAAGCGGGCTGTGGCTGTGCCAGCAGCGCCAGGCCCACGGCTGGACCATCCCCCAGATGGGCCGCAAACTCCGCGAAGCAGCCACCCAGCCCGGCGACACGCTACCCGGCCAGGAATGCCTGGCCACCATGATCCGCTGCTGGGAGAACGGCAGCGGCGTCTCCGAACGATACCGGCTGCACTACAGCCGCGCCCTCGGCATCCCGCCCGAACACTTCGCCCGCATACCCGCCCCCATGCCCCGCCAGCCCGCAGGCAACCCCGCAGGCACCCAGCCGGTCAGCGTCATCGTCCTGATCGTCAGGCCCTGCGCAGGCGCCTGTCCCGCGCCGCTGACAGCCACGGGAGGTGCCCGGTGACCCGCGCTAGCCAGCACGGCCCTGCGATCAGCCGGCACCGTCTCGGCACCCAGCTAAGGCACCTGCGCCACGCCAGCGGCCTGCGGCTTGATGAGGTAGCCGGCAAGCTCGGCGTCGCCGCCAGCACTATCTCCCGGATCGAAACCGGGCAGGCACCCGCCCGGATCGGCTATGTCTGCCTGATGCTGGACCTTTACGGCGTAACCGACCCGGACCAGCGAGAACTGCTCACGGCCCTGGCCCGCGACGGGCAGCACAACCCCTGGCAGGCCCGGTACCGCGACTTGCTGCCCGCCGAAACCTTCCGTTACCTCAGCCTCGAAACCAGCGCTACCTTCATCCGCGCCTACGCCATCCAGGTCATTCCCGGCCTGCTCCAGACCCCGGACTACACCGCCGCCGCCTGCCGCGCCGCCCGCCCCGGCATCACCCCCGGCCAGGTTCACCAGCTGGTCGCCCTCACCGAGCACCGCCAGGAACTACTGACCCGCGACCGGTTCCAGCTTCACGCCCTCATTGACGAGACAGCCCTGCACAAGCCGGTCGCCTCCCTCCAGGTCATGAACACCCAGCTAGCCCATCTGGCCGGCCTCGCCGAGAGCCCGCACGTCACAGTGCAGGTCGTTTCCCTGGCCACCCCGTGGCCCGTGCTCAGCCCGCCGCTGACCATCCTCAGCTTCGACAGCCCTGCCGACCCCGACGCCACCTGCACCCCCACCCCCGTCGGCCACGTCACCATCACCACCCGCGACACCGACACCCGCGCCGCCGCCGCCGCCTTCACCGCCCTCGCCCGAGCCGCCCTGACCCCCCAGGCCTCCGCGCGCCTGATCACTGACCTCGCCCGCACCTGAGAGTCCGACCAGCCGTCCCGAACACCCGCCGGCCATCAGCCATCGCGCACCCGCTTCGCGCGAGCCGGTTCGGTGGTTCACTGGCTGACTGACCAGACCCGCCGACCGAAAGGCACCCTCCCGATGAACCGGCTCATCGCCCGCCTGTGGCACCTCCTGCGAGGCTCCCTGCAATGGCGCGTCCTGTGGCTCGCGCACGCCAAATTCATGATCGGCGTCAC
Organism: Actinomycetota bacterium; assembly: GCA_027313705.1. Classification (GTDB taxonomy): domain Bacteria; phylum Actinomycetota; class Actinomycetes; order Streptosporangiales; family Streptosporangiaceae; genus Chersky-822. The sequence goes on along the minus strand of DAHVDE010000073.1, from coordinate 1,456 downwards.
CGGCATCGTCCGCGACCACGACGGCCACGTACTCCTCCTCCGCCACCGGCTCTGGCCCGAAGACCGGCAATGGGGACTACCCACCGGCTACGCCAAAGCCGGCGAAACCTTCCCCGACACCATCATCCGCGAAGTCCGCGAGGAAACCGGACTCACCGTCACCATCGGCGACCTCGCCACCGTGCGCAGCGGCTACAGGCTCCGCGCCGAAGTCGCCTACGAAGCCCTGCACACCGGAGGCGAAATCAAGCTCAGCTCCCTGGAAATCCTCGACGCCCGCTGGTTCCCCGCCCACGCCCTCCCGGCCGGCGTCCCCGACTCCCACCAGTCCCTCATCCGCAAGACAACAGCCGACTGACTACGAAGGCACCGCCATGCCCTTACTTTTAGCCCCCAACGAGCACCTCGGCGGCACCCCCGACCAGCGCCGCGCCCTCCAAGCCTGCCTGAACTCCCTCCGCGCCGCCCCCGATCCCGGCCCCACCCGCCCCGGCCTGACCCTCACCACCCTGGCCGATCTCCTGACCACGCCCCAGCCTTTCCTCGACCCGGCCGTGCTGCACGCCGGGCTCCGCATCACCGGCCAGCGCTACCGCGAACTCGGCGTCACCGCGCTGCTTCCTCCCTGCCGCGTCTTCGTCGCGGTCACATCGCAGGACCAGGCCGCGTTCGGCGGGTTCCACTACCCCGGCCAGGGATACCGGCACTGGCAGATGACCGCCTTCATCACCCGCTACGGCCCCCTCAACGGCCCCGGCCCATCCGACCCCCGCCTGGCCGCGTTAGACCTGACCCGCGCCTACGCCCACGACAGCCTGCACTACGCCACCTACCGCCGCTACCAATGGCACCCCGACGGCACCACGCCTGTCCGCGTCCGCTACGGCATCAACTTCCGCAGCCCGGACGGAACCCCCTACTCCCGCCCCGACCCGCCCGGCACCACCACCACCCGCAACCTCGGCATCATCATGGAAGCAGCCACCGACCGCGAAGCCCGCACCATCACTTATCACACCGCCCGCGCCACCGGCATCACCCAGCCCGCCAGCAACCCCGACCGCGCCGAGTACCACGAACTCACCGGACACCCCGCGCCCGCCAGCCTCAGCACCCACCGCGCCATCACCAGCCAAGACAGCGTCGATACCGCCGCGTTCCTGGCCCGCATGACCACCTACCACCAGACCGTAACGGCGCGTTACGCCGCGTTCCTGGCCGAACTCACCGCCGCCCCGGACAGCCTGCACCGCTTCATCCTCCGCGCCATGATCACCGGCTCACTCGCCGCCCTGTGCCGCACGCTCAACCAGGATCACGGACCCGCCGCCTTCACCCGGCTATTCAAAACCGGCACCCACCCCAAATCCCCCGCCGCCTGAGCACCACCCCGCACACCGGCCGCACAGTGCCCGCGCACTAGCCGACCACCGACATACGTTGCCTGTGCGCCCCC
>DAHVDE010000055.1 GCA_027313705.1 Actinomycetota bacterium | reverse complement strand
CGCCGGGCCGGGTCACATCGAGACGGCGGCCGGGGCCGTCCAGACCGCAGTGGCCGCTGGCGCTGAGATCGGGGACCTGGACCACGCCCGGGTGGATATCCGCACCGCTCGGCCGGGCACAGCTCCCGGCAATGCGGAGATCGGCCGACTCCGGGATGAGCTCGAAGGAGCTGACCGGCAAACGGGTATTGCTGCGTCCGCCCCCGCAGGAGAGACGGTAGAACGCTGCGTCCGGGCATTCTGCGGGCTGGCGCGTACTGTGGATGGATCAGCACTGGATTGCCCGGCCGGGCGGCGCCGTGGGCGGGCGGCCAGGTCCTGCTCAGTAGCGCGAGGCGGCAGACGATGTTCGAGCGGTTTACCGACCAGGCGCGGCGGGTTGTAGTTCTGGCTCAGGACGAAGCAAGGTTGCTCAATCACAACTACATCGGCACCGAGCACATCCTGCTCGGGTTGCTCGGCGAGCAAGAAGGCGTCGCCTATCGCGTCCTGCATGGCTTCGGCATGTCACTTGAGGGTGGCAGGCAGGAAGTCGCCGCCATCGCGAAGCAGGGCAAGACCGCTCCGAGCGGGCACATTCCCTTTACGCCGCGGGCGAAGAAGACGCTCGAACTCGCTCTCCGCGAGGCATTGCAACTGCATCACAACTACATCGGCACCGAGCACATACTCCTCGGCCTGATCAGAGAGGGTGACGGGGTAGCCGCCCAGATACTCAAGCAGCACGCGGACCTGCTCGCGGTCCGCGTGGCCGTGCTCGACGTCTTGCCGGCGATCGCTGCCGAGGCCGCGCGGGGACGGCGCTGGCTAAGGCGGCTCGGCATGACCGAGCCGATCGGGCCAGGCGCCGAGACTGAGTTGGCGGTACTCAGCGCCACGCCTGCCGCCGACGTCACTCTTAGCGCTGCGGCCAGGCTCGCGGGAACGCAGCCGGTCGGCTCGCACCATCTGCTGCTCGCGGCGCTCGCGGATCCGGACGCCGCTGCCTCGCGAGCGCTCGCGACCCTCGGTGTCGACCTTGAGCAGGCAAAGGAAGCACTCCGCGCGGCGGACATCGTGGGCACGAGCGACGAGCAACCAGAAGATGCTGGCAGGCGCCAGATGACAGTCCAGGTCACGGACGACAAGGTGGTCATCGAGTTGTCAGACGAGGCGATCATCCGGGCCGGCCGCGCCGCGCTGCTCGCGCTCGGCGATCAGGCATCGCCGCCTGGCACGATCAGGGGTGACCTTCCTGCCGCCGCCAGCCTCAGCACGACCTGGCAGGCCATCTATGAAGGTATCGCGGCGATCCAGGGGAACGCGGCAAGCGACGCCGAGGCCGCGGCCCGCCTAGCCACCAGGCCGGCGGACGAATCGCCGAAGGCCGGCGCCTAGCGGGTGCGCTTGAGCAATGTGTCCGGCAGGTGCATCCGCAGCATGATCTGGTCCACGTCTGCCGGGCGGTCGCGACGCGAGGCGAGCGACCCGAGGATCATGACCGCGAAGGCGAGCGGAACTGTCCACATCGCCGGGTAACCGAGCAGCACCGCCGCCCAGCCGGTTCTGGCCAGGCCGAGCATCGTCGCGGCGATCGCGGCGCAGCAGCCGCCGCCCCCGATCAGCACCCCGGCCATGGCGCCTCGCCAGGTGAGGCCGCGCCACCAGATGCCGAGCACAAGCAGCGGGCAGAAAGAAGACGCCGCGATCGCGAACGCCCAGCCGACGAGCAGGCTCGCGGAGAAGTTCTCGACCAGGAGCGCGGCCAGCATCGCCACCGCCCCGGCACCGAGCGCGCACCAGCGGAACGACCTGACGCCGCCTCTCAGCAGGTCGTGCGAAAAAGCCCCGGCGACGCTCACCAGCAGGCCAGATGAGGTCGACAGGAAGGCGGCGCAGGCACCGGCCGCCACCAGCGCCGCGAGTGCGGCGCCCACCGGGCCAGGCATGAGCAGCGCGGGCAAGGCGAGCACGATGCCGTCGGTGTTGCCGGTCAGGTATAGCTGCGGTGCCCTTAGCCTGCCGAGCACGCCCAAGATCGCCGGGAAGATGTAGAAGAAGCTGAGCAGCAGCAGCACGATCAGCGTCGTTCGCCTGGCCGACGTGCCGTCACGGTTGGTGTAGAACCGCACCAGGATGTGCGGCAGGCCGATCGCGCCGAAGAAGGTGGCGATGATCAGCCCGTACGTGGCCGCGAGCGGATGCGCGCCGTCCGGGCCGACCGATACGAACGGCGAGTTCCAGGCCGGTGAACTCGGCTGGACAAGCAGGATCCGCACCGGGACGGTAGCTCCTGCCCTGAACTTGAGCACCGAGCCGCGGCCGATGCTGTGAGTGCCAGGCTCAAGTACCAGGTGCCGCCCGGCGTCGGCGTGTCCGTCGACAACGCCGGTCGCTACGACGTCAGTCGGCCGCTTCACCACGAGCTTTACCGCCTGCGGCACGGTGACGGCGGTGGGGTGCCCGAAGGTCGGCGCACCGCTGCTGGTCAGGTTGGCGGTCGAGCCATGGCCGGCGTAGGCGAGCAGGGCGAGCGCCGGTATCCCGATTGCGCAGATCTTCAGCCAGTACTGGAACGCCTGAACGAAGGTGATTCCCTTCATTCCTCCCATAGCGATGTTGCCGCTGACCACGACGCCGAGCAGCACCACTCCTATCCAGTAGGGAATTCCGAGTACCACCTGCAAGGTGAGTCCGGCGCCGTCCATTTGCGGAAGCAGGTAGAACCATCCGATGATGAGCACGAGCACGGTCGACCCTTGCCGCAGCCGCGCCGATTGCAGCCGGCCGCCGGCGAAGTCAGGAATCGTGTAAGCGCCGAAACGCCGCAGCGGAGCGGCAACCAGAAGGAGAAGTACCAGGTACCCGGCCGCGTAGCCGACCGAGTACCAGAGCGAGCCAAGGCCTTGCACGAACACCAGGCCAGCGATGCCGAGAAAAGAAGCCGCGGACAGGTACTCACCTGAGATCGCCGCCGCGTTCACTGGCGACGACACCGCACGGGCGGCCACCATGAAATCGGCCGGCGTCCGCGCGATGCGGACGCCGCGGGCACCGACGCCGATCGTGAGGAACATCACGACGGTGATCGCGGCGATGCCCACCCACTCAGTCATCGCCAGCCGCCCCGTCGGCTCGGTCCACCAGCTGGGTGAACTGCCGTTCAAGCCGCGCCGCTTGCCGTACGTAGAAGGCGCCGATGAGCAAGATGACGGGGAACACTCCGACGCCCAGGGTGACCAGAGTGAGCGGAAGCCCGAGCACCTTCACGCCGATGACGGAGGGCAGCACCGCGCAGAGGATGGGAAAGGACGCCGTCACGGCCAGGGCGAAGGCCAGGCACACGAGCGAAAGGCCAAGTTGCGCGCGAATGAGCGACCTGACCAGGATCTGCAAGTAGTCACGGTCGGGCTGGGAGACGCCGACCTGACCGTTAAGCAGCGAGGTCTGGGCTGGCCCCCAGGCGACGCTCCTGATCGGCGCTGGCTGTTCACCGTCCACGATGGCTCAGCGCCCGTCGGCGGCCTGGAGGAATCGTTCGCGTACGTCACGGGCATGCCTGCGGCTGACCGGGAGCACCTGGCCTGCCACCGTCACGGTGTGGTTGCCGCCGACGACGGCGAACTCGGTGATCGCGCGAATTGGGACCAGGTGGCCGCGGTGGATCCTGACGAAGCCATGCGGCGACCATTTCTCCTCTACATGCGAGATCGGCATCCTGACCAGGTGGGCGGTACCGTCAGCCAGATGCAGGCGCACGTAGTCGCCGACCGCTTCCACCCAGCACACCTGCGTGCAGTCGACCATCCTGGTACGGCCAGCTATCTCGATGGGTATCGCCGGGGCGGGCTTGTCGAGGAACGGCTTGGACTGGCCGTAGCCGGTGCCGAGGGCGCGGTTGACCGCGGTCTCCAGCCGCGCCCGCGAGATCGGCTTGAGCAGGTAGTCGCGCGCCTGCACGTCGAAGGCCCGGACCGCGTACTGCTCGTAAGCGGTCACGAAGATCACCGCAGGAGGGACCGCGAAGCGCCGAAGCAGCTGAGCGACCTCAAGGCCGTCGAGGTCAGGCATCCGCACGTCGAGCAGCACCAGGTCATAGGGGCGCTGCTGCAGCAGGCGGATGGCCTCGGTGGAACTGCCGGCCGTGTCTACCTGCTGTACGGCCTGGATGGTCCGCAGCAGGTAGACGAGTTCGTCGCGAGCCGGCGCCTCGTCGTCGACCACCAGGACGGAAGCGCGGGCAGCGGCCGTCAGCCGTGACCCTTCTAGTGACTGGTGTGCCGTCGTCATGCCGTGCTCAGCACGGCCGAGTATTTGGGCAGATGCATGGTGACCTTCGTTCCCGCGCCGATTCCGGTCTCGATGATGAGCCCGTGGTCGCCGCCGAAGGTGGCGCGCAGGCGCTCGTCCACGTTTCTCAGCCCCACGGAATCGGAGATCCGGCGGCCGGACATGATGTCGTGCAGGTGCAGCGGGTCGGCGCCTGCTCCGTCGTCTTCGACAGTCACGACGGCTTCGTGGCCGCCGTCCGCAGCTACGATCCGCAGCAGGCTGCTGCCCGAGCGGCGCTCGAGACCGTGCCTGATCGCGTTTTCGACCAGGGGTTGCAGCACGAGCGATGGCACCTTGACCGACAGGGTTTCCGGCGCTACGCGCAGGATCACCTCAAGTCGGTCGCCGAACCTGGCTCGCTCGAGTTCGAGGTAGGTCTCCACGAGGTGAAGTTCCTCGGCGAGCGTCACGTACTGACTGTGCTCGCGGAACGTGCTGCGGGTGAACTCGGCGAACCCGACCAGCAGGTCCCTGGCCCGGTCGGGGTCTGACCTGACAAACGACTCGATCGCGGTCAGCGCGTTGTAGACGAAGTGCGGACTGATCTGAGCACGCAGGAAGTTTAGCTGGGCCTGTACCGTCCTGGTACGAGCGGCGTCGAGCTCGGCCAGCGCCAGGTGCGTCGACACGAACCTGGCGACCTCGCCGACCGCGCGGACCAGGTCAGCCGAAGCGGAAGGCCCGAGCGCCGCGAGCGCGCCGACCACGGAGCCTTCCACGGTGATCGGGACAGCGACACCCGCGTGCACAGGGCATTCGTCGGAATGCCCGCATCGCAGGTCGTTAGCCGCGAGCGGCTTGGTGCGGCCAGAGTCGACGACCTCTTGCAGGCACTTGGCCAGGGCGTCGCGGTGCCGCTCTGAGCCTTCGCAGGCCAGCAGGCTCTTCCGGTCGGCGAGTGCCACCGCAGGCGTGCCGAGCAGGCGCCGCAGCGCGGGCGCGGCACTGGCCGCCGCTGCCGCGGTCAGCCCGCCACGCAGCGCGGACACGGCGACGCTCGCCGTGTGCAGCGTCTCGTACGTGACATGTTGACGGGGAGTTCCCATCAGCCGTGAGCTACGAGTCCAGAAGGCCACTGCACCGGATAGCGCGACGGCGACGGCCGCCAGCAAGATCCATAGGCCCGCCATGGTGGCACTATAGCCAGTATCACACATCGTGAGAAGACTGCGATTACCGGCAAAGTGCATCTGGCCAGGACGACGGCTCAATCCCGTTCGTCCCGCCGGATCGACCGCTCGTCTTACCCGGCAGCGTGCGGCAGTTGCCAGGCTGTTATTTTGGCGGCGAGAAAGCTTGAGGGTTTGCTCTTGTACTTAATCGGTCGATGTGAATTAGTTTCCTGAGCCAGTTACCCGCGACGCGGACGTTGATGTCCGCCAGGCTCGAGTCAGGATGCGGGCGGCGATGAGCGGTGTACAGCCTACCGCTCGTCCCGGTGGCATGACCGCTCCTCGCATTCCGCGGCAGGCTCGTCGCGCGGGTCTGTTGGCCGGGTCTCCCGCCGAAATACCTTGCCGGAGAGAGTGGCCTTTTGCCTAAGCGGCACACCCTTGCCGCGAACTAGAAAGCGCGACGGCTGCCAGGCACCGCAGCAGGCAAGGCCGGCTGCGCCAAGCGTTACACCCACGTTCGGAGGGAGAGCAATGACCGAGAACTCGGAAAACGAAGTGTCTGAGTCTCAGATCGCGGTGCACTGGCGTGAGGAGGAGTACTTTGACCCGCCGCCAGCTTTCACCGCCCAAGCCAATGCGAATGACCCGGCGATACTTGAGCGCTTCAGCGAGGACAAGTTCCCCGACTGCTTCACCGAGTACGCAGACATGCTGGCCTGGGACCAGAAGTGGGACACCGTGCTTGACACGTCCAACGCGCCGTTCTGGAAGTGGTTCGGCGGCGGCAAGCTCAACGCCTGCTACAACTGCGTCGACCGGCACGCCGCGGCGAATCCCGACAAGACCGCCGTCATCTGGGTGCCTGAGCTTGAGGAAGACGAGACCGTCCGGATCAGCTATGGCGAATTGCTACGGCAGGTCAACGAGTTCGCCGCGATGTTGCGCGACTTCGCCGGGCTGGACACCGGGGACCGGGTCACCTTGCACATGCCCATGGTGCCGCAGGCCATCGTCACCATGCTGGCCTGCGCCAGGATCGGAATCGTCCACTCACAGGTATTCGGCGGGTTCTCAGGCAACGCCTGCGGCACCAGGATCGCGGATTCAGGCAGCCGGGTCCTGATCACGATGGATGGCTACTTCCGGGCCGGCTCGATAACCGACCACAAGGTCAAGGCCGACGAGGCGGTCGCCGAGGCCGCGCGCCAGGGCCAGGAAGTTGACAAGGTGCTTGTCTGGCGCCGCCACCAGGGCGAGTACGCGTCCGCCACCCCGATGGCGGACGGCCGCGACTTTTTTGTCGATGAGCATATCGGCGATTACGCGGGCCAGGTAGTCGAGCCCGTTTCCCAGCCATCCGAGGCGCCGCTGTTCTTGATGTACACCTCAGGCACCACTGGCCGGCCGAAGGGCGCGCAGCACTCGACCGGTGGTTACCTTGCCTACGTGACCGGGACGTCGAAGTACTACCAGGACATCCACCCCGACGACGTCTACTGGTGCCTGGCCGACATCGGCTGGATCACCGGGCATTCCTATATCGTCTACGGACCGCTGTCACTCGGCACTACGACAGTCATCTACGAGGGAGTGCCGAACTACCCGGACGCCGGGAGGCCGTGGCGGATTGCCGAGGAACTCGGGGTGAACATCTTCCACACCTCGCCGACCTCGATCCGCATGCTACGCAAGGTCGGCCCGGATGAGCCGGCCAAGTACAACTACCACTTCAAGACCATGACCACGGTCGGCGAGCCGATCGAGCCTGAAGTCTGGCGCTGGTACTACCACTCGGTCGGCAAGGACAAGGCGGCGATCACTGACACCTGGTGGCAGACAGAGACTGGCGGCTTCCTAGGCAGCACGCTGCCAGGCCTGCAGCCGATGAAGCCGGGAAGCTGCGGCCCCGGCGCGCTCGGCATTTACCCGGTCATCTACGACGAGGACCGCAACGAGATACCCAAGGGCATCGGCAGAGCGGGCAACATCTGCATCCGTAACCCGTGGCCTGGCATCATGCAGACGGTCTGGGGCCAGCCCGAGCGGTTCCTCGACGTCTACTACCGCAAGTACAACAGCGACCCGGAGAGCAAGGACTGGCACGACTGGCCTTACTTCGCCGGCGACGGCGCGCTCGAGGCCGATGACGGCTACTTCCGGATTCTCGGCCGGATCGACGACGTGATCAACGTGGCCGGTCACCGGCTCGGCACCAAGGAACTCGAGTCGGCGGCGCTGACCGTGCCAGAGGTCGCCGAGGCGGCCGCAGTGCCGGTGATCGACGACATCAGGGGCCGGATGGTCGAGATGTACATCTCGCTCAAGCCGGGCTTTTCCGCCGGCCCCGAGATGGAGGGGAAGGTCACCAAGGCGATCGAGGTCGAGATCGGGAAGATCGCCAGGCCTAAGAATGTCTGGATCGTGCCTGACATGCCCAAGACGAGGTCAGGCAAGATCATGCGCCGGGTCATCGCGTCGGTTTCCAACTTCACCGATGTGGGCGATGTGACGACGCTGGCCAATCCAGAGGTGGTCGAAGGTATCAAGCACCAGGTGCAAAGCGCCAAGGTAGCCAGGGGCGACACGCCGCGCGAGCTCTCGCAGACCGAACTGGCTGAGATCCAGGCCTTCGGCAACGAGTGAGCATGGTGCGTGGTGGCCCGCCGGCTTCGCTGGCGGGCCACCACGGCCGGATGCCGCGCGGGCACCCGCGCCGCGTCACAGTACCGAGGTAGGCGTTTTGGCTGCCTGCTCCCACCTGGACACGGCGTCTGACCTCGAGACCGCCCCGAGCTTGCCGTAGATGCGGTTCACGTAAT
>DAHVDE010000007.1 GCA_027313705.1 Actinomycetota bacterium | reverse complement strand
GTGCCGCCTCGGGCACCCGCCCGGGCGGCACGGCGGCAGCGGACCCTGGTCGGCCGGGACCGCAGGCTCGGTTTCCTGCTCGTCGCACCCGCGGTGGTCGTGCTGGCGCTGGTCACCGGCTATCCGCTGATCTACAACCTGTGGAATTCCTTCCATCACGTCGACTACATCGCACCGCCGGTTGGCGGCTTCGCCGGCTTCTCCAATTACTCCGAGCTGTTCACCGGGCACTCCTTCGTCCCGGCGCTGCTGCACACCGTCGGCTTCACGATCGTTTCCGTGGCGGTAGAGACCGGTGTCGGGCTGGCGCTCGCGCTCGCGCTGAACAGGCCGTTCCGCGGCCGTTCGATCGTGCGGGCGGCGATTTTCATCCCCTGGGCGGTGCCGACCGTCGTATCCGCCGAGTTGTGGCGGACGATGTTCGATCCGCAGTCGGGTTTCGTCAACTACATCCTGCATGCCCTGCACCTGCCGCTCGCGAGCACCACCTGGCTCGACGGCACCTGGACCGCGTGGGCAGCGCTGCTCATCGCCGATGCCTGGCGCAACACGCCGTTCATGGCGATCGTGCTGCTGGCAGGCCTCCAGATCATCCCTTCCGACGTCTACGAGGCGGCCAGGATCGACGGTGCCGGCGCCTGGCAGACGTTCCGCCGCATTACCCTGCCGATGCTGAGGCCGGCCCTGATGGTCGCGCTGATCTTCAGGACGCTTTCCTCGTTCCTGATCTTCGACGTGGTCTACATCATGACCGGCGGGGGACCGGGCACCTCGACTCAGGTGCTCTCCTACATCGACTATCAGGCGTTCCTCAATAACCTCGACTTCGGTTACGGAGGAGCGGTCGCCGTGGCACTGATGGTGATGGCCCTGATCATCGCGGCGTTCTATGTCCGGGCCTTCAGGACGCAGGAGGCGCAATGACGAGCGGGCAACTGACGGCCAGGCACCGCCTGCCCCCGGCCCGAGGGAACAAGCAATTGCGCAGGGCAGGATCACGCGGCAGCTTCTTCGTACTGCTCGCGATCTTCGTGGTGGTGAGCCTTTTCCCGTTCTACTGGATCGTGGTCACCTCGCTGAAGAGCAACGCGGTGCTTGCCCAGGGCACGACCAGCCTGCTTCCCGGCCAGGTGACGTTCAGCAACTACATTGACGACTTCACCCAGCAGGATTTCCTTCGGCCGCTGCTCAACAGCGCGATTGTCTGTCTTTCTGCCACGGTGCTGACCGTCATTATCGCGTCGATGGCGGGTTATGCGCTGTCACGAACGAAGATCAGGGGACGGACCGCGGTGATGGGTTTCATACTCGTGGCCGGGTTCTTCCCGATCCTCGCCATGGTCGGGCCGCTGTTCATCGCCTATAAGCACACCGGGATTCTCGACAGCTACCCGGCTCTCATTCTCTCTTACCTGATTTACACGGTGCCGCTCGCGACGTGGCTGCTGGCAAGTTACTTCTCGCAGATCCCGGTGGAACTCGAGGAAGCGGCCATCGTCGACGGCACCACCAGGCTGCAAGCGCTTCGGAAGGTAATCATTCCGGTGGCGCTGCCAGGCGTCTTCACCGCCGCGATACTGTCCTTCATCCTGGCCTGGAACGACTTCACGTTCGCGCTGTCGTTCATGACGACGCCGAACATGTACACCGCGCCGCTGGCCATCGTCAGCCTTGGCCAGAGCCAGTATCAGACCTTCTACAACCTGATCGACGCCGCCGTCGTGATCATCTCGATTCCGATCGCCGTGATCGTGATCCTGGCGCAGCGGCGGATAGTTTCCGGCCTCACCGCCGGAGCGATCAAGTAGCCAGGTAAGGCTGAACCGCCGCGGGCATTGCCCGCGGCGGTTCAGGTACTAGCTGCTTGTTATGTATTCCTGCCGGGTAGCTCTGGTCCTCGGCCCGGCGCAGGCCCGCCGCCTAGGAGTCGGCCGGCTCGCTTTCAAGCCGGATCTTGAAGAAGGACGACTTGAGGCCGAAGCGGGCGAACAGCATGAGCACGACGCCAGCGAGTACGATGCCGATCAGGGACCAGCGCTGGCTCCACGGAGCCAGCTGAACTGACCTGACGAACATCCAGACGAGGAACGCGGCCGCCGCGGCGGGCAGGATGCCAAGGGTGAGCGCGTTCCGCCAGCCACTGCGCAGCCGCCGCCGGTAGTACGCGAGCGTAGCCAGAGCCGTAAGGACGTAGAAGATCGCGAAGAGCAGCCCGGTGACGTACACGATGTCAGTGAAGGCTCCCTGGACCGAGGTCACCAGGTAGTAGACGGCGCTGAGGATGATGATCAGCAAGCCGACGACCACGCTGGCGGCGACGGGGGTGGCGAACCTGCGCGAGACGTTGCTCAGGAACTCGGGCAGTACCCGGTAGGACGCCATGCCGTAGACGATGCGGGCGGTCAGCACGATCCCGGTACCTGTGGTGGCGATGACGGAAAGTGCCAGGCTCAGCGCCATGGCCTTGGCCCAGAAACCGCCGCCGATGGCCTGCGCCGCCGCGGTGAGCACGGTGCCGTTGCTGGTCGCGGCGGCGAGCTTGGCCGGAGAAAGGATGCCCTGGAGTCCGACGATCGACAAGGTGTAGATCACCGCGAGGAGCGCGACCGCGATGATGGCGGCCCGGCCAGGGTTGACCCGGCGGTGCTTGACTTCCTCATTGACGTACAAGGTGCCGTCCCACCCGGTAAACGCGAAGACGGCCGCCAGGAAGCCTGCCACCAGGCTGCCCTTGCCCGCCACGCCGTAAGGATTCAGCCACCCGGCCGTGAAGTGCACGGTGCCTGTGTGGTGGTTGAGCACAAAGACCAGCCCGGCGATCGACAGGCCGATGAGGATCCCGTACTCGACAACGGCCATGGCGACCTGCGTGCGCGCGGTGATCTTGATGCCCACGATCGCGATGACCAGCATCACCAGCCCGAGTACCGTGCCGATGAGGATGTTCGAGGTGACGCTTGTCGAGTTGGAGCCGAACACGGCGAGCACGTTAGGGCCAAGCACCTCCACGCCGCTGACCGTCGCGATGATGTACGCGGCGATCATCAGCCAGCCGGTGAGGAACCCCAGGTAAGGATTGATTGCCCGGCCAACCCACTCGAACGACGCGCCGCAGTTCGCGTTCCACAGGTTCAGCTTGCGGTAGGCGTTCGCGATGACAAGCATCGGAATAGCGGTCAGCACGATAACCGGCCCGCTGCCATATGCCGCCGCAACGGCGAGAGCGCCAAGTGTCAGCGCCACGGAGGCGGCTGGCGCGGAGGACGCCATGCCGATGACAGTGTCCTGCGCTACGCCGATAGCATCAGGTTCCAGCCTCGCGGCAGGCGCCGTTGCGGTGGTAGCGGTGTAATCGCTCATATGCCATCCCATCCTTTCCCAAGTTCGTGTGGTGTCCGGGCTGAATGGCTAATGACTTGGGCGTTAACACCGCGCGTACGGCAGTCAGCCAGACACCGGGCAATAACGAACCCGCACGCACTGGCACCAGCGCGGGTCAATTTCAGTAGGTCAGCCACCGGGCAAACCCTATCGGGTTAGTCACTCCCTTGGCGATCATAATGGCTAAATTGTCACACTTGATGCTAGGCGGTAGCCGACACCCATTACTATTGGTAACCGGCAAGTCACTTACCACTATCGGCACCAGGGTAAATTCCGGCCGCCCGGCTTTCACCGCATGATGTTCGGATGTTCGTCACCAGCGAGTAATGCGGTGATCAGGGCTTCCTGGCTACTCCGCACCAGGCAGTGACCTGGTCGGGGTCGCGCACGCCTGGATCTGGCCGCCATTGCTGTGGCTGGACAACACCTGGCTCAAGCAATTCGAGCCCGGCGAAGAACCTGGTGACCTCCGTCAGGGTCCGCATCGTCGCCACCGTGCCGATCATCCGGTCGTTCACCCGCCTGGTCATCTCCACCATTTGCGCGGGCCTGATATCACTGGCCGGATGGGCAAGCACCAGATAGCTGCCAGCAGGCAGCGCTTCGACAAGCGAGGAGACGATATTGGCCGGGTCGTCGGCGTCGGGGATCAGGTGCAGCACGATCAGCAGCATCAGCGCGACCGGCTGGCGCAGGTCAAGCGTCCTTGCCGCCCGGTCGAGGATCAGGCGCGTATCGCGCAGGTCGGCGCTCAGGTAGGCGGTCGCGCCCGCCTGCGTGCTGGTCAGCAGGGCGCGCGCATGCGCTAGCACGATGGGGTCGTTGTCGACGTAGACCACCCGCGCCGAAGGGACTACGGCCTGCGCCACTTCATGGGTATTGCCCGCCGTCGGCAGCCCGGTGCCGATGTCGAGGAACTGGCTGATCCCTGCCTGGCCGGCCAGGTACCGCACGGCCCTGGCCAAGAACGCGCGGTTGGCCCGGACATCTGCCACGATCCCCGGATTGGCGGCGATGGCCTGTTCCGCCGCTTCCCTGTCGACGGCGTAATTGTCTTTCCCGCCGAGCCAGTAGTTATAGACGCGAGCCGAGTGCGCGTGCCAGGTGTCCAGTCCTGGTACTTGCGCGCGCCCGGCGAGTTCACGCGAGGTCTGGTCATCTCGATCCTCGGCAGCCTGATCGGACATGGTCTCAATCCTAATGGCGAGGGCGGTAGCCGGGGCGCGCGGTCACAAGCCAGGCCGGATACCCTGCTCGGAGAGTATTTTGTCGATAGCGGCACGGTGAGCGGCTTCCCAGTCCGCGAGCGGCTGCTCGTCTTCCTGACGTGCCCTGGCCAGGGCTGACGTGCACGCCGCCGCACTGCACGGCGATCGCCATCGTGGTCACCTGCCGCTTGACACCCGGCTTGGGGATGACGCCGCGGGCGAAGACGGGAAAGCCAAGCTCGCGTACCTCGCCTAGGTCACGGATCAGGCCGTCAAGCACGAAACCCGCGATGCCGCGGCGACTGGCGACCGCGCAGACGTTGCCGCCGGCGAGGGCATAGTCAAGGTCGCCTGACTCGACGACGACGGAACCGGGATCGGCGCGGTATATGGCCGCACGCAGCATCAGGTTGTCACCGGCCGGGCATCGCACGGTGAAGGCTGGCCCGCAGATCCTCGGGGCCGGCTGCCACAGCCCGTCTTTCAGTGCCTGGCGGACGCCGGAATTCTCTCATCTGGCCGGTGCCCGGCGGGTCGCGGGCCTGCTGGTCTGCTCCCGGTAGCTACTGGACCAGGCAGCTTGGGTGAGCCGCGGCAGGCGCCCCGGTGACGCGGGGCGAAAGCGTGATGGGCAAGACGGCGGGGAACGCCTCGGCGAGGCCGTTAGCGATCAGGCGGGCCCGCATGACGTATCCGGCCGCCGTGTAATGAATACCGTCCGAGATGAACCAGTTCTTCCGCGCGGCGTCGGCCCAGTCGTATACCCGCATGCCCGGGTAGCGCGAACAGGCCGCGAGCAGGGTGTTATTCCACTTCACCATGTTGGCCTCGGCCCAGGGACCAGAGGAAAGCAGCGTCTTGGCGTTCACCCACATCACCGGCGCGGGACCGAGCAGCGACATCATCTCCGTCACCCGGGCTGCCAGGCCAACGTTGGAGCCGACGGCGACGTCGGCGGTGTCGTTCGTGCCGAGCGCGATGACCCAGCATCCTTGGTATCCGTGCTGAACCAGCCACTGGGCAACCGTGTAACCATTGGGGATCCCGTGCCAGGTCTCTACTATTGACCGCGCCCCTGAGACCCTGGGGAGGAACCTGGTGACGCCAACCCTGCGGTATTGCGCGGGTATCCGCAGCGCGGCATCTGGCTGGAAGGCCGCGTACACCAGTCCGTCAGAAGTCGAGTCTCCGATCTGGACCACCGAGCGGCACGAGGTGGCCAGTTTCTGCGGCGGGGGCGGACTGGCGGCACTTGCTGAGCCGGTGCCCGCCGCGACAGCACCGCTAGTGCCGCTGGCCGGCCGGGCAGCGGGAGTCGTCCTCGCCGCCGAGCAACCGGCAATCGCGAGCGCCGCAACGGTCGCAACCGCGATCGGCAATACCTTCCACACGATGACAGGGTATGGCGAATGCCATCCTTCATGTCGGCGAAGGATGAAATGACCGGGTTCCGTGCGGCTGGATCGGGTCGCGGTGCGCGATCAGCGGGCCGCGCCATGCCGGCGTCAGCGGGTGACAATAATTCTACCGGCCGGCCGTTATCTTCAGGTAAATCTTGCCGCTGCGGCACGGTAATGCGGCGTGGTGAGGTTGACCTGCGCCGTGATGGCATTAGCCTGGCCCGCATGCTCAGCACGAAACTCGCCCTTTCGCTCGGCGTTGCGGTTGCGCTGGCCGATGCTATCCCGCTCGCGCACTTCGATTCCCCGGCTTATGCCCAAAATGGCTGGCAAGTAAATCGGCCCCACGGACGCCCTTCGCCTATGCGACCATCTATACCTTCGATAGCCGGGGTTATGGATACGGGTTCGCATCGCGCAGCGTTGACGGCATTATCAGCAGGCCACTGAAGTTTACCGTCACTTATACCATGCACCCTGACTGCACCGGAATCCAGACGGTGACCGATAACACCGGAGCGGTGCGCTCATCGCGCCCTCCCGTACAAGGTGACCGAGCCCGGCGTGCCCGGCCCGAGAACCCAGTCCAGGCCGGTCAGCCCGGCTCGGAAGCTGAGCACGCCCGCTGCCCGCACCTTGGCCTCGCTGTCCGTCTCGGCCCAGCCGCCACCCATTACCTCTGAGTACGACAGCACCAGCTTCCGCCCGTCCTCATGCCGGAACAGAAAGAACCGTCTCGCCGAGAACGGCTGTATCACGCGCCACCCGTCGTCCGGGCAGTACGCCGCCGCCGACACTATCGAGTCATCCACGCACAGCGCCGACGGGTCATCGCCCAGCATCATCCCGCAGGTCTGGCAGCCCACCGTCCACAAGCAGGCAGTCAGCTCGTCCAGGCCATCCTCGCCCAGCCTTCGCTGGGTGTCCTCAGAACCATTCAGCTGCCGCCACCTCCTACACCCTCTAAATCTGACAGCCAGCCACCAAATTCACGCCGTGCTCAGCGCGGAATCCACCCACCACCAAGCAGTAGCCGACGTCATGCGGCGCAGGCGGTTCGCCGTTCGAAGGCATGCAAGGGGACATCGGCTGGCGTGTCACTAAAGGGCCGCTTGCGGCACCGCCTGGCTAGTTGCGGGATCAGGCCTAAAGGCTGCGACTCGCAGGTCCGCCGTCCTACCTGGGCTTGAAGGAATTTCCCGGAGCTTCGGCAGCAGCTGTCTGCCCCAGCTATTGGCAAGCCGAGATGGGCGGCGGCCCGTCGTGCCGCTACGTGCAAGTTATTGACGGCAACTCTGCAAGGAGGGAAGGTAGAACTGCAATCTCATGCAATCGACTTTGGAGGTAGACGGTCATGTCGCTACGGTTCATTGGAGTGGATCCGGAAACCCCTAATACCGGCTCGCCTACTGTTTGGGTGGATGACGCCGATGGCAGCATCGTGATCCAGGGATGGAAGATCACCGATTCAAGTACCCTTGCCCAGATCGTGGCGACGAAGCCGATCCCAGACCACGAGACCGTAGTCCGTATCCCGGCGCGCATGGCGCCGTTTCTGCTGGAGGTGTGTGGTGGCAACGGAACCGCTGGCGTTCGACCTGATCCGCGCGGCTGAACGCACCGCATGTCACTTGGAGTTGCGTGACAGCTACACGCCCGACGACCCGGACTGGCTCGACTGGCAAGCCGGCGTTCGGTTCGACCCGGCAGAGCGGTGGGGTTCTTTCGCAGATCTTGTTCGTGAAACAGCAGGCCGTGGCGTCAGCATGCGCCGCGTCCGGATCGTCTCGGAGCCCGTCAGTGACTACATCCGTTTCGAGTACGATGTGACGGCAGCGCACAACGTGGCCGCAGGGGAGGAAGTGCGCTGGCTGCCCAGGCACGCAGCGGCCGGGCTGCTGGTGCCTGCCGAAGATTTCTGGGTGTGTGACGGCAAGATGCTGCTGTGGAATCACTTCGCAGGTGACGGCTCCTGGGTGGGCGAGGAGCGCTCGGGTAACTCAGAGCATGCCAGGCTCTGCGCCGCGTCGTTCGACGCGGTGTGGGAGCGCGCCATTCCCCACGCGGAGTTCCGGCCAGCTTGATGACCTGTCTGTTAGCCGCTCACAGTGCCGCTACCTGCACCATCATCCAGTGCCTGGCAAGCCCGGCTGTCCCTCGGATCTCGCCTGGGTGAGATCCGGCGGGATGCCGGACTGACTGGCCGGGAGCTGGCGCATCTGTGCGGATGGCATGAATCAAAGGTTTCACGGATCGAGCACGCACGGACTGCGCCGTCCTCTGATGACATCCGCCTGTGGTGCCAGCACTGCGGCGTGCCCGGCGAGACGGGCGATCTGACCGCATTCCTGCGCAACGTCAAGGACATGTTCGTTGAATGGCGGCGCATGGAGCGCACCGGGCTCAAACGCGCACAGGTAGGCGTCCTGCCGCTATGGGAGCGAACGCGCATCTTCCGCACGTACTCGTCCTGGCTCATCCCCGGTGCCGTCCAGTCGGGCGACTACACCAAGGCCGTGCTCCGGGCCATCGCAATCAGGCGAGAGCTTCCCGATGACACCGAAGATGCCGCAGCAGTCCGCGCTGACCGGCTCCGCCTTATGCGCGAAGGCGATCACCGGTTCTTCGTGCTCCTCGAAGAGTCAGTCCTGCGGAATGTGATAGGCGGGACCGACGTCATGGCCGGGCAACTCGGCCACCTCATCACCGTGGCGTCCCTGCCGTCAGTCGCCCTCGGCATCATCCCGATGGGCCTGGAGCGTGACGTCGTGTGGCCGGTCGAGGACTTTTGGATCTTCGACGAGGCCCAGGTGAACGTCGAACTGGTGTCAGGCTGGCTGACGCTCACGCAGCCGCGCGAGATCGCCATGTACGGACAGACGTTCAGCGCCCTGTCGGATATGGCGGTGCGCGGTGCTAAGGCCCGCGCACTGATCACGGCGGCGATCAACGCGCTTGGCTGAAACTGGCCGTGCAAACCCGTGCAAGTTCATTTGCCCGGCGTTACCCGGTGGGGCAACCTTTCTTTCGGACGTTAGTTCGCCGGCCCTCCCGGCGAGTCCGGCCAGTCCTCCTCTTCTGTGCACGGAAGGGTCACGCCATGACTACTCTCACCCGTACGGATACCGCTCACGTCAGGACCGTCCCGGTTTTCTCATTTTTGTGGCTAGAGATCACCGGCAAGTGCGGTTTGGCGTGTTCGCATTGCTATGCCGGATCCGGCCGGTCTGGCTCGCATGGCGTGATGACGGCTGATGACTGGCGGTCGGTGATCAGCCAGGCGGCCGGGCTGGGCGTGTCGATGGTGCAGTTCATCGGCGGTGAGCCGACGTTGCACCCGGACTTCGAGGTTCTGCTCGGCTATGCGGTCGGTGCGGGGCTGGCGGCTGAGGTGTACAGCAACCTGACTCATGTCCGGGACTCGTGGTGGGAGTTGTTCGCGTGCCAGCAGGTGTCGCTGGCCACGTCGTATTACAGCGATGACCCGCGCGAGCATGACGCGATCACCGGCCGACCCGGCAGCCACGCCCGCACGCTGGCCAATATCGGCCAGGCGGTCGCCCGAGGCATCCAGGTCCGGGCCGGCATTGTCGAGCTGGCGGACGGGCAGCGGACCGGCCAGGCGCGGGCTGAACTGGAAGCCCTGGGAGTGACGCGGATCAGGGCCGACCGGGTCCGCCGGCTCGGCCGCGCTGCGGACGCCGGGCCGGATGTGTCGCAGTTGTGCGGGAACTGCGGGCGCGGTATCGCTGCCGTGCTGCCGTCCGGTGACGTGTGCCCGTGCGTGATGGCCCGGTGGCTGACCGCAGGGAACGTCCGCGAGATGCCGCTGGCCGCGATCTTGTCCGGCCCGGCGCTGGCCGCAGCGACCGCATCTATCCCGGCCAGGTCCCGCCGTGCCGGAGACTGTGATCCGTCGTGCGCGCCGGCGAGCGACAGCGACATCTGCCCGCCCCCCGCCGCGTCGGGCTGCGACCCGTCCTGCGCGCCGGCCAGTGACAGCGACATCTGCCCGCCGCCCGCAGGGCTGCGGTATGCGCGCGACTGCGCGCCGGATTGCACGCCGTCCAGCGGCGACAGCGACGGTTGCCATATGGAGGGCGGGACTGTCGTGTACTCGATCGGCAGCCGGGGGGAATCAGCGTGAGGTCGTGGCAGGACAGGGCTGCCGCGCTGGCGGCCGATATCGCCGGGCCTGGTTCAGGCTGGTTCGATCCGGTGCGGTGGGTTCCCCGGCATGTCCTGGTACCGCGCTGGTTCACCCGGAGCCTGGACGGCGCGTGGGTGGTGCGGGACGGCCCCGCCGATGAGCCGGCCTGGCTGGCTGCGGCTTATGACGGCATCACGTCGCTGGTCACCCGGGTCGGGATGATGCACGCCGACCACGCCGAACCGGGTGGCACCTATGAAGGCTGGCCGGCGTCGTCGGTGACGATGCCGCGCCTGGTCCTGGACATGTACCGGCGCGCCCGCCTCTACCGGGGAGCGAGCATCCTGGACGTGGGCACAGGTTCCGGGTACGGCGCCGCGCTGCTCGCGGCCCGGTACGGCGACGGCCAGGTCACCAGCATCGACATCGACGACTACCTGACCGGCACCGCCGCGTCCCGCCTGTCCGGGCTGGGCCTGCATCCGGAGATCGTAGCCTGTGATGCGGCCGGTGACCTGCCGGGAACGTTCGACCGGATCGTGCCCATGGTGTCGCTGCCGGCCATCCCGGCGTCCTGGCTCGCCGCGCTGCGGCCGGACGGGCGGCTGGTGTTCTCCCTGGCCGGCGGCCCGGTCCTGATCACCGCCCGCAAGACCCCCGACGGCGGCGCTGTGGGCCGGGTCGAATTCGAACGCGCCGGATTCATGACCGCCCGGCACGACTGCCCGCCGCAGGACCCCGCCCCCGGCGCAGGCAGCGACGCGGACGGCGGCGAGGTCACCACCAGCCCCTATCCTGTGGTGGACCCGGCATACGGCTGGGAACTGGACGCCGTCCTCTCGGTCACCACCCCCGGCCTGTCCTGCTCGACCACGACCAGCCCCGACGGGATCACGACCACGCGGATCAGCCACCCGGACGGGTCATGGGCCAGGGCCTCCGGCCTGCCCGGCCAGCCCGCCACCGTCCACCAGGCCGGCCCCCGCCGCCTGTGGGACGTCCTGGACGCCATCCGCGCCGACTGGCTCAACCACGGCTACCTGCCGCTGTGGGGAGCCAGTGCCCGGATCGAGCCAGACGGCACCTGCCACCTCAGCAAAGGCCACTGGCACGCCACCATCGCGCCCCAGGACACACCGTGACCAGTATCTAGCCGCGTGCGCAACCGCCTCCGGTAGGTCCCGGGACCGCTTATCAGGCATTGCAGCGGCTGCAGCCGCTTCCGCCGTGATGGCATTAGCCTGGCCCGCATGCTCAGCACGAAACTCGCCCTTTCGCTCGGCGTTGCGGTTGCGCTGGCCGGTGCTATCCCGCTCGCGCACTTCGATTCCCCGGCTTATGCCCAAAATGGCTGGCAAGTAA
>DAHVDE010000037.1 GCA_027313705.1 Actinomycetota bacterium | reverse complement strand
GACTCAGGCGAAGGACGGCATAAACGCGACCGGCGCCGGCGCCTACTTCAACGTCCTCAACACCGGTCAGATGCTGATGTGGCACATCGTTCTGTTGCCGCTCGCCGCCGTTCTCCTCACCGCCATTCACGTACTGCTGGTTCGAGTTAAGGGCGTGGTTCCCCCCTTCGACGAGCGCGCTGGCGCGCCGGCCGTCACGAACCACGACGCCAACGACGCCAACGACGCCAACGACGCCAACGACGCCAACGACGAGAAGGTCGTCGACGCGTGAGACGGCGCGTTGAATCCACCCGATTTCGACCGGACGTGGACGCCCCCGCGTGGCGCGGCGGGCACGTGCCCTACGACATTATTAAAGAGGGCACGATCGCTTTCGTGGTGGTCGCCCTGTTGACGGTCGCCCTCGCGGTCCTGTTCGGCTCACCGGACGAGTATCCGCTGTCGATCAAGTCCTGGTCGACCTACCATCCGGTCGACTTCGCCAATACGGCCGTAAAGGAACTTGACGGCACCTCCGCGTCGGCCCTCTACGGCGCCCCCTACAACACGGCTTCACCGGGCCAGAAGTTAGGTCCTTTTACCTTGGCGCGCTGGGTGGGCGTACGAATTCCCGTTCACTCGGCGCGCGACTTCGTGCTCGGTCCCCTCGCCAGTCTGCCCGGCGAACCCGTACTCAAGGGCGATCTCACCCAGTACGAGCGGGCGACGCCGGCTACACGACAGCGCTGGTTGCGCGCCTACTCCGCCGCCCCGATTTCATTTAGCAACGGCGTATTACGCGACGGCGCCACGCACGCGGGGCCCGTTCCGACGATTATCTCGAGCCTCACCCAAATGGCCCGTAGCGGCGCCCTCGATCAGGGTCTCATCACGCAGTCCGGTTTCTACACGACTAACTACACCCTCCCTCTGCTCTTTCTCGCCGACGGCTCCTACCTGTCGAGCGTGGCCACCCACCAGCACTTGGCCGGTGACCAGTGGGGACTGATGAACGAGACGGGCAACTACCCCGGCCAGCCCTGGCTGTGGCTGTACCAGCTCTGGTACCAGATCCCGCCAGCGACCACCGCCTGGTCGGCCAGCGCCGACGTCTGGGCCATCATGGCCACCGGCATCTGCACGATGCTGCTGCTGCTCGTGCCTTTCATTCCTGGCCTGCGCGACATCCCGCGGGTGATACCGGTCTACCGGCTGGTCTGGCGGCCCTGGTACCGGTCGGAGCCGCGCCAGGAGGCCTCCGCCGGACGGGAGCCGCAAAAGCAGCACTGACCGCGAACGGCAAGCAGCCGGACGGGACGGGCCGAAAGGTCCGTCCCGTCCGGGCCGTTCGGCCCTGGGAACAAGCCGACCAGGCAGTTACCTTAGCGTGATGAGCGAGACCCATGTTCATGACTCGCCAGCTCAGCCCGATCCTGAGCTTGACGCCGTGCTCCGCGCCGCCGCGGCCGCACCATCGCAGCACAATACCCAGCCGTGGCGGTTCGAAATCCTGGCCGACGGCACGGCGATCGACCTGCTGCTCGACACCGGCCGGCTGCTTGCGGTCACCGATCCGAGCACCCGGGGCGCGCACATCGCCTGCGGAGCCGCCTTGTTCAACTTGCGGATCGCGGCCTCGGTGGCAGGCCTGGCGCCGAGAGTCACCTTGCGGCCCGATCCTGGCCGGCCGTTCCTGCTGGCCAGGACCGAACTCGACGGCGCTGGCCAGCCCGCACCGTGGGAGCGGGAACTGCACGCCGCGATCCCGGCCAGGCACACGAACCGGGAGCCCTTCGCCAGCACGGAAGTGCCGCTGCAGGCACGCATCCAGCTAGCCGCGGCAGCCGAAGCTGAAGGGGCCGTGCTGAGCTTCCCCGATCCCGAGGAAGCCATGCGCCTGCGCGGACTGGCCGAAGAGGCCGAACGCGAATTGCACGCCGATCCGGCATACCTCGCCGAACTGGCGAACTGGGTGGGGGGCAGGAGGGACACCGACGGCATCCCGGCCGGCGCCCTCGGCCCGAGGCCGGCCGAGGGCGCCGAGGCCGTGCGCGACTTCTCTGTCGATCGCCGCCTTCCGGTACGCTACGCCTGGTTCGAGGAGCATCCGCAGCTCGCGGTCCTCGGGGCCAGGCCGGACAACCCGGCGGGCTGGCTGATCGCCGGGCAGGCGCTCGAGCGGGTCTGGCTGACCGCGACGCGCCTTCAGATCTCGGCCAGCCCGCTGACCCAGCCGCTCGAGACCATGGACGCCTGGCTGGTCGCCCCAGCGCGCGCGACAGGCCCCGCGCCGCAGATGATCCTGCGGATCGGCTACGGCCTGCCGGTCCAGGAGAGAACTCCGCGCAGGCCGGTCAGCGATTTCACCGTCGTGGCTGATTTTCCCCAGTCCGGTTAGCTGGCGGTAACCGAGGGAACTCAGTGAGTACGCACGGTTGCGGGCCAACCCGGTTATAGCGTGCCTCAGGCCGGCGCGGATAATGCAGGGGTGAACTCGTTGGGGACTTCTGACCACGGCTCGCTTGTCGTGCCGAACCTGAAGCTAGACGAGTTGCTTAACCAGCTCCAGGTTCGGCTGCAGGCGGTACTCGACACCAGGGACAGGGTGAACGCGCTGCTTGAAGCGGTCGTGGGAATCGGCTCAGAGGTCGAGCTCGAGTCGGTGCTGCGCCGGATCACAGAAGCCGCGGTGCAACTGGTCGACGCCAGGTATGGCGCGCTCGGCGTCATCGGCGACAACGGGCAGCTCAGGGAGTTCTTGCCGGTCGGTCTTGACCAGGACCAGATCGCGGCGATCGACCACTGGCCGGAGGGCAAAGGACTGCTCGGCGAGCTCATCGCCAGGCCGCGCCCGCTGCGCACGCCAGACATCGCTGAGCACCCGCAGTCCTCGGGTTTCCCGGCCGGCCATCCGCCGATGCGGACCTTCCTCGGCGCGCCGCTGCAGATCAGGGACGTGGTGTACGGGAACCTGTACCTCACGGACAAGCGCGGCGGCGAGCCGTTCGACGACGATGACGAGGCCCTGGTAGTCGCGCTCGCGGCGGCGGCGGGTGCCGCCGTGGAAAAAGCCAGGCTGTATGCCGACGCCCGCAGGCAGCAGCGGTGGCTTCAGGCCAGCTCCGAGGTGAACCGGCGGCTGCTCACCGACGCGCCGCCAGAGGAGGTGCTCAAGCTCATCACCGACCTCACGCTTGACCTGGCGGGCGCTGACCTCGCGGTCCTGGCCCTGCCCGCAGGCACAGGCGGCCATCTGGTGAGCGAGCATGCCAGCGGCGCCGGCGCCGACGCCGCGTTCGGCCTCATGCTGCCCGGCCATTCGTCGGTGTCCGGCCTGGTGATGACCACGGGCGAGGCGATCTTCGTCGATGACTTCCGGTCAGATCCCAGGGTCGCCGCGGTTGCCCGCGAGCATCTGGGACTCGGGCCAGCCGTCATCGTGCCGCTCGGCTCGGCAGGCAAGGTGCGCGGCGTGCTGACGACAGGGCGCCTGCCAGGCGCCAAGCCCTTGCCCGCGACTGCCATCGAGATGGTGACAACCTTCGCGGCCCAGGCCGGCATTGGCCTGGAACTCGCCGAGCACCGCAGGGACGCCCAGCGGATCGCAGTGTTCGCCGACAGGGACCGCATCGCCCGCCAGCTGCACGACCTGGTCATACAACGGCTTTTCGCGACCGGCATGTCGCTGCAGGCCGCGATCGGCATGCTGCCTGACACCCAGGCGACCGGGCGGGTAGTGCAGGCCGTTGACGCGCTCGACGAGACAATCCGCGACATCCGCTCGACGATCTTCACGTTGCAGTCGCACCAGGAGAACGACGCGCAGGGGCTGCGGACGCAGATCATGGCGGTCATCGACGAGATGGCCCAGGCGCTCGGCTTCGCGCCCGGCCTCCGCCTGGACGGAAACCTTGACGACGTTCCCTGGCAGGCATCGCAGGACATGCTGCTCGCGCTGCGCGAAGCGCTATCCAACGCCGCCCGCCACGCCCAGGCGACCAAGGTCGACATCAGTGCCGGCGCCGACGGTGACCTGGTTCTGACGGTGCAGGACAACGGCGTCGGCATCAAGGACACCGGCAGGCGCAGCGGCCTGGCCAACTTGCAGGAGCGGGCGCAGTCTCTTGGCGGCCAGTTGCGGCTCAGCGAGCCGCCCGGCGGCGGTACCAGGCTCGAATGGCGGGTGCCGCTGGCGGCTGGCGAGGGAGCCGTGCCTGACTGAGCCGTGCCTGAAATCGGGTTGCCGCGCCGCGCCGCGGTTACGAGGATGGCCTCATGAGCGAAAGATTCGCTATCAGGCGCGAGGGCGGTGAGCTCGCAGGGGAGTGCTGGCAGGGGACCTCTGGACTGGTGGCGCTGCTGCATGAAGGGATCGCCGACCGGCGCGGCTGGCAGCAGGTAGCCGGACATCTCGCTCCCGCGGTCACCGCGGTGGCCTACGACCGGCGCGGCTACGGCGAGTCCCCGGTCAGTACCGCGCCCTTCACGCACGTCGACGACCTGGTGGCCGTGCTCGACCGTTACGGCACCGAGCCTGCCTGGCTCGTCGGCGCCTCCGCCGGCGGCCTGCTGGCGCTCGATGCGGCGCTTTCTGTCCCTGACCGCGTCGCCGGGCTGGTGCTGATCGCGCCGGCCGTCAGCGGCGCGCCTGAAGCCGAACTCGACCAGGTGACCAAGCGGTTCGAGACGCTTATCGACGCCGCCGGCGGCGACTTGCGCGAAGCCAACCGCCTGGAGACCTGGCTGTGGCTTGACGGACCCTCGGCGCCGCAAGGCCGGGTCGGCGGCCAGGCCAGGGCGCTGGCGCTGAACATGAACGCGATCATCTTGGGCAACGGAGCTCCAGAGCACAGCGGCTCGGCAGGCCTGCGCGCCTGGGACCGCCTCGAAGAGATCCAGGTCCCGGCCACCGTCGCCTGCGGCCAGCTCGACATCCCTTTCATTCGCGCCAGGAGCAAGGAGCTAGCCAGCCGGCTGCCGCGCGGCAGCTACCAGGAGCTGCCAGGGGTGGCCCATCAGCCTTACCTGGAACAACCCTGGCAGATCACCGAGCTCATCCGCGCCGCCCTGGCCGAAACAGGGCCAAACGGGCTGTACAGAACATAACTGACGAAAACCTGGACCTGACGGGAGAGCGATGGGCAGGATAGTGGTGGTCACCGGCGCGAGCAACGGGATCGGCCGGTCGATCGCAGCCAGGTTCGCGGCCTGCGGCGATGACGTCGTCATCACCGGGCGCCGTCCCGCGCAACTCGAGCGCACCGCCGATGAGCTAGGCGCCCGCGGCGTCGTATGCGACAACACCGAGCCAGCACAGGTCGCGGCGCTGGCCGCCGGCCTCGGGCCCGCGGTCCACGTGCTGGTCAACAACGCCGGAGGCAACACCGACTTTGACCGCGACGAGAGCGGCGACGGCACCGGCACTGCCTGGCTTGAGCGCCTCGCGGCGAGCTGGCGGGCAAACCTGGAGGCCAACCTGATCAGCGCGGTCCTCACCACTGAGGCCATCGCCGGCCTGATGCCCCCGGGCGGGTCGGTGATCAGCATCGGCTCGATCGGCGCCGAGCGCGGTGCCGGCTCCTACGGCGCAGCCAAGGCCGCGCTCGCGGCCTGGAACGTCGGCGCATCCGCCGACCTCGGCCCGCGCGGCATCACCGCCAACGTAATCTCAGCCGGCTACATCGAAGGCACCGGCTTCTTCCGCGGCAGGCTCACCGATACGCGCCGGGATACCCTCATCGCCGCAGCCCACGACAAACGCCCAGGTCAAGTCGAAGACATCGCGGAGACCGCTTTCTTCCTCGCCTCACCAGGCGCCAGGCACCTGACCGCACAGCTAATCCATGTCAACGGCGGCGCCTTCCCAACCCGCTGACCTGGCGGCCAGCATGCGCGCTCCAGATAAGCTGCAACTTTACATAATGCTCATTATCGGCGCTTGCCAAACGGCCGGAGAGCGGCCGCCGGCGGCGCGGTCCTCACCACGCGGCCCGGGTCTCAACGGCCCGGGGCTCAGGCCGGCGCCGCCGCGAGCTGGCCCGGCTCGTCGCCGCTGCCGTCGACCTCGCTGAGGGCACGGGCGAACTGAGCGGCGTACAGGCGGGCGTACGCGCCGTCGGCGGCGAGCAGTTCGCCGTGAGTGCCCTGCTCGACGATCTGGCCGTGCTCCATGACCAAGATGGTGTCGGCGTCGCGGATCGTGGACAGCCGGTGCGCGATCACGAAGCTGGTCCTGCCCTGGCGCAGCGAGTTCATTGCCCGCTGGATCAGCACCTCGGTCCTGGTGTCCACCGACGATGTGGCCTCGTCGAGAATCAGGATGGCGGGACGAGCCAGGAAGGCCCTGGCGATAGTGATCAGCTGCCGCTCCCCCATGCTCACATTCGAGCCTTCTTCGTCTATGACCGTTTCGTAGCCATCTGGAAGGGTTTGCACGAACCGGTCGACGTAGGTGGCCCTGGCGGCGTCGATGACCTGCTGCCTGGTCGGGTTGCCGGCACCGTAGGCGATGTTCTCTGCGATGGTGCCGCCGAACAGCCACGCGTCTTGCAGGACCATGCCGGTCTGCGACCGCAGTTCCTCGCGGGTCATGCCAGCGATGTTAAGACCGTCGAGCGTGATGCTTCCGCTGTCGACCTCGTAGAACCGCATCAGCAGGTTGACCAGCGTCGTCTTGCCCGCGCCTGTCGGCCCGACGATCGCGACTGTCTGGCCTGGCTCGACCGACAGGGACAGGTGCTCGATCAGCGGAACGTTCGGGAAGTACCTGAATGACACGTCACGGAAGGACACCTTGCCGGTCACGACCTCCGGCCTGACCGGCTCGGCCGGGTCAGGCTCCTGCTCGTCGGCGTCGAGCAGCGCGAACACCCGCTCCGCCGAGGCGACCCCGGACTGGAGCAGGTTGGCCATGCTGGCCACCTGGGTCAGCGGCTGGCTGAACTGCCGCGAGTACTGTATGAAGGCCTGCACGTCACCGAGCGACAGCGCGCCTGAGGCGACCCGCAGTGCCCCGACGACGGCGACGAGCACGTAGTTCAGGTTCCCGATGAACATCATGGCCGGCTGGATCATGCCGGAGATGAACTGGGCGCGGTAGCTGGACTGGAACAGTCTCTCGTTCTGCTCGGTGAAGGCGGCTATCGACGCCTGCGACTGACCGAATACCTTGACCAGGGTATGGCCGGTGAAATTCTCCTCGATATGGCCGTTGAGCTTGCCGGTGGTCGACCACTGCCTGATGAACTGCGGCTGTGCCCGCTTGCCGATCCGCATGACGATGAGCACCGAGGCGGGAACAGTCACCAGGGCGATAATCGCCAGCAGCCAGGATATCCAGAACATCACCGCAAGCACGCCGACGATGGTCAGCAGGGAAAGCACGACCTGGCTCATTGTCTGCTGGAGCGACTGCGCCAGGTTGTCGATGTCGTTGGTGACCCGGCTCAGGATCTCACCGCGCGGCTGCCGGTCGAAGTAGCTGAGCGGCAGCCGCGACAGCTTCTCCTCGACCTGACGGCGCAATTCGAAGATGGCCCGCTGCACCATCTTGGCCACCACCCGGCCCTGGATGGCGCTGCACAACGCCGAGGCGATGTAGATGAGGGCGACCAGGAGCAGCGCGCGGCCCACGTCGCCAAAGTTGATGCCGCGGCCTGGCGTGAGGTTCAGCGCGCCGACCAGCTTCGCCTGCGTTCCGTGACCGGTCGCGCGCAGGTGCCGCACGAAGCCGGCCTTGGTGATCCCGGCGGGAATCTTGCTGCTGATAAAGCCGTCGAAAATCAGGTTCGTGACGTTGCCGAGCACCTTGGGACCGGTCACGGAAAAGGCCACGCTGAGCACGCCAAGCACTATCGCGGTCACCATGAGCGCCCGCTGGGGCGCGAGCATTCGCAGCAGCCGCTTGCTCGACCCGCCGAAGTTGAGCGCTTTCTCTGTCGACATCCCGCCCATGAACGCGGCAGGACCCCGCCCGCCCATGCCGCCCCCGGCTGGCCGCAGGTCCCGCGCCGGGGTGACCCGCTCCCCCACGCCGGCCGGCGGTGCCTGCCCGTTGCTCTCGCTCACGCCGTTCTCGCTCACGCCGTTCTCGCTCACGCGGCGCTCCCCGCTCTGGCTTCCGCCTCGGTTAGCTGGGAGAGCACGATCTCCCTGTAAGTCTCGTCGGCGGCCATCAGCTCCTCGTGAGTGCCGCAGGCCACGATGCGCCCGCCGTCGAGCACGACGATCTTGTCGGCGTTCCTGATCGTCGCGACCCGCTGAGCCACGATCAGCACGGTCGCGCTGGCCGTCTCCCTGGCCAGCGCGGTGCGCAGCGCGGCGTCTGTCGCGTAGTCGAGCGCCGAGAACGAGTCATCGAAGAGGTAGATCTCAGGCACGTGCGCGATCGCCCTGGCGATCGCGATCCGCTGGCGCTGGCCGCCTGACACGTTGGTGCCGCCCTGCGCGATCTTCGCGTCCAGGCCGCCTTGCATCTGGGCCACGAAGTCACGGCCCTGGGCGATCTCGAGCGCGTGCCAGAGTTCGGCCTC
Source organism: Actinomycetota bacterium (assembly GCA_027313705.1). Taxonomy (GTDB): domain Bacteria; phylum Actinomycetota; class Actinomycetes; order Streptosporangiales; family Streptosporangiaceae; genus Chersky-822. The sequence continues at coordinate 124,233 of DAHVDE010000037.1, read as the reverse complement.
GGTAGCGTCAGGATTGCCGTATCGCAGGTTGGAGGCCACCGTGCCAGAGAACAGGTAAGGCTTCTGCGGCACGAGGCCGACCAGGCGGGACAGCTCCGCCGGGTCGAGGTCACGCACGTTCACGCCGTCGATCAGGACCTCGCCTTCCGTGGCGTCGAACAGTCTGGGGATCAGGCTGATCAGCGTGGTCTTTCCGCTGCCCGTGCCGCCGACGATCGCGGTGACCTGACCAGGCTCGGCGACCAGGTTGATGTCGCGGAGCACCGGCTGCTGAGCCCCCGGATAGCGGAACTCCGCGTGCCTGAGCTCAAGCCGGCCGCGGGCAGGCCCGGCGGGCACCGGCCGCAGCGGCGGAAGTACCTCTGGCTTCGTGTCGAGCACTTCGACGATCCGCTCGGCGCAGACCTCGGCCCTCGGCACCATCACGAACATGAAGGTTGCCATCATGACCGACATCAGGATCTGCAGCAGGTAGGAAAGGAACGCGGTCAGCGCGCCGACCTGCATCGTGCCGTCGTTGATCAGGTGGCCGCCGAACCAGAGCACGGCTATCGAGGAGAAGTTCAGCACGAGCATGACCGAGGGGAACATCAGCGCCATCAGCCTGCCAGTCCCGAGCCCGACCTCGTAAAGATCGGAGTTGGCCGCGCTGAACCGCTCTCGCTCGCTCGAGTCACGCACGAATGCCCTGATCACCCGGACGCCGGTGATCTGCTCCCGCATGATCCGGTTGATCTCGTCGATCCGCTCCTGCATCTTCCTGAACAGCGGCCGCATCCGGGAGATGATCAGGGTCACGATGATGCCGAGCGCGGGCACGGACACCAGGAGCAGCAAGGAGAGCCGCGCGTCCTGGTTCAGCGCGAGGATGATGCCGCCGATGCACATGATCGGCGCCGAGACCATCAAGGTGAACGTCATCAGCGCGAGCATCTGCACTTGCTGGACGTCGTTGGTGTTCCTGGTGATGAGCGAAGGCGTGCTGAAGTGCCCGACCTCGCGGGCGGAGAACTCGCTCACCCGCGCGAACACCGAATGCCTGATGTCGCGGCCGAGCGCCATCGCGGTCCGCGCTCCGAAAAACACCGCGCCGACCGCGCAGGCGATCTGGACCAGGGTGACCGCCAGCATGAGCCCGCCGGTCTTGATTATGTAGTGAGTGTCGCCGGTGATTACCCCCTTGTCGATGATGTCGGCGTTGAGGGTAGGCAGGTAAAGCGTCGCGAGCGTCTGCACGAGTTGCAGCAGCACCACGAAGAGCAAGTCCCTGCGATATGGCCGCAGGTGCGTTCTGAGCAGTCTGATCAGCAAAGGTCACTCGCAGGATGTTCGTGGTCAGGTTCCGGTTCGCCTTGGCAAGGATCGGCCGGCCGGCCGGCCTTCGCAACCGGATTCGCCGCCGGCCTGAGCGCGGGTAGCGTGCAGCGAAGCGGGCCGAGCGCCTGCCGCACCAGCGGGGCCAGTGCCGCCGGCGGATCGGCGGTCAGCCAGCGTTCCATGGCTACCGAAATGGCGGAGGTAACGGCGCCGGCGAGCACCGCGGGGAACATGTCGGCGCGCGGATCGGCGCCGGTAAGATCCGCGATGGCGTCCGCCAGCACGGTCTGAGTGGCATGCAGGGTCCGCAGGTACTCCCCCTGCAGCTCCCTGGACTGAGTCACGAGCCTGACACGTTCCCGCCACTCCAGGTCAGGCGGCTCTTCCGCTCCGCCGAGCGGCCCTTCGAGCACGGCGGTCGTGATCGCGTCCATCAGCGGCATGCCATCCGGCATCCGGCGCAGCGTCCAGCCGATAAGCCGGCCGCGGTCCATGCTGAGCGAGCAGATCGCCTCGTACTTGCTGGCGAAGTAATTGTTAAAGGTGCGGGCCGAGACGCCGGCGGCCGCCGCGATGTCGTCGACGACGACATTCTCAAGGCCGCGCTCGATCGCCAGGCGCATCGCGGCAAGGCCCAGGCTGCGTCTCGTTGCCAGCTTCTTACGCTCCCGCAGGCTCTCGGGCTCGCGCACCATCTCTTCCAGCCCGCCCCGCTCCCGGTGGAGCCGGCGGTCGGCTGGCATGGTGGTCACGGCCCCGAATCTTAAAGGAAAATTGCGGGGCACGCAAACTTGCACCGGGCGCAGGCCGGCCGGTGCAAGCTGGATGTCGTTTTTCCGCTAGCGCCAGGGCGGCGCAACGCCGATGCTGACTAGGTGCATGAAGATAGCGAGCGCTGCGCCAGGGCCGTGCAGAGCAAGGACGCCAGGTTCGACGGCTGGTTCTTCACCGCGGTGCTCACCACCGGCATTTACTGCAGGCCAAGCTGCCCGGCGAACACGCCGAAGCGCGACAACATGCGCTTCTTCGCCAGCGCGGCGGCCGCACAGCAAGCCGGATTCCGCGCCTGCAAGAGATGCAGGCCAGATGCCAGCCCAGGATCGCCGCAATGGAACGAGCGAGCCGACCTGGTCGCCAGGGCCATGCGGTTCATCGCGGACGGAGTAGCGGACAGGGAAGGGGTCACCGGGCTGGCGGCCAGGCTCGGCTACAGCGTGCGGCAGGTGGAGCGGCAACTGCAGGCCGAGCTTGGCGCCGGGCCGCTGGCACTGGCCCGTGCGCAGCGGGCGCAGACCGCGCGGCTGCTGATCGAGACGACGGACCTGCCGATGGGAGACATAGCGTTCGCGGCCGGCTTTTCGACCATCAGGACGTTCAACGACACCGTGCTCGAGGTATTCGCGCTGCCGCCGACCGAGTTGCGTAACCGCGCGACGGGAACTGAGCATCCTGGCGTCTCGGCGCTCGGGACGCTCTGCCTGCGGCTGCCTTTCCGCCTGCCGATGTTCCCTGACAATTTGTTCGGGCACCTGGCCGCGACCGCGGTGCCGGGAGTCGAGGAGTGGCGGGACGGCTGCTACCGCCGCAGCCTGCGGCTGGCTCACGGGCCGGCAGTAGTTTCGCTGCGGCCCGCGCCTGAGCATGTCGCCTGCGCGCTGGCACTGACCGACCTGCGTGACCTGTCCATGGCGATCAGCCGGTGCCGGCGGTTGCTCGATCTCGACGCCGATCCGGTCGCCGTCGCTGACCTGCTCCAAGGCGACGAGGCGCTCGCGCCGCTGGTCGCGAAGGCTCCAGGCCGGCGGATACCGCGGACGGCTGACGGAGCCGAATTCGCGATCAGGGCGGTGCTCGGCCAGCAGGTGTCGACGGCCGCTGCCCGCACGCACGGCGGGCGGCTGGCCGAGCGGCTCGGCGAGCAGATCGCCGATTCTGGCGGCGGCCTGACCAGGTTGTTCCCTGATCCAGCGGTGATCGCCGCCGCTGACCTTGATGCGGTGCTCGCGATGCCGCGGGCAAGGAAGCACGCCGTCTCCGCGCTGGCGGGCGCGATCGCGGGCGGCGAGGTCGACCTCGCCGCCGGAGCGGACTGGCAGCTCGCCAGGACCAGGCTCGCCCTGGTGCCCGGGCTCGGGCCGTGGACGATTGAGGTGATCGCCCTGCGCGGCCTCGGTGACCCGGACGCGTTCCCGGCGACAGACCTTGGCGTCAGGTCGGGCGCGAAGACGCTCGGCCTGCCAGATTCGGCCGCCGCCCTCCTCAGGCGGGCCGAGCCCTGGCGCCCCTGGCGCGGTTACGCGGTGCAGTACTTGTGGGCCACGTCGCAGCATGCGATTAACCACCTGCCTGCCGCCTGAAAGCGGACGGCACGATAGTTAGGACAAGAGGAAGGAAGTCCCGATGAGCGCCACGATGAGCACGAGGCGGAGCTCGCTAGTCCACGCCGTGATCGGCAGCCCGATCGGGCCGCTGACCCTGGTCGCGGGCGACGGCAAGCTGTCCGGCCTGTACATGGAGGTACCCGGCCACGAGCCTGGCCAGGCAGCCCTCGGCGACCTGGGCACCGTAGGAGACGACGCCGTGCTCGCCGCCGCGGCGAGTCAGCTCGGTGCCTATTTTGCCGGTGAACTGATGTCTTTCGACCTGCCGCTTAGCATGGCGGGCACCGGGTTCCAGCGCACGGTGTGGACGGCACTGCGCGACATCCCCTACGGCGAGACGATCTCCTACGGTGAGCTGGCCAGGAGGATCGGGCAGCCGTCGGCATCGCGGGCGGTGGGCCTGGCCAACGGGCGCAACCCGGTGTCGATCGTGGTGCCCTGCCACCGCGTCATCGGCGCTAACGGCAGCCTCACCGGATACGGAGGTGGCATTGACCGCAAGCGCTACCTGCTCAGCCTCGAGCAGAAGGCAAGCGGCCAGACCCTGGCCTGAGCCGGCGGGTGACCATGGAATCAGTCGTGAACGGTGACCCGAGCGCGGAGCTCACCGCGTTCATCGGCCGTGATCGCGAACTGGCCGAGCTTCGCGCGCTTGCGGCGAGCACCCGCGCCCTGACGTTGTGCGGTGCCGGAGGCATCGGCAAGACCAGGCTAGCCGCGCGCCTGGTCACCGAGCTCGCGCCAGGCTACGCCGACGGCGCCTGGATGGTCGAGCTTGCCGACTCACGTCAGCCTGAACTGGTGGCGACGCGGATAGCTGCGGTGATCGGAGTCACCGAGGAGCCCGGCAGGCCGGTGCTGGCGACGCTCGCCGATGCGCTCAGGTCCAGGCAGCTGCTGCTGTGCCTGGATACCTGCGAGCACCTGATCGAGGCGTGCGCGGAGGCCTGCCAGCGGTTGCTCGCCGCCTCGCCCGGCCTTCGGGTGATCACGACCTCACGCGAGCCGCTGCGGGTCGCGGCCGAGACGGCCTGGCCGGTACCGCCGCTTTCCCTGCCAGCGCTGCCCCTGCCGGCCGCGCCAGACCCGGCCGGAGCTGAACTGGCCAGGTCCGATGCGGTGAACTTGTTCCGCGACCGCGCCGCCGCGGTCAGGCCAGGCTTTCGCGTGACGCCGGCGAACGCGGCGGCCGTGGCCGGGATCTGCCGCGCGCTTGACGGGCTGCCGCTGGCGATCGAACTGGCCGCGGCCAGGATCAGGGTTCTGACGGTCGAGCAGATCGAGGCCAGGCTCACCGACCGTTTCCGGCTGCTCAGCTCGGCGGAAAGGAACGCGCCGGCCAGGCACCGGACGCTCCGCGCGGCGATCGACTGGAGCTACGAGCTGCTCGGGCCGGGTGAGAAGGTACTGCTCCGCCGGCTTTCCTTGTTCGCTGGCTGGCCGCTGGAGATGGCCGAGGAGGTCTGCGGATACGGCGACGGCGTCGACGCAGGCGAGGTGCTTGACCTGCTGACCGCGCTGGCGGACAAGTCGTTCGTGCTCGCCGAGCCGGCCGGTGACGGGACCATCAGGTACCGGATGCTCGACACGATTCGCGACTACGCCGCCGCCGTGCTCGCCGGGACAGACGAGTCCGATCGGCTGCATGACCGGTTCCGCGACTACGCGGTCAGGGTAAGCGAGGAGCTTGCGCTGTCCGGCATGGCCCAGGTGCCAGGCTCCTGGGCCGACAGGGTCGGGTCGATCCGCAGGTTCGGCTCGGACCGCGCGAACCTGCGTCAGGTGCTCGGCCGCGCACTCGCGCGCGGTGACCTGGACAGCGGGCTGCGGCTCTGCGTGTCGATGCGGCCGGTCTGGATCGTCGAGGGCTCGTCCGCTGAGGGGATCCGCTGGACCGATGCCTTCCTTGCGCTCGGCACCGAGGACCTGCCAGGTCAGGTGCTCGGACCCGCGCTGGTCACGCGCGCGCAGCTCGGCATGGCCGGCGACCCTGACGCGGCGGGCGAGCACGCGAGCCGCGGCCTGGCGCTCTGCCTGGACCACGGGCTGACCTTCTGGGCAGCCTCGGCGCTTAACCTGCTCGCCGAGGTGGAGCTGCACCGCGGCCAGCTCGCCCGGGCGCAGGCCCAGGCCATGCGGGCGCTTGCCATGGCCAGCCGGTCCGGCGACCGGTGGAGCGAGGGCTACGCATCAGGCACGCTCGCGGCGGTGGCCGCGTTCCGCAGTGACTTCGCGACGGCCAGGCAGCTGGCCGGGGCGGCGCTGACGATCATGCGCGAGATCGACCAGCTCTGGGGCGCGGCCAGGGCACTGCTCGGGCTCGGCGATCTGGACCGAGTCACCGGGCAGCCATCCGAGGCCGCCAGGCACTACGACGAGGCTCTCGCGATCGCGCGCGGAATCGGCGCGAAGAACGAGATCTCCAGGTCCCTGGCCGGACTCGGGCGGGTCGCGCTCAGCCAGGGCAACCTGGCCGCCGCCCGCGGCTATTTCAGCGAGAGCCTTAAGCTCAGCCATTCCGCCGGCAGCAGGATCGGCGTGATCAGGGGGCTCGACCTGATGGCCGCGCTGGCGGCCAGCGAAGGCGACGCAGGCAAGGCGGCACGGCTCGCGGCGGCCGCAACGGCCCTGCGTGCCGCCGCCGGCCTGCCGCAAGCCAGTCCTGGCAGACTCGGCTCGCCCGGCCGGCTCGCCGCGGCACGGCCGGGCTCGCTCAGCACAGAAGGGACGGAGCTGAGCGCCGACGACGCGGTCGCGCTGGCGCTCGGCGGCGCCGCCAGGCCATTCCGCCCGCAGGCCGGCGACGGCCAGCCCGCCAGGCTGACCGCAAGGGAACTTCAGATCATCGGCCTGGTCGCCGCTGGCGGCAGCAACCGGGCGATCGGCGCGGAACTCGGGATCGCCACCGCCACCGCCGCCAGGCACGTCGCCAACATCATGAGCAAGCTCGGCGTGCACACCCGCAGCCAGATCACCGCGTGGGCGCACGGACGCGAGCTGGCCTGAGGGTCACGGCAGGAACTCGGACCGCAAGACGACCTCGGGTTTCCGCCGCCTGACAGCCAGCCCGAGTATCAGCAGGCCAGCCGCCGAGGTGAACAAGAGCAGCGGGGAGATCGCCCCGACCAGGTGATATTCGATGTGCGCGGCCAGCCGGTTAATCGGGCGCCAGGGATTGCCCGTCATGTTCGGCAGGGCGCCGGCCGCCAGGTGCACGAGTACCAGCCAGTCAAGCCAGGTCGGCAGGTAGAACACGAGCAGGCAGATAACCATCGCGTCATACCACGGCAGCTGATACGGCCACAAGAACAGCCAGGCGGCGGACAGGAAGAGGCTCAGCCTCATCGCCGGGCGCCCTGATGGCCCTGGCGGCATCCTGGTGAACAGGAGGAAGGTCAGGATCAGCGCCGCCGCGGCAGCGATGAGGCCGATGTGGGTCAGGGCCCGCTTGTCGTGCTGCACCACGTACAGATAGAAACTGTTCGCGCTGAGCGCATTCTGGCGGCTGGTCAGCGCCGTGATGGCTGGCCGGCCGAACCAGGCGTAACCCGGCAGGAGAACAGCCAGCAGGCTTCCCGCGGCTGCCGCCAGCCGGCCGGCGGACTTGCGCAGCGCCCAGGCAAGGCCGGCGGCGAAGAGAACGTAGTCGATCTTGATGGCCGCGGCCGCGCCCACCATGGCGCCGGCGAGTGCGGCCCGCTGCCAGCTGACCTTGCCTGACACCGGTTGCCTGCCAAGCACGAGCAGCCCGGCCAGTCCGGCGGCGACGGCGAGCGTGTCCACGTGCCCGGCCGCGACCAGCACCCAGAGCAGCAGCGGGTTCACGGTCCACAGCAGGTGCGCCCGCAGCCGCCAGCGCGGGCTGGCCCGCAGCATACGGTGCATGAGCAGCGCGATCGCCGCGAACGCGGCGGAATTGAACAGCTTGAGCCAGAACGTGACCCTTGCCATCGAGGGACCGCCTAGCCTGGCGGCGAGATACTGCCCGGCGGTCGCCAGCGGCCCGTAGACGCTGACCTGGTGCTGCCACTTACGCGGTACGGACAGCGCGAAGGCATCATGCATGTGCCGCAGGTACACCGGGGGCACCAGGTACGGGCTGTGACCGAGCACCGCGATCCGCCCGTATGCGGCGTAGTCGAACACGTCGCTCGAGCCGACCGGCGGCAGCACGGTCAGCACCGCCACCACGCAGAGCCCTGCGGTCAACAGCATCCGCGCGGACGGGCGTGCCCCGCGCCGCACCGCCAGCAGTCCGGCCGCCAGGCCAACGGCGCCGAGCGCGGCGGCGGCCCACAGTGCGATGAAGACCACGGCGGGCCGCACGTGCACGCCGCCGAGTTCCCACGGCGGCCCGGAGGCAGGCATCGGCAGCAGGGGGAACATCCAGTCGTGCCGTACCAGGGACGCTCCGATCATGATCGCGCCCGTCACCCCGATCGTGACGGCGGACAGCCAGCCAAGCAGCCGGCCGGGATGCCCGCCAGGCGGCGCCGCGGCGCCGTCCGCTGACCGGGGCGAGACCTGCCCGGCCGCAGCAGCCGCTCCTGTCAGCGGTCTTGCGGGGCTGGCTGTACATATGCTGCCCATCCGGCACCCCTCCACGTCTTCGCACCTTGCCCGCCTGAGCAGCCTGTTGCCTGCTTCTTGCGGGGCTCGGATTACTTGGTCGCTGAGATGGCCCTGTGCTATGCCGCTGTGCTACGGCGCTGTGCTATGCCGCTGTGCTGGCGATGCTCGTACCCGAGCGGGCGGCGGGTCAGCACCGCAGCGAAGTAAAGGTCACCCGATCAGGGCTGGACCTCGGCGGCGATGCTGGCGGTCCAGTCGCGCACTCGCTCCGGATCGCGCCAGTCACCCGCTGATTTCCTGGCTATCACGCTGGCCGGGTAGCCCTTGGCGTCTGGCGGGAGCATGCCGCCGAAGGTGACGTGGCCGCGAGCACCCGTCTGGTCCATCAGCTTCTTGACACCCTTAACGGGTGGTATGTCCTTCTGGCGGGCCGAGTCGTCAAGTGGTCCGCTCGAGAAGAAGTACGTCGGATGCTGCCGCAATTCGGTCTTGTGCCGTCTCACGAAGCGACGGGCTGCCCGGTGCCAGCGGAAGGCGTAGAGAGCGCCGCCCACGATGACGAGGTCGTAGTCGCTCAGCTCGCCGACCTGCCGCGGCGGGAGCATATCGGCTTCCCAGCCCTCGTCGCGGAGATCATCGGCCACCATCTTTGCCAGGCCCTCCGTGCCGCCCCGGCTCGATCCGAAAGTAACTAGCGCGCGCATCACGAAATCCCCCTTCCCCCTTGCGTCCAGCCTGCTTCGCCAGGCCGACCTGTGAGCAGGGTCAAAGGTCCCGTGTGCGTGGCTGGTACCTGCCGGTCAGTCCACTGAACCGTGCCGCCTGGCGGCACGGTTCAGGCCGCTGATCACGGCACGCAGCGACGCCGTGACGATCGACTCGCTGATGCCGGCGCCCCAGTACACCCAGTCACCGATCTCGATCTCCAGGTAGGCCGCGGCCTCGGCGTCGCGGCCGGCCGACAGGGCATGCTCGGCGTAGTCGAGCACCCGCACGCCCAGGCCGCCCAGGCCCAGGTCGAGGGCGGAAAGCGCCTGGCAGAACGCCGCGATCGGGCCATTGCCCGTGCCGGACAGCTCATGGTCGGTGCCGAATGCCCGCACCGTCGCCCTGATCCGCTCGGTGCCTTCCTCGGCCGCGGAGGCGAAGCTGACCAGTTCGAAATCACCCGGCGACAGGTACTCGCTCTCGAACGCCTGCCACATCCCGGCCGCGTCCACCTCACCGCCCTCGGCGTCGGTGCGGCGCTGTACTACCTGGCTGAACTCGACCTGAAGCCGGCGCGGCAGGTCAAGATGGTGGTCCTGCTTCATGATGTAGGCCACTCCCCCCTTGCCTGACTGGGAGTTGACCCTGATCACGGCCTCGTAGGACCGGCCCACGTCCTTGGGGTCGATCGGCAGGTAAGGCATGTTCCATGGCAGTTCGCCGGCCGGCCTGCCCGCCGCTTCCGCGATCTGCTCGAGCCGGTCGAAGCCCTTCTTTATCGCGTCCTGGTGTGAGCCGGAGAAAGAGGTATAAACCAGGTCACCGGCGTACGGGTGCCGCTCGTGCACGCCGATGCCGTTGCAGTACTCCGCGGTGCGCCTGATCTCGTCGATGTCGCTGAAGTCGATCATCGGATCGATGCCCTGGCTGTACAGGTTGAGCCCGAGTGTGACCAGGTCCACGTTGCCTGACCGCTCGCCGTTGCCGAACAGGCACCCCTCGACCCGCTGGGCGCCGGCCAGCATCGCCAGTTCGGCGTCGGCGGTCGCGGTGCCCCGGTCGTTGTGGGTATGCACGGAAAGCGCGATGAATTCCCGCCTGCTCAGGTTCCTGCTCATCCACTCGATCTGGTCCGCGTACACGTTCGGCGTCGACCGCTCGACCGTGCAGGGCAGGTTGATCACGATCTCGCGGCCAGCGCCTGGCTGCCAGACGTCCATGACCGCCTCGCAGAGGTCGAGTGAGAATTCAAGCTCGGTGTCCATGAAGATTTCCGGCGAGTACTCGTAGCCGAAGTCGGTATCGCCGAGGTAGTACTCGGCGTACTTCATCACGGCTGCGGTGCCCTGGACGGCGACGGCCTTGCATTCCTCGCGCCCGTCGCCCTTCCAGCCGAACACCACGTCACGGAAGATCGGCGCGGCCGCGTTGTACATGTGGATGGTGGCCTGCTTCGCGCCGGCCAGGGATTCCGCCGTGCGCTCGATCAGTTCCTCCCGTGCCTGAGTGAGCACGGAGATCCGCACGTCATCAGGGATCGCGCCCGACTTGATCAGGCCCGCGACGAAGTCGAAGTCGGTCTGGCTGGCGGCGGGGAAGCCGACCTCGATCTCCTTGTAGCCCATCTTGACAAGCAGGTCGAACATGGCCTGCTTGCGCGGCGCGTTCATGGGGTCGATCAGTGCCTGGTTGCCGTCCCGCAGGTCGGTGGACAGCCACCTGGGCGCCTTGGTGAGGGTGCGCGACGGCCACTGCCTGCCGGGCAGGCTGACCGGCAGGAACGGGCGGTATCTGTGGCAGGGCATGCCGGAAGGTACTTGCTGGAAGGTGGTCACGATGCTGCTCCCTCTGCGTCGAGCCGGGGCCGTGCTGGCCAAGACGGCCGGCCGGCAGCGCAAAGCCCCCGCGGCGAGGGGCCGACCGGTCGGTTACCGGGCCTCGCCGCGGCCGCGAAGAAGCAGTCGCCGCATCATGACCTGGCCAGCATAGCGAACCGCGCCGGATGGGGCCAGTTTCCTGGTGCCGGTCGCGGCGCGGCTCGCTCCGCAGGCAGCTAGGAAACCTTGGTGACGATCACGAAGAAGCCGAAGCCGCTTGGCTTAACGGAAAGGGCTCCCGTCAGGATCGTGTGCGCGGTGAGCACGTGGCCAGCCTGGCTCGAGTACCTCGCCTCGATGTACTGGTCGACGAGCTCGACGTGCCGTATGCCGCCCGCGGTGCAGGACACCGTCCTCGGTATGACGATCACGGCGTGGGAGAGCACGGCACCGCCAGTCACGATGGTCGCATTCGGCGCCTGCACGGTCAGTGATTTTGCCCCCGAGTTGAAGACCGGGGCGGATGTCTTGACGACCGCCCCGTCGTCACGCACCGCATACCTCGGACGGCTGAGCTTGACCAGCCTGCTGATGGTGACGACGAATGGCACCCGGCCGAACGGGTCGGCCGCGTTGCCCTGGGCCATCGTCTTGGTGCCAGTCCCCGCCAAGCCAGCGATCCATGCGCCGCCACTGCACTGCACCGGCGGGGTGCATTTGCGGCTGACCGTGAGCAAGTTCTGCCCGGAGAACGTGGCGTGCGCCGCATGGAACCTGACGTGCCGGAGTCCGGTGACGAGGGTCACCGAGCCGCGCAGCGAGCCTTTGAAGTTGATGCCGCTGCCTTTCCCGCAGGAGGCCGCTTTATGGGACGTCGCGGTGAATCTCAGGTTGAGCGAGGCGACAGGCGCCAGCGAGCTGCCGGTATCGAGCGAGAACGTGCCCGCGGACTGGCTGAACCTGTAATCGCGCGCGGGCACACGGGCGAACACCCAGACGTGAGACTCGAACCCGTGCAGGTATCCGGTGCTGATCGAGACGGTGGCGGAGCCGTCGTCGTCGGCGTTCACCTGCAGTGCCCACAGGTGCCCGTCCGCGCGGAACTGCAGTCCTCCGCTGCTGAGCGCGACCGTAGTGCGCGCCGCCCTGGCCGAGTGCGCGACCGCTGCATGTGCGCTGGCTGACACGAGACCCACAGTAAGCGCAGCGGCGGCAAGAAATGCAGGCAGCTTCCGCGATACCCGCCTAATAGCAATGACTCCCATAGCTCACCCCTTTCACTCCAGTTACTACCGTTACTACCCGGAAAACCGGCTACTTGCCGGATACCGGCATCCTGCCAGTTTCAATCGCATGCCAGGCGTAATTCTCCGGTGACGGAGGTCGCGGGCCGGGCAAAGCCGCGCGGGCCGCCTGGTGGATCATTGCTGCTGGGTTCAACAGGAACGGACGGAGCCGGCCATGAATGACAGCAGCATCACCGCTCAGATCGGCGTCACCGGGCTGGCCGTCATGGGCCGCAACCTGGCCAGGAACCTGGCCAGGCACGGGTACGCCGTCGCCTTGCACAACCGCTCACCCGAGCGCACCGCCAGCCTGGTCGCCGAGCACGGTCACGAGGGAAGGTTCGTTCCCGGCGAGTCAATGGCCGCTTTCGCGGCTTCGCTCAAGCGCCCGCGCGCGATCATCATCATGGTCAAGGCGGGCCGGCCCACCGACGAGGTGATCGCCGAGCTTGTCCCGCTGCTCGACCCTGGCGACATCGTGATCGACTGCGGCAACGCCCATTACACCGACACGCGCCGTCGTGAGGCCGAGCTGCGCACGCACGGTCTCCACTTCGTCGGCGCTGGGGTCTCCGGCGGCGAGGAAGGCGCGCTGAACGGCCCGAGCATCATGCCTGGCGGCTCGGCGGAATCTTACCGTACCCTCGGCCCGATGTTCGAGTCGATCGCGGCCAAGGTCGACGGCACGCCGTGCTGCGTGCATGTCGGACCCGACGGGGCCGGGCATTTCGTCAAGATGGTCCATAACGGCATCGAGTACGCCGACATGCAGCTCATCGCCGAGGCCTACGACCTGCTCAGGTCGGCGACCGGGGCCGGTCCCGCTCAGCTCGCGCAGACGTTCCGCACCTGGAACGAGGGCGACCTCGAGTCGTTCCTGATCGAGATCACCGCCGACGTGCTCGGCCAGGTCGACGCCCTGACCGGCCAGCCCTTTGTCGACATCGTGCTCGACCAGGCCGAGCAGAAGGGCACCGGCCGGTGGACCGTGCAGAGCGCGCTCGACCTCGGCATCCCGATCACCGGCATCGCCGAGGCGACCTTCGCACGCGCGCTGTCTGGCCACGCCGGCCAGCGCGCCGCCGCGCGCGAGACCTACGGGTCAGCCCTGAACCCGCAGGCGGCAGGCACGGAGTTCGCCGGGACGGAGTTCACCGAAGATGTGCGCAAGGCGCTTTACGCGTCCAAGGTGGTCGCCTATGCCCAGGGTTTCGACCAGATCCAGGCCGGCAGCGAGGAATACGGCTGGGAAATCGATCCTGGCGCGATGGCGACGATCTGGCGGGGCGGCTGCATCATCAGGGCGCGCTTCCTTGACCGCATCCGCGAGGCCTACGACGCCGACCCTGCCCTGCCGAGCCTGCTGGTGGCGCCCTATTTCGCCGCTGCGGTCTCGGCGGGAGTGGAAAGCTGGCGGCGGGTGGTGGCCGGCGCAGCCAGGGCGGGCGTTCCGATCCCCGCCTTCTCCTCGTCCCTGGCCTACTACGACGGCCTGCGCCGAGACCGGCTGCCTGCGGCCCTCATCCAGGGCCTGCGCGACAACTTCGGTGCCCACACCTACCGCCGGGTCGACAAGAACGGCGCCTTCCACACGATGTGGGCAGGTGACCGCTCCGAGGTATCCGCCTGAGCCATTACCAGGGCCAGTGAGCTGCCCGGCCTTAGCCTGCACGCTCAGGTCGTTCCTGATTCGCCTAGCGCGCACGCGGCTTCCGGCGTAAATGACGCTAAAGTGGCGATCGCGGCCGGAAGCCGCCGTCGTGAAGGAGACCGATCGTGCGCTTTGCGTTCAAGACCGCTCAGCAGAACACCACCTGGGCGGACATGCTCGCGGTATGGAGAGAAGCCGACGGCATCGACATCTTCGAGTCGGGCTGGGTGTTCGATCATTTCTACCCGATCGCCGGCGACTCGGCCGGACCGTGCCTGGACGGCTGGAGTGCCCTGGCAGCGCTGGCGGCTGCGACGAGCAGGCTGCGACTGGGCAACCTGGTGACCGGCATCCATTACCGGCACCCGGCCGTGCTCGCGAACATGGTCGCGACGATCGACATCATCTCGGGCGGACGCCTGGAACTCGGCATCGGCGCGGGCTGGAACGAAGAGGAGTCCGGTGCCTACGGCATCGGGCTTGGCACCGCCCGCGAGCGGAGTGACCGGTTCGAAGAAGCCTGCCAGGTGCTTATCAGCCTGCTATCGAAGGAGAGCACCGATTTCGCCGGCAAGTACTACCAGCTATCCGGCGCAAGGAACGAGCCGAAGGGTCCGCAGCGGCCGCATCCGCCCATCTGCATCGGCGGCAGCGGCGAGAAGCGCACCCTGCTCACCACGGCTAAATACGCACAGCACTGGAACTTCACCGGCGGCGCGCCGGCGGACTTCGCGCGCAAGCGCGACGTGCTGTTCGCGCACTGTGCCGCCGTCGGCCGCGACCCGGCAGAGATCACGCTGTCCAGCCATGTCAGGCTCGGTGCCGACCATGACTACGGTGCCGTTGCCGATCAGGTAGCGGCGCTCGGGGCCGAGGGCATGCACCTCGCCATCGTCTACCTTCAGCCGCCGCTGACCCCGGCGGTCCTTGCGCCGCTTGCCGGTGCGCTCGCCGCGATTCATTGACAATGCCCGCAATCCGGGCGTAGCTATGAAGCGCAGCTGACCGAAAGGCAGGTATTATGGTCGGCGAGCAGGGCGTCCGGCTTTCCGACGACGACCGCGTTCGGCTACGTGATGAACCGCATGGGCGCGAACCTGGCCGACGATCCCCGCAAAATGGCGGTTATCGCTGGCATCTACCAATCGCTCAGCTCCTGACGGGAGTACCCGATGTCGGTTAACCAGCCGAATCAGGCCGCCTGGCAGCCCCAGGCCGCAAACGCGAGGCTGACCCACACCGCCGGAGCGGCCGAGTCAGGCCTGTTCACTTCCGACCTGTCGGTCTCCGAATACGTGCTGCTCGGCGAGGCCGGGTTCGAACCGCTCGGATTCGTGATCGGGTCTTCGATCTACCACGTCGGCATCCAGTACGGCCGCTGGTCGCAGAACCAGGAACTCGGTGTCCTCACCCAGGCGATGTACAACGCCAGGGAAATGGCGATGGCAAGGATGCAGGCCGAAGCGGACCTGCTCGGCGCGGACGGCATCGTCGGCGTGGACCTGCGGATGCAGATGTATGCCTGGGGCCAGCACGTGCTCGAGTTCATCGCGACCGGTACCGCGGTCAAGGCACTCGACCGCAGCGGCGTGCACAAGGCGCCGAGCGGCCGGGCGTTTACCTCCGACCTTTCCGCCCAGGACTTCTTCAGGCTGCTCGCCGCCGGGGCCGTGCCGGTGGCCTTCGTGCTCGGGACCTGCGTCTACCACATCGCGCACCAGTCGCTCATGCAGAGCGTCAGGCAGTCAGGGCAGAACCAGGAAATGCCGTACTTCACGCAAGGTGTCTACGAGGCGCGCGAACTGGCCCTCGGCCGGATGCAGGCCGAGGCGGAGCAAACCGGCGCCTCCGGCATCGTCGGAGTGACCGTCGAGGTCAAGAACCACGTGTGGGGCGAGCACGCCACCGAGTTCCTGGCGACAGGCACCGCCATCCGCAGGCTGTCGGCCGAGCATCGCCTCCCCGACACCGCCCCGAAGCCCACTTTCACCCTCGGCCTGGACAGGTAACGCACCGGCAATCATGGCAGTTCGCATGCGCCGATGTCACTTTATTGTCACCTGAGAGACACTGGCCACGAATATGTCCTTTTACCTGGTGATTGCTTTATTGTACGCTCTAAATTATGCGTGAAACGGATGGCCGTGCCGGAGTCGCCTTCGTCTCTTATTCGCGCGATGATTCCGCGCGAGTCGATGCGCTCGCGGCGGCTTTGCAAGCGGCCGGAGTCAGGGTCTGGCGCGACACGGCTGACCTTTGGCCAGGCGAGGACTGGCGCGCGCAGATCCGGGCCGCGATCACGCGGGAAGCGCTCGTGTTCATCGCCTGCTTCTCCGCGGCCAGCGTGGCCAGGGCTAAGAGCTACCAGAACGAAGAACTTGCGCTCGCGATAGACGAAATGCGCCTGCGCCCGGCCGGCCTGGTATGGCTCATTCCCGTGCGCCTCGGCGAGTGCGAGATCCCGGACCTGGACCTCGGTGCGGGCCGGACGCTCAAATCGATCCAGCACGCCGACCTGTTCGGCCCTGGTGCGAGCGCCGCACTCGACCGCCTGGTCGCCTCGGTGCGGCGCTCGCTAGGACAGCGCGCGGACCATGACGGGCTGACCACGCCGCAGGGCGGACCCGGCGCGCGGCAGCCCTCGTCGGCGGGCACGCACGTCACCGCGCCGTTTCGTGCTGCCGCCGTGTTCATCGGATCCAGCGTCGGCCAGGTCAACATCAGGGAAGCTGAGCGGTGAACACGGCCAGCGCGGAGGAGCAGGCCGCTGATGCCCGGCCGGCCGGCCAGGAGCCAGCCGCCGGCGAATCCGCCGAGGCGCCGCCGAAGGTCGAGCAGAACGGGAATGCGGCCGACCTCCCGGAAGACTCGCTCGGCGACCTGCTACCGCCAGACGGGCGCAAGTCGATCGTCAGCGGCCAGGTCCGCAGCCAGGCCGCATTCATCGGCGGCAGCATCCACAGCGTGACGATCTCATCTGGCGACCGGAGCTTTCCTGTGCCGCTGGCCGACCTGACCGCGCTGCACGCAAGGGCCGCGTTCGTGGAGCCGCCCGGGTATCAAGATCTCGTCCGTTCACTGACCAGGCAACGGGTCGTTGTCTGTCACGGCAAGAGCGGCTGCGGTAAGGAACTGGCCGTCACGCGGGCGCTCCAGGAGGTCAAGGCCAGCGTCATCCGCCTGATACCCGCAGGTCTCGAGCTGGCCGAGACGAGCCGGGTCATCGCGGCGGAGACCGAGGACGGTGCGGCCTGCGTGCTGTCGTGCCTCAGCGATAGCTGGCTCTCCAGCCTCGCAGGAACGACCGGGCAGCCGATTCTGGCTGCGGCGTCAGGCGGGCACGTCATGGTGGTTGTCCTGAGCGCGCATGAACCGGCGAGAGCGGTTGCCAGGCATTTCGAAGTTGTCGCGCTCGACTATCCGGACGACTGGGCCGTGCTCGCCGCCTGCGCGGCTGCGGCCGGAGTGCCCGCGAACGCACGCGAGCTCGCCGGTAGCGTGCTTGACCGGCTCGACCCGCCGGTCGGCCCGGCGACCGTCACGCAGGTGCTCGCTGAAGCGGTCGCCGGCCAGGATCGCACGGCGGCGGAGATCGCCAGCCTGTTCAGCAATACCCTGACCGCGGAGGCGGTCACTTCGTGGCTTGGTGACGGGCGCCGGGCACGGGAGATCTCGGTAGTTGCCGCCGGCGCTACTTTGTCTGGCGCACCGGCCATTGTGGTCCAGGAAGCAGCCGACGACCTGCGGGCACTGCTCGAGCCTGCCGAGCCTGCTGATCGCCTTCCAGAACTGATCGACGGCGGCGGGTCCTGGCCTGGCGGCCTGCTCAGGCCCGCGACGGTAATGACGAACACGCACTTCGGCAGGGAGCGGGCCGAGGTGGTCGAGGTCGCCGCGCCGCACCGGCCGGAGAGCATCATCCGCGCCGTATGGCTAGCTCTCGGGCCGGCGTTCCGCGGCAGATATTGTGACTGGCTAGCCGAGCTGGCCGGCGCACCAGGGCTGAAGTGGCACGCCGCCTTCACGGCCGGGGTCCTGTTCTCGGTTGACCCGGCCCTGATCGAAGCGCGCGTTCTGCGCCCGTGGCTGGACAGCGACCTGCGCCCGCTTATCCGCTGCGCCGGCCTCGCGCTCGGCGCACCTGTCGCCGTCGGAGACGATCCGTCGGCCGCCCGCCGGCTGGCGCACTTCTGGGCGACCAGCGGCCAGCAGCCGGCCAGGCTCGCAGCGATAGCCGCCTACGGCGGATTGCTCGGCGCCTGGGACGTCAGCTCGGCCGCGCCGCTCAAGCTGTTCGCGCTTTGCCAGGTCTCGCCAGAACTGCGCGGCGAGGCCCAGGCAGCCCTCGCCAGGCTGGTGGTGGCAGGCGCCGATGCGGTCAGCGCACGCACGGCGGTGATCAGCTACCTCAATCTCAGCATTGCGGACCGTGCCGCCAGGGCACTGGTCTATGACTGCCTGCCTGCGGTGGCCGGGGCGCTCGTCAGGCCAGACGCGATCTGCGCCGGCTCGCTCGCGGCGTTGCGCGAGGAGACAGGCAACTGGCTCGGGCTGGCCGGGCTTATCGCCATGGCACTCACCGAACCCGGCCGCTCGGATCACGGCCCGCACTGCCTGGGCCTCTTCGTGCAGGCCAGCGCGAGCGGCGAACATGATCAGGATCTGGTCGAGGACCTCATCAGGGGCATGAGGGGCACGTGCCGCAGCCCGCAGGGCGAAGAACGCCTTGGCCTGGCCATCAAGCGCGCGCTCGCCGGCTTCACCCGGTCCGACGACGAGCAGGTATCGGCAAGGGCCAGGGCGCTGCTGCGGAGTTTCTTCCGCTGACAAGGGAGGGAAAGTGGTGACTACCATCGACTATGACCCGCTGGCGCGCCAGCAAGTCATCGGCAAGCCAACCGGTTTGCTTGGCCGCCGTAAACTGCGTGAGTCACTTCAGCCAGTTGGCTTCGGGTTCGAGCGGGTTTTCGTAGACGCGGACGGCGTCGTTCATCCGATCAGCGGTGCGCTCACGGCCGGGGAACGTTACTGGACCAGCGGTGGCACCTGGCTGAGCGTGGACGTGGCTGATCATTCGCTGACATACCCGTTCTCGCACCGGGACGTGGACGGATCTGCCAGCTACCGGATCGATGCCACCGTAACCGTCCGGATAGCCGATTCGGCCGAGGCGGTCAGGCGCCAGATCAGGAGCGTGCGCGTTTACGTCGAGCCCGCGTTGCGGTCGGTCATCGGTGACGCCCTGACCGGACGGCCTGACGCGAAGGAGGCGCAGGGCCTGGTCAAGCTCAATTCCCGCCGCGCTGAGATCGAGCACCTGCTCAGGGACCGCCTCAGGCCGGGGACGAGCATCAAGATCGAGAACTGGCTTGTCGTCAGGCTCGCGGATCTCGCGGTCGTGTTCGACTCGGAAACCGCCGCGCACCACGACCGGCTGGTATCAAAGGCCAGGGGCCTTGAACTCGATGACGCCGAGCGCAGGCAGCGGACGGCCTGGGCTGATTACTTCGGGCCGCTGCTTGGCGACCCGCTAGGCCGTGCAGTGCAACTGGTCGCGGCCGACCCGTCGAAGGAGAACCTCGCCCGGGTGGCCGACGTCATCAACGCGGATGAGCGCCTGCACCGCGACGAGGTGCTCAAGATCATGGAACGCCTGATCGACAACAACTGGGTGCAGGATGCGGCCGAGCTCAAGGCTCTCAGGGTCATCGTCGACAGCCTGATACTCCCAGGCACGGTGCCGAACGCCGACCGGGCGGCGCGGGAACTGCCGAGCGCGCAGGCTGATCCAGGCGGTCCGGCCGGGTCGGTCTGGAGGCAGGACCAATGTGGGTGATACAGGACCCGGTGCGCTGGCTGCTTGACCTTGTCGTGAAGTTTCCCCTCGCCGTTCAGCCGGGCCTGTTCGTCGCCCTTGTCGTGCTGACCTGCTGGCTCTTGCTGCGCCGCGGCCGGGTCTTGTGGCGGTTCTGCGTGCGCCTGCTCTGCCAGGTGATCGACGTGATGGTCGGACTGGTGCTGCTCGCGGAATATCAATGGACCCAGTGCAGGCGGCGCGCCGGAATGGCTGCGTCCCTGGTTGCGCTGACCGGCGGCCAGGTCGCCGAGCGGATCCTAGATGGCGTCGCTGTCGCGTACCTGATTCCTGGCCCCTCGGTCAGGCAAGGACGCGTGCGGACTCCGGTCACCTGGGGAGTGATCTTCTGCGCGGTATCTGTGGTCCTTTACTTGGTGGAACTGCACGCGACCTCAGGTGCTCCCGAGCAGGTAGCCGCGCACGTCTGGCATTACTGGTCCAGGATTCACCGCTGGGCCTTCGGCGGCTGAACCCGCTCAGGACGGCTGACCCGGCTCGGTCAGCCTGATCCTGACCGCTCGGAACAGCCTCGGGGTGTCCTTGAGCACGGCCAGCCTGGGATCGGGCACGGTGAGGAAAGACTCGACCGCGACATCGAAATACGGCACGAGCCTTCGATCGGTCCTGATCGAGGCGAATGCGCGCCGGTCGCCGCCGAGCACAAGCGCGTCAAGCTGGTAATGGCCGAACACCGCGGCGGCGGTATCTGCCGCCGCCGCGACCGCCTGATGAGCCTGGTTCTCGCGGCGGCGGGCGAAGCGCTGCTGTGACTGACCGCCCGCTGCGCTCCGGCCGTGTACTAGCCTGCTGCCGACCTTGGACGCCGCCAGCACCGGTGAGGTCCCCGTGAAGACCCCGGCGGCATATCCGCCAAGGCGCACAAGGAAAACTCCGACGACCCGGTCAGCGGTCGCATGCTCGGCGACTAGCTTCGCCAGTTCAGCCGGGCCGGCCTCGGCCAGGTGAACTGGCGGGAAGGGAACCAGGCACTGCGCCACCGCGCCGTCATCGGCCGTGAACGTCACCGAGTCGTCGCAACGTGCGGTCTTCAGCTCGCCGTGCTGTTCGCCGAAGGACTCGATCCAGCCGGCGAAACGGTCAGGTGCTATCTCGAGCCGTCGCGACTGCGCGGCGTCACCAGTTGCCATCGTGCCCGCTCAGACGTTGAAGCCGAGGGCGCGGAGCTGCTCGCGACCGTCATCGGTGATCTTGTCAGGGCCCCAGGGCGGCATCCAGACCCAGTTGATCTTGACATCGCTGACCAGCCCGTCGAGCGCGACCTGGGTCTGGTCCTCGATGACATCGGTGAGCGGGCAGGCCGCGCTGGTGAGGGTCATGTCCACAGTCGCCACCCGGTCGGCGTCCAGGCTAACTCCGTACACCAGTCCCAGGTCAACCACGTTCACGCCAAGCTCGGGGTCGACGACATCCCGCAGCGCTTCGAGCAGGTCGTCGATCTCAGGAGCCGATTCAAGGTTGAGGCGGTCAGGTGCCACGTCGGTATCTTCTGTCATCAATCCTCAACCTCCAGTGAGGAGACCGCACGTGCGGTCGCGTCCTTCCACGCCATCCAGCCGAGCAGGGCGCACTTGATCCTGGCCGGGTACTTGGCGACGCCCGCGAACACTACCGCGTCGCCAAGTACCTCGTCATCCGGCTCGCTATCACGGGAGTGCATGAGGTCGAGGAACGCATCGCTTACTGCGAGTGCCTCGCTGACCGGCTTGCCGATTACCAGGTCGGTCAGTACCGACGCGCTCGCCTGGCTGATCGAGCAGCCGAGCGCGTCGTAAGACACGTCGGCGATGGCCGGCTCGCCGCCCGCGTCCTTCACGGTGACCCGCAGCGTGATCTCGTCGCCGCAGGTCGGGTTGACGTGATGAACCTCGGCGTCGAACGGCTCCCGCAAGCCCCTGTGGTGCGGGTGACGGTAATGATCCAGGATGATTTCCTGGTACATCGACTCTAGCTGCATCACACCGCTTTCAACATCTCGGCCCGGCATGGTGTTCCATGACGAAGCACCTCATCGGGTCCCAAAGAACTTCTGCGCTGTTCTTATCCCGTCCGCCAGCGCCTCCACCTCGTCCATTGTGTTGTAAAGGTAAAAGCTGGCCCTGGTAGACGACTGGACGCCGAGCGCGCGGTGCAGCGGCCAGGCGCAGTGATGCCCGGCCCTGACGGCGACGCCGGCGTCATCGAGCACCTGGCTGATGTCGTGCGGATGCACCCCTTTGACCGTGAACGAGAGAGCGCTGCCGCGATCGGCAGTCCCTGCGGGCCCGAGTATCCTGACCCCTTCGATATCGCAGAGCGCGGCGAGGGCTCGCCCGAGCAACTGCTGCTCGTGCGCTCGTGCCGCCGTCAGGTCGAGGTCACTGAGATAGTCAATGGCCGCGCCAAGCCCGACAGCCTCGGCGATCGGCATGGTCCCGGCTTCGAACTTGTGCGGCGGAGCCGCGTAGGTCGAGTGGTCCATCCAGACGCTCTCGATCATCTCGCCGCCGCCGAGGAAGGGCGGGAGCTCCTCAAGCAGCTGCCGCCTGGCCCAGAGCACCCCGATGCCGGTCGGACCGCACATCTTGTGCCCGGTGAAGCCGACCAGGTCGGCGCCAAGGCTGCTGACGTCTACCAGCCCGTGCGGTACCGACTGGGCGGCGTCCGCCAGGACCAGCGCGCCGGCCGCGTGCGCACGGGCAGCGATCTCGCTGACCGGGTTGATCGTGCCGAGCACGTTCGACTGATGCGCGATGGCCACGACCTTGGTGCGCTCGTTGATCAGGTCCCCGGCCTGGCCGAGGTCAAGCCGGCCGTCTTTGGTCACGCTGAACCAGCGCAGCCTGGCGCCAGTTCGCTGGCAAAGCAACTGCCAGGGGACGAGGTTGGAATGGTGCTCCATCTCGGTGACGACGATCTCGTCGCCCGCGCCGATCCGGCCGGAGTTGCCGAGACTGTATGCGACCAGGTTGATGGCCTCCGAGACGTTCTTGGTGAAGACGACCTCGGACTGCTCGGACGCCCCGATGAAGGCGGCGACCTTGGCCCTGGCGCCCTCATAGGCCTCGGTCGCTTCCTCGCCGAGCTCGTGCGTGGCCCGGTGGATGTTCGCGTTGTAGCGTTCGTAGAACTCGGTCATCGCGTCGATGACCTGCCTGGGCTTCTGCGAGGTATTGGCGCTGTCCAGGTAGATCAGCGGTTTCCCGCCGCGGACCGTGCGGTCAAGTATCGGGAAGTCCTTGCGGATCGCGGCTACGTCGAACGTCATGACATGACCTCGGCAGGCAAGAACCTCTCGTAGCCGTTCGCCTCGAGCTCCTCGGCCAGTTCAGGGCCGCCCTCTTCGACGATCCGGCCGCCGACGAACACGTGCACGAAGTCTGGCCTGACGTAGCGCAGGATCCTGGTGTAGTGCGTGATCAGGAGAACGCCGTGGCCAGGTACCTCGCGGTAGGCGTTGATTCCGGCCGAGACGACCTTGAGCGCGTCGATGTCAAGACCTGAGTCGGTCTCGTCGAGTATCGCGATCTTCGGGTTGAGCAACTGAAGCTGAAGGATCTCGTGCCGCTTCTTCTCCCCGCCGGAGAAGCCCTCGTTGAGGTTACGCTGGGCGAACACCGGATCGATGGACAAGCCCTTCATGGTGCCGTTCAGCTCTTTGACGAACTCGCGCAGCTTCGGCGCCTCGCCGCGCACGGCGGTGACCGCGGTGCGCAGGAAGTTCGACACGGTGACTCCCGGTACCTCGACCGGGTACTGCATGGCGAGGAACAGGCCTGCCCTGGCCCTGGCGTCCACGCTCATCGCCAGCACGTCCTCGCCGTCCAGGGTGATGGCGCCGCTGGTGACCTGGTACTTGGGGTGCCCGGCGATCGAGTAGGCCAGCGTGGACTTGCCTGAGCCATTCGGTCCCATGATCGCGTGGGTCTGCGCCGAGTCTACGGTCAGGTCGACCCCGCGCAGGATCTCGCGGGCTTCATCTCCCTGCCCCGCCACGGAAACATGCAGGTCACGGATCTCAAGCGTGGACATTCACTCTCTCCTGGTCTGTTAGCTCGCGGGCAGGCCGACGAAGACATCGTCGCCATCGACCCGGACTTGGTAGGTACTGAGCGGCTTGGTCGCCGGCGGTCCGGTCGGCTTGCCGGTGCGCAGGTCGAAACAGGAACCGTGCAGCCAGCACTCGACCGTGTGGTCGTAGACCTCGCCGTCCGCCAGCGACACGTCCTCGTGCGTGCAGAACTCGTCAAGCGCGAAGATCTCCCCCTGGCTCTTGACCAGCACCAGCGGCACGCCGTTCAGTTCCACGGCGAAGGTCCCCAGATCGGGAACGTCCCTGGCCGCGCAGGCACGGAAGAACTCGGTCATGACAAGCCCTTCTCGAGCTTGCCCCCGATGGCGGTCATCACCTGGTCGGCGAGTTCTGGCACCGCGAGCTGGCCGACCAGTTCGCCGAAGAAACCCCTGATCACAAGGCGCCGGGCTTCAAGTGCGGAAATCCCGCGTGCCATCAGGTAGAACAAGTACTCGTCCTCGAGCCTGCCGCTGGTGCTCGCGTGCCCGGCCCGCACCACTTCCCCGGTCGAGATCTCCAGGTTCGGCACGGAGTCCACTCGCGTGCCGTCGGTAAGCACCAGGTTCCTGTTGGCCTCGTAAGAGTCGGTTCCGGTGGCTTCGGGGCGGATCATCACGTCACCGATCCACACCGCGTGCGCCCCGTTACCTTGCAGTGCTCCCTTGTAGGTGACACGGCTCCGGCAGTTCGGCTCGTTGTGGTCGATGAAAAGCCGGTGCTCAAGATGCTGGCCGGCGTCAGCGAAGTACACCCCGCGCAACTCGGCATTACCGCCTGGCCCCGCGTACCTGACCGACGGCGCCAGCCGCACCACGGACCCGCCGAGCGATACAGCAGTATGGAAGAAGGTCGCGTCCTTCCCGACGACAGCCGCGTGATGCGACAAGTGCACCGCATCGTCATCCCAGTCCTGCAGGCTGACCACGCTCAGCGACGCGCCCTCGCCAACCACGAACTCCACATTGTCGGCCAGCGTCGCCGACCCTGAGTACTCGAGCACGACGACAGCAGAGGCGTTCGCCCCCACCTCGACGAGTGTGTGCGCAGCCGCCGCATGCTCAGCCGACTCCCCGCGAAGGCTGATCATCACGGGCTGCGAAGCGGTGAGCCCGGCAGGAACCGACACGGCCGTCGCTTCTTCGAACGAGTCGAATGCCCTGGCGCTCACCCGGTCTTGAGGCAGGAAGGCGGAGCCGTTCCTCAGGTCGCCATGGTGCGGATGCATGACGGCGACTCCAGGATCGGCCTTGGCGGCCGTCACTATCTTGCCGAGATCAAACGGCGCGTCGCCGTGCAGCCCCCGAAGCCGGCGCAGCGGCGTAAACCGCCAGGCCTCTTCACGCCCGGTGGGAACCTCGAAACTCATCAGCCGACCGCCCCTTCCATCTGAAGCTCGATCAGCCGGTTGAGTTCCAGCGCGTATTCCATCGGCAGTTCCCGCGCGATGGGCTCGACGAAGCCGCGCACGATCGTCGCCATCGCCTCGTCCTCGGTCATGCCCCTGCTCATCAGGTAGAACAGCTGGTCATCGGAGATCTTCGAGACCGTCGCCTCGTGCCCCATTTCCACGTCGTCCTCGCGCACGTCCACGTACGGGTACGTGTCGCTGCGGCTCACCGTGTCGACTAGCAGCGCATCGCACTTGACCGTGGACTTGGAGTGCTCGGCACCCTCCGCCACCTGGACCAGGCCGCGGTAGGACGTGCGCCCGCCGCCCCTGGCTACCGACTTGGACACGATCGTCGACGAGGTATTCGGTGCCATGTGCACCATCTTCGCGCCCGCGTCCTGGTGCTGGCCCTCGCCGGCGAAGGCGACAGACAGAGTCTCGCCCCTGGCATGCTCGCCCATCAGGTAGACGGCCGGGTACTTCATCGTGACCTTGGAGCCGATGTTGCCGTCGATCCACTCCATCGTCGCCCCCGCCTGGGCCACCGCGCGCTTGGTGACGAGGTTGTAGACGTTATTCGACCAGTTCTGGATCGTGGTGTATCGGCAGCGGGCGCCCTTCTTCACGATGATCTCGACCACCGCCGAGTGCAGCGAGTCAGAGGAGTAGATCGGCGCCGTGCAGCCTTCCACGTAATGCACGTAGGCATCCTCGTCCACGATGATCATGGTCCGCTCGAACTGGCCCATGTTCTCGGTGTTGATGCGGAAGTAAGCTTGGAGCGGTATCTCCACGTGCACGCCCTTCGGCACGTAGATAAAGGATCCCCCGGACCATACCGCCGTGTTCAGCGCGGCGAACTTGTTGTCACCGACCGGGATCACCGTCGCGAAATACTCCTTGAACAGCTCAGGACGCTCTTTCAGCGCCGTGTCGGTGTCCAGGAAAACGACGCCCTTTTCTTCAAGATCGCCGCGAATCTTATGGTATACGACCTCTGACTCGTATTGCGCGGCCACGCCGGCGATCAGCCTGGCTTTCTCGGCTTCTGGTATGCCGAGCTTGTCGTACGTGCTCTTAATGTCGGCGGGCAGGTCATCCCAGCTCGCGGCCTGCTTCTCGGTCGAGCGTACGAAGTACTTGATGTTGTCGAAGTCGATGCCGGACAGGTCAGAACCCCAGCTGGGCATCGGCTTGCGGTTGAACAGCTCGAGACCGCGCAGGCGCAGCCTGAGCATCCATTCCGGCTCGTTCTTCTTGGCCGAGATGTCGCGTACTACCTCCTCGGACAGGCCGCGGCGCGCGCTCGCGCCCGCGACGTCCGCGTCGGCCCAGCCGAACTTGTAGCGGTCCATGCCTTCGAGCTCTGGGCGGGCGGTAGTTGTCATGCGGACTGGCCTCCGACCTGTGTATGGAATCTGCGGGAAGTCATCGCCGAATCTTCCCGCAGTGATGCTGCGGTGATATGGGTGGTGCACACACCATCGCCGTGGGCGATGGTGGCCAGGCGCTGCACAGGCGTGCCGAGCAAGCGCCAGAACGCTTCTGTTTCTGCCTCGCATAGCTGCGGGTACTCGGCCGCGACATGCGCGACCGGGCAATGATGCTGGCAAAGCTGCTCCCCTGCCAGGGCGGTTCCCTGACTGGTGCGCACCGCGTTCGCGGAAGCCGCGTAGCCGTCTGCCGACAGCGCCTCGGCGAGCGCCCTGACTTTACCTCCTGCTGGCGCGGCATCGACGGCTGGCCGGTACTTGCGTTCCAGCTCGGCCACCTGGCGCCTGGCGAACTCGGACACCGCCGCTTCGCCGACGCGCTCGGCGATGAACCGCAGGGCACTCGTCGCCAGGTCGTCATAGGCGTGCTCGAAGGCGCTGCGGCCGACGTCCGTGATCGCGAACACTCGCGCTGGCCTGCCCCGTCCCCGGTTGCCGTACACCCGGGCGGTTCGGCTCTCGATCATGCCGCCATCAAGCAGATGATCCAGGTGCCGCCTGACCGCGGCCGGCGTCAGGCCGAGCGTGCTGCCAAGCGCCGCCGCGCTGACCGGGCCGTTCTCCAGGATCAGCCGGGCAATGCGCGCACGCGTACCCTGCTCGGCACCCGTGGCGCTTACCGCGCGCTCAGGGTCCTTCGCCCAGGTGGCGTCGTGCCGCTGCGGCTGTCCCATGTTTTTCATAACATCATTGTGCCGTAAATAGTTCCCGGCCAGCAAGCCACCCCGCCCCTTCCGCCCCATCGCCGCTGTGACCAGCAACGGCACGTGCCCCCGCCGACCGCAGGAGCCGGGTTGCGCATAATGTCGGATAGCCGGTACCAGAAGGAGTCGCGATGACGGATGACAGTAAGGCAGCCGGGGCAGCACGGCGGATCTGGACTTTGCTTGAGCCCGTCCACGCCGTCACGTACTTCACTGACGAGGGCAAGTCCGCCTTCGAGGCGGCAGGCCTGCGCGGCTTCTGGCGCGGCTACTTCGCTGGACGGTCGGCACCGCTCGGCCGGGTCGACGCCGCTCCGGTCATTGCCTCCTTCTACAACTTCGCGCCTTCCATGGTAAAACGGGCGCTGCCAGGCGTCTGGGACCTGATCACGCCGGAGCGAGCGCTGGCTGCCAGGGAAGCGGGAGCCGTCGCCGCGCTCAGGCGGCTGCTCGCCGGGCTCGACGCCGAGGTGGCGCGGGCAGGCGACCTGCTTGGCAAGGCACTCGGCGGGATCGACTACGCGGGCCGGGTGCTCGGCGGCGCGAACGCCGCGCTCGCCATGCCAGACGAGCCGCTCGCCAGGCTGTGGCATGGCGCCACGCTGCTCCGCGAGCACCGCGGTGACGGGCACTTCGCCGCACTGCTAGCCGCGGACATCGACGGCTGCGAAGTCCTGACCCTCGGCGACTCGAAACGGCCGCGGGCAATGATGCAGCCGGTCAGGGGCTGGACGGACGACGAGTGGGACGCGGCGGTCAGCCGGATGTCCGGGCGCGGCCTGCTGACAGATGAAGGCACGCCGAGCGAGAAGGGCGCCGCGCTGCTCGTCGACATCGAGGATCGCACCGATAAGGCCGCGGCCAGGCCATGGCACGACGAGGCACTCGCCGCCGAGGTCATCGAGGTGATCGCTCCGATCGGGGTGGCCTGCGCCGCCGCGTTGCCTTACCAGAACCCGATCGGCCTGCGGGCAGTCCAGGCCAGCACGTGACCTCAGCGCCAGGCCTGGCCGACCTGATGAGCCTGGCCGATCCGGCCGTGATCACCGGTCCCTGCCCGCTCTATGCCACGTTCCGCGAGGCCTCGCAGTTCAGTGAGCTTGACGGCCACCTCGTGGTGCTCGTGACGAGGGCGAGCGGCTGACCACCGACGAACTGATCGCCACCTGAGTGCTGCTGCTCGTCGCCGGCCACGAGACCACCGCCGGCCCGATCAGCAAACGCGATGCTGGCCCTGCTGCGGCATCAGGACCAGCACGCCGCGCTGGCCGCCGATCCGCGTCTCGCCGCAGCCGCCGTGGAAAAAACGCTGCGCTAAGACTCCCCCGTGCAGCTCACCGCGCGGACGTCACTTGCCCGCCGCCGCGAGCTCACGCCCTGAGCGACCATCGCGCGCCGCGCCATCGCTGCCCGTCTCATCGCAGCTGAGTTAGCCGAGGAAACCGCGCAGCAAGGCTCCGGTTCCGGCCAGATGCTCGCCCACGGCGGCGCGTGCCTGGTCAGGGTCGCCCGCCAGGATCGCCGCCACGATCGCGGCGTGCTGGCCCGCCGTGTGGGTGATGTTCGGCTTGAGCACGGGAATCGCGTTCAGCAGGTCGTTCAGCCGCATCCTGGCGTCCGTGCAGGCCATTGCCAGCAAGCTCGACCCGGTCAGTTCGGCGATCGACAAGTGGAACAGCGTGTCGAGGCGCCGGTAGTCAGCCAGGCTGGCCGCGTTCACCTCGGCCAGCCTGGCGAGCAGCACCTGCCGCTTCAGGCAGCCCGCCGCGGCGGCGCAGCCGGGGAAATGCTGCGCGAGGGTGTCGGCCGCGCCGGTCTCCACGGCGAACCTGAACGTCAGTGCGTCGGTCAGGCCCTGGCCGTTCTCCGCCGCCAGCCTGCGGATCTCGCTGACGCTCGGGGCCGGCCTTGTATAGGTCACGAAGGTGCCGCCGGTACGGCCGCGCCTGGGTTCGACGTAGCCGGCCTTGTGCAGTTCGCTGATCGCATCCCGCAGCGTCAGCCGGCTGACACCGAGCTGGGCCGAGAGCTCGCGCTCAGGCGGCAGCCGGCTTCCCGGCGCGACCAGCCCGAGCTTGATGATCGTCAGCAGCCGCTCGACGGTCTCCTCGAAGGCATTGCCCTCGCGAACCGGGCGCAGCAGGGCGGTCAGGTCACCCCCGCTCCCCACGCCGCCACCCGGGCCACCGCCCGCGCTCGCGCCGCCGCCCATGCCGCCGCCCACGCCGCCGCCTCTCCCCAGTAGAACTCCTGCTTCATGAACTTTTACGAAGTTCTTCGCCCTGACCTCTTGACTTCAGACCTTGCCAGGCCCTCAATTGGTCTGTTATTAGACCATTAAAGCTCAACTGCGGCCAGCCCCCAACGGCGCCAGGCCTGACCGCCGAGCCGACCAGTCTCCGACGCAAGGAGCACGTAGTGGCTGTCAACGATCAAGCGCCCCCCGCCGCGCTCAGCGACGAGGAAACCCTGCACAGGCTCGGCTATGCCCAGGAACTCGTGCGGCGGATGTCAGGTTTCTCGAACTTCGCCGTCTCCTTCACGATCATCTCGATCCTGTCAGGTTGCCTGACTCTCTTCTACTTTGGCATGGATCTCGGCGGCCCCGCCGTCATCGTGTGGGGCTGGCTCGGCGTCGGCGTCATGACGCTGTTCGTCGGCCTGGCGATGGCAGAAGTCTGCTCGAGTTATCCGACGGCTGGCGGCCTGTACTACTGGGCGGCCAAGCTGGCCCCGAGCCACGGCGCCGCCTGGTCGTGGTTCACTGGCTGGTTCAACTTCATCGGGCAGGTCGCGGTCACGGCGGGCATCGACTTCGGCGCGGCGTTCTTCATCAACGCATTCCTGAACCTGACGTTCGGCATGGGCGAAGCCCACTGGGAGACCATCGTGATCTTCGCGGTCGTGCTGCTCGTGCACGGCCTGCTCAACCAGTTCGGGATCAGGCTGGTGGCACTGCTCAACGACATCAGCGTCTGGTGGCACATCATCGGCGTGCTGATCATCGTGTGCATGGTGGCGTTCCTCCCGACTCACCACCTCCCGGCCAAGGACGTTTTCACCGGCCTGTTCAACGGCAGCGGCCTGAACGTCGGCTGGTGGTACATCGTCCCCGTCGGCCTGCTCACCGCCCAGTACACCTTCACCGGCTATGACGCCTCCGCGCACCTGACCGAGGAGACGCACAAGGCGTCCACCGCGGGCCCGCGCGGCATCGTCATGTCGATCGTGGTCTCGCTGGTGGCCGGCTGGCTACTGCTCGTCGGCATGGTGTTCGCGATCCAGGGGCCGATCGGCGGCAAGCTGTACCTCGGCGAGGCGGCACAGGGCAGCGCCGCCCCGGCGCAGGTGTGGCTGGACGCTCTCGGCTCGACCGGGGCGAAACTGCTGCTGCTTGTCGCGATCGGCGCCCAGTTGTTCTGCGGCATGTCCTCGGTGACCGCTAACTCGCGGATGATCTACGCATTCTCGCGTGACGGCGCGCTGCCAGGGTCAAGGATCTGGCATCGGGTGAACCACCGCACCAGGACTCCGACCAACGCGATCTGGCTGGCAGTCGCCGGCGCGCTGGTACTCGGCCTCCCCTACCTGTGGAACGGAGTGGCCTACGGCGCCGTCACCTCGATCGCGGTGATCGGCCTCTACATCGCCTATGTGCTGCCGACCCTGCTGCGCAGGCTCCAGGGCCCGAGGTTCGTGCCAGGACCGTGGAGCCTCGGCAGGTGGAGCGCGCCGATCGGCTGGATCTCTGTGGTCTGGGTGGCCTTCATCACGATCTTGTTCATGCTGCCGCAGTTCGGTCCTGTGTTCAGCGGAGGCACCCTCGACCTCGACACTTTCAACTACGCCGTCGTGGCGGTCGTCGTGGTCATCGGCTACGCGGGAATCTACTGGCTGGCGTCGGCGCGCAACTGGTTCACCGGGCCTAAGGTCCAGGGCAGCGCCGAGGAACTGGCCGCGATCGAACGTGAGCTAGCGAGCTAGCGAGAGCTGGAAAGGGCGACATGACGGACAGCCACGGCCTGAGCACGTACCCGCGACCTGGGATGCTCAGCACAGCGCAACTGCAAGCCGGCGTCGACGCGGGCGAGATCGACACGGTGATCCTCGCCTTCACCGACATGCAAGGACGGCTGCAGGGCAAGCGCCTGTCGGCGGAGTACTTCTTCGACGAGGTCATCCCACATCACGCCGAGGGTTGTAACTACCTCCTGGCAGTTGACGTGGACATGAACACCGTTCAAGGCTACGAGATGTCCTCGTGGGAACGGGGTTACGGGGACTTCGTGCTGAAGCCCGACCTGCCGACCCTGCGCCGCGTGCCGTGGCTGCCCGCCACCGCCCTGGTGCTCGCCGACCTCACCTGGCTGGACGGCACCCCCGTGGTCGCCTCGCCACGTCAGATACTCCAGGCACAGGTCGCGCGACTGGCCGAGCGCGGCTGGATCGCGCTGGCGGGCACCGAACTGGAGTTCATCGTTTTCAAGGACAGCTACGAGCAGGCCGCGGACAAGAGTTACGCCAGCCTGGTCCCTGCCAACCAGTACAACGTCGACTACTCGATACTCGGCACCTCGCGGATCGACCCGCTGCTGCGCCGGATCACCGGCGGCATGAGCGGCGCGGGAATGTATGTGGAGTCGGCCAAGGGCGAATGCAACCTCGGCCAGCACGAGATCGCCTTCCGTTACAGCGATGTGCTCACCACCTGCGACAATCACTCGATCTACAAAACGGGTGCCAAGGAGATCGCCGCCCAGGAAGGCATGTCGCTCACCTTCATGGCCAAGCCCAATCTCCGCGAGGGCAACTCCTGCCACATCCACCTGTCCCTGCGGGCCCGCCAGGACGGCCAGCCGATCCTGGCGGGCGAGGGCAAGCACGGCCTGTCCAGGCTCGGCGAGCACTTCCTGGCCGGCCAGCTAGCCGCGCTCCGCGACCTCACGCTGGCCTATGCGCCCAACATCAACTCATACAAGCGCTTCGTGCCAGGTAGTTTCGCGCCGACCGCCGTCCGCTGGGGCGAGGACAACCGCACCTGCGCACTGCGCCTGGTCGGGCACGGCCAGGCGCTGCGGGTGGAGAACCGCACGCCAGGAGGCGACGTGAATCCTTACCTCGCGGCCGCGGCCATGATCGCGGCTGGCCTGCACGGCATCGACAGCGAGCTGCCGCTGGAACCCGCCTTCGCCGGCAATGCCTACGCCGACGAAGGCCCTAAGGTCCCGCACACGCTGCGGGATGCGCTGGCCCTGTGGGAGGAAAGCGAGCTTGCCGCGACCGCTTTCGGCACCCAGGTCCAGGCCCACTACGCGAACTACGCGAGGGTCGAGCTAGCGGCCTTCGACGCCGCGGTGACCGACTGGGAGCTGCGCCGCGGCTTCGAGCGCCTGTAGGCAGAGCCAGACACGCCAAAGGAGAACAATGTCCAGCTATACCGTGCTTAACCCTGCCACCGAGCAGCCGGTGACCACGGTTCCAGGCACCTCGGCGGAGGAGACGGACGCCGCGATCGAACGAGCCAGGTCGGCACAGCGCTCCTGGCGAGCGGTCGCGCCTGGCGACCGCGCCAGGCTGCTGCGCGCCTTCGCCGCCGCCGTCGACGCGGCCGGCGAGGAACTCGCCCAACTCGAGGTGGCCAACTCCGGCCACCCGGTCAGTGCCGCCCGCTGGGAGGCCGGCCAGCTCAGGGACGTCATCGCGTACTACGCCGCCGCCCCCGAGCGCCTCACGGGCAAGCAGATCCCTGTCGCGGGCGGCCTCGATGTCACGTTCAACGAGCCGCTCGGCGTCGTCGGGCTGATCGTGCCGTGGAACTTCCCGATGCCGATACTTTCCTGGGGGCTGGCCCCCGCGCTCGCGGCGGGCAACGCGGTCATCGCCAAGCCGGCCGAGCTGACGCCGCTGACCGCGATCAGGGTCGGCCAGCTTGCCCTCGAGGCCGGCCTGCCTGAGGGGGTGTTCCAGGTGCTCCCTGGCAAGGGTTCCGTCGTGGGCCAGCGCCTGGTCGATCACCCCGGCGTCAGGAAAATCGTGTTCACCGGCTCCACCCAGGTCGGCAAGCAGGTCATGACCGGCTGCGCGCAGCAGGTCAAGCGGCTCACGCTCGAGCTAGGCGGCAAGAGCGCGAACATAGTGTTCGCCGACTCCGACCTGGAGCGGGCCGCGGCAACGGCGCCTTACGCCGTCTTCGACAACGCCGGCCAGGATTGCTGCGCTCGTTCGAGAATTCTGGTAGAAAAATCGGCATTCGAACGATTCATGGAACTACTCGAGCCAGCGGTCAAGGGCGTCAGGGTGGGCGACCCCGCTTCGCCTGACACCGAGATGGGGCCGCTTATCTCGGCCGGGCATCGCGCGCATGTCGCCTCCTACGTGCCGGAAGGATCGCCGGTCGCCTTTGCCGGGCATCAGCAGGCCGGGCCTGGTTACTGGTATCCCCCGACGGTGCTCGCGCCGGTCAGCTTCACCGACCGGGCGTACCGGGAGGAGATCTTCGGGCCGGTGGTGACCGTGACGCCGTTCAGCGACGAGGCGCAGGCGGTCGAACTGGCCAACGACACGCCCTACGGGCTGTCCGGATCCATCTGGACCCGTGATCTCGGCCGCGCCATCCGGGTGTCGCGCGGGGTCGAGGCCGGGAACCTGTCGGTGAACTCGCACTCGTCGGTGCGTTACTGGACTCCGTTCGGCGGGTTCAAGCAATCGGGTCTCGGCAGGGAGCTCGGGCCCGATGCGCTCGACGCGTTCACCGAGGTCAAGAACGTCTTCATGGCATCTGACTAATGGCAACCTACTAATGGCAACTTAGTAATGGCAACTGACTAAACCGCGCATCACGCGCAGCATCACACACATTTGGGGGTTCCATGCGCTTGCAAGACCGGGTCGCTGTCATTACCGGGGCAGGCAGCGGTATCGGGCTGGCCAGTGCCAGGCGGCTGGCCGCAGAAGGCGCCAGGGTCGTGGCTGTCGACATCGACGAGCCGGCTGGAGCGGCGGCCGCCGCCGAGGTCGGCGGGAGGTTCGTGCGGGCCGACGTGGCCGAAGAAGACGACGTCAGGCGGCTGTTCGACAATGTGGCGGCCGAGTACGGGCGGATCGACATCGCATTCAACAACGCGGGCATCTCGCCACCTGACGACGACTCGATCCTGACTACCGGCATCGACGCCTGGCGGCGGGTACAGGAAATCAACCTGACCTCGGTGTACCTGTGCTGCAAGTACGTGATCCCGCACATGCAGGCGGCGGGCAAGGGCTCGATCATCAACACCGCGTCGTTCGTGGCCGTGCTCGGCGCGGCGACCTCGCAGATTTCCTACACCGCATCCAAGGGCGGCGTGCTCGCGATGAGCAGGGAACTCGGGGTGCAGTTCGCCCGCGAGGGCATCAGGGTGAACGCGCTCTGCCCAGGGCCGGTCAACACCCCGCTGCTGCGGGAACTGTTCGCCAAGGACCCGGAGCGGGCGGCCAGGCGCCTGGTGCACGTGCCGATGGGACGTTTCGCCGAACCGGAAGAAATAGCGGCCGCCGTAGCGTTCCTGGCAAGTGATGACTCCTCGTTCATCACCGCGTCGCAGTTCCTGGTCGACGGCGGTATCGCCGGCGCCTACGTGACGCCCTTGTAGCCCTCAGGCGCGCCCCCGAAGAGCGCAGGAGGGGAAAAGTCAACACAGGAGGAAACGGTGGCACCCCCCGTCATCGGCATTACCGCCTACAGCGAGTCAGCGACCTGGCGGCAGTGGGAGCAGCACGCGACCTTGCTTCCCCAGACCTACGTCAACGAAGTGGCCGCGGCCGGCGGCGTGCCCGTGCTGCTGCCGCCAGTGCCAGGCATCGAGGCGGCGCTGAGCGGCCTGGACGGGCTGATCATCTCCGGCGGACCCGACGTGCATCCCGAGCATTACGGCCAGCAGCCAGGCCCGCACACGACGGTCATCAGGCCGGAGCGCGACGCCGCCGAGCTTGCCCTGTTCCGTGCCGCGCTCGACGCGGGCAAGCCGGTGCTCGGGATCTGCCGCGGCATGCAGCTCATGAACATCGCGCTCGGCGGTACCTTGCTGCAGCACCTGCCCGACGTGCTTGGTCACGACGAGCACTCCCCTGTCCGCGGCGGGTACGGCGAGCACAAGGTGGTCGTCGGCGAGGCGGGCAGCCTGGCCGCCATACTCGGGCCAGGCCCCGTGGCTGTGCCGACGCACCATCATCAGGGCGTCGACCGGCTAGCCAGCAGGCTGACTGCCACCGCCTGGGCAGACGACGGCCTGATCGAGGCATTCGAGCTCGGGTCCCACCCGTTCGCGATCGGCGTGCAGTGGCATCCGGAAGCGGGCAGCCAGCAGGCGCTGTTCCTGGCGCTGGTCACTGCCGCGTCCGCCTGACTCGGCGGACGCGGCAGGACGGGCACCGGCTAGCATCCGATCATGCCTGAGGAGAAGCCAGCGGAAACCGCAGCCAAGCCAGCACAAGCAAAGCCGGAGCCGGCGAAGCCAGCTCCGGCCGATGACCTGGTCAGCACCAGGCACTCGATCAGGGCCGATGGCAGGGAACTGCGGTACACCGCGACCTGCGGCCGGATCGTGCTGCGGGCCGAGGGCAACACCGACGACAAGTACGACGGAGCCGAGCCCAAGGCCGAGGTCTTCATCACGTCCTACGTGCTGGAAGGCGAGCAGGCAGACCGGCCGGTTACTTTCGCGTTCAACGGCGGTCCCGGCTCGTCGAGCGTCTGGCTGCACCTCGGGCTGCTCGGGCCGCGCCGGGTGGTCATGGGCGATGCGGGGGCGCTGGCACCGCCGCCCTACGGCATCGCCGACAACCAGGAGACCTTGCTCAGGCAATCCGATCTGGTGTTCATAGACCCGGTCTCCACCGGGTTCTCCCGTGCGGTGCAAGGCGAGAAGCCGGCCGGCTTTCACGGGTACGGCGGCGACGTCGAGTCGGTCGCCGAGGTGATCAGGCTGTGGACGACGCGCAACGGCCGCTGGATGTCGCCCAAGTACCTGTGCGGCGAGTCTTACGGCACGACGCGAGCGGCGGCGATCGCCAGGCACCTGCAAGAACGAGCCGGCCTTTACCTGAACGGGCTGATCCTGCTTTCGACCTTCCTCGACGGCGGATCGATCATGTTCACGCCAGGCAACGACGATCCGTACGTCAACTACCTGCCGACCTACGCCGCGATCGCGCATTACCACGGCAAGCTCGGTGACCGGCCGCTGCGCGAGGTGCTCGACGAGGCGGAGGAGTACGCGGCGGGCGAGTACCAGCGCGTGCTCGCCCTTGGCTCGCGGGCCACCCAGGAAGAGCGGGCGGCCGCTGTCGCCAGGATCGCCTCGCTGACCGGGCTGTCGCCGCAGTACGTAGACGCGGTGAACCTGCGGCCCGAGCACATCAGGTTCCTGACCGAGTTGCTGCGTGACCAGCATCGCACCGTCGGGCGCATCGACGGCAGGTTCCTCGGCTGGGACAGCGACTACGGCCGCGAGATGTGGACCAGCGACCCGTCGATCGACGCGATCATGGGGCCTTACGCGACCGCGCTCAATCATTACGTGCGCGCCGAGCTAGGTTACTCCAGCGACCTGCTCTACGAGGTGCTGACCGACCGGGTGAACCCGTGGTCGTACAAGGAATTCGAGGCACAGCACCTGTACGTGCTCGACAAGCTGGCCGAGGCGATCAGGGTCAACCCGCACCTGCGCGTGCACGTCGCCTGCGGATATTACGACGCGGCGACACCGTACTTCGCCGCGCAGCGTGACTTCGCGCACCTGGCGATTCCGCCGGAACTTGAGCGCAACGTCGAATTCGCCTGCTACGAGTCCGGCCACATGATGTACATTCACGAGCCGAGCCGCCTGGACCAGTCCGCGCGGCTGGCCGAGTTCGTCAGCGGGCCCAGTCAGGCATGACCGCCAGGCTGTGCCCGTAGCCCGCGGCGAGCAAGGTCACTTCGGAAAGGATGTCCGGCACGTCGGACTCGCCGCAGTCGTTGCTGCCCCAGCCGAAGACGAGGCCTGCCGAGGTCAGGGCCAGGCAATGCGTGCCAGTGCCAGAGATCGCGACCACGCCGGCCAGGTCAGCGGGAACACCGGTGACTCCGTACTCGTCGTTGCCCCAGGCCACGACGGTGCCGTCGGACCTGACCGCCGCCGACTGATTGACCCCGGCCGTGATCGCGACCACGTCGGTCAGGCCGGCGGGCACGGAGGCCTCGCCAAAGTCGTTGAGTCCCCAGCCGACGACAGTTCCCTGCCTGGTCAGCGCCAGGCTGTGCCAGGCGCCGGCCGCTACCGCGGTGACCTGCGGCAGGTCAGCGGGCACGTTGATCTGTCCTGAGCCGTCGCCGCCCCAGGCGAGAACCAGCCCGTCAGCTACCGCGAGGCTATGGTCGGCTCCGGCGGAGACCGCCGTCACCCCGGACAGGCCGGCGGGCACCGAGCACTGGCCGAAGCCGTTGCCGCCCCAGGCGACCACGGTCCCCGCGGCAGTGAGCGCGAGGCTGTGATAGCGGCCGGCGGATACGGCGGTGACGTCAGGCAGGCCTGGCGGGACATCGGTCAGGCCGCTGGCATTGCTGCCCCAGGCGATGACCCGGCCCGCTCCGGTGACCGCGAGGCTGTGATACCAGCCCGCCGCCAGCGCGATGACGCTGTCGAGCCCGCGCGGCACCGCGATCTCGCCCTCGTCGTTGTCGCCCCAGCCGATCACGACCCCGGTATCTTCCTGCTCGTGGTCGTCGTCGGCCAGGCTCACCGAGTACGGCTGGGTATCTGGCAGGGTGCTCTGCGCCAGTACCGATGGATCGGCGCCGAGCGCGACGGCGATCTCGCTGACCGCCCAGCTGCAGGCGTCCCTGGTGAACGGCATCCGCTTGGCGAACCAGCCGGCCGTCAGCCGAGACGCCGTGCCGAGGTCAAGGCCGTCGGCCAGATGGGTCCTCAGCACCTCGGGCAGCCCGGACTGCGCGGCCGCGATCAGCACCGCCGACTCGCGCGGCGAGTCGGGCAGCAGGTCCTTGAGCAAGTTCGTCATCATCTGCGGGTGAGACAGCGCCGTCTCGCCTAGCTGCGGATCGCGGACGATCGCCGAAAGCGCACGGCGCACCAAGCCATCCTCGTCCCACAACACCCGCGTCATCAGAACTCCTCGGGCCTAGCGATGACCGGAGCAAGCAACCATATATACCTCACTACAGGCATCGCCTACTGTGCTAGCCCCTACTGTGCTAGCCCCTACTTGCGGCAGCCCGCACCCGGGCTAACCCGCACCTGGCGTTAGCCACGCCAGCCTTCCCCCTAGACTCGCGTGCGTGAACGATGTGCCGGCCGTAGAAATCACTGGCCTGGTCAAGAGTTACGGGCGTACCAGGGCGGTGCGCGGGCTTTCCATGCGGGCGAGCAGGGGCCAGGTCACCGCCGTGCTCGGCCCGAACGGCGCGGGCAAGACCACCACGGTCGAGATCTGCGAGGGCTACCTGCGCCCGGACGAGGGCACGGTGCGCGTCCTCGGGCTCGACCCGCAGCGTGACGGCCGGGCGCTGCGGTCAAGGGTCGGGGTGATGCCGCAATCAGGCGGCATCCCTTCCATGGCCAGGGCCAGCGACTACCTGAAGGTCATGGCCAGCTTCTACGCCAGTCCGCTCGACCCGGCGAAGCTGATGGACCGGCTTGGCCTTACCGAGTCGGCGCGGACCGCGTACCGCCGGCTGTCAGGCGGCCAGCAGCAGCGGCTGTCGCTGGCTGCGGCGATCATCGGCCGCCCCGAGCTTGTCTTCCTCGACGAGCCGACGGCCGGGCTTGACCCGCAGGCCAGGCACGCCACCTGGGACCTCATCACCGGCCTGCGGGCAAGCGGCACCACGATCATCTTGACCACGCATTACCTGGAAGAGGCCGAGCGGCTCGCCGACTACGTGGCGATCGTTGACCAGGGCAGGCTGGTCGCCGAAGGCACCACGGCCGAACTGACCGGCTCGCATGGCCAGCTCAGGTTCGCGGCCGACCCCGCGCTCGACACCGCCGGCCTGCTGGCCGCGCTCCCGCCGGACAGCGTGACCAAGGAATCGCCGGCCGGGCACTACCTGATCGAGCTGCCAGGCGGCGTGGACCCGCAGGTAATCGCGACCGTGACGGCCTGGTGCGCGGAACAGGGCGTGCTGGCCAGGAACCTGCGGTTCGACGGCAAGACTCTCGAGGACGTGTTCCTCGAGCTGACCGGACGGGATCTGAGATCATGACGGACTGGCCGGCCCCGGCTCCTGGCGCGGCGCCGCTGCCGAAAATGATCGCCGCGCAAGCTGGCCTGGAACTCAAGATCCTTTTCCGCAACGGCGAGCAACTCCTGCTCACCCTCATCATCCCGATGCTGCTGCTCGTGGTGTTCAGTTCCGAGTCCCTGATCAGCGTCGGGCGTGGCGCGAGAATCGGTTTCATCGCCCCTGGAATCCTCGCGCTTGCCGTGCTGTCGACCTCGTTCACCAGCCTCGCTATCGGCACCGCCTTCGAGCGCAGGTACGGCGTGCTCAAGCGGCTCGGCGCGACTCCGCTGTCGCGGGCTGGCCTGATCGCGGCCAAGGCCGCGCTGGTGCTCGCGGTGGAAGCCGGCCAGGTCGTGCTGATTGTGGCGGTCAGCTTGCTGCTCGGCTGGCACCCTGTGGTCAGCGTCACGTCGGTGTTCTCCGCGCTTGCCGTGCTGATCGCGGGCAGTGCAGCGTTCTGCGGGCTGGCCATGCTGCTGGCAGGAACGATCAGGGCGGAAGCCGTGCTCGCCGCGGCCAACCTGGCGTACCTGGTGCTGCTTGGCATCGGCGGCGTGCTGTTCCCGCTGGCCAAGTTCCCGCCTGCGGCCAGGCCGGTGCTGCTGGCGCTGCCATCGGGTGCCATGTCGGACGGGCTGCGCGCGGTGCTGCGTTACGGTGCCGGAGTGCCTGGCAAGGACCTGCTCGTGCTCGCGGCCTGGGCGGTCGTCGCGATCGGCCTGGCCGCTCGCACGTTCCGCTGGGACTGACTTGACCCTCACCTCCCGTACTGAAGCTGCCGCGAGCACTCCCAGGCGCGACGTGCTTCGCCTGGTTCCCGCTCCCCTCCTGATCGCGACCGGGATCCTGAGCGTGCAGATCGGGGCCGGCCTCGCCACCCGCCTGTTCGGCACGGTGTCCGCGGCGGGCCTGACCGGCTTGCGGCTCTGGGTAGCGGCGGCGGTGCTGGCCGGCCTCGGCGGCCGGGCAGCGGTCATGGCGATGCTCGGCCTGTGGCGGGACCGGGCCTGGCGGGACGCCGCCGTGGTCGCCGGCTTCGGGCTCACGCTCGCGGTGATGAACTTCTCGATCTACCAGGCGTTCGCCAGGATTCCGCTCGGCATCGCGGTCACCGTCGAGTTCCTCGGCCCGCTCGGCGTCTCGGTGGCGTCTTCCAGGCGCCGCCTCGACCTGGCGTGGGTGGCGCTTGCCGGGAGCGGCGTGGCCCTGCTCGGCACGTCGGGGATCACGTCCGCCTCCCTGCGCGCGACGCTGCACGGCTCGGCACTCGTCGGCCTGGCCTGCGCGCTCGTCGCCGCCGCGACCTGGGCCTGTTACATCCTGCTTTCCGCGTCGACCGGCCGCAGGTTCACCGGTGGCACCGGCCTGACCATCGCGATGGTCCTGGCCGCGGTCCTGATCACGCCGGCCGCCGTGGCCAGCGCCGGCCGGACGCTGCTCAGGCCCGCCGTCCTTGGCACCGGCGTGGCCGTCGGACTGCTTTCCTCGGTGATCCCCTACCGGTTCGAGCTCGAGACGCTGCGCCGGGTATCCGCCCGGGTGTTCGGCATCTGGATGAGCCTGGAACCAGCGGTGGCCGCGCTTGTCGGCGTGGTGCTGCTCGGCCAGGCACTCGGGTTCAGGCAGTGGCTGGCCATCGCCTGCGTGACCGCGGCTACCGCGGGCGCCGCGCTCGGCGCAGGCAACCGGGCCGCCGAAGTGCCCCAGGCATGACTACGATGGGTGCCGTGCTTGACCGATTTCGCCCGACGCAGCGCACCATGCGCAGGATCGCGCTGGCCGGCGTCATCATGTTGACGCTCATCATCTGGACCGGCGGCGCCGTCAGGCTGAGCGAATCCGGCCTCGGCTGCACCACCTGGCCGAAATGCACCTCGGCTAGCCTGGTCGCGGCCGGCCTGACCGGTGACCCGCTCATTCACCGCTGGATAGAGTTCGGTAACCGCCTGACCACCGGGGCCATCGAGGTCGTGGCCGTCCTGGTTTTCATCGCCGCCTGGCTGTACCGCGACGCGCGCGGCAGGCGCCGCAGGGACCTGGTGTGGCTGGCCGCCGCCCAGCCGGCCGGCATCTTCGCCCAGGCGATCATCGGCGGCATCCTCGTGCTGACCAAGCTGGCGCCATTCTGGGTCTCGCTGCACTTCATCGCCACCCTCCCGGTACTCGCGGCAGCCGTCGCGCTGCATCAGCGGATAAACGAGGGCACCGGCAAGGCCAAGCCGCTCGTCCAGCCGCTGGTGATCTTCGTGTCGCGAATCCTGGTCGCAGTCACCAGCGTGATGATGCTGGCTGGCACGCTAGTGACCGGGAGCGGGCCGCTGGCAGGGGCGGCCGACGTCCAGCGTTATCACTTCCTTTCCCTGACCGGCGTGACCCAGTTGCACGCCGATATCGGCTGGGTGCTCGGCACGATCGCGTTCATGCTGGTCGCCTGCCTGCATTTCCTGCCTGCGCCGCACCGCGCCATCCTGCTCGGGCGGGTCGTGCTGGTGCTGGTGGGCATTCAGGGCCTCCTCGGCTACGTGCAGTATTTCTCCGGCCTGCCCGCCGCGCTCGTCTGGTTCCACGTCGCCAACACGGCGCTAATCTGGATCGCCGTGCTGCGGCTGCATTTCGCGCTGCGTGACCGCGGCCATGCCGTCGGGCCGGAGCCGGGGCCAAGATCAGAGCCCAGGTCCGAGCCTGCGGCAGGCGAAGAGGTCGCCCTTCCCTTGTGACCGCATCCGCCATGCCGCATCCGCCATGCCGCGGTGATCTGCCTGAACCCGTTACTGCATCATGTTCTGACCAGGACTGACGATAAGGTCGGTGCTGGGTCAATGACGCGATGGGGAAAGGCCTGGTGCGTGATTGTGAGCAGCGAGGCAAACGGGTTCGAGTGGACGGCTGCCGACGCCAGGGCGGTTGACCTGATCAGGGTACTGGCGATGGACGCCGTGCAGCAGGCAGGTTCTGGCCATCCGGGCACGGCCATGAGCCTGGCCCCTGCCGCTTACCTGCTCTACCAGCGGATCATGCGGCACGACCCGAACGATCCTGACTGGTCGGGCCGGGACAGGTTCGTGCTTTCCTGCGGCCATTCCAGCCTTACCTTGTACATCCAGCTGTACCTGTCGGGTTACGGTGTCACGCTCGACGATCTCCGCGCTTACCGCACCTGGGGCAGCATCACGCCAGGACACCCTGAGCACGGCCTCACGCCGGGGGTGGAGACCACGACGGGACCGCTCGGCCAGGGCCTGACCAACGCGGTCGGCATGGCCATGGCGGCCAGGCGCGAGCGCGGCCTGCTCGACCCTGACGCGCTGCCTGGCCAGAGCGTCTTCGACCACTACATTTACGTTATCGCCTCGGACGGCGACATCGAGGAAGGCGTAAGCCACGAGGTCAGCTCGCTGGCCGCGCACCAGCGGCTCGGGAACCTGATCGTGCTCTACGACGACAACAAGATCTCGATCGAAGACGACACGGCGATCGCCAAATCCGAGGACGTGCTGGCCAGGTATGCCGCATACGGCTGGCACACCCAGCGGGTCGACTGGCACCAGCCAGGCGGCTACACCGAGGACGTGCAGGCGCTGTACACCGCATATCAGGCAGCCAAGGCAGAAACCGGACGGCCTTCGATCATCGGGCTCTCTACGATCATCGGCTGGCCTGCCCCAGGCAAGCAGAACACCGGCGAGGCCCACGGCTCGGCGCTTGGCGTGCCGGAGGTCATGGCCACCAAGCGGGTGCTCGGCTTTGCCCCAGAGGTGACCTTCCCCGTTGAGGACGAGGCGCTCAGCCGGGCGCGGGAAGTGTCCGGTCGCGGGAAGCTCGCGCACGCGCAATGGGACGAGCACTTCGCCGCCTGGTCGGCCGCCGGCCAGAAGCGGCGCGCGCTCTTCGACCGGCTCTGCGCGGGAGAACTGCCGACAGGCTGGGCCGGCGCGATCCCCGAGTTCAAGGCGGAGGGCGGTCCGGTGGCGACCAGGTCCGCCTCAGGCAAGGTGCTCAACGCGCTCGCCCCTGTCCTGCCTGAGCTCTGGGGCGGCTCGGCCGACCTGGCCGGCAGCAACGACACCACGATGACGGGCGAGCCCTCTTTCATACCGGTCGAGCACCAGACCAAGATGTTCTCAGGCAGCCCCTACGGCCGTACCCTGCACTTCGGCATCAGGGAGTTCGGCATGGCCGGCATCTGCAACGGCATCGCGCTGCACGGGCTGACCAGGCCGTACTGCGGCACCTTCTTCGTCTTCAGCGACTACATGCGCCCGGCGGTCAGGATGGCGGCGCTGATGAAGCTGCCGGTGACCTTCGTCTGGACGCACGACTCCATCGGGCTAGGCGAGGACGGGCCGACGCACCAGCCGGTCGAGCACTTCTGGGCGGCACGGTCGATTCCCGGTCTTGACGTGGTGCGGCCCGCCGACGCCAACGAGACCGCCGTCGCCTGGCGGACGATACTTGAGCGGGCGGACAGGCCAGTCGGCCTGCTGCTGACCAGGCAGAAGGTCCCGGTCGTAGACCGCGGGGCACCGGGCGCGGGCAGCGCGGAAGGCACCGCGAGAGGCGGTTACGTGATTGCGGGGGCGTCTGGCGGGCAGCCTGAGGTGATCCTGATCGGCACCGGCAGCGAGGTGCACATCGCCCTCGCCGCCAGGGCCGAGCTTGAGCGAGAGGGCATTGGCACGTCCGTGGTGTCGATGCCGTGCACCGAGTG
Organism: Actinomycetota bacterium; assembly: GCA_027313705.1. Classification (GTDB taxonomy): domain Bacteria; phylum Actinomycetota; class Actinomycetes; order Streptosporangiales; family Streptosporangiaceae; genus Chersky-822. The sequence continues at coordinate 80,012 of DAHVDE010000037.1, read as the reverse complement.
GTTCGAAGAACAGGAGCAGTCCTACCGCGACCAGGTACTGCCGCCGCATATCACGGCCAGGGTTAGCGTGGAAGCGGGGGTCGGCTTCGGCTGGCGGCAGTACGTAGGCGACGCGGGTGAGATCATCAGCCTTGAGCACTTCGGGGCATCGGCCGCTTACGAGAAGCTATATCAGGAATTCGGCATCACCCCCGAGCGGGTGGTCCAGGCCGCGAGGCAGAGCCTTCAGCGGGCGCGCGGCGGGAAGGAGTAGCGACATGACCGCATCCGACGGACGCGACACTCTCGGCGAGCTGACCGCCGCGGGCGTGTCGATCTGGCTCGACGACATCAGCAGGGACCGGCTGAACACCGGCAACCTCACCGCCCTGGTGACCGAAGATCACGTGCGCGGAGTCACCTCGAACCCGACGATCTTCGCGCACGCGATGGCGAAGGGCGCGGCGTACGACAAGCAACTCGACGACCTTTCCCTGCGCGGCGTCGACGTCGAGGAAGCCTCGCGGATGCTGACTACCTTCGACATCCGGTGGGCGTGCGACGTGCTCAGGCCGGTCTTCGACGAGTCCGCCGGCGTCGACGGCCGGGTCTCGATCGAGGTGGACCCGCGCCTCGCGAAGGATACAGGGCGGACGATCGCGGAGGCCCGCCAGCTCTGGTGGCTGGTCGACCGGCCGAACCTGTTCATCAAGATCCCGGCCACGGTCGAGGGCCTGCCCGCGATAACCGCGTGCCTGGCCGAAGGCATCAGCGTCAACGTCACGCTGATCTTCTCCCTCGAACGCTACGGCCAGGTCATCGACGCGTTCATGGCCGGGCTCGAGCAGGCCGCCGATTCCGACCTGCCTTCGCTCGGGTCGGTGGCTTCCTTCTTCGTCAGCCGGGTGGACACCGAGGTGGACAAGCGCCTGGACGCGATCGGGACCCCTGAAGCCGAAGCGATGCGGGGCAAGGCGGCGGTGGCGAACGCCAGGCTCGCCTACGAATTGTTCGAGCAGCGGACCGCGACGCCCCGCTGGCAGGCCCTGGCCGAGCGGGGCGCACGGGTGCAGCGCCCGCTCTGGGCGTCGACAAGCACCAAGAGCCCCGCCTACAAGGACACGCTCTACGTGGACGACCTGGTGGCGCCTGACACCGTCAACACCATGCCCGAGCCGACCCTGCACGCGGTCGCCGATCACGGGACGATCGTGCCCAACGCGATTGCCGGCACGTACCAAGCCTCCCGTGAGGTGTTCGCCGAGCTCGAGCGGCTCGGCGTCAGCTACGACGACGTGGTTCTGGTGCTCGAGGACGAAGGCGTCAGCAAGTTCGCCGACTCGTGGAACGAGCTGCTCGCCACAATCCAGGGACAGCTCGGGACGAGCAAGAAGTGAGCGGCAGCCCGCCGGCTTCAGCTAACCCGCTTCGCGATCCCCGCGATCGCCGGATACCGCGGGTAGCTGAGCCGTGCGTGCTCGTCATGTTCGGCGTCACCGGTGACCTGGCGCAGAAGAAGCTGCTGCCGGCGATCTATGACCTGGCGAACCGGGGCCTGCTCCCGCCTGGCTTCTCGCTCGTCGGGTTCGCCAGGCGGGACTGGCACGACCAGGATTTCGCGAAGCTGACCTACGACGCGGTACGCGCCCACGCCAGGACCAGTTTCCGCGAGGAGGTATGGAAGCAGGTCCAAGAAGGCATCAGGTTCGTTCCCGGCGAGTTCTCCGACCCAGGTGCCTTCGACCATCTGGCTCGCTGCGTCAGCGAACTCGACGCGGACCGCGGCACGAGCGGTAACCGCGCCTTCTACTTGTCGATACCGCCTCACCAGTTCCCTGTCGTCATCGGCCAGCTAGAACGGTCTGGCCTCGCCGCCCAGGACGGGCGCGGCTGGCGCCGGGTGGTGATCGAAAAGCCGTTCGGGCACGACCTGGCCAGCGCCAGGGATCTGAACGACCTGCTGGCGACCGTCTTCCCGCCTTACTCGGTGTTCCGCATCGACCATTACCTCGGCAAGGAGACGGTGCAGAACCTGCTTGCGCTCAGGTTCGCCAACGAGCTTTTCGAGCCGATCTGGAACCGCGGCTACGTGGACCATGTCCAGATCACCATGGCCGAGGACATCGGGATCGGCGGCCGGGCAGGCTACTACGACGGCATCGGCGCCGCCCGCGACGTGATACAGAACCACCTGCTGCAACTGCTCGCGCTCACCGCGATGGAAGAACCTGTCTCGTTCGCGGCCGACGCTCTCCGTGCCGAGAAGCAGAAGGCGCTTTCCGCCGTGCAGATACCTGACGACCTGGCCGAAGGTACCGCGCGCGGTCAGTACGCGGCCGGCTGGCAGGGCGGCGTTCCCGTGCCAGGCTTCCTGGCCGAGGCAGGGATCGCGGCAGATTCGACCACCGAAACTTACGCGGCGATCAGGCTCGGCGTGGACACCAGGCGGTGGGCAGGCGTGCCCTTCTACCTGCGCACGGGCAAGCGTCTCGCCGCCAGGATGACCGAGATCGCTGTCATCTTCCAGCGCGCGCCGCACCTGCCATTCAACGCCACGGACGCCAGGGAACTCGGTCAGAACGCGCTGGTTATCCGGGTCCAGCCGGACGAGGGCGTGACCTTGAGGTTCGGCTCGAAGGTGCCTGGCTCGGCGATGGAAGTCAGGGACGTGAACATGGACTTCGCCTATGGCCAGTCCTTTACCGAGTCGAGTCCTGAAGCCTACGAGCGGCTGCTGCTCGATGTCCTGATCGGCGACCCGCCGCTGTTCCCCGGACATGAGGAAGTCGAGCTGTCATGGAAGATACTTGACCCGATCGAGTCATTCTGGGCGGAGGCCGGCCGGCCGGACCCCTACCCGGCCGGATCGGCGGGCCCGGCGAGCGCCGACGCCTTGATGGCGCGGGACGGCCGGGCCTGGCGGCGGCTGTAGGCGGCGGGAGCCATAGATGCGGATAGAACTCTCCGATACCACGGCAAGCGCGGTGCGCAGCGCGCTTATCCGTGCCTCGCAGCAAATGGGCGGCCTCACCACCGGCGTGGTGCTCAACCTGATCGTGATGACCGACGAGGGCGAGCAGTACGACGCGATGAAGTCGGCCGCGCAGGCCAGCCGCGAGCACCCATGCCAGATCATCGGCGTGATCGCCAGGAAGCCTCGCGGACCGCGCAGGCTCGACGCCGAGATCGCCGTCGGCGAGAACGCGCCTGGCCAGATCGTGCTGCTGCGGATCTACGGCGAACTCAATGACCACGTGGACTCGGTGGTCACGCCGCTGCTGGTAGCTGACACCCCGGTCGTGATCTGGTGGCCAGGAGAAGGACCTGAAGCGCCGGCCGACGACCCGCTTGGCGTGCTCGGGCAGCGCCGGATCACCGACGTCGCAGCCAGCGACGATCCGCGCGGGCGACTGCTCGCGCTGGCGGCCGGCTACCGGCCTGGCGACACCGACCTGTCCTGGGCCAGGACCACGAGCTGGCGTTCGCTGCTCGCGGCGACGCTTGACCGGCCGCCTGGCCAGATCTACGAAGCCGCCGTCGGTGCCGAGCGTGACAACCCGAGCGCTGAGCTGATGGTGGCCTGGCTGGCCGGGCGACTGGGAATCCCGGTCAGGCGTGAGGTGTCCGACGGCCCCGGCGTCACCGAGGTGAGTTTCCTGACCGACGGCGGGAAGATCGTGATCAGCCGTGCCGACGGCAGGAACGCCACTTTGTCCAGGCCGGGCGAACCAGACAGGCACGTGGCGCTGCATCGCAGGGAGACAGGTGAACTGCTCGCGGAAGAACTACGCAGGCTAGATCCTGACGAGGTATACGGGGAAGCACTAGCCACCCTGGTCGCCGCCGCCGACTACGCCGCGAAAGCGCAAGCGACGGCCGACCTCGCTGACGAGGAGTAACGCCATTTCCGTCCCGCAGACCCTCATTCACCGCGACGGCGACCTGCTGGCCAAGGCCGTCGCGGCCAGGCTGGTGACCAGGCTGGTCGACGCCGTCGCGGCCAAAGGCCTGGCCAGCGTGGTCCTCACCGGCGGCGGTATCGGCACCAAAGTGCTCGCCGAACTGGCCGCCGCTCCCGCCAGGGACGCGGTCGACTGGCGTCGGGTGGAGATCTGGTGGGGCGACGAGCGCTTCCTGCCGGCTGGCGACCCGGAGCGGAACGAGACCGGTGCCCGCGCCGCCCTGCTAGACCACGTCGGGGTTGAACGGGTGCACCCGATGCCTGGCCCTGACGGCCAGGACGGACCTAACCCTGAGGCGGCGGCCGAGCGCTACGCCCGCGAACTGCGGCTGGCCGCGCAGCCCCAGGACCGCGGCGGAGTGCCCAGGTTTGATGTGCTGCTGCTCGGCATCGGGCCCGACGCTCATGTCGCCTCGCTGTTCCCAGGGCTGCCTGCGCTCTACGAAGAGGACAGGACCGTGGTAGCGGTGCGCGGAGCACCCAAGCCGCCGCCGACCAGGCTGTCGCTCACCATGCCGGCGATCAGGGCCGCCTCGGATGTCTGGATACTCGCCTCGGGCGCGGAGAAGGCGGGCGCGGTCAGGCTCGCCTTGTCAGGCGCAGGCCCGGTCCAGGTACCCGCAGCGGGCGCCCGAGGCAGCGGCCAGACACTTTTCCTGCTCGACCGCGCTGCCGCTGCCGAGCTTCCTGCCCAGCTCAGCAGGCCTGCATCGCCCTGAAGGCGACCCGCGCACATTGGCCCTAAATCGGGGTCTCCCGCTAATTGACAACCAGAGTTACGCTCAGGGCAGATCTTCCATATGAGCCTGGTGAGGATACCGGCATGGAAGTCTGGAAGGCCGGATCATGGGGAGTTGTCAGTTTATTTCGGGTGAGCACCCGGCTCTCTTCCCCCGCGCGGTTCGGGGGCTTTCCGCAGCCGCAAGTCTCGGCTGTTTCCGGCATTCCGCCGTTGCGACCTTCACGGTCCGCGGCGTTACGTGTGTCTGGTTCCGTTTTTCACCCCCGCCGTTCCAGCTGGCTAGCCTCGGGACGGCATCGACCTCCTGAGGAGGATCATGTGAGCAGTCCAAATGAGCCGACCGTAGCCGACCCAGCGCCACTCGGTCTGGCCGCCTTCGCCTTGACGACCTTCCTGCTGTCAGCGGACAATGCCGGCCTTACCAAAGGTGGGGGCGGTCAGTGGATCGGCTACGCGCTTTTCTACGGTGGCCTGTGCCAGCTCCTGGCCGGAATGTGGGAGTTCAAGCGCCAGAACGTCTTCGGCGCGACCGCGTTCTCGACTTACGGCGGCTTCTGGCTCGGGCTTGGTTACTACGTGACGCACATCGCCGCTACCAAAGGCGAGAACGTCCCCAACGACCTGGGCTGGATCTTGCTGGCCTTCGCCATCTTCAACACCTACATGCTGATCTGGAGCACCCGGGTCAACATGGCGGTGTTCGCCGTCTTCCTGACCCTTGAGATCACCGAGATCGTGCTGTTCATCGGCCAGTTCGGCGGCAGCTCCAGCATCATCAAGATCGGTGGCTACGTCGGCATCGTGACCGCGCTGTGTGCCTGGTACACCTCAGCGGCGGGCGTCGGCAACGGGATGTCGGGCAAGGCCGTGCTTCCGGTTGGCGGGCCGCTTGTGAAGGCGTAGCAGCCAGCACAGTTTGCCTCGATCGCCCCGGAGCGCGCCTCGGCTCCGGGGCGATCGCATTGCCGGTAGGTTAATGGCCGTGAGTCAAGACCCCGTCGCCGTACAGCCAGGCAGCGATTGGCCGGGTAGCCACCGGCCGCGCAGCAGGCCCTTGCGAGCCGTCAGCAGCCTCGTGCTCGCGGCGGCCGCAGCGGCCGCCGTCAACCTGTACGGCATACCGTTTTCCGTGACGACTCCCGCCGGTGCCCGACGGGCTGGCATCGACTCGACGCTGCCGATCCTGACCGGTCACCTCGTTACGCTCGGGGCCTGCACAGCGTTCATAATTTTCGGCCTTATTTCCGTCTTTGCCTGGGGAAGCTGGGCGCGCGGCCTGCTGCGGCACCTGGTCAGCGCAGCCTACGGCTCGCTGCTGCGGTACATCCTGATCTTGTTCGGCCTGTGCATAGTGCTCGTGGTGACGCTGAGCATGCTCGGCTTCCGCGTCGGCCAGCTGGTGCTCGGCGGCACGGTGACCGCGGTCCTGATCACCATCGCGGCGCAGCAGGCCATGTCGAACCTGTTCGCCGGGATGCTGCTCCAGGTCACGCACCCGTTCAAGGTGGGCGACTCGATAAAGATCAGGTCGGGCTCGCTCGGCGGCATCATCGAAGGGGTGGTCGCCGAGATCAGCATCACCTACGTGACCATGGAGACCGACGATGGCCCCATCTTGCTGCCTAACGCGACCGTGCTGGCGGCAGGCCTGAGCCCGGTGCGAGCCGCTCCCAGAGACGGCCTCCTGGCCCAGCGATTCTCCCGGTCCGTCCCGAAACCCCCGATGATGGGCCCGAGCCAACCGGGTACCTCCGGCCAGGATGACGACCAGCTGCCTGACGACAACTAACCCGCGCGCACGCGCACGCTGGGGTGGCTGACACCCGCGCGATGCCGGCCACCCCAGGACCGCCTGCCGCTAGTGGTTCGCCTCGTACTCCGAGATGACCTGGGCCGGTATCCGGCCTCGGTCGCTTACTTCCATGCCAGAGCGCTTGGCCCACGCCCTGATCTCGGCGCTGCGGCGGCGGTGTGCCGTCGTGCGCCGCTTAATGCGGCCAGCCCGCGCGGAAACCCGGCGACCATGGTCTGCGAACCGCTTCACCGACTCGTCAAACTTCTCGCTGTGCTTCTGGCAGAGGTCGATCTCGTAGTCCCGGCCATCAAGGCTGAACGAGCGAGTCACTTGCTCGCCGTTGGGAATTTCCTTTGAGTCGTAGTCACAGGCGTATGTGACTGAGACCTTCTGTGCCACGTCTGTTCCCCCCTTCCCCAACCGCGACAATATTCCCGCGATCTCCAGGAAGTAACAGTGCGTAGCGAAACAATCTCGGAGAGTGGGGAACCGGCGGCTTCGGCATCAGGATTGAGCCAGCGATCGGCTAACGGTAAGCGCCCGGCCCGTTCCTGGCCGGGACAGAAGGAAAGCTCAGCATCGCCGTCTCGGGAACCGATTCGCCCTCTCCTGGCAGCAGCAGCGGCTCAGCGGTTTCGCGGCCGCCGGCTCCGCCCAGATTGGAGTGCAGATCGCCGTACTCGTCGCCATGGCGAGCGCGCCGGTGTGATCCCGCCCGATCGGCACCGCCATAGCCAGAAGGCTCGCCGTAGCCGGGCAGGTCATAGTCCGCCCGCCCGAAGCCATCAGGCCCGCTGTCGCTTGACGGCAGCACCGCGTCGCCGAGACTCCGCGTGCGTTCATCGGCGGCCCCAGCCGAGCGGCGGGTCGGCTGGTAAGGGTCATATGGCCCGGCGCCGTAGCCCTCATCAGGCCCGTAAGCCTGAATAGCACCGTAATCCCGCTGCGCGCTGTAGTCCCGCCCAGCGCCGTAGCCCTGCCCAGCGCCGTAGTCCCGCCCAGCGCCGTAGCCCGAGTCGGCACGGTAACCGTCACCAGCGGGGTAACCGTCACCGGCGGGGTAACCGTGACCGTCGTGATTCGGCATGTAACTCGGGATCGCCGGCTTACCTGCCTGCCTCGCGGCCGGAGCCGCGTATTCCTGGTCGCCGAAATCCGGTGTGGCATATTCCTGCGGCGCGTATTGCTGGCCCGCGTATTCCGGCCCGAGATATTCAGTCGCGGCACCTTGACCCTGGGCATAGGCCGCCTCACCCGCATAGCCTTGACCGCCGCCGAAAGAGTCAGCGGCATGCGAGCGCTCTGAGCCGTAGCCGGCCCCGTATCCCCGCTCGCGGCTAGGTGGCGCGGGCGGGCCTGCTTCAAGGGTGCGCACCATCCGGCTCAAGTCGGCCAACGGCAGGCGGAAGGTCCCTGTGCAGCGATTGCCCTGCCAGATGCTAAATACCGCGACCCGGCTGTTCGCGTACCAGCTCAGCCGCATGCTTCTAGCTTCACCGCGGACATCGAAGAAGACCTCGCCCTCTCTGGGCAAGGGAACGGCATCCGGCTCGGACATGATGCCTATCGTCGCTCGGCCCTGACCAGCTTGTCCAGCCAATGACCGGATTGAGGGGTGATACCCTTGCGAAAGCAGCCAGGCGCAGGGGGCACAGCCGGGAACGCCGAGGGGCACGGCCGAGGGCACAGCAGCTGAAGTGCCTCAGACCTCAGGCGGGAGCGCGAACCGAAAGTCGGACGAGAATTGCCATCTCGGCTCTGCGAGCACCCCGACGATGGCATGATTGTCCGGCGGTGCACTGACGTGGCGGCTCTGCAGCCGACCGGAGTTTACCTGGTCTAGGCGCGGGCAGCCACATGGCGAGGTCGCTGCCGTCGCAAGGGAACAGTTTAGCGCTGCAAGGCGTTTGCATGATGCGACGGGGCGGTAGCCGTATCGCGCGATTTCCTTGTGTATGGGTAGCGAGGTGTTTTGTCTAGCGAGCCCGGTGCTCCGCTAGCAGTAGTTACGGCGCGTTGGTTGAGGAGAGCTTTTCATGTCTGAGGTACGCCGTCAGGCCGTGTTGCTGCCGCGGCCGAACTGGGGTTGGCAGGACCGTGCCGCATGCCGCGGCGAAGATGTCGTGCTGTTCTTTGGCCCAGACGGCGAGCGGCAGCCTGAGCGAGACAACAGGGAGCGCAAGGCCAAGAGTTTGTGTGCTTCATGCCCGGTTCGGCTTGACTGCCTTAGCTACGCGGTCAGCCGGCCGGAAAAATACGGCACTTGGGGCGGATTGAATGAAGACGAGAGGTCGGCCGAGCGCCGTCGCCGCATGCGCCGCGCGAACGCCAACGCGGCCTGACGTCTCCCCCTTTCTTTGCTTGGCCCGGTCAGTCACTGGCCGGGCCAAGTCATGTTAGTAAGAGCCAAGCCTGGTGAGAATAGCCGCATGATCTGCCTGAGCTGCCGGCGCCAGGACCACGCGTCCTGTCGCGGCGGCACCTGGTGCGATTGCCAGCACCGGCGCCGGCCGGGCCAGGACTGCGAACCGAAGCTCGGCTGGGTCAGGCAGGGCTGAGCTGAGCCGGCTAGGAGTAGCCAGCATTTCACGCTGGTTACCGCCATGCTTGGAGTGCAGGCCGGCGGGCAGGACGAGGCAGTGAACCGACGCGCCGCAGGTGTGTTCTGTAGCTTTTTGGCCTACTGTGTAACTGTGCCGTCTACGATTGGGGTGACCGCATGACCGGCGAGGCCAACGGGCGCGCGATGGATGAGCTAGCCGCCAGCGCCGCCGAGAGTCTCGAAGGTGCGCCGGCGAGCGAGGTCATCAAGTGGGCAGGGAAGACCTTCGGCGACCGGCTGTGCATCACCTCCTCGATGACCGACGCCGTCATCATCGACCTCGCCTCCCGCGAGGTGCCGGGAATAGACGTGCTGTTCCTCGACACCGGCTACCACTTCGCCGAGACGATCGGCACCAGAGACGCAGTTTCCGTGGTCTACCCGGTCAATGTGCGCAACATCACGCCGTCGACGACGGTCGATGAGCAGGACCGCGAACTCGGGCCCAAGCTCTTCGCGCGAAACCCCGACCTGTGCTGCTATCTGCGCAAGGTCATACCGCTCGAGCAGTCACTCGAGCCATACGACGCCTGGATCACCGGCGTGCGCAGGGAAGAGACCGACGCCCGCACGAGCACCAAGGTCGTCCAATGGGACTCGCGCAGGCAGATGGTCAAGGTGAATCCGATCATCGAGTGGACCCAGCAGGACGTCGATGATTACATCGCCGAGAACGGCGTGCTCGTCAACCCGCTGGTCTACGACGGTTACCCCTCGATCGGCTGCCACACCTGCACCGCACGGGTGGCACCGGGAGCCGACCCTCGCAGCGGCCGCTGGGCGGGTACCGCGAAGACAGAGTGCGGTATCCACACCTGAGCACGCACGAGGTCTTCAATCAGGCCCCTCCGCTCGCCGGGCATGACGTAGCTGCCGATCAGGCACTGCTCACCTGTGTCACCGAATATCAGGCCGCCTGGGCGCTGCCTGAACTTCATGAAATCGGTCGGCAAGCAGGCACCAGCGAAGTGCTCGAGCAGGCCAGGCTCGCCAACGTGCACTCGCCCGTCCTGCGCACGCATGACAGGTACGGTCACCAGATCGACGAGGTCGAGTTCCACCCGGCCTGGCACCAACTGATGGCCGCGGCAATCAGCCACGGCCTGCACGCCGCACCCTGGGCCAGTGACCGGCCTGGCGCTCACGTCGCCCGCGCGGCCAAGTTCTACGTCTGGACCCAGGCAGAAGCCGGGCATGGCTGCCCGATCTCCATGACCTATTCGGTTGTCCCCGCCCTCCGCCACGCGCCAGAGCTAGCCGCGAGCTATGAGCCCTTGCTCACCAGTCACGTCTACCAGCCCGTTCTTGCCGCACCGCAAACCAAGGCTGGGCTGCTGGCGGGCATGGCGATGACCGAGAAGCAAGGCGGTTCTGACGTCAGGGCCAACACGAGCCGAGCCGTGGCGGCTGGCGACGGCAGCTACCTGATCACCGGCCACAAGTGGTTCTGCTCGGCGCCCATGTGCGACATGTTCCTGATCCTGGCGCAGGCGCCAGAAGGGCTTAGCTGCTTCCTTCTCCCCCGCGTGCTGCCAGATGGCACCAGGAACGCCATGTACCTGCGGCGGCTCAAGGACAAGCTGGGTAACCGCTCCAATGCCTCCGCCGAGGTCGAGTACGAAAATGCGGTCGCCTGGCCAGTCGGTGAGCTTGGCCGGGGCGTGCCGACGATCATCGAGATGGTCAGCTCGACCAGGCTGGACTGCATTATCGGCAGCGCCGCGACGATCAGGCAGGCCGTCGTCGAGGCCGCGCATCATGCCAGGCACCGCAAGGTCTTCGGGGTAACCCTGGCCGATCAGCCGGCCATGCGGGCCGTGCTCGCCGACCTGGCGCTTGAGTCAGAGGCGGCTACGCTGCTCGCGATGCGGCTGGCGGCGGCGGCCGACCGTGCCGCCCGCGGCGACCCGGCGGAGGCTGCTCTGCTGCGGCTGATGCTGCCCGCGGCCAAGCACTGGATCTGCAAGCGCACGCCGCTCGTCGTGGCCGAAGCTCTCGAGTGCCTCGGCGGCAACGGCTATGTCGAGGAGTCGGTTATGCCCAGGCTCTACCGGGACGCGCCGCTCAACTCGATCTGGGAAGGCTCGGGCAATGTGACCGCGCTTGACTTGCTGCGCGCGCTATCGCGATCCTCCGCTAGATCCGCTGAGGGCATAGAGTCGCTCCGGGCAGAACTGACATCGGACGCTGGCGCGGACCGCAGGTTCGACCGGGCTACCGATCGCCTCTTTGCGGAGCTTTCCGCCTTGTCGAGCGCCGACCGGGTATCCGCGCAGTTTCAGGCGCGGCGACTGGCCGGCCTGTTGACAGTTACCCTGCAGTGTTCACTAATGCTAAAAAATTCGCCAGCAGCCGTCAGCGATGCATTCCTGGCAACCAGGCTGGCCGGGACGGGTGGACTCAGTGGTCCAGGTGTGTCGTTCGGAATGCTGCCTGACGGACTCGAACTTACGCCGGTTCTTGGCCGGGCCGGCACCAGGTAAGGTCTTCTGAATGCGCGTATGGCCCGGTAATGCATACCCACTTGGCGCGATCTGGGATGGTTCTGGAACTAACTTCGCTATCTTTTCCGAAGTTGCCGAGCAGGTCGAACTCTGCTTGTTCGACCAGGAAGACACCGAAACCCGCGTCACGCTCTCCGAAGTTGACGGCTTCGTCTGGCACTGCTACCTGCCGGACGTCGGCCCTGGCCAGCGTTACGGGTTCCGGGTCTACGGTCCATACGAGCCGCGCCGCGGTCACCGATGCAACCCGGCCAAGCTCCTGCTCGACCCGTACGGCAAGGCCGTTGATGGCCAGGTCAAGGCCAACCAGGCCCTGTATTCCTACGTGCTGGGCAGCAACGACCCTCACTCCCTGAGCGCCGATGACAGCGCCCCGTTCATGCCGCGCAACGTGGTGATCAACCCGTATTTCGACTGGGGCGGCGACCAGCAGCTTCGCACGCCTTACCAGGACAGCCTGATCTACGAGGCGCACGTGCGCGGGCTGACGCTGCGACATCCGGGCGTGCCGGCGGAGTTGCGGGGCAGTTATGCCGGTATCGCGTCACCCGCGATCATCGAGCACTTGCAGCGCCTAGGAGTGACCGCGATCGAACTGATGCCAGTGCATCAGTCGGTAGCCGAGCCGTCCCTGGTCGAGCGCGGCCTGACGAACTACTGGGGCTACAACACCATCGGCTTCTTCGCGCCCCACAACGGCTACGCGTCCGCGGCAGCGCCGCACGGGCAGGTGGCCGAGTTCAAGTCGATGGTCAAGACCTTGCACCAGGCAGGCATAGAGGTCATTCTCGACGTCGTCTACAACCACACGGCGGAGTCTGGCGCCCTCGGGCCAACGCTGTCCTTCCGCGGCATCGACAATGCGGCCTACTACCGTCTAGCTGACGACGAGCCGTCCGTCTACCTTGACTACACCGGCTGCGGCAACAGCCTCAACGTCAGGCATCCGCACGCGCTTCAGCTCATCATGGACTCGTTGCGGTACTGGATCGACGAGATGCATGTCGACGGGTTCAGGTTCGACCTCGCAGCGGCGCTGGCCAGGGAACTGCACGACGTCGACCGCCTGTCCACGTTCTTCGACCTGGTGCAGCAGGACCCGCTGGTGTCGCAGGTCAAGCTGATCGCCGAGCCCTGGGACGTCGGCCAGGGCGGCTACCAGGTCGGCAAGTTCCCGCCGCTGTGGACCGAGTGGAACGGCAAGTATCGCGACACGGTGCGCGACTACTGGCGCGGCACCTCAGGCCAGCTGCCTGAGCTCGCGTCGCGGCTGACCGGCTCGAGCGACCTTTACGAGACAAGCGCGCGGCGGCCAGTCGCCTCGGTCAACTTCGTCACCTGCCACGATGGCTTCACCCTCGCCGACCTGGTCAGCTACCAGCACAAGCACAACGAGGCCAACAAGGAGCAGAACAGGGACGGTTCCGACGACAACCGGTCATGGAACTGCGGTGCCGAAGGGCCGACCTCCGATCCCGCAGTACTCGAACTGCGGGCCCGTCAGGTGCGGAACTTCCTGGTGACCCTGTTTTTCTCACAGGGCATCCCGATGCTGCTCGCCGGGGACGAGCTTGGCCGTACCCAGCAGGGCAACAACAACAGCTACTGCCAGGACAATGAGATCTCCTGGGTCGACTGGGCGGCCGCCGCAGAACATGGCGACCTGACCGAGTTCGTGGCGGCGTTGTCCGCGCTGCGCCGGGCGCACCCGCTGTTCAGGCGGCGGCGCTTCTTCAGCGGCCTGCCTGGCGGGTCACGGGACGGGCAGCGGGACATCTTGTGGCTGACACCGGCCGGCACGGAAATGTCCCAGGCGGACTGGAACGCCGACTGGGCCAGGTCACTCGCGATCTGCGTCAACGGCGACGCGATCACCGAGCCGGGCCCGCGGGGCGAGCGGATCACCGACGCCGACTTCGTCCTGCTGCTCAACGCGCACACTGATCCGGTCACCTTCACCATCCCGCCAGGCGTCGGCTCGCCAGGAATCTCCTGGCAGATCGTCGTCAACACCGGATCGCCTGACACGCAGGCCATCGGCCCCAACGGGGCCGGCACGGCCACCGCGGCCAGCCCTGGCCAGGCCGGTACCAAGGCGCAGGACCCTACGGGCAACCGCCAGCCGCCAGGCGGCGCACCCGCCGGCAGTCGATTCACCGTCGACGCAGCGACCGGCTGCGCGATCGAGGTCGCCGCACGGGCCATGGTCGTTCTGCGCACCGCCAAGCCGCAGCCCTGACTTCCGCATGCTGCCTATGCCCCGCCACACCTCGCGTAGCCTTGCCGCGCCAAGCCTGCCAAGCCGCACCATGCCTAGGCCTTTGAGAATACCTGCCGTCCTTCGTCCCAGAGCGCGTTGACGTGCATGGTGAAGCGTCGAAGATTCCGTCATCCTGGCAGCGCCGGACGTGGCTCGCGGGTGACTACGCTGTCCGGGTCTCCGAGCAGGAAGCGCACCTTGCACCCGGCGTCCGCTTTGCGGCGTAGCGCGGCGACGAGGTTGGGCTGCTCGATCCACAGGAAGTAGGACGTGTACCCGGCGAAGGTGATCTCTGACTTCGCTGCGGTGATGAGCTTGCGCCACAGGGACGCCGGGCACGCGGAACCCTTGACATCAGCCGCCCCGCCGCCCAGCCCGGCAGGGCTGACCGGAACAACAATGTCACCGTGTCGGTTTACGCCGTCGCGGCGCCTATACCCGGTGCGGTTTGCTTCCCTGGAACGTTGCCTCGGTGGCCCCTGGCAAGCCGATTGCCCGGCCAAGTGCCGGCCAAAGGGGTGAGTTCACGCGGTAGATGCGGGCGCGCAGATGCTGGCCCGCTATGACGTTGCAGGCCGTTGGCTGGAAGGTCGCCGGGCCACCTAGCAGGCCAGTGCGGCCGTAGAACGCCAGCGTGTACGTCGTGAGGGCTCCCGGGCATCCGATGGTGTCTTCCTTGGGAAGCAACGGGAGGGCCGGCTTATCCAATTGGCAAATGCGCGAACGGCGACCGCGCACGAACTTCGGGCCCGCCATCACGCGCCAATGGCCCGCCTGACGCGCCGATCTGAGACTGTCAGTGCGGTTCGGTAGCGTACTGGCGAGATAAGAGAGACGGCATCGCCGGGGTTGAGGTGTTGGGCTGGCTTTGAGGTTGGCTTGGTGTTGAGTTTGTTCCCCCGGTTTGAGTGGCCCTCCCGTGCTGGTTTGGTTGTCCCCTTTGTCATCGACGGCTGGGCTAATCGAGGGAGGTGTGCCTGATGGCTGTCTCTGGCTTGGCTGCGGGCGCGCCTTCGTCGTCGGGCGACGCGCTCGCGATGGCTCTGTCCGGGCTGCGCTGGCTCGGTCAGGCTGACCTGACATCGGCGCCGACGAGCGTGCTGGCCGACGGATTGCGCGGGCTGGAAAACGCGGAATCGCTGCTGATCGCGGCACGGGCGTCGGTGCTGTCGGCGTTTGACCGGCACCGGGGGTTCGAGGGGGACGGAGCGGGATCGGCGCGGTCGTGGCTACGGTGGCGGACCAAGGTGAGCAACGGCTCCGCGAGTGCATCGATGGCCTGGATGCGACGACTGCGGACACACCGCCTGGTCGCAGACGCACTGGCATCAGCTCGGGTGTCCGGGTCGTGGGCACGGCGAATCTGCGCCTGGACCGACCTGCTTCCTGCCGGGCGACGCGACGAGGCGGACGCGATCTTGCTTCAGGCGGTCGCCGACGGTGCCGAACTGCCTGACCTCGCGATCATCGCCGAGGAATTGCATGCCAGGCTCGCGGACTCCGCCAGCACGGGAGACCCAAGAAGCCGGGGTTCCGGCGGCGGCTCTGACCGCGGCCCTGGCCTTGGCTCTGACCGCGATCCGGGCTCTGGTCCTGGCTGCGGCTCCGATGACCGGGCAGCTAACCGGGCCGCTGACCAAAGGTCTGGTTCTGGCTGTGACGATGACCGTGGCCGCGGAGTCGATCACGGTACGGGGGGCAGCGCAGACAATGACGGGAAGCTGTGGCTGGCGGTGACGTTTGGCGGGGCGGGGCGGCTAGAAGCCGACCTGTCTCCCGGCTGCGCGGCGGCGCTGCGCGCGGTGCTGGACTCGCTGGGCAAGAAGGCCGGCCCGGAGGATACCCGGACGGTGCCGCAGCGCCAGCACGATGCGCTCTACGAGGCGCTGCGCCGGCTGATAGCCGTTAGGAACCTGCCCGACCGGGCCGGGCAGCCGGTGCAGATCCAGCTTCACCTGTCCCTGGAAGAACTTCTCCGCCGCCGCGGCGACTCGCGGCCCGGTACCGCCTGGCCTAGTCCAGCACCCGGCTGGCCGATCGCCGGCGCCGGCGAGGAATGCGACGCCACGATCATCCCCATCGTCACCGGAGCGATTGACTACCGCCTGCTGGACCGGCTCACCCGCGCAGTCACCAGTCCACTCCCCGGCAACGCCGCGACACAGGTCCGGCTCAACACCGACACTGTGCGGGACCTCATCATCGCCAATGCCGCCGCCCTGCTCTCCGGACCACGCGGCCTCGCCTCCTGGCTGCGCCGCCGCGAACTCGCCGGAATTGCCGGATCGGTCAGCCTGCCGCTGGACACCGGCAATGCCACCCAGACCATCCCGCCGCACTTGCGCCGCGCAGTCACCCTGCGAGACCAGCACTGCGCCGCCCCTGGTTGTGACCAGCCGCCCGCCGCCTGCCAGGTGCACCACCTGAAACCCAGAAGCCAAGGCGGCCGCACCAAGCTCACTAACCTCCTGCTCCTCTGCACCTTCCATCACCTCATCGCCGTCCACCAGTGGGGCTTCACCATCACCCTCAACCCCGATGGCACCACGACCATGACGAGCCCCGATGGAGCACGGGTGTATCACAGCCACAGTCCGCCCAATGCAGCCTGACACGTGCGCCTCAGATGGCCGTCAAGGTGGCAGGCCGTTCGGGACTCCGGCTGCGGCAGGCAAGTCGAGGTCCCGGCCCTGGCCGGGACACGGGTACAGCACGACCTGCCCAGGGGTTTACCGGGTACCGAGCGAACTGCCCATTCTGACGCACGCTTACCCCGGGTCGGTTGGAGCCCGCTCTCCTCGGCCCCCGGTGCCGCACAAGCAGCCAGCGGCATGACTCTGCTTAAACTGCTCGCTACTGCTGCCAGGTAAGGTCTATCTCGTGGCCCGTATTGGCGTTAAGGAAACCCCACTCGATGCACGGATTGTGCGGTAGCTTCGGATGCTTTGGGTTCATCGACGTGGGACAGCTATGCCAACTGGGTCAGAAATTCGTCCCATGAACTTATCCCACGCCTGCTGCGGGGTAAGAGCGGGTGAGTGGTTGGCCGTCGGCGGCGCCAGCCTTTCTCCGACCTGGGGGTCAATGACGATGGTCTTTGTCACTGCGGATACGGTCGCCACGTGGCCTTTGCCCGCGTGGTTTCCGCTTGCATGGCCTTGACCGGGCGACCTCACCGTCCCGCATGCAGTCAAACCAAAGCGCTGGCCAGCACCGCACCAGCGGCGACCAGTGTATTGTTCCGGCGTACTGACACCTGGTGCTCCTAGGTCGTGTTACGGCTGTCCCACATGACGCGACGCGAGAAGTTCTGGGTGCCCGATGGCACTGTGTCCATTTCTGTTCCGCTGGTTAATATGTGATGGATTCCTTCCCTTAAGTTCCTGGTTATCTGGGGCGGTGTCAACTCGTCGTAGCAACGGGCTCGGGCTTGGCCTCGTTGTCGAGCAGCAGCTTCTGGAAGACCTGGCCCTCGTCGCGTTCCGCCGGACCTCCCGCGACACCCGCGCCGCAGCAGCAGCATTCCGCGCAGCTCCCCGACGGTGATTCCGCCGAGCAACTGCCTGGCCAGGGCAAGGGAGAGCCCGAGGTCCTTCAGCGCGACAATCCGGTGCGCTAGTAGCCTTTCCTGATGCGCCAGATCTATCCCGCGCCCGGCCGTGATCTGGGCGAGGACGAGAACGAGCTCGCGAGCGAACTCAGGCACATCTACGCGTACCCAGAAAGCGGTACCTGCGTCCGGGCGAACATGATCGCGAGCGTGGACGGCGCGATCGCGGTAGCCGGGCGATCTGGCGCCCTGTCCGGCCCTGGTGACCGGCTGCTCTTCCAGGTGCTGCGGAGCCTGGCCGACGTGATCGTCGTCGGGGCCGGTACTGCCCGCGCGGAGCGCTACGGGCCGGCGTCGCGGAGCAAGTGGGTGCGTGCCGGGCACGTCCCGCCGATCGCCGTGGTGACCAAATGGCTCAGTCTCGCCCCAGACAGTCCCCTGATCAGGGACTCGGTACCACGAACCATCGTGCTCACCACGGAGCAGGCGCCAGCGCAGGCGGTGCTCGAGGTCAGGAAGACAGCCGACGTCGTCGTCATCGGCGCGCAGAGCGTCCCGGCGAACGGCATCATCAGCGAACTGACCGGGCGCGGCTACCGCAAGCTCCTAGTCGAGGGCGGACCGAGCCTGCTCGGCCAGTTCGCCGTAGCCGGCCTGCTGCAGGAGCTCTGCGTCACCACCAGCCCCCTGCTGGAAGGCGGTTACTCACCCGCCAGGATGGTTCTCGCCAGCACGGGAGCCGCCAGCACGGGAGAATCGCACGAAGTTGGACAGCCTGACCCGGCACCGCTGGAATTGCGGTCAGTGCTGGAAGACTACGGCTTCCTGTTCAGCAGGTACGCGCGTCAGTAGGCGCGGGTACCTGCGCCCTGACGCAGCCGGTCGAGTGCCTCGGCCAGGATCGCGGCACCGTCCTTGGCCGACCGGCGCTCCTTCACGTAGGCCAGGTGCGTCTTGTAAGGCTCGGCGTGCGGCGGCGACGGCGGGCTGGTCTGGTCGCGTCCGGCGGGCACGCCGCACCGCGGGCAGTCCCAGGTGTCGGGGACCGGGGCGTCATTGGCGAAGCTAGGCACGGTCTCGTGACCATTGCAGCAGTAGAAGGCTACCCGTACGCGAGGTGCGGCCTCCCCGCGCTCTGCCTCACCCATGGGCCCGGCGCCGACGCGGCTGCCGCGAATGGCGTTACCACTACTCACTACAAGCCTTCTTTCCAGGTGAACTCTCACCACGCGAGCCCTGCACCAACGGGTCAGGGCCGAACTACCTGCTGCGCCGAACTCCTGGCCGCGCCGAACACCTAGCTGCAGTGCTAAGTCAGCCGCAAGCCGGGTTCAGCTACTTCAATAGCAGACCCAGCGCGACAATGCAGACGAACCACAAGATGCCCGTAAAAACCGTGATCCGGTCAAGGTTGCGCTCTACTACTGACGAAGAGCCGAGCGAAGACGACATGCCCCCGCCGAACATGTCGGACAGTCCACCGCCCTTGCCCTTGTGCAGCAGCACGAGCACGACCATGAGCAGGCTCGTAAGAATCAGGACGATAGAGAATGCGATAATCAATGCGTTCCCTCCAGGCGCCGGTCAGGTGTACGCCTCACGATACCGGCAGATCCTCACGAATCCTTCGTAATCGAGGCTGGCGCCACCGACCAGAGCACCGTCAATATCTGGCTGCGCCATGATGGCAGGCATGTTGTCTGGCTTGACTGATCCCCCATACAGGATACGCACAGCGGCGGCGCATTCGGGACCGTGGACACCGGAAATCCGTTCCCTGACCGCCCCGCAGACCTCCTGAGCATCTTCCGGGCTGGCCACTTCACCGGTACCGATCGCCCAGACCGGCTCATAAGCGATTACCATCCCGCCAGCCTGCTCGGCGCTCAGCCCGGCAAGCCCGGCGTCTAGCTGCGCGGCGCAGTGGGCTAGCTGCCCGCCGTCCTCGCGGATGGCAAGCGACTCGCCGATGCAGAGCACGGGGGTCATCTCGCTCGCGAGTGCCGCCCTGACCTTAGCGTTGACTAGCGCGTCATCTTCGCGATGGTACTGCCGTCGCTCGGAATGCCCGGCCAGCACGAAGGTGCAGCCGAGCTTGGCCAGCATCCGGCCGCTGACGTCGCCGGTATAGGCACCGTCGGCATGCGGCGAGATGTCCTGCGCACCGTAGAGCAGCCGGAGCTTGTCACCCTGGATGAGCGTCTGCACGCTGCGCAGCGCAGTGAACGGCGGCAGCACGGCGATGTCGGTCGCGTTGAAGTCCTTGTCTTTCAGCCGGAACGCGAGTTGCTGGGTCAGGGCCAGCGCCTCAAGGTGGTTATTGTGCATCTTCCAGTTGCCGGCCACCAGCGGCGTGCGCTTGCCCATCAGGCACCGCCGCCCAGCGCCGCCAGGCCGGGCAGCGTCTTGCCCTCCAGGTACTCAAGGCTCGCGCCGCCACCGGTGGAAATGTGGCCGAAGGCAGAGTCCGGGAACCCGAGTTGCCGCACCGCCGCGGCGGAGTCCCCCCCGCCGACCACGGTCAGCCCGTCCACCGTGCTGATCGCCTCCGCCAGCGCGCGGGTACCAGCCGCGAACGCGGGGAATTCGAACACCCCGGCGGGGCCATTCCAGAACACCGTCTTCGCGTCGGCCAGCTTGCTCGCGAACAACTCCCGCGTTGCGGGACCCATGTCCAGGCTCTCCAGGTCGGCGGGAAAACCGGTCGCAGGAAAGACCGAGTGCTCTGCGTCGGCCGCGAATCCGGTCGCTCCGACCAGGTCGACAGGCAATACGATCTCTACTCCCCTGGCGGCGGCGTCCGCCATGACCTGCCGCACGTTCTCCATCTGGTCGCGCTCGAGCAGGGATTTGCCGACCTCGAAGCCCTGGGCGGCGAGGAAGGTATACGACATGCCACCGCAGATGATCAGGCGGTCGGCCTTGCCGAGCAGGTTGGCGATGACGCCGAGCTTGTCTGAAGGCTTGGCGCCGCCGAGCACGACCACGTACGGGCGCCTCGGGTGCTCGGTCAGCGCCCCCAGCACCTCGATCTCCTTGACGACGAGCTGACCCGCCGCGTGCGGCAGCAGCGAGGGCACATCGTAGACGCTGGCGTGCTTGCGGTGCAGCGCGCCGAACCCGTCGCCGACGTAACAGGATGCGAGCCCGGCGAGGCGGGCGGCGAATTCGCCCCGTTCCGCGTCGGACACCGCCGTCTCAGCCGGCTCGAACCTGACATTCTCCAGCAAGCCAATCTGGCCGTCCGCCAGCGAGCCCGCGACCTGTGCCGCGGCAGGCCCGGCCACGTCAGCGGCGAACGCCACGTCCTGGCCGGTCAGTTCGCTCAGCCGGTTGGCGACCGGCCGCAGCGAGGGTCCTCCCGCCGCCCGCCCGGCGAAGTCGCCCCCTTTCGGCCTGCCGAGGTGCGCGCAGACCAGGACCCGTGCGCCCCGGCTGGTCAGCTCGCTGATCGTGGGCAGGCTGGCCCTGATCCTGCCGTCGTCGGTGATCGTGGCGCCGGCGAGCGGCACGTTCAGGTCGGCCCGCAGGAAGACGACCCGCCCTGTCACCTCCAGGTCGGTGACCGCGCGCATGACAGCGGGCATCAGCCCGCACCAGGCAGCTTCGCCGCGACCATCGCGGTCAGGTCGGCGAGCCGGTTCGAGTAACCCCATTCGTTGTCGTACCAGCCGATGACCTTCACCTGGTCTTTGTACGCCATCGTGAGCAGCGAATCGACGGTGCACGACCACGGCGTGCCCACGATGTCGGCGGACACGATCGGATCCTTGGTGTAATGCAGGTAGGGCTGGAGTGGTCCCTCGATGGCGGCGGCCAGGTAGGCGGCGTTGACTTCCGCCGCAGTGACCTCGCGCTCGAGTTGCACCACGAGGTCGGTCACCGAGCCGTCTGGCACTGGCACCCGCATCGAGATGCCGTCGAGCTTGCCCTTCAGCTCGGGGATCACCAGCGAGGTCGCCTTGGCCGCGCCTGTCGTGGTCGGGATGATGTTCTGCGCGGCCGCCCTGGCCCGGCGCAGGTCCTTGTGCGCGAAGTCCAGGATCACCTGGTCATTGGTATAGGCGTGGATCGTGGTCATCATGCCGCGCACGATGCCGAAGCTGTCGAGCAGCACCTTGGCCAGCGGGGCCACGCAGTTCGTGGTGCACGACGCATTGGAGATGATGTGGTGCCTCGCCGGGTCGTAAGTGCCGTCGTTCACCCCCATCACGATCGTGATGTCCTCGTTCTTGGCCGGCGCGGAGATGATGACTTTCTTGGCGCCTGCTTGCAGATGCTTACCGGCGCCCGCAGCGTCGGTGAAGTGACCTGTGGACTCGATGACCACGTCCACGCCCAGGTCGGCCCAGGGCAGCGTGGCCGGGTCACGCTGTGCCAGCCAGGTGATCTTCGAATCCCCCGCCACGATGCTGTTATCGGCCACTGACACGTTGACGTCAAGCGTGCCGAGCACCGTGTCGAACTTGAGCAGGTGGGCGAACGTGTCGATATCCCCGAGATCGTTAGCGGCGACGATCTCGATGCCAAGACCCGGCTTCGCGTGCACCGCGCGCCAGAGGTTCCTGCCGATCCGGCCGAACCCGTTGATTCCTACCCGGACAGTCACCCGCTGCTCCTTCATTCACGATCGATCCGTCACGGCACCAGCATGTCAGGCGTGAGGTGCGCTTCAGTAGTCGGAATCCCTAGCTCCGTCGCCCGCTTATCCGCCAGCGCAAGCAGTCGCCTGATCCGCCCCGCGATCGCGTCTTTGGTAAGCGGGGGGTCGGCCAGCTGGCCGAGCTCCTCCAGGCTCGCCTGGCGGTGCTTGATCCGCAGCTGGCCGGCCACGATCAGGTGTTCCGGCGCCTCATCTCCCAGTATCTCAAGCGCGCGCTCCACCCGCGCGCCGGCCGCCACCGCTGCCCTGGCGCTGCGCCGCAGGTTCGCGTCGTCGAAGTTGGCCAGCCGGTTGGCCGTGCCCCGCACCGCACGGCGGATCCGGCGCTCCTCCCAGGCGAGCACGCTGTCATGCGCACCTAGCCTGGTCAGCATCGCGCTGATCGCGTCGCCGTCGCGGATCACCACCCGGTCAACGCCGCGCACGTCACGCGCCTTGGCGCCGATCTTGAGCCGCCGCGCGGCACCGACCATGGCCAGCGCCGCTTCAGGCCCTGGACAGGTCAGCTCGAGCGACATCGACCGGCCTGGCTCGGTCAGTGAGCCGTGCGCGAGGAACGCGCCGCGCCAGGCGGCTTCGCAGTCACAGATGGCGCCGGCCACTACCTGCCTGGGCAGCCCGCGAACCGGCCTGCCCTGACCGTCGACCAGGCCGGTCTGCCTGGCCAGGCTGTCGCCTTCCCTGGTCACCCTGACCACGTACCTGTTGCCCTTGCGCAGGCCGCTCGGCGCGAGCACGATCAGCTCGGGCGAATGGCCGAAGATCTCGCTGATGTCCTTGCGCAGACGCCGCGCGGCCGCCCCGGTGTCCAGCTCGGCCTCGACCATGATGTGGCCGTTGCTCAGGTGCAGGCCGCCTGCGAACCGCAGCAGCGTGGAAACCTCGGCCTTGCGGCAGCATGGCTTGAGCACGCTGACCCGGCTGAGCTCGTCCTTGACCAGGCTGGTCAGTGCCATATCAGTACCGCCATCTCACTCCCCCTTGTCTAGCTGCGCATCGAAAAGCCTGGCGAATGCGCCGGCCAGCCGCCGCGGGTCATGCCGGTCAGGCCGGCCGGCCATCGCGAGGTCGGCGAGCACCAGCCGCCCGCCGAGCAGATCGGCGGCCTTCTTCAGCTCTCGCGTGGTGCCGCGTGCGGTGCCTTCCACCGCTGCCCGGTCAGCTAGCACGACGTCGAACACCAGGTCCGGGGCATGACTTGCGAGCACCTCCAGATGTGCGTGTGGCGAGAAACCCTCGGTCTCCCCCGGCTGGGGTGCCAGGTTCAGCGTGACCAGCCTCCGCGCCTGGGTAGCGACCAGGGCGCAGGAAAGCTCGGGCACCAGCAGGTGCGGCAGCACGCTGGTGAACCACGAGCCGGGCCCGAGCACCACCCAGTCTGCCTCCGCTACCGCCTGCACCGCCTCCGCGCACGCGGGAGGGTCGGCAGGGACCAACGAGATCGACCGTACCCGGCCCGTGGTCTTCGCGCAGGCGACCTGGCCTCGAACGAGGGTGATCCGATCCGGGTACTCGGGGTCAATTCCGGCCACCTCGGCCTGAAGTTCAAGCGGCACCGCGGTCATCGGCAGCACCCGGCCGTGCGCGCCGAGCAGTCGGCCAACCCAGTCAAGCCCTTGCACGGTGTCGCCAAGCAATTCCCAAAGCGCCACGATCAGGAGATTGCCGACCGCGTGGCCGCCCAGCTCGCCGTTGCCGCTGAACCTGTGCTGCACCACCTTGCTCCAGGTCGTGCCCCAGGAGTCATCGCCGCACAGGGCGGCGAGCGCCATCCGCAGGTCACCTGGCGGCAGCACGCCGTATTC
Organism: Actinomycetota bacterium; assembly: GCA_027313705.1. Classification (GTDB taxonomy): domain Bacteria; phylum Actinomycetota; class Actinomycetes; order Streptosporangiales; family Streptosporangiaceae; genus Chersky-822. Next base: position 56,151 of record DAHVDE010000037.1, on the reverse strand, counting down.
GCGTCTCAGCCGGCCGCTCGAACCGCCGTCGTCGGCGACGGTCACGATCGCCGTCAGGTCGCGCGTCACCCGGCGGAGCGCGGAGAGCGACGCGTGCAGCCCGTGCCCGCCGCCGAGCGCAACTACCCGCGGGCGCGCGGGCCTGTTATTCACGTCCGAGGTCGCGATGGGTGACCTGTATCCCTTGCCAGCCAGCAGACAACCTGGCGGCGATCTCCTCGGCGATGGCGACGCTACGGTGCTTGCCGCCCGTGCACCCGACGGCGAGCGTCACGAAGTGCTTGCCGCTCCGGTCATAGCCGGCCAGCGTGATCTCAAGCGCCTCGATATAGGCACGCAAGAAATCACCCGCACCAGGCTGACCGAGCACGTAATCGCGCACCGGAGCGTCGAGCCCGGTCTGCGGCGCCAGCTCTGGCACCCAGTGCGGATTAGGCAGGAAGCGGCAGTCCACCACCATGTCCGCATCAACGGGAAGGCCGTATTTATAACCAAAAGACACGATCGTGACGCGGACTGCGGTTTCCTGACCGTCACCGAACACGTCGCGCATCCGCCCGCGCAGTTCATGAATGTTCAGGGCCGAGGTGTCGATGACCAGGTCGGCGCTGTCGCGGAGCACGTGCAGCTGCTCGCGTTCGGCGGCGATGCCTTCGATGACCCGGCCGCTCTCCTGAAGCGGGTGCGGCCGCCGCACGTTCTCGAACCGGCGCACCAGCGTCTCGTCGCTTGCTTCGAGGAAGACCACGAAAGGACTGGCGCCGATCGCCTCGAGCTCGGTCAGGGCCGACTTCAGGTCGGTGGAGAACGCACGGCTGCGAACGTCGACCACCGCCGCTACCCTCGGAACCGCGCTCGCCCGCCTCGCCAGGTCAAGCATGGTCACCAGCAGGGCAGGCGGCAGGTTGTCGGCGACGAACCAGTCAAGGTCCTCGAGCGACTTGGCCGCCGTCGAGCGGCCAGCGCCAGACATGCCGGTAATGATCACGATCTCAGACGCCACCTGACTGCCCCCGATCTTCGCGCGCCCGACCTGACGCTGTCCCATCATCCTGCCGTGCCGCCAGGGCGGTCGCGACCGCCTGAGCCAACCTGGGGCCGAATCCGTCGACTTCCTCGATCTGCGCCGCGGTCGCGGCCCGCAGCTTGCGCACCGAGCCGAAGTGCCGAAGCAGCGCGGTCCGCCTGGCCGACCCGACTCCTGGCAGGTCATCAAGCTCGCTGACTGTCTGGGCCGCACCGCGCTTGGCGCGGTGGTAGGTGATCGCGAACCGGTGCGCCTCGTCCCGCACGCGCTGGAGCAGGTAGAGCCCTTCGCTGCTGCGCGGCAAGATCACCGGGCTGTCCTCGCCGGGCAGCCAGACCTCTTCAAGGCGCTTGGCCAGGCCGCAGACGGCCACGTCGGTGATCCCCAGCTCGCTCAGCGCCCGTACCGCGGCGTCGACCTGCCCGGCGGCGCCGTCGATGACAAGCAGGCTCGGCGGGTAGGCAAACTTGCGCTTGGCCGCCTCGTCGAGCATCGCTTCGAGATCCCCGGCGGTAGCGGTATCTAGCTGGGCAGCAGCGGCATCCTGGGCCTCCCGCTCTGACAGGTACCGCCTGAACCTTCGGGTGATCACCTCGTAGATGGCGGCCAGATCATCAGTGCCTGCCTTGAGCGAGAACTTGCGGTACTCAGACTTGCGGGCCAGGCCGTCCTCGAACACGACCATGGAAGCGACCACATGCGTGCCCTGCAAGTTCGACACGTCGAAGCACTCGATCCGCAGCGGCGCGGTATCGAGCCCGAGCGCCTCTTGTATCTCATGCAGGGCCTGGCTCCTGGTGGTCAGGTCGCTGGCCCGCCTGGTCTTGTGCAGCGCGAGCGACTCGGCTGCGTTCTTGGTCACCGTGTCGAGCAGCGCCCGCTTGTCCCCGCGCTGCGGCACCCGCAGGCGCACCCGGCCGCCGCGCCTGGCGAACAGCCAGTCCTGAACAGCGTCCACGTCGGGGGGGAGCTCAGGGACAAGCACTTCGCGCGGCACGGCAGTTTCAGGCACGGCAGTTTCAGGCACGGGGCTCCCCCCATTTTGCGAGACGGGATCGTCTCGATATACCTGGCCGAGGAACTGCTCGACAAGCGCGCCAGTGCTCACGTCCTCGACCTTGTCGACGACCCAGCCGCGCTGCCCGCGCACCCGGCCGCCGCGCACATAGAACACCTGCACCGCCGCCTCGAGCTGGTCCTCGACCAGTCCGATCACGTCGCAGTCGGTCCCGTCAGGCAGCACGACCGCCTGCTTTTCCAGCGCTCGCGCGAGTGCCTGAAGGTCATCCCGAAGCCGCGCGGCGAGTTCGAACTCCTCGGCCTTCGCCGCCTCGCGCATCTGCGCTTCAAGCCGCTTGGTGAACTTGCCTGTCTGGCCGGCCATGAAGTCGCAGAACTCCTCGGCAAGTTCCCTGTGCTCGGCCTGCGATACCCGGCCGACGCACGGTGCCGAGCACTTTCCTATGTACCCGAGCAGGCAGGGCCTGCCGATCTGGCCGGCTCGCTTGAACACGCCGGCCGAGCAGGTACGCACGGGGAACACCCGCAGGAGCGTGTCGACGGTGTCCCTGATGGCCCAGGCGTGCGAATAGGGGCCGAAGTACCGCACGCCGCGCCGCTTCGCACCGCGCATCACCGTCACCCTCGGGTACTCCTCGTTGAGCGTCACCGCCAGGTACGGGTAGCTCTTGTCGTCGCGGTACCTGATGTTCCAGCGCGGGTCGAATTCCTTGATCCAGGAGTACTCAAGCTGAAGGGCCTCGACCTCGGTGCCGACCACCGTCCACTCCACGCCGGCGGCGTCGAGCAGCATGTTCTGGGTGCGCGGGTGCAAGCTGGCGAAGTCGGCGAAGTAGGAGTTGAGTCTTGACCGCAGGCTTTTGGCCTTGCCGACGTACACCACCCGGCCGCGCGCATCGCGAAACCGGTACACACCCGGTGATTCGGGTATAGAACCTGGAGCTGGTCGGTACGTTGCCGGATCTGCCACGCTAGAACTTTAATTCTAGCTGCTGACTACCATTTCACTGATCAGATCGTCGTCGGTGACCGCGAGGCGCATCGTCCCTGGTGACTTGCTGCGGCGCCAGGTGAACTCGGCTATCACCGAGCCCGCTTCCTCGCGCGGATCGCCGGTCAGCTCGATCTGGTCGTCCGGCGGGCGCTCGGCGTAGGCGGCGGCGATCGCCTGGCGGCCGGCGTAGGTGAGTTCCGCGCCGAACCTGAGCACCGCGTCGTCGGTGAACATCGAGATCAGCCTGCCGTAGCTGCCGCTGGCGACCGCGTCGTTGTAGGCGTCGGTCAGGCTCGTCACGAAGGCGACCACGCGGGTCACCGATCTCGAACCTTCGGCCGGCCCGAAAAACACGAGCGCGGCCAGGTCCTCGGTGATGTCCACGAACCTGTGCGGCTCCCTGGCAGGCACGAAGATGACCGAGCCTGGTCCCACCTCGACCCGCTTGCCACCGGACTCAAAGCCGGACTTGCCGGCCATGATCACGTAGATCTCGTCTTCGGTGTGCGGTTCCTGGTCGTCCATGCCGCCGGCCGGGATCGAATAGGTGCCCACCGACAGGTCGGGTACCCGGAACTGCTCGGTCCAGTGCGCGCGAAACGGCGGGACCGGCCTGTTGAAGTCACCGGCGCCAGCAATCACCTGCATGCCGGCAGCATATGCCAGGCTGTGCCCGTGCTTGCTGACGCCTTGCCAGTCGCCTTCTCCGCCGCGTGCCTCGCCCTGCTCGCCTGGGTGTACCTGGCCGCCTGCCACGGCCGCTTCTGGCGTACTGACCAGCGGCTTCCTCCACCCTGCCCTCCTGCGACCTGGCCGGACGTCGTCGCGGTCATCCCGGCAAGGAACGAGGCCGACGTGCTGCCGCTGACCCTGCCTGCCCTGCTCGGCCAGGACTATCCCGGCAAGCTCGGCGTTGTCCTTGTCGACGACGAGAGCTCGGACGGCACCGGCGAAGTCGCGCGCGGACTCGGGGTCAAGGTGGTCTCAGGCAGTCAGCCGCCCGCCGGATGGGCAGGCAAGGTCTGGGCGATGGCGCAGGGCGTCCAGGCAGCTGGCGACCCGGAGTACCTGCTGTTCACCGACGCTGACATTGCCTGCGAGCCTGACGTCGTGCGCGGCCTAGTCGCCTGCGCGGACGGCCGGGCACTGGTGTCGCAGATGGCGCTGCTGCGGTGCGACAGCGCCGCCGAACGGCTGCTGATTCCCGCTTTCGTCTACTTCTTCGCCATGCTCTACCCGTTCAGGCGGGTCAACCTGGGCAAGACGGCGGCAGCCGCTGGCGGGTGCATGCTGGTGCGCAGGTCGGCGCTGGTCTCGGCCGGAGGGCTTGCCGGGATCCGCGGCGCAAGGATCGACGACGTCGCCCTCGGCACGCTGCTGGCGCGAGCGGGTAACTCCATCTGGCTCGGGTTCACCACCAACGTCAGGAGCATCCGCAGGTACGCCGGCCTGGCGCCGATCTGGGACATGGTGGCACGCAGTGCCTATACCCAGCTGAGGTACTCCCCCGTCGCGCTGGCCATGACCGTGGTCGGGCTTGGCTGGCTGTACCTGCTGCCACCTGCCGCGGCGCTCGCGGGCGCCGCGCTGGCGGACCCCTGGCTGACGGGCGCGGGTTTCTGCGCGTGGGCGATCATGTCGGCGACCTACCTGCCGGTGCTGAGGCTCAGCCGGCTGTCCCCGGCCCGCGCGCCGAGCCTGCCGCTGATCGCGGCCGTGTACGCGGCCATGACGATCAGTTCTGGCTGGCGGCACCATACGGGCCGGGGCGGAGAGTGGAAGGGGCGATTCGCTTACTCGAACGCCTCGGGCGGCGGGCAGGCGCAGACCAGGTGACGGTCGCCGTAAGCGGCTTCGATCCGGCGGACCGGCGGCCAGTACTTGCCGCGCCGGTCGCCGCCGACCGGGTAGGCGGCGACCGTCCGCGAATACCCGTGCTCCCACTCGTCGGCGAGCAGCATCGACGCGGTGTGCGGCGCGTTCTTCAGCGGGTTGTCCTTGGCGTCGTACTCGGTGCCGACCTTCGCGATCTCGCCGGCGATCGAGATCATCGCGTCGCAGAACCTGTCGATCTCGGCTAGGTTCTCGCTCTCGGTAGGCTCCACCATCAAGGTGCCGGCCACCGGGAACGACATCGTCGGCGCGTGGAAGCCGTAGTCGATCAGCCGCTTGGCCACGTCCTCGGCGGTGACGTCGGTGCGCGCGGTGATCTGCCGAAGGTCGAGTATGCACTCGTGCGCGACGAGGCCGCCGTGGCCGGAGTACAGCACGGGAAAGTACGGCGCAAGCCGCCTGGCGATGTAGTTCGCGTTCAAGATCGCGACCTGAGTGGCCCTGCGCAGGTCTTCCGCGCCCATGAGCCTCAGGTAGGCCAGGGAGATCGGCAGGATGCTCGCCGAGCCGTAAGGCGCCGCCGCCACCTGGCCGGCCTTTTCCGGCAGGAAAGGCGCCAGGTGCGCACGCACCGCGACCGGGCCGACACCGGGACCGCCGCCGCCGTGCGGAATGCAGAACGTCTTGTGCAGGTTCAGGTGCGAGACGTCGGCACCGAACTCGGCCGGCCTGGCCAGGCCGACCAGGGCATTCAAGTTCGCGCCGTCCACGTAGACCTGGCCGCCCGCCTCGTGCACCAGGTCGCAGACTTTCGCGACCGTCGACTCGAACACGCCGTTGGTCGACGGGTAGGTCGCCATGATCGCGGCCACCGAGCCCGCGTGCGCGTCGAGCTTCGCACGCAGGTCGTCCAGGTCGATCGCGCCGTCACCACCGCACTTGACGACCACGACCCGCAGGCCGGCCAGCACGGCCGAGGCGGCATTGGTGCCGTGGGCAGACTCGGGAATCAGGCAGACGGTGCGCTGCGGCGAGTTACGCGAGCGGTGGTAGTTCCTGATCGCCAGCAGGCCGGCCAACTCACCCTGGGAACCCGCGTTGGGCTGGAGACTGACCGCGTCGTAACCGGTGATCTCGGCCAGGGCGTCGGCCAGGTCGCAGATCAGCTCGCGGTAGCCGGCCGCCTGAGCTGCAGGCACGAACGGGTGCAGGCTGGCGAACTGCGGCCAGGAGATCGGCTCCATCTCGGCGGTGGCGTTCAGCTTCATCGTGCACGAGCCGAGCGGGATCATCGACCGGTCGAGCGCGATGTCGAAGTCGGAGAGCCGCCGCAGGTAGCGGAGCATCGACGTCTCGCTGTGATGGCTGTTGAAGACCGGGTGAGTCAGGAACCCGCTGGTGCGCGCCAGGCCGGCCGGCACAGCCGGAGCCGCGGGCACGAGCCCGACCTGGCGCCCGGCGATGGCGCCCGCCACATCGAGCAGGTGCTGGTCGGTCGTGGTCTCGTCGCAGGCGATCTGGATGGTATCCGCCGCCGCGAGGTAGAGGTTGTAGCCAGCGGCAAGCGCGCGCTCCAACGCCGCCGCCGCGTCCGGCACCTCGACGGCCACCGTGTCGAAGTAGTCATCTGCCCGCAGCGAGAAGCCCGCGGCCGTGAGGGTCGCCGCCAGGGTCGCGGCCTTCCCCGCGACCCGTCGCGCGATCTCCCTGAGCCCGCCGGGACCGTGGTACGTCGCATACATGGCGGCGATCACGGCCAGCAATACCTGGGCGGTGCAGATGTTGCTTGTCGCCTTCTCGCGCCTGATGTGCTGCTCTCGCGCCTGAAGCGCCAGGCGGTAGGCCGGGTGGCCGTCCGCGTCGACCGAGACTCCCACGAGGCGGCCGGGAAGCTGGCGCTTGAGATCGTCGCGGACGCAGATATAGCCGGCGTGCGGGCCGCCGTAACCCATCGGGACGCCGAAGCGCTGCGTGCTGCCGACCGCGATGTCGGCACCGAGCTCGCCAGGCGGCGTCAGCATCGCCAGGGCCAGCAGGTCAGCGGCCATCACCACCAGAGCGCCCTTGGCGTGCGCGGCCTCGATCACCTGGCGCGGGTCACCGACGCGGCCGCTCGCGCCCGGGTACTGAAGGAGAACTCCGAACAGTTCGCCTTCCTGCTGCCCGGCGATGAGCTCGGGCGTCAGTTCGCCGGTCACCAGGTCGAAGCCGAGCGGCTCGGCCCTGGTGGCGAGGACGGCGAGCGTCTGGGGCAGGCAGTCGGCGTCGGCGAGGAAAATCTTGCCCCGCTTGGTCGAGCGATGTGCCAGCGTCATCGCCTCGGCCGCGGCCGTCGCCTCGTCGAGCATGGAAGCTCCGGCGACAGGCAGCCCGGTCAGGTCCTCGACCATGGTCTGGAAGTTCAGCAATGCCTCGAGGCGGCCCTGGGAGATTTCTGGCTGGTATGGGGTATAGGCCGTGTACCACGCCGGGCTCTCGAGCACGTTACGCCTGATCACCGGCGGAGTGATGGTGCCGTAATAGCCCAGGCCGATCATCGAGGTCAGGACCTGGTTCTTCGCCGCCAGGCGGCGCAGTTCCGCGAGTACCTGGTCCTCGCTCAGGCCTTCTGCCTGGAGGTTCAGCGGCTTGGCGGCGGCCAGGCCGGGCGGAAGCGCCGCTTGCGTCAAAGCATCGAGGCTGGCGTATCCGAGGGTTTCCAGCATGCGCTGCTGCTCGGCGCGGTCCGGGCCGATGTGCCGGTCAGAGAACTTCACTGGCGCGCTCCTGGAGTCGGGGGTCGCTGATAGGCCGCTCCCCCTCAGTCATGCAGCGTGCTCGCGGCACGGCACTCCAGAGTCGCCTGTTCCCGTCCGGTCCTTTGGCCTGAGAGGTTCCGGGGAGGTTGCCCCTTCGGCGCCGCGCGCTGGATGCGCGCGGACTCTCCCGGACGGTGTCGGTGGCTGATTCGAGCTTACCGCTTCTAGACGTCGTCCCAGCGGAAGACCCGGACCGCGATCACGAGACCCACTGCGGCGCGAAGTCGGGCGGCAGGGCTTTTGCGTGCTTAGCTTATGCGGCGGGCGCGGCGGCTTGCTAGCTCGTCCGTGCCGGAGTGATCCCCTGGTACCCCGCCGTCCTCGCCGGTCGCGGCCGGAAAGTCGGCCAGGGAGCCTTCTACTTCCTGCCAGACCTTGCCGAGGGCAATGCCGAAGACGCCCTGCCCGCCCCGGAGCAGATCGATCACCTCGTCAGGTGAGGTGCAGGCGTAGACGCTTGCACCATCGCTCATCAGGGTGATCTTGGCCAAGTCGGTCAGCCCGTGCTCACGCAGAACCGTCACTGCCGTACGGATCTGCTGCAGCGAGATGCCGGTGTCGAGCAGGCGCTTGACCACCTTGAGCACCAGGATGTCACGGAAACCGTAGAGGCGCTGTGAACCAGAGCCCTTGGCTGGCCTGATGCTTGGCTCTACGAAGCCCGTCCTGGCCCAGTAGTCAAGCTGCCGGTAGGTAATGCCCGCGATCGCGCAAGCCGTCGTGCCGCGGAAGCCGATCTCCTCGTCCTGCTGGCCGAAGCTGTGCGCGGCAGGCGGCGCGTCGTCAAAGAGCAGGCCCTGCTCTCCCGCCATGGAGGAAACTGCATCATGGCGCGCGCGCTCGTCATGTCCGCCTGTTACCGCCACATCCACCTCCGAGCGCCCACCTTACGCACGGTAGGCCACCCGCCAGGGATGGTCAACGATCGCGGCCGGCGCGTCGTTCAGGTAGCGCACATTAGGTGGCACTGCCAAAGTCTTCTGGCGTGATGTTGTCGAGGAACTCGCGGAACTTCTCGACCTCATCTTCCTGCTCGTCGGGTATCGAGACGCCAGCCTCGTCGAGTATGTCGTCGTGGGCGAAGATAGCGGTCCCGGTGCGCAGCGCCAGGGCGATCGAGTCTGACGGCCTGGCACTGACCGTGGTGCCGTTGGAGAAGACGAGGTCAGCGAAGAAGATCCCGTCCCGCAGGGCGGTGATGTTGACCTGCCTGAGCTCGACCTTCAGCGCGGTCAGTATGTCACGCATCAAGTCGTGAGTGAGCGGCCGAGCCGGAACCATGCCCTGCTGAGCGAGTGCGATGGCCGTTGCCTCCATCGGCCCGATCCAGATCGGGAGGTAACGCTCACCGCTCGTCTCCTTCAGCAGCACGATGGGGTTATTCGTTGGCATCTCGACGCGGACGCCGACGACCTCCATCTCCTTCACCGCGACTCCGTCCTGCTAGTCGGTCCTGCATGGTGTTCACCGATGTTCGGGCTGACACCGATCTTTCCCTTTATGCGCTGACCCCACTCCGCCAATGGGCACTCCTAGCCAACGTACACCCCCTAATGTGCTGGGCAGGACCCTGCATGGACGGCTAGATCGTTGATCGAGGATTCTGGTGCGGTCAGGACTAATGGTCCTAGGCGGTCAGGGATCGCTTGACGGATGCGCCGACGATCCAGTTGTGCCAGAACCAGCCTCCAGCCAGCCGCTAAACCCCGATCAAGGATCTAGGCCCCTTTCATCGCCCGGCCATGGCCATCGGCGGCCTGCCCGGTACCGACCCGGCCGGCCAGTCCCGCCTCTGCCAGTCCCCGCTCTGCCAGTCCCCCCTCTGCGAGTCCCCCCTCTGCGAGTCCCGCCTCTGCCAGCCCCGACTCGAGCATCGCGCCGTGCAGGCGCAGGAGCAGCACTGCGATCTGCCGTGCCGTCTTGGCAGCCGACCTCCTGGCCGACGGGTCCCGCTGCTTCAGCACCGGGCCGGCCAACTGCTCAATCAGCGCGACGTCACGCTCGGCAGCGATCACTACCGCACGCAGGTTCCTGGCCTGCACGCCGAAGCGCGCCAGGCCGGCCACGGCGGCCGCCACGTCGAGTGCGTCCTGACCGTAAAGCCTGCCCGCCCGCCTGATCAGGCCATGCGTCTCAAGCTCGGCCAGCTGCGTCTCGTCGATCCCCGCGGCATCGAGCAACTCCCGCCTGCTCACCATCTCCATGCGGTTCACGTGCTCAGCATTGTCCCGGCCAGCGCTGTCCCTGACGGCCGAGCGGGCGGCAAGACGCTCCTTGATGACCTTCAGCGGAAGGTACTCGTCGCGCTGCGCGATCAAGATGAAGCGAAGCTGGTCGACATCGGCCGGGCTGAACCGGCGGTAACCGGAAGGCGATCGCGCCGGGCTGATCAGTCCCTCGGCCTCGAGGAAGCGAATCTTTGAGACGCTAATATCCGGAAATTCCGCCCGCAACTCGACTAGTACCTCGCCAATGCCGAGGTACGATCGCGAAAACGAAGCGTTCATCCCGTCCCGTGCACCTAGACGCCGCTCTCGGCGTGCGACAGGCGGCCTTGCAGGAACACCATGCGGAACTTGCCGATCTGGACCTCGTCGCCGCCGTTGAGCGCCGCCTCTTCGATTCGGTTCCTGTTGACGTAGGTGCCGTTGAGGCTGCCGACATCACGCACAGCGAACTTGCCGCCCGAGCGATAGAACTCGGCGTGCCGCCTGGAAACCGTGACGTCGTCGAGGAAAATATCGCTGTCGGGCCGACGGCCAACCTCGGTGACCTGACTGTCGAGCAGGAACCTGCTGCCCTCGTTCGGGCCTCTCCTGACCACGAGCAGCGCCGTGTTGGGCGGCAAGGTGTCCACCGTGGCCGCGTCGGCGACGGCCTGATCGGTCGGCTCGGCCTCCGTCGGCTCTGCGCCGGCGAAAATCAGCGAGGTCGTCTCGCCCGCCGTAGCGCGATCGCGGGTGAGCGGCGTAGCGCACTGCGAGCAGAACCTGGCATTCGCCTGGTTGGCCGCGCCGCACTTCGGGCAGTAAATTCCTGGCATCTGGCGGCCTAGCCCGCCGTTGCCGTGCTGCGAACCGCCGTGCTGCGGACCTCCGTGCTGCGAACCGCCGTGCCGCGACGCGGCAGGCAGGTCGTTGATGGAGAAGACATCGGTGCGCGCATCGTAACCCCCCGAGTTCGCGACTCCCGGCCAGGTTACCTGAGGCTGCGGCCGCTGGCCGGCTTGCCGCGCGCTGCCGCTCTGGCTGGCCGGTGCCCCCGAGTCCTGCGGCACCTGGTCCTGCCCGTCAGCAGTCCGCTGCCGCTTGCGGCGCCATCGCCAGATCACGCTCTACACCTCCGACGCCGGGCGCCTATGCTGTAAACACCGAACACCGCGCCGCTACCCGCTGGACAGACAACCGTCACTTAACCACGATAATTGTCGCACGCTCAGGTAGTGACGCGTCGGCCTTCACCGTGACCCGCTGCGTTCCCTCCCTGCTTGTTCTACTACGCTAGCCCACTCGTCAATAAATTCCTGGGCAGTATTGCCATCTAGGCCTTCAGCCCACACGTGCGTGATCGCCAGCGCCGGGTCGGGCAGCACCAGTGCCCAGCCCCGGCCAGGCTCGATGACCCTGACACCATCGGTGGTATCGATCTCGCGTCCGCCCGCCGCCTCCATGACGGTGCGCATCACGCTGCCCTTGGCCGCCCACGGCGTCGGCACCGAGCGCTTGAGCAGGTGGGCGACCGGGATGCGGGCGTGGATCTGGCTGAGTGTGAGCCTGGTCCTGGCGACAAGTCCGAGCAGCCTGGTGAAGGCGGCGATGCCATCGAGCGACCTGGAGAACTCGGGCACCACGAAACCGCCCCGCCCATCCGCGGCGAAGATCACGTCGTCGGCCGCGGTCGCCTCGTACAGGCCGTGCGGCGAAGTAGGCGTCCAGCCGACCTCGACGTCGTGATAGCGGCAGACTCTCTCGGCAACCCTCGTCGTGGTCACGGGGAGCACCACGCGGCCTGACCGCCGCTCGGCCGCCACCAGGTCGAGCACCACGAGCAGGGCTCGGTCGTCGCTGACCAGCGCGCCCTTGTCGTCGATCAGCATGATCCGCTCGCCCACCGGGTCGAATCTGACTCCGAACGCGGCCCGCGACGAATAGACGAGCTCGGCCAGCCGGTGCAAGTCGGCCCTGATCTGGGCCGGCGACTGAGTCGGCATAGCCTCGTCCAGCCGGTTGTTAACGGTGAGCACGTCAACGCCGATCCGGCCAAGCAGCCCTGGCAGCACGAGCGACGCGGTGCCTCCCGCGCAGTCGGCGACCACCTTGAGGTTCGCGTCCCGCACGCCGGTCATGTCCACGCAACCGAGCAGGTCGGCCGTGTAGGCCTCGATGACCCTGGGCGGATAGGTAAGCTCGGCGATCTCGCCGGGAAACGCGCGGCGGTACTCCTGCCTGGAGAACACGCGTTCCAGCTTCCGCTGCTTGGCCTCAGACAGGTCAGCACCGTCCTCGTCGAGAAAGATGATGTCTACAGACTGCGGGTCACCAGGTGTAGTCCGCATCGCGATCCCGCCGCTGCAGTCGCTGCGTGCGGTCTCGAACCTGGCCACAGGCAGCGGCTGGGCTTCTAGGTCGACGACGTTGATCGCGCTCGCGTTGAGCGCGCCGTGCACGGCACGCTTCAGTGCGCGCGCGGCCCGCGAGACGTCGCGGGAGGTCGTCACCGCCGAGCCCTTCTTCAGCGTGGTCGCGTAGGCGCTGGCCAGGCGCACGCACAGTTCAGGCGTGATTTCCACGTTCACCAGCCCGGACACCCCGCGCGGTCCGAACAGCGTCCGCTGCCCCCTTGACTCCCAGATCACGCTGGTGTTGACGACGGCGCCAGCCTCGATGGTCTTGAAGGGGTAGACCCTGACCCCCGCTGAAATGTAGGCCTCAGGTTCGATCAGGCACTCGTCACCGACGATCGCGGCTTCCTCGATCCGCGCCGAGGCCATGATGTCGGTGTTCTTCCCTATCACGCAACCACGCAGGGTCGCGCCTACCCCGACGTAGACATTGTTGTGCACCACGGCCCGATGCAGGAAGGCGCCCTCCTTCACCACCACGTTGCTGCCGATCACGGTGAACTCGCGTAGCTGAGCGCCAGCTTCGATCTTGGCGTAGTCCCCGATGCACAGCGGCCCGGTCAAGATCGCGTCAGGGTCCACCTCGGCGCCTTCAGCCACCCAGACCCCAGGCGACACCTCGAAGCCGTCGATATCAGCCTGGACCTTGCCCGACAGGACGTCGGCCTGCACCCTGTGGTAAGCCTCGTGCGTGCCGACGTCTTCCCAGTATCCGTCTGCCACCCAGCCGTAAACCGGCGCGCCCGCCTCGAGCAGCGCAGGGAACACGTCACCAGACCAGTCCACCGCCTGGCCAGAGGGCACTCGTTCGAGTACCTCAGGTTCCATCACGTAGATGCCGGTGTTCACCGTGTCTGAGAAGACCTGGCCCCAGGTGGGTTTCTCGAGGAAGCGCTGGATCTGGCCGTCCTCGTCCGCGATTACGATGCCGAACTCAAGCGGATCTGGCACCCGCGCCAGCGCGACCGTGACCAGTGCGCCCTTGTCCTTGTGGAACTTCACCAGGTCGGTCAGGTCGATGTCGGTCAGCGCGTCGCCTGAGATGACCAGGAAGGGACCGTCTTTCAGCGCGTCCTCGGCGTTCTTGACGCTGCCGGCGGTGCCAAGCGGGATGTCCTCGGTGGCGTACTGGAGCGCCATGCCCCACTCTTCGCCGTCACCGAAGTAGTTCCGCACCATCGAGGCGAGGAACTGCACCGTGACCACGGTCTCGTCAAAGCTGTGCTTGCGTAGCAACCGCAGCACGTGTTCCATGATCGGCTTGTTGACCACGGGCAGCAGCGGCTTTGGCTGGTTAGCGGTCATCGGGCGCAGCCTTGTCCCCTCACCGCCCGCCATGACTACAGCCCTCACCGTCGCCAGCGCTCCTCTCTCCCCTAGCCACTGATGCGCTGCCCTGGCGCCGTGCTGGACTTTCCGCCCGGCTGCCCGGCACGGTCAGCTCTGAGCAGCCGGCGGGTCTGCTTGAGATAGAGCGCGGCAGCCCACCAGTAGAGTGCAGTTCCCCACAAAGCGAAGGCCCAACCGAATACCCGCGCGATGTCTGCGTAAGAGGTCGGATGGGCGCCGAGGAAAAGCAGCGGAAATGCGTAAAGAAGGTTCAACGTCGCGGCCTTGCCGACGAAGCTGACCTTGAGCGGCTCGTATCCGGCTCGCCTCAGCAAGAGCAGCGCGACGCCAAGCGTAAGCTCACGGACGGCAAGCACGATGACCAGCCACCAGCCGATGATCGAGCGCACCGCCAGCGCGATGATCGTAGCGACGATATAGAGCCGGTCGGCGGCCGGGTCAAGCATCTCGCCCAGCCTGCTCTGCTGGTTAAGCGCACGCGCGATCTTGCCGTCAAGCCAGTCGGAGATCCCGGCCAGGGCAAGAAGCCCGACTGCCCACCAGTCCCCGGCCTGGCTCCGCACTACAAGCACCAGCCAGATGAACACGGGGACGCCCGCCAGCCTGGCCAGGCTGATCAGGTTGGGGATGGTGAAGACCCGCTGGCCTGCCGGCATAGTTCGCATCCCTCCCGCCAAGAACGTTACGCGGCCACGGGAAGCTGGTGACAAGCGGCCTAGTCCGCCTGCCACAGGCTGGCGATACCCTGGCCGACGCCGATGCACATGGTGGCGGCCGCCATGCCGCCGCCGCGACGGCGTAGCTCATGCAACAAGGTCGTGGTGATCCTGGCGCCTGAGCAGCCAAGCGGGTGCCCGATCGCGATCGCGCCGCCGTTCACGTTTACCAGGTCAGGGTCGCACTTGAGCTGGTCGACCACGGCTGCCACCTGGGCAGCGAACGCCTCGTTTATCTCGAGCAGCCTAAGGTCGCCGATCTGCCAGCCGGAGCGGCGTAGAACCTTGGCCATCGCGGGAACCGGGCCGATGCCCATGTAGTCCGGGTGGACCCCGGCCGACGCACTACCCGCGTACCTGGCCAAAGGCTCAGCCCCGGCCGCGCGCATGGCCCGCTCGGACATCAGCAGCAGCCCGGCCGCGCCGTCGTTGAGCGGCGAGGAATTGCCGCCGGTCACGGTTCCGCCGGCACGGAAGGCCGGCTTCTTCGAAGCGAGTTCCGCCGCGGTCAGGTCGGGCCTGATGCCCTCGTCCTCGGTCACCTGCCCGGCCTTGACCGCGACCGGGATGATCTCGTCGCCGAACCGGCCCGCCTGCGCTGCGCCGGCCGCCCGGTGGTGACTGAGCAGCGCGAACTCGTCCTGCCTTGCCCGGTCGATGCCGTACTTCGCCGCGACGTTCTCCGCCGTCTCGCCCAGGCTGACCGGCGGGTAAAGCTCGGCCATGCGCGGGCTGACCAGCCGCCAGCCCAGCCTGGTGTCAGCCAGGCCCGCCTCACGCGGGAAGGGGTCCGCGGCACGCGGCAGCACGAAGGGCGCCCTGGTCATCGACTCGGCACCGCCTGCGATGCAGACATCAGCGTCGCCTGCCGCGATCGCCCTGGCGGCCGAGCAGATCGCCTCCATGCCCGAGCCGCACAGCCGGTTGACCGTCGCCCCTGGCACGTCGACCGGCAGGCCAGCCAGCAGCACGCCCATCCGTGCGACGTTCCTGTTGTCTTCGCCTGCCTGGTTGGCCGCACCCCAGTACACGTCGTCGACACAGAGCGGATCAAGCCACGGGTTCCTGGCCATCAAAGCGGCGATGACGTCCGCAGTCAGGTGGTCGGGGCGGACACCGGCCAGGGCACCCTTGATCTTCCCGATCGGCGTGCGGCACGCATCGACGGCGAAAACGGCTGACATCGGCTACCTCATTCCGTGCTGTCCCGTTCAAGACTAACGACAACGGCCAGCCATCCGGTCAGCCACAAAGGCGGCCAGCGTCCCGATGGAGGCCAGGCAATCCAGGTTCAGGTCCTCGTCCGCGACGTCGACCCCGAACTCGGCCCGCACCCTGACCAGCAGCAATGCCCCGCCCAGGGAATCCAGACCGAGGCCATCACGCAGCAGCGGAGTGTCAGGTGCCGCCGTGAGCGCAGCGTCGTCGGAGGTAATGTCGGCCAGCATCAGCTTCAGGTCAGCCAGCACGGCACCGCCCTGGCCGGCACCGCCCGTCGCTGACCTTTCCATCACGGCACCTCGACTACCCAGTGGGGCAGTTCGGGCTGCCCCGGGGCGGCATGGTAAGCGGCCACGCGGGCATGTTCCCCCGACTGCGCCCAGTCGGGCAGGGTGATCTTGGCCGCCATGTCCGCGCGGAAGCCCGCACCGGTCAGCGCGATCCGCAGCGGGACATTCCGGTCGGTGATCACGCAGGTGACGACGACCTCGCTGGCATCTGCCAGGCTCGCTGCCCGGCGGATCCACGCCAGCAGCGCCCCGATCACTCCCCGGCCGAGCGCGCGGCAGGACATCATGAGCAGCGGCACGTGCCAGGTGCCGCCGCTGACCGTGATGACGCAGCCGCCGACGAGACCGTCGTCGCCGAACTTGTCGCTGAGCCTGACCGTCACCACCCGGCTCGGTCCCTGCGGCCCGCCCGCCAGCCGCGCGAAGATCTCCGCGCCAACCGGCACGCCGACCGAGTTGAACTGGTGGGTGCGGAAGGAAAGCTCATGCAGCCTGGGCAGGTCCGCCTCGGTAGCTTCGGCGATCCGGACCTCGGTGCGGCAGTAGCGCAGGAACTCGTCCGCAGAGCCACCGAAGGCTGCCGCTTCTTCCTGCCTGACCCGGCGGCTGGCGTACATGTCGCCGCGGCGGCGAGCCTCCGGCGTGATCACTGGCGGGCTGAACTCGGGCCAGCCGATCGCTTCTGCCAGGTCCTCTGGCGCAAGTACCAGCACCTCGGGCAGGGCACGGCCGACCTCGCCTCGCTCAAGCGGATCGTCGTCGACGAATGCCGCCTCGCCGGCGCTCAACCCGAGTTCGCCGAGTATCCCGGCCACCGCCGCCGACTTCTTGCCCCAGCCGAGGCGGGCGGCGGCGAATGCATGGCCGGTGAGTGTGGCGGCACAGGCGGCCGCCTCAGGCGGGTTGCGGCTCGCGATCGCGTGCAGGATGCCACGGCCGGCTAGTTCAGCCAGCGCACGTGCGGCGTCGGGATCAGCGCACAGGCGCTGATCAGGCGACTCCAGGTAGGTGCCGGCGAGCAAAGTGTTATCCAGGTCCCAGATCACGCACTTGATCACGGCAGTTCACCTGGTGGTTTGCTGAAATACAGGCGCTTTTCCATGGTGAGGTGCGTGGCCGTGAATCCGAATGCGCGGTACAGCGACCGCATGGCCAGGTTACCGGCGTTCACCTTGCCGCTCAGGTGCGTGAAGCCAGCCTCGTCCGCCGCCGCGAGCACGGCCTCCATCAGCAGTTCGCCGATCACGCCGCGGTCCGCGATGTTCGCGACCGCGAGCGAGCGGAAGTTGCCGTACCTGGCGCCGGTAAGCGAGTTGGTCCTGGCCGACATCCAGGCCCATCCCAGCGGCTTGCCTGGCTCGGCCTCGCTGACCGCGACCAGCGCGATCTCGCCTGATTTGGACAGCGAGCCGGCCACCCGCCTACGGTGGAAGGCCTGGTCGATGATCGCCTCGTCACCGAACGAGACCAGCGCGATTTCCACCTCGAACGCCGCGATGGCGTCGAGGTCCGCCTCACTCGCCGGCCTGATCAGGTAGTTCCCCGCCACGCCCTGTATCTTTCCATGACCGCCCGGCTACCTCGATGCCCTGGGCATCGGCCGGAACGCGGTGCCGCCGCAGGCCGGGCAGCCAGTCGCCTTGAGCTGGCCGATCGTGGCCCAGGTAACGGTACCGACCAGGTGAACCGCACCGCAGGACGCGCAGCGGTAAGGCCGGGTCTGGCCTGGCCTGCTGTCGGCCGTGTAGAGCGGCCCCTCATAGCTGCCTTCGATTAGCGCCGCGGTCTGGCCGGTACTGCGCAGGTGATAGAGGTGACTGGCGCCGGCCAGGATGCCCGCTCCGGTGTAGGAGTTGAAGTTCTGGGTCAGCGACCTGGTCACCAGGCCGAGGTCGGTGATGAGCTGCTGGGTCGCGAGAGTCTCCGCCGGACGGCGGGCGCCGAAGCTGAAGAAGACATGCCCGCCAGGCCGCGGCCGCAGCGCGCCGACCGCGCGGGACAAGAACAGCTCAGCGCCTGGAACGGTGTAAGGCGGGTCGGTGCAGGCGACGTCGAAGGCACCGGCCAGGCTGGCGGGCAGCGGCTGGCGCAGATCGTGCTCGGCCAGGCTGACTCCAGGCGCTCGCACCGCGATCCAGCCGAGCACCGCGGCATCGGTATCGACCACCGTGACCGTGCCTGGCTTGACGCCGGTCAGCGCCGCGAACCTGGCGATCGCCACCGAGATCAGGTCGTCATCCCCGATCAGGACGATGTCCTTGCCTTCGAGCGCTCCGGTGTCATGCAATTTGAGCACCCGGTGCAGCTTGGTGGCGACCGTGCAATGGGTCTGGTCAAGTTCGAGCCTGGCCTGCGGGGCTCCGGCCGCATCCGCCGCCAGCTCGCCGGCCAGCACCTCGAGCTCGGCAGGCACAACCAGGCCGAGTCCGCCGCACTGCGGGCAGACGGCGGGCAGATGCGGCCCGGCGAGAATCTGGCGAGCCGCCTCGGTAAGGCGCACTGGCCTGGTCCTGTCGACCACGCCGCGCTTGCGGAGCTCGTTGCAGACCGCGGTGACAATCGGGACGGGCAGTTCGGCCACCCGGCTGATCCCGCTGGTCGGCACCGGCTCGTCCCGCGCGATCACGCGCAGGACGTCGCGCACGCCCGACTCGCCTTCGGCCAGGCCAACGGCCCCGGCCACCTCGATCACAATCGCGTCAATGTCCATGTCAGTCGCCTGGGGTATCCTCCCACATCATGTCCGGTACAGATCCTGCCAGCGGTTCCTCGGCACCGCAGTTCGCGGCACCGCAGTTCGCGGCACTGCGGCAGGCTGAGGCGGTCTCGCCGAAGCTCCTTTACGCGGTCGACGGGCACTGTTACGACGCCGCTTCGCCCGTCGGCGACCTCGTCGCGCTCACTGCCGTGGCCAGGGCGGCAGTGGACGCAGGCGGCGGCCACGTGCTCGGCGAGTCGCACGTCGTGTTTCCGAACGGCGCCATCACGCTGGTGCTGATCCTGGCCGAGTCGCATCTTTCCCTGCACACCTGGCCGGAGGAGAACCTGATCGCCATCGACCTGTTCAGCTGCGGTGCGATCGACGGAGCTGCCGTGATCGAGCGACTGATCCATGACCTGCTGCTCGAGTCGGTGACCGTCAGCAAGCTGCCCAGGGGCACCGGGCGAGGCTGAACCGCTAATGCCCGGCTGTCCGCGTCAGTTCGCGGCTGGTCCCGGTGGCGAAGGACAGCGGCTTGCGCAGGACGAACGTGTCGCGCGGGCGGTAGTCACGGCAATCCGCCTCCGCCTCGTAGTAGGTCACGGTAATCGAGGTGGTACCGCCTGGCTCGCTCGGCGCCACATCGCAGGCCGCGAAGCCGAACCTGCCCGCCTCCCCCTGGTACGCCGACCACACCGCAGGTTCGGCGGCCAGCACGGAACGCCGCTGCCGCCAGGGGTCGCCCGCGCCGACAGCTGTGATCACCAGGCCCTCGCCTGGACCGTGCCTGAGGCTGGACGGCTCGGTCGCCGGATGACCGCCACCGCCGGCAGTCACGTGCACGGTGCCTTTTGTGGTGTCCATCTCTTCCCGCTCGCTGCCTTGCGGCGCCGGCCCGAGCAGCGGGCTGCCGGGCAGCGTGCCGCGCACAGGGAAGGTTCTCTCGTAGTGGTGCTCATGGCCGGCCATGACCAGGTCGACCCCGTAGGCGTCGAACAGCGGCAGCCATTCCCTCCTGATCCCTAGGTCGGCTCCGTTGAAGTGCGCGGAGGACATCGCGACCTGGTGCATGCACACGATGATCCAGTCGATGTCGCCGCAGGCACGGGCACGGGCGAGCACCCGCTCGAGCCAGGCCCGCTGCCGCCCGCCGCTATACCCGCTGAGGTAAGGGTCGATGCCCCGCGCGTCGTATCCTGGCACGTGGTCGCAGCGGTACTCGCTGAACCCGCCGTCTTGCAGGCAGACATCGTCGTTGCTCAGCGAGATGACCATGGCAGAGCCGACCGTGAAGGCGTACCAGTAGCCGGCGAACTCCGCGCTGCCGTTGCCAGGCAACTCGAATCTGGTCAGGTACGCAAGGAATCCATGCGGCCCGTTGCCGCCCTCGTTCTCGTGGTTGCCGAGCGCGGGCATCCACGGCCGGTACCTTGCCGAACGCGAGATATTGCGAAAGTAAGACTCCCAGGTCGCGACCGGCTGGTCGCTGATGTTCCCGTAAGCGAGGTCGCCGTTCGCCAGATGGAACAGCGGCTCGAGCGACTCGACCGCGTCGACGACATAGCGAGCGTTCTGCGAGTTGGGCCCGCGCCCGAGGCCGACCGGCTCTGGGATGCCCTGGTCGCCGAAGCTGGTGAAACGGAACGGGCCTGACCGGCCGCGCGGCCCGGTGCGGAACGTGCCCTGAGCCGGCGGCGCCCCGTCGTGCAGCACCTCGTAGGCGTAACGGGTGTCCGGATCGAGGGACTCTAGCCGCACGTGGTAGGTGTAGCAGGTCTGGCCGGTCAGCGCGTCGGTGTAGCCGCGCTCGGTCGCCAGCACTTCGTTTTGGCTGCGGCAGCCGAGTTCGCTGAACCGCAGTTTCGGCCTGGCCACCGCCTCGTGCGCGGCCCAGGAGACCGCGACCTGTGACGCCGCGTCGGCGCCGAATTGCAGATGAAGTTGTTCTGGTCCTGTTCTCACTAAATCGAATTATCGCAGGCCATCGTGGCACGGAGATGACCTGGGGGTAAACGTCACCAGGCGAGTGCGGCTGCGCTCGGCTCCGCGGCGGCTTAGTCCTGCTGATTGTCGGTGGCTGTCAGTAGCGTGCCTGGTGTCAACGAGATTCCGGCTTCGAGAGGTGGTCTTGATGAGCACGACAGACACGCTCGCTGGCGAGCGCGCGGACCTGCTCAGCGCGCTTGGCAAGCAGCGGCACTTCATGCGGTTCCCGGCCCGCGGCCTGACCGATGAGCAGGCGGCGACGCGGACGACCGTCAGTGAGCTGACCGTCGGCGGCCTGATCAAGCATGTCGCCTTCGTGGAGGCGCGATGGGTGCGGTTCATCATGACGGGGCCGTCCGCGATGGCTTTCGATGCCTCGGAGTCGTCGGCGCGGACCTGGCAACGAGGATTCCAGCTGACTGAAGGGGAGACGCTGGCCGGGCTGCTCAAGCGATATGAGGAGGTGGCGGCGAATACCGACGACCTGGTGCGGACACTTCCTGATCTGGACGCCGCGCGTCCCCTGCCCGAGGCGCCCTGGTTCGAGCCGGGCGCGAGCTGGTCGGCCAGGCGGGTCCTGATGCACATCCTGGCCGAGACCGCGCAACATGCCGGTCACGCCGACATCATCAGGGAGGCGCTGGACGGCGCCAAGTCGATGGGATAGCACGGGCTTCCCGCCGCCGTCAGAGCACGTTCCGCCAGGCACCCGGGTCGCCGGGAGCGGCCGTGAAGTCATAGCGCAAGCCGGCCGGGCAGATGGCCACGAGGGAGACAGAGGTAGTGCCCCAGACCCGGCCTCCGCGCAGGTCGCGGCGCGGCAGCAGAGCCCGGTCGTCGGCGGGGTCGATGTGGTCGCCGTTGAGCAGCGAAAACCACTCACCCCAGGCATCGGCGACCGGTTGCCCAGGCCGCGGGTCCGGGCGGGCCGCCGACGCGAAGCGCGGCAGGAAGTGGGCGATCCTGGCAAGCTCATAGGCACGCCCGTTGACCGCACCGCTCGCGGCCGCGGCCGTGGCCCAGCCGCTGTTGACGGCGAGGTGAAGGCCGGCGGTCAGGGTGATTTCCGTGAGCGTGTCACCATCCCAGCTCTGTGCGAGGGCGCGGCCATATTGCACGGTGAGAAGATGGAACGGGTCGAAGTCGCGGAGCACCGCCCGGTCGAGGGGCTGGCCGGCCGCGGCGGCCAGCGGCAACGCTCCCCTGGACCGCCGGGCCGCCTCAGGAGCCTGACGACCGCGGCCGTTGAGCACCGCGGCGGCCCTGCCGCCACCCGCACGCACCGCGAGCCAGGTTCCTCCAGCCTGCAAGTCCAAGCCGCCGGTCAGCTCAGGCAGGTGCGGCCAGTGCTGCCCAGGCGGCTGCCAGGACCGGTCGATGAACTCATCCCTGACACCGACGAGCAGCGTCGGCAGTCCCGGTTCGAAGCTGAGCAATGCGGTGCACATCAGGAGTGCACTGTAGTCGCTGCGAGAATGTGGTCCATGACAGCCTCCGCCGGCACGACCTCAGGCAGATCGGCCAGCCCGGTCAACTTGGCCGCGATGTTCGCAAGGTTCAGCGAGCACTGGCAGCCTAAGAAGATCGCCGCCTTGAACGACTACGACGTCAAGATCGTGAAGCTGAAAGGCGAGTTCACCTGGCACACCCATCCGGACACCGACGAGTTCTTCCTGGTGATCAGCGGCGAGCTGACCATTCAGCTTCGCGCGGGTGACGTGGTGCTCGGGCCAGGCGAACTGTACGTGGTCCCGCGCGGCGTCGAGCACTGCCCGCGGGCAAGCGCGGAAACCGCCGCGATGCTGATCGAGCCACGCGGGGTGGTGAACACCGGGGACGCGGGTGGGCGATGACCGCCGAGCTGCAGGACCTGAGCGGGGCGTAGGCCCCAGGGTCGGCTAACCGGCCCCTGGGGGTCACTCACCAGGTGGCCGGATATCCGGTAGGCAGCAGTCCGTAGGGCGGGCTGTAACGGTTGTTGGCGGCCGGAACCCCGAGAGTCTGCAGCAGTTCCTCGAAGTTGAGGCCGATGAGGGTCGGGAACGGTCCGCCGCCGCTGATCCCTCCCGCCACGGCCAGTTGCGACTCGGCTGAACTGCCGTCCGGCTGCGCCCAGCCGAACTCGATGCCGTCCCCCCCGTCGAACATGGTGGCGATCACGGTCGATGATGTGACCACCTCGCCGACCTGGACATCGGGCGTAACGTCCTCGGCCAGGTAGACGGTGAGTCCTGCCGCCGGGCCGCTGGTAAGCCGGTAGGTGATCCAGCCGCCACCCGGCCAGCCCGCATCGCCGGCGGTCGCATTGGTGATCACCGCGTCGCCGAGCGCGTAAACCGGCCCGGCTCCGCCGAAGTCGACTCCCATGTCGATCCGCTCAGGGATCAGGCCGCTTACCCCGCGCAACGGATTGGCGTACCCAGACGTAACCGAGGCGGACGGAGTTGGCGCCTGGCTCGGACGGGCGTGTCTCCTTGCCGGTCCACGCTTGCTCTGGCGGCCGGCGAAGCGATTGCCGTTCGAGTGCTCCGGGATGGCGGGCGCGGAGGTGGCCACCTGGTCTGCCCGACCTGACTGGGGGCCGGTCGCCGCCGTGCCTGCGGCGTGGTTGAACGCTGCGGCCTGGCCAAGGACCCGCGAACCGTGAGCGGCTAGGTAGCTGAAACCCGCGGCCGCGAGCACGAAACTGAGCAGGACAGCGGCTACCCGGCCCGGCCTGCGCCGCCTGCCCGGCGTGATCTTGCGATGCGCGCCGCCGCCCCGCCTGGCGAGCGACGACGGCTTGGCGTGCTTCGATGTCCTTGACACTCGCGGCCTCAGGTCCGGCGTTGACCACCCACACGCGTGCGGACAGATCGCAAGGTCAAGGCGACGTTGCCGGGTCAGGAAGACGACAACGCACGCTGGGTGTTACCAGGCCACGATGCACCATAAACAACGCGAAACTCACTGAAACGGACTTAACCGATCTATGTGACTTCAGTCACAGAAGTTACGTTCAGCCGCGAGGAGTTCGCCGCCATGCCGGCGTGCATTGTGCTTGTGAGCGACACGCCGGCCAGGGAGCCTGGCCAGCGGCCAGGAAGAGCTCAGGACCATGCCTCAGTCCAGTCCAGTCCAGTCCAGTCCAGCCCGTCCCCGGGCATCGCTAGCTAGCTAGGTTCACCGCTGACCGCGGATGCAGGCGGGCCGGAATCCGGCAGCCGGTAGATGCGCCGCGCCGTTCCGCTGAGAATCGCCGCCTGCTCGCCGGGACTCAGGTCGGCGATCAAGGCCCGCGCGACCGCTACGACGGTGCCGTAGCCGGCAGTCAGGGTGCAGGGCGGCCAGTCTGAGCCGAACATGAGCCGGTCAGGACCGAACGCACCGAGCGCGACCTCGTAACAGGGCCTGAGCTGGTCGAGATCAACAGGCTCGGCCAGGATGCCCGAGAGCTTGCACACCGTGTTGGGAAACTCCGCCAGGCGGCGGATCGCGCTGGTCCACGCCTCATCGGGGTCGGCAGTGCGCTCTGGATTGCCGAGATGGTCAAGCACGAAGACGGTGTCCTGGCAGGCGGCGACGGCATCTATCGCGGCAGGCAGGATCGCGGCGGGCAGCACCAGGTCGTAGCAGAGCCCGGCCACTCCCACCGCGGCCAGGCCGCGCTGCACCGCCGGGCGGCGCAGCCAGTTCCCGTCTGGCTCGATCAGGACGGGGTGCCTGATACCGCGAAGGAAGTCGCCGTCCGGCCGGTCCTGCAGGGCAGCGATCGTATCGGTAATCTGGGCGGATTGCAGGTCAGCCCAGCCGACGACCGCCGCTATCAGGTCACTGGCCGCCGCTGTCGCGAGCAGCTCGGGGGTTTCCTGCGGCTCGGCGATGGTCTGAACTACGACCGTGGCGGTCACCCCTGCGGCAGCCGCCAGCGGACGAAGGTCAGCCTCGCCATAGTCACGGAGCAGCGGCTCGTTGCCAGGAAGCCGCAGCCACGGCTGATCGTGCGCGGCGATGTCCCAGACGTGCTGGTGAGCATCGACGATGCCAGCAGAGCCAAGCGGGCCGGAAGCGAATTCGGCAGGCATGCGGCCTAGCCTGCCATGGTTTCAGCGACCGCAGCGCCTCGCGCGGACGATAGCTTGGTACCTGGACCACTTCTTGCGCCCCGGCTGGTGGCCCGAGTACACGACGCGGTAACGGCCCTTGCGCCCGGCCTTGACATGCCAGTACCGCCAGTCCCTGGCCGAGGCCAGACCGTAACGGTAAAAGAACCTGCGGTGGCGCGGACCCCAGATCGAGATGCGGTAGGCGCGCGACCCGCCCGAGATCTGCTGGTACCAGACTCCCACGGTGAACTTGTGCCCGGCGCAGACCGAGCTGACTGGTTGATTGACTAGCACGACAGCCGGCGATGCGACGGCAGGCACTTGGCCGACGGCAAGCACCGTCGCAGACAGCGCCGCCGTGGTCAGCGCCATCGCGGTCAGCAGGGCTAGCTTGGGGAAGCGCAACGTAACCGCCCCTTCGGGCTCACTATCCGATTAATGCTGGTAAGAGTTGATGTTATTGATGTTAATGGCTCTACGGGGCAAAACGATTGGCCTGGTCATCACAGTTCTATCACTCTCCGCTACTGGCGGCGACCGGACGGGTGAACGCCGGGGAAACAATCGCGCACCGCAGGCGGGCCGGCGGCACGCCTGCGCGCCGTCCTGGCCGGCCACTGCGGAGCCGGCCGTCGGCTGGCCGCGCGTCAGCCCGCCTCGGCAATGGCGGCGACCACGTCATAGGGCAGATGCCGCGGATAAATCAGCAGCCCTCTCGCCAGCCGCCTTATTTTTGGCCGCAAATTTACCAGCAGGGCTTCGCTGTAGCGCCAGGCACCGATCTCGTCAGCGCCGAACCGAGCCTTCATCGAATGGCGGAAATGCCGCGCATCACCGCCATCTGACCGCCAGCTCGGCAGCCACTCGGTGAGTTGATCATCGCGCTCGAACATCGTCCAGTTCATCAGCCGCTCGGCGATCTGCCCGGCGGCATCGACCGCGAAAGCCTGGTCGCCCGCGCCCCTGATCTTGTGCACCCGGCCCTCGCTACGCTGGCCGTGGTGAATGCTGGCCGAACTGAACTGCGCGCCGACCGCAAGCGCAGCGACCGCGTGACCTGCCTCATGCCATGCCGTCCTGACCACCGCGCGCCTGGCAGGACCGTAAGTCGGGTAACAGCCGCAGGCATAGCGCTGCCTGATCCAGGTCTCGTGCACGACCGATTCGTCGTCATAGCGCATCATCCTGGCAAGCTCGGCGTCGATCAGCGCGAGCGCGTTGCCTTGCGACGGCGTCAGCATGGGCTGAACGATATATCACGTCTCTGCGGGCAAGGAAACGCATAGTTTTGTAATAAAACTCTACGAGCGCGGGGCGGTCAGCTTTCCCTCACATTTGCATGGCACAATGGAAGCAACGCAGCCTGGTTTGCGGCGGGGGCAGTTTGCGGCGGGGGCAGTTTGCGGCGGGGCAGTTGACGGGTTGAGCTAAAGTGACTGGGGTCGGTTAATGAGGGGCGTGGCGGTAGTCGCAGCCATTGTCATGATAATGGCCGGAGTAGCCGTTTTGACGGCGACGATCACGGCGGCGTCGAGCGCTGCGCCACCGCCGGTCGTATACGGGTTCGACGGGTCGACCGGCTGGCAGCACGGCGCGGTGAAGCCGGCTGACATCGACTTCGGCGCCGGAGGCAGCCTGTTCGTGCGCGGCCTGCGGTGGTCAGGCTGGTCCCAGCAACGCGCCACCGGGCGCGGGGTCAGGTGGGCCGATAGCTGTACGCCAGATTGCGCGTCAGGCCGTTATCTCAGATCCGGCGCGATCCTGACCTTGTCGGGCATTCGCGTTCACGACGGCTTGCGGTACTTCTCGCGGCTGGCCATGCAATGGAAGGCTGGCGGCAAGACGTACCGATACGTATTCCACTGGTCGCCTGGCGCTCTCAGGGGATCACCGCCGTTCTGGACGTGACCGCACCAACAGCGCTATCTGGCCATGGCTAGATTGGGACGCATGGCCGCGCCGTCCTCGCCAGAGCAGGAACTCGCGGCGCAGCTGATTGCTAGCCGGCAGGCAGCTGCGCGGCGGCTGGCCGGGCTCGAGCGCGAGTTCAACGGGATCGTCGAGGCAGCCGGCCAGGCAGGCACCGATGACGAGCACGACCCTGAGGGCGCCACCAGCGCGTTCGAACGGCAGCACCTGGCCGCGCTCATCAGCCAGGCAAGGATGCACCTGGACGCGATCGAGGCGGCGCTAGGCCGGCTCGAGGCCGGTAGCTACGGTCGCTGCCAACGCTGCGGCCAGCCGATCAGCGTCGAGCGTCTCGGCGCCAGGCCAGCCGCGGTCACCTGCATCACGTGCGCGAGGCTGGATCGCAGCAGGTAACGGTCGCGGCTGGCAGGCAACGGCAGGCAGGGCGCGCCGGCGACTAGGCCAGGACTGACAGTGACAGGCCGAAGCGGCCGCGTTCGTCAGTCCACCAGTGCCGCATGGCCAGGCCGGCGGCGGCTAGTTCCGCGGCGATGCCGGCCCGGCGGACCTTGGCCGAGATCTCGGTCCGCATTTCCTCGCCGGCGGCGAACGGGATGGTCAGCGACATCGCCGCAAGCTCGACCACCTGGTCGGCCGTCGAGCGCAGGCGCATCTCGATCCATTCCGCATCCGGGTTCCAGAGCGCCGCGTGCTCGAACTGGTCGAGGTCGAAGTTCCCGCCGAGCTCGGCGTTGAGGACGCTGAGCATGTTCTTGTTGAAGTCTGCGGTGACGCCCGCCGCGTCGTCGTACGCGGCGACCAGGACGGCGGGATCCTTCACCAGGTCGGTACCGAGCAGCAGCGAGTCGCCTTCCCGCAGCCTGTTCCGCAAGCCGGCCAGGAATCCGGCGCGCTCGGCCGGCAGCAGGTTCCCGATCGTGCTGCCGAGGAAGGCGACCAGCCTGCGGCCGCCGGACTCTGGCAGGCCGAGGTGCTCGGTGAAGTCGGAAAGGACCGCCTGCACGGTCAGCCCCGCATACCTGGCGAGCATCCGCTCTGCCCCGGTTACCAGGGCAGATTCGCTGACATCGACAGGTACGTATTCGGCGAGCGTGCCGTGGTCGCGGAGCGCGTCAAGCAGCAGCGTGGTCTTGTCCGCCGTGCCCGCGCCGAGTTCCACCAGCGTGTCAGCCCCGGTCAAACGGGCGATCTCTGCGGCCCGCTCGGCCAGGATCGAGCGTTCCGCCCGGGTCGGGTAATACTCGTCGAGCCGGGTGATCTTGTCGAAGAGCTCGCTGCCGCGCTCGTCGTAAAACCACTTCGGCGGCAGCGACTTCGGCGTCGCCTTCAGGCCGGCCAGCACGTCGGCGCGGAGCGAGGCCTCAAAGAACCGTTCGGGCAGCCGGCGGTCGATCTGGACGGTCGTCATGGCTGGCATCTCCTCCCGGCCGATCGCGATGGGTGAAGACAGCGGCCGCACGGCCACGCCCGCCGTGGTCGCCTCGAGCACGCTTTCCTGCGGTACCTCCTGCCAGTCCTGCTCGTCGTCATACGGCTCGGATGCCACGACTACCCCGGCGGGCACTTCGCGGTAGCAAAGTGAGTCACCCGCCGCCGTGGCCGCGATCACCGAGCCATCGGTCAGCAGCAGGTTGAGCCTGCCAGTGCCGCCGGCCGCCCGCACGTCGGCAACGGTGCCGCTAAGCGCCTGCGCAGGCGGCTCCCCCGCGCGCAACCGCTTCACCACCAGCGCCCAGATCAGCGCCGTATCGCAGTGCGACCGCAGCTGGAGGAGCTCCGCGGCGGATAGCTGCTCGGCGAGCCTGCGCACGGCGGCGGCGTCAGGGTCAGGACCGGCCGGCCCGGCGTCAGCCTGGCAGGTCGCGGCATCGTCGGGAACAGCCGGCCAGGCCATCTCCGCGCCGGCGGCTGCCGCCCAGCCCATGAGCTTGCCGTTGTGGCTGAACAGCCACTTGCCCTCGGCGTAAGGCGCGGCCGCCGCCGCACCGGATTCCGTGCCGGCCGAGGCTGACCTGACTGCGGCGACGAGTGCCCTGGTCCTGGTCACCCGTGCGATGTCTGGCAGCGACTCGTCCGCCCAGATCGGACCCTCGCGACGGTACCTGGCAGGGATCGGGTCGCCGTCTGCGTACCAGCCTATGCCGAAACCCTCGACGTTCATCGTCCCGTGTACCTGACGGCGTGGCCGCCACGCCTGCTCGGCCAGGCTGTGCGGCGGGTCAAGCACGAGCGAGCCGATGCTGACCGGATCGCCCAGGTAGGCGAGGTGCCGGCACATCAGGCGAAGTCCGCATCGCGAGCGGTGCGGAAACCGCTGAAGATCTGCCGCCTGATCGGGTAATCCCAGTTGCGGAACGTCCCGCGGCAGGCGACGGGGTCGGCGGCGAACGCGCCGCCGCGCAGCACTTTGTATTGGGGCCCGAAGAACACCTCTGAGTACTCCTTATACGGCCAGGCGGCAAAGCCCGGATAGGGCAGGAAGTCGCTCGCGGTCCATTCCCAGACATCACCGATCAGCTGCCTCGCGCCTGACGGCGCGGCGCCGGCCGGGTAGGAGCCCGCCGCGGCCGGCTGAAGGTGCCGCTGGCCGAGGTTGGCCAGCTCGGCCGTCGGGCTGTCGTCGCCCCACGGGTATCGCCTTGACCGGCCAGCGGCCGGATCGTGCCTGGCGGCCTTCTCCCACTCAGCTTCGGTTGGCAGCCGGCGGCCAGCCCAGCGGGCGTAGGCGTCGGCCTCATACCAGCACACGTGCAGCACGGGCTCGGCCGCGGGCACCGGCTCGGTGACGCCGAACCTGCGCCGCAGCCACTGCCCGGCGCCGTCCCGCTCCCAGAACAGCGGCGCGGTCAAGCTGGCGCGCTGACGGTGCTCCCAGCCCTCGGCTGTCCACCAGCGTGCGTCCTGGTAGCCGCCGGCCGCGATGAACTCCAGGTAACTGGCGTTGGTCACCGGCGTGGTGTCGAGGTAGAACGACGGCACGTCGACCAGGTGGGCCGGCCTTTCGTTGTCGAGTGCCCACGGGTCGGTCGAGGTGCCCATCGCGAAAGGCCCGCCGGGAATCAGGACCTCGCCAGGCAGCTTCCGCACGTCGGCTGGAGGCGGAGCAGGCGCCTGAGCGCTGAGCACCGGCGGGCCCTGACGCAGCTGATGTGTGGCCAGCATCGTTTCGTCGTGCTGCTGCTCGTGCTGCGCGATCATGCCGAAGGCGAAGCCGCGGTCCACCAGTCGCCCGCTGCTGAAGCTGACCGTCTCGAGCAGGTCAAGCACTCGCCCGCGTACCTCGCCCGCGTACTGGCGGGCTGCCTTTGGCGGCAGCAGCGGCAGCATCGGCCTGGCGGCACGCGGATGCTCGAACGCGTCATACAACGGGTCGATTTCCGGGTGCATCGGATCACGGCCGCCCACGTTGCGGAGCAGCCAGAGCTCTTCCTGGTTGGCCACGTGGGCCAGGTCCCAGACGAGTGGCGACATCAGCGGCGAGTGCTGACGTACCAAGTCAGGTTCTGCAACGCAGTCAGTCAGGCCGCTGGTCCTCGTCCTTGCGGCGGTCAGCAGCGCCGCGATTTCCTCGCGCAGCGCCTGATCGTCCACGGGGGCTTCGGTCATGACATTCCCTTTCCTGAGCCGATGATGTCGAGCACGTCGTCAGCCGGGCATCTGCCCGTGCGCACGTAGCGTTCGGCGAAGTCACTCACCGCTGCCCTGATCCGCTCAGGTGCTCCCGACCTGGACAGCGCGGCATCGGCTGCCGCGAAGCACTCGGCGCTGGCCCGCCCGATCACCGGGTCGCCGGGCCCGAGCCAGGCCGCGCGCAGCCATGGTGAAGCCGTGCTCGGCGACTGCGTGGGCGGCGGCACGCCTGCGGCGCCAGGGTCATGCCAGACCGGCTCTGCAGCGGCCATCGCCGCCTGCGCCGCCTCCCGGTCCTCCGTCAGGGCCGCCACCAGTGCCAGGGGAACGATCCAGCCGTCCTCGCCTGGCTGCGCGTCGATCATCCGCAACTCAAGGTGCCCATGCGCCCTGACCGGAGGGAACAAGGTCGTCAGGTGGTATCTCAGGTCCTCCTCGGTCGGACCTTGACCGCCTGGTCCGCCAGCGCCGAAGGCCCTGGCGGACCCCGAGCCGCGCAGCCAGTCGCGGAAGGTGAGCCCGGCGGGCACCGTCCATGGCTTCCCGTCGAAGCGCCGGAAGCACAGAACCTCGGCCTCCATCGCGTACCTGGCCATGTCGAGTCGCGGATCGGCCGTTCCCTCGGCCGCACGAGCAGGCTCGGCTCCGGCCGGCGCCCTGGTACGGCACGGGTCGAGCTTGGCCCAGACGAGCTGGCGCGTGCATTTCCACCCGGTTGGCCTGCCGCGGCTGAGCGGGGAGTTAGCAAAGGCGGCAACCAGAATCGGCCCGATGGCATGCATCAGCCGCCACCTGAACCTGTAACCGCAGGGCCCGTCATCGTCGAGGCCGGCGTCAACGCAGACCTGAACCGATGCGGTACTGCACATCATGAGGCGGCCCCAGGGGCCGCGCCGGTCAAAGAACTCCTCCATGGCCGCATATCTCGGCACGTCGAGCACCCGGTTAGGCGTGCGGTGGAGGTCAAGGCCACTGCCGGTAAGGGTCAGTCCGGCCGAACGGAACGCCTGCCGCAAAACGACCATATCGTCGGCTGCCGCAGCAGCGCAGGCGGAGAGGCTGATCGCCGGAGCCGTGCTTAGCTCGACCTGGCCCCCTGGCTCCAGCGTCAGCAGGCCGGCTCCGGGCATGCCGCCCGGTCGCTTGAGATCGCTCAGAATTTCGCGAACCCGATCAAAGGGGACAGGCAGCAAGGGGTCTTCCGCGTCCGCCACCAGCCACTCGAGCTCGGCGCCTATCGTCCCTGGTGGTCCGGTTTTAAAGCAGATTGCGCCGATAAGCCGCTCCGCTTCAAGCTCAGAGATCGGCGGGCCGCCGACCCCGGCTGGGGCACTGATGGTGTCAGCAGGCAGCTCAATCACCGCTTCCCAGGCGTATGTCGGGCAGCTCCGGCACGTAATCTCCCAACCGTCGACCTACCCAGGGCATTCCTGATCTACTTGCCCAATATCGATAACAGATGCCACTGACAGTGAACGTCTTGGCGGGATTGCAGTGAGGACGCCGGCCAGGCAACATGGCAGGCCAGGCGCGACGGGGCGGCCCGCGGCGTGCTGCCCCTTAGCGGATAATTTAGCCAGAGACAGTCAGCCAGAGACCGTACGAGGAGGGTCATGAGCGTCGGCAGCCTGATCACTGCCGGGCCGCTGCTGCTAGCGATCCCGGTCGCCGCGGCGGCTGGCGCGGTCACGTTTCTCTCGCCGTGCGTGCTGCCGCTTGTACCCGGCTATCTCTCTTACATCACCGGGATGTCAGGCGCGGCGGTCCAGCCTGACGCCCAGGAAGAGGCCATCAGGGAACCGGAGCCTGTGCCTGTCCTTGCGGGCGGCCCGCCGCCCGAGGCCACGAATCCGCCGCGTCGCCTGCCTGCAACGGCCGCCGCGCCGACGCGGTCGCGGACAATGGCCGGTGCTCTGCTTTTCGTGCTCGGCTTCGCTGCCTTGTACGCGACTTACGGGGTCGCCTTCGGCGGCATCGGCTACACGCTCAGGCTGCACCAGGCGGGCCTGTCGCAGATACTCGGCGCGATCTTGATCGTGCTCGGACTGCTATTCGCCGGGATCTTCGACCGGTTCACCATCACAGGCCGCATCGTCAAGCTCAAGGTCAGGCCGCGCGCGGGCCTGGCCAGCGCACCTTTCCTTGGCATCTTGTTCGGGCTTGGCTGGACGCCATGCAGCGGTCCCACGCTCGCCGCCGTACTCGGGCTCACCCTGTCAACCGGCACCGCGTTCCGCGGCGGCTTGCTTGCCTTCGTGTACGCGCTCGGCATCGGCATCCCGTTTCTTGCCGTCGCCTTTGCCTTTGACAAAGGCGTCACCTTGTTTGGCTTCGCCAGGCGGCACGCCAGGCTGATCACCAGAATCGGCGGCGTCCTGCTCATTGCCGTCGGCCTGCTCGAGGTCACCGGGCTTTGGGCCACGGCAATCTTGTGGATGAAGTTGCACTGGCTCTCCGGCTACAACGCCCCGATCTAACCCAGGCGGTGTTCAGTTTCGCCGCTCTGGCCGCGGCGGCAGTGTTCAGTTTCGCCGCTCTGGCCGCGGCGGCAGTGTTCAGTTTCGCCGCTCTGGCCGCGGCGGCAGTGCTGGCCGGCGTTTTGACGGGCGGTCAGTCGTGGTCGGGGGCTGGGCGGCCGGGCGGGTTTCGAGCGCTTCAAGTGCCATCGTGACGGCAGCCTCTAGCTGGGTATCGCGGCCCGCCGCCCAGTCGTCCGGGGTGATGAGGACCTCGACATCTGGGTCAATGCCGTAGTTCTCGACGTCCCAGCCATGATCGGCGAACCAGAACCCGAATTGCGGGACGGTGAAGTGAGTGCCGTCCACCAGTTCGCGCCACCCGCTGATGCCGAGCACGCCTCCCCAGGTGCGGGCACCGACGACGGGGCCAACTCCCATCACCTTGACCGCGCCGGTGATGATGTCGCCGTCTGAGCCAGAATACTCGTCGGCGATCACCAGCACCGGCCCCTTCGGCGCCTCGGACGGGTAGCTTTCCGGCTGGTAGGTCGGCGATACCTCCCAGGCAATGATCTTCCTGGTCAGCTTCTCAAGCACGAGTCCTGAGGTGTGGCCGCCCCGGTTGGCGCGGACATCCACGATCAGCGCCTCCTTCGGCATCTCCGTGCCCATGTCGCGATGGAAGTCCGACCAGCCTTCGCTTTGCATGTCAGGCACGTGCAGGTAACCGACCCGGCCCCCGCTGAGCTCGCGGGTCAGGGACCTGCGGCCCGATACCCAGTCCAGATAACGCAATCTCCGCTCGCTGGACAACGGCACGACCACGGCACGGTGCGGCTTGCCGTCCATAGCCCGGATCACCGACAGATCGACCGGCTTGCCTGCCATGCCGACGAGCAGCGGCCCGGGGCCCGTAGCACGGTCGACCGGCTGGCCGTCGATGGCCACGATCAGGTCACCGGCGGCAAGCCCGGCCCCCGGAGCGGCCAGCGGCGACCTTGCTCTCGGGTCCGACGACTCGGCAGGCAGCACCCGCCGGATCCGCCAGCCATCAGCGGCTGGCTCGAGGTCCGCGCCGAGCAGGCCCGTACCCTGCCCCTGCAAGTGCCGCCGGTCGTGGCCTTGCACGTAGGCATGCGAGGTGCCTAGCTCGCCGAGTACCTCGGCAAGCACGTCGGCGAAGTCGTCAGGCGTCGAGATCTTGCCGAGCAGCGGACGGTACTGCCCGAGAACTCCGTCCCAGTCGATGCCTGCCAGGTCAGGCACCCAGAAGTCGTGCCTGATGGCGCGGCCGGCCTCGGCGTAAGCCGCCTGCCAGAGCGCGACCGGATCGGCCATGAACCTGGCCCTGGACAGGTCGACGCAGATCTTGTCCTCTGAATTGTCAGAGTCCGCCTTGCGGTTCGCGGGCGCTACGTACACCCGGTGCCGGTCGCCGACTACCACCTTGCTGCCGTCGCCGCTTACATCGAACCAGTCAGCTTCGCCGAAAAGCTCGCTGCACTTGGACTTCTTGATGTCGAAATACTCAAGTGACGCCCTCGGCAGGTCGTCGTCCGGGGTAGCGCCGCCATCGCCGAGTTCGCCGGTCAGCGGCACCTTGAGCCACGCCAGGCCGTCTTCGACCGCGCGCAGGCTGGCGTACTTCGAGTCAGGTACCGGCACGGTCACGATCCGCTCGCCGAGACCGTCCAGGTCGATAACGACGGCCGGGGGCTCCCCGCCAGGCTTGGCCTCGCTCGCCCCGGCCCGCCGCCCCGCTGGCGCATCACCGTCCTTTTCTTCGTCTTTGGCGGCACCGGCGGGCCTGCCGTCAAGGAACGGGCCGAGCGGAGCGGGCGCGGACGCCCTGAGCGTTACCAGGTAGGGCCGGCTCCCGTAGGGGAAAGCCAGGTCAAAGACCAGCGGATCGTGGACTGGATCAAATGAGCGCACAGAGAGGAAAGCCAGGTACTGTCCGTCCGCCGTGAAGGCTGGGTCGGTGTCGATGAAGCGGCCGTCGGTCACGTTGGCGATCAGGCGATCAGCGAGCCTGGCCAGCCTGATCCGCCGCTGCCTGCCCTGGCTGGCCTGGGACCAGGCGAGCCAGCCGGAATCCGGCGCGAACGTCAGGCCGGTGATCAGTCCGTGGTCCGACCTGGCCAGTTCGGTCACCTGCGCCGAGGCCACGTCGACCACAAGCAGCCTGCCGTCCTGAGCGGCGATCGCCACGACGGAGCCGTCCGGAGCCGCGGTCAGGTCCGCGACCCAGCCGATCTCTCCGCTCGCGATCCGTCCCGTGCCTGCTCCGGCGCCGTCGACCGAGCCGATCTCAAGCGCGTCGGCGCCGCCGTCGTCGACTACCCAGGCCACCTTGCCGGTAGCGCCGAGCACCTGAGGCAGGCGGCGAGGCGGCCCGGTGACCGCGGCGAGCGCACGGCCTGGCCCGTCTTTGTGCGTCAGCCAGTGCACCGTGCCCCGTACTTGCACGGCACTTGCCCGGCCAGTCTGGTCGGTGCACAGGTAGTCAAGGTCGTCCTCGGCGCTGACCAGCCGCGGCTTGAGTCCGCTGGCGGGTGAGCCGAGCCTTATGCCGAGCTTTACCGGCTCGCTGTCCGGCGTCAGATCGCCGAGGAGCCAGATGTCACCTGCGACCTGATACACAATCCGGCTGCCGTCCGTGCTTGCGTTGCGAGCATAGAAGCTGTCGTGATCGGTGTGCCTGCGCAGGTCCGTGCCGCCCAGGGCGCAGGAGTACACGTTGCCGGTGCCCTCGTAGTCGCTGACGAAGGCCAGGCGCCCGGCTACCAGCATCGGCGCGGAGAACTGGCCGGGCAGGTCAGCGAGGATACGGCGGAAGGCGGGACCGCTGCCGCCTTCGGCCGCCTGGGATTGCGGTGCAGCCGCCGCCGCGGGCGCGACCCAGATCCGGCCCGCCGTTCCGCCTCGGTAGCCCTTCCAGAACGCCGGATCCTTGATCGCCCCGGTAAGCAGCGCGATCGAGTTCGAGTCGATCGCGATGTCGTCAACCGGGCCGAACGCCATCTGGCGCTCCCCGGCGAATGCCGCGGTGCCCGCCGTGACCGGAATGACGTGCGCCCAGGCCTGGCGAGACTGCTGGCTGGCGTCCGTGGTGGCCAGGATTTCGCCGGCCGGCCCCCACCCACGCATCTGGGTGCCGTGACTCGACCAGTAGGTGACCCGCTGCGAGCCGCCTTCGCCGGTCGCGGCCAGGTAGATCTCGGGAACGCCGTCCCGCCAGCTTGTCCAGGCGATCAGGTTGCCGTCCGGCGACAGCCTCGGATAAGCCGCGGCTGCCTGATCAGCGGAGATCCGCCAGGCCCGGCCACCGTCAGCCGGCGCCAGCCACACGTCGTCGTCGGCGATGAAGGTCAGCAGGTCGCCACGCAAATGCGGATAACGTAGATAACGCGACGCGGTCCCAGATTCGGTCACCGGCTCATCGTAAGGCAGGAATTGGCTAACCGATCTGAACAACAAGCCGCGCCTTGTCCCGTTTCAGTGGTAGATACCGGGTGTAGCTGTCAGACTGCATCCCGTGGCTAGTACGCGATTGGCCAGGACGGAAAGCCCGGCGCGGCCCGGTGAGCTTCCTGCGGCAGGCGTTGCCGTTCCTGCCGAGAGCGCCCCGCCATCGGCTGCGGACAGTCACCAGGTGAAAGACTCGTTCAGCCAGCTGGCCGGACGCAGGCAATTCGCGATGGAGTACCTTTACGCGCGGCTGTTCACGCATAACCCGGAATTGCGTTCGCTTTTTCCGCTCTCGATGGCGGAAACCAGGGAACGGACGTTCCTGATGCTGGCCAGCCTGATCGATAATCTCGATCGCCAGGAGACGGTGGCACGCCAGCTAGGCGACCTCGGACAAGCGCACCGGAAGTTCGGCGTCAAGGACAGCCATTATCCCGCATTTTTTGACTCGCTGCTTGCCACGGTCGCGTACCTCAGCGGCACGGCCTGGACAGCCGGGCTGAGCGAAGCGTGGCAAGCCGTGCTCGGCTATTTCGCCGCGACCATGAAGGCGGCCGCAGCGGCGGACGCGACACGGCAGCCGGCCTGGTGGATCGGCGAGATCGTGCAGCACGACCAGCGAACGCCGACCATCGCCGTGCTGACGATCAGGCCGGACCGGCCGTTTGACTACCGGCCAGGCCAGTACCTTTCCTTGCAGGTGCCCAAGTGGCCGCGGGTATGGCGGAAGTACTCGATCGCCAACGCGCCACGCGACAACGGGCTGATCGACCTGCATGTCCGGGCAGTGCCTGGCGGCATGGTAAGCACGGCCCTGGTCAGCCATAGCGGCACCGGCGATACCGTCACGTTGTCGGCGGCGCACGGTGATCTCACGGTGCCCGCCGACCCTGAACGCGACGTCGTCTGCGTGGCCGGCGGCACCGGCCTCGCCCCGGTCAAGGCAATCGCAGAGGCGATCGTCGGCGCGGGCAGGCCAGGCAGGCGCCGGGCAGTCACGCTGTACGTGGGAGCCAGGCGCGGCAGCGACCTGTACGATATCCGGGACCTGGCGACGCTGCGGCTTGCCTACCCGGCGCTGACGCTGGTCCAGGTCGCCGAGTCCGACCACGAGAACTCGGTACTGACCGGCCGGCTGCCCGACGTCGTGCTGACCCACCCGTCCTTCCGTAACACCGAGGTATACGTGGCCGGCCCGGCTGGGCTCGTGTCTGCGGGCACCCGGGCGCTTCGCGCCCGGGTGCCCGCAGACCGCATCCATCACGACCCGCTTGACCTGCTGCGGGCCGCCAGCCATCCGTCGCTGCCTGGAATCCCTGCCGACTAAGGTCGCTCGCTCGCCAGCCTCGCGGCCTGCCTGAACAGCACAGCGGCGTCGTGGATGAGCGCGTTCGCCGCCGCCGCGCGCACTGGCTCGCCGCGGAATTCGGCGCCCATGAGCGCAGCTCTGATCCTGGCGGCAAGTGCGTCGCGCCGCGCACCGAGCCGGGCAAGCGCGGCCTCGATGCGCAGGTAGAAGCGGTCACCAGGCGAATCACTGGCCATCGCCGTCG
This sequence comes from Actinomycetota bacterium, assembly GCA_027313705.1. GTDB lineage: Bacteria > Actinomycetota > Actinomycetes > Streptosporangiales > Streptosporangiaceae > Chersky-822. The sequence goes on along the minus strand of DAHVDE010000037.1, from coordinate 18,467 downwards.
TCGACGCCCTGAGTGTGTCCATCGCGAACCTGCCAACAGGAGCCTGCAGCTGGGTGTAGACGCGGCCAAGGCCGAGCAGCGCGGCCCGGTGCACTTCCATCGCTGGTGGTGTCGCCGCCCTGGTGAAGATCTCGCTGAGGACCCTGCCGTCGGGCACGTAGTCGTCGTGCAGGCCGAGCAGCGCCATCATGGTCGGCTGGATGTTGCTGTGATCGGACCAGAGCGTGCCGTCCGTGCCCAGGTGCGCGACGCCAGGCCCCACCATGCCGAGCCAGGTGGTGTTGATCAGGGAACCGACGGTCCCGTGGTTCCAGGCGTCGGTGCCCGCCGGCTCGCTGAAGCACGAGGAACCGCAGCTCGCCGGGCCGCCTGCCTGCCAGAAGTCGGTGTTGCCGAAGACGACCATGCTCGGCGTACGCTTCGGGTCGCCGGTGACCATGTGCAGGATCTTCATCTCGACCGGATTGGCCAGGTAGTTGGCCAGCCTGACTCCCCTGGCGCCGGTGGCGAGGTCATCTCCCCTGAGCTTGGCTACCTGCCGTGCCAGGGTCCTGACGGCGGCCGAGTCCGCGGCCGGCTGGTGGTGAACGTAGATCACCGGGGCCGAGTCGGCCTCGACATCGAACGGAGTCTTGACGCCGCGGGCGGCAAGCAGTCCGGTGAGGTTTACGTTGACCTCGCCGATCCGCGAGTAGTGGCAGGCGATTGTCACGCCGTTGCAGTTCGCGGGAACTGGCTTGCTGCCGACGAAATGGTCGCCCTCATCGGAGGTGATCACGAAAAGCGTGTTGGCTTTCGTGATGCCGTGCGCCGCCAGGCGGGTGAAGAATTCGCCGAACGCCATGTTCTCTGCCCTGAGCTGTGCCTCGTAGCCGGGCTGGCCAGGACCGAATGGCTCGCCGGTGGTCCAGGAATCGTGCAAGTCAGACAGGTAGGTGTAGGTGACCTGAACACCATGCAATTGCATATCCAGGGTGTAGGCGAGCGCGTTGGGGCCGGTCATGCCGTCATAGCCAGGGAAACCCGCCTGGCCGTAGGAATCTTTGATGACCTGGCCGTTGAGATTGCGAACAGGGCCCTCGGGACTGATAACCGGCTGGATGAACTTGCTGCCGTAAAGGGCACGGAAGCCGCGATAGCCGCCAGGCTCGTCGGTAAGCACGTCTGGCCGGGAACCTGAGCCGCAGATGCGAGAGTGCCGCGCGCAGTGCACGGCCAGGCCCATGAAGTCGGCCTCCGCCTTGGCCTGACCGCGTGCGCTCGGGTTCTCTGCCTCTTTCGCCTCTGGAGACGAGGCGCCGAAGACGTGCGGCACGTCAGGCAGCGTGTTCTCAAGCTCGGTATCGGCGCCAGCCACCGTGCCGAAATCGCACCCGGCCCTGGTGTAAGGCACCCAGGGTGCCGGGGCATTCTTGCCGTTCGCCCCGACGAGCGTCGGGCTGGCGTCGCCGACCGGCTTGCTTGCAAGGCCGGTGTTGTAGTCGACTATCGGGTCTGTCCAGTAGGCGAACGAGCCCGCCAGGTCGGTGGCACCGCCGGGGGTGTAGTAACGGTACTCGTTCGCGATCGGCATTCCCTGATCGCTTCCGTAGAGGCCGGTCTCAGAGGTCACGATGTCGCCGGCGGTGTGCGCGATCAACGGCGTGTGCTCATGGGTGATCAGCGTGCCGCTGCCCCTGATGAAGTTGAGCAAGCTTGGCATCTGCTGGAGGTCGCTCGGAACACGCGGGTTGTCCCTGGTGTAGTGCGTGTTGTCGAACTGAAGGTAGATGACATGCTTGATCGCCTTGTTCCTGCCGAGTGCGCAGCCGGCGCCGCCTGGCCGGCCAGCCGTCCCGACCGCGGCGGGTGCCGTGCCTGCGGCGAGTGCCGTGCCCGCAGTCGTGGCGCAGGCCGCCGCGGCGGCGCTCAGGGAAAGCGCCACGGCAGTCAGCGCGGCGAACAGGGAGCCTTTTGTCACGCTCGTCACCTCCGGTGATGCCAGCCAGATCACGTCATACCTGTGCGTTATAGCCGCTAGAGCACGCTGTTACGCACGCTGTTACGCACGCTGTTACGCACGCTGTTACGCACACTGCATGGCAGCCAATCATTGGCAGGGAACGGACGGTTATCGGGCATATGACGGCGCGGCGAACTTTTACTCGCCGGCCGTGCCGAGCGTCTCGGCGAAGAAGGCGAAGATACGGCGCCAGGCGTCGGCTGCGTCCTGCTCGTTGTAGCTCATCCTGGTCATCTTCGCGAAGACCGCGCCCGCGCCGTTGGCCTGGCTCATGAAGCGGTGCCCGGAGTTCGGGTACACGTTAACGTCATGCCTGACCTCGAGCACGGCAAGCGCTCGCTGCAGCCGCTCAGGCGGCTTGGTGCCCATCTGGTCACGGCCGCCGAAGCTGGCGACAACCGGGCAAGTGCCGGCCAGCGCGTTTTCGGCATCTGCGGGCACCTGGCCGTAGTTGACCGCGGCGGCATCGAACCCATGGCCGGGCGCGCAGAGCAGCGCGAAACCACCGCCCAGGCAGAAACCGATCACGCCGATCTTCCCGCTGCAGTCGGCTCGCTCGGCGAGCAGTTCGCGCGCGCCGTCGATGATGTCGAACGCCTGACCCGCGCCTGCCCTGAGCTGCCTGAAGGCCGACCACACGCAGCCAGGCCAGGACTTGCCTTCGTACAGGTCAGGCGCGAGCGCGAGGTAACCGCTGGCCGCGAACTCACGGGCCTTGCCCTTGATGTCATCACTCAGGCCGAAGATCTCGTGGATCACTACCACGCCAGGCCATGACCGAGTCCGGCCGTCATCAGCCGGCGGCACCGCCAGATAGCCGGGGACGCTCCGGTCGCGCACTGCAAACGACATGTCCGTCACGGACATACGATCTCACGCGTCTGGCTAATTTCCTGGTCAGTCCGCAGTTGCCGGGCGAACGCGCTGCCTAGACCTTGCGCCAGCGCGGTATCCAGGCGCCGTCCTCCACGGTGTAATCGCCGAACAGGGCGGGTGCCTCGGCACGCATGATCTCCGCGATCTTGCCGAACACCAGCCTTATCTCCTCCTCCGCGCCTTTATCGGTACGTGCCTCGATCGTGTGCCGCAGCGTGCGGATATTGGCCGACCAGAGCAGCCCGGTCGCCACGCCGTCAGGCGCGAACCTGCGCATAAACGAGGTCTTGTGCTTCTTCTCCTCGAACTTGAGCCCTTGCTCGTCGAGCCCGAAGTGGCCGGCCATCCAGTTCTGGAACTCTTCCATCTGCCCGATCAGCGCCGTCGCGCGCTTCATGAGCTCGTCGTCGCCCTGCGCCCAGTCAGGAAACCAGAACGGTATGTCGCTGAGCCTGACGAACCGCAGTGACTCCTGCGAGATCGCCACCCCCGGCCGGTGCCTGACTAGCTCGTGCGTCGCCACCCGGCTCACGTTGTGCAGCACGAAGCCGAACATGGCGTGCTCGAGCACTGAACCGTGCGCTTGCCGCAGGATGTTCTCCAGATAGGTCTGATGATCATTGCGCACCCTGACGACATTGGGGTTCAGGCCAGGCTCCCAGGCCCGGTAGCAGATCTTCCCGGCGAACTCGGCCAGGTTCTGCGCGTCGTCGAGATCACCGCGATCCAGCCGCTCAAGCCAGCCCTCGCCGCCAACCTCGGTCAGGTAGGCGGCGAGGGCCTGGTAATCGAGTTGCGGACGGGAGACTAGGAACACCTCAGGCTGCACGCTCTTCATGCGGGCACCCTACCGGCGCGCTCCGACAGTCACCCCCACCCGCCCCTCTTCTCGCCTGTGCGGATGCCGCGCGGGACTAAAGGCGGCGGAATCCGCTCAACGTTCATAACTGTGAGTAGCTACACAAGTTCATATTGTGATAGCGCGCGCGCCGCCTGGCTTTTAGGATCGCAGCACGTCATCTCGGTCCCGAGCCTTGAGGCCCGAGTTTCTGAATTCACCAGTTACAGAAAAAAGGGATGTGATCATGCGCAGGAACCGAATGGCAGCCGCCACGGTCATGGGCATCGCGGCAGTGGCGAGCCTGATGTCGGTTGCCACGATCGCGACCGCGGCGCCGCAGGCATCAGGCAGGACCGGACTGTTCGCGACCTGGCGTGGTGCCCAGCGCGCGGCTGGATTCAGGCTGATGAAGCCCACGAAGACCTTTGGCCTGACCAAGGCGGGCGACATCATCGTCGCACGGTGCGAAATCAGCAAGAAGACGGCCTCGAAACGCAATGTCATCGGTCAGTACGCGACAACTGCGCCCAGAGGCCTGACCATCAGCCAGAACAACTCGAACGGCCCGTGCACGCACCTGCGCAGAAGTAAGGCGCTCGGCACCTACAAGGTCAACGGTGTCAAGGCCTACCTGACAGGCGACTGCGACGCCAGGGGACTGCCCTCCTGCTCGGCGGCCAAGATCTTCATGTTCTTGACCTGGGGCAGGGGTGGCATCTACAGCCAGGTCTCGTCCTTCGGCGAGCCTGCCAGCGTGCTGCTCAGCTTCGCGCGCGGCCTCGTCCGGGTCTGACCGAGAGCGCGGGGGGACGCCGCGGGTGTCCCCCCGCGTCACTACGGCTCGGATTTCGCGGCACGGCACAGCCGGAGCACGTTCGCCACGATGATCTGTCCCGCGTCTCCCGAGGCGGTGAGTATCGACTCGGGGTGGAACTGGACGCCCCACCTCCGCCTGACCGGATCCTCGATCGCCATCACCACCTGACCGGACGAATCGGCGGCTGCCAGGTCCTCGGTCACGGCGGTAACGGTGAACCCGGCGCCCGCGGTAGCGGGGGTGGCGTGCAGCGAGTGATACCGCCCGGCCGTGAACGAGGCGGGCAGGCCGGCCAGCAACTCCCCGCCGAGCACCCGCACCTCCCCCGGCTTGCCGTGCGCGGGAAAGCTGAGCAAGCCGAGCTTGCCGCCCGAGTGCTCGACCATGGCCTGGAGGCCCAGGCACACGCCGAACGCGGGCAGCCCGCGGGCGCCGAGTTCGTCGAGCAGCTCAGCGCAGCCGAAGTCGGCGGGCCGGCCAGGACCGGGCGACAGGACCACCAGGTCAGGTGCGCAAGCATCGAGCAAAGCCAGGTCGAACCCCGCCCGCAGCGTCGTCACCTGCGCACCTTGCTCGGCGAAATATCCGGCCAGAGTATGCACGAACGAGTCCTGATGGTCTACGAGCAGCACCCGGACGCCGTCGCCCGGCCGGCTTGGCACGGCTGTCGCCGCGGTGCTTTCTGGCAGATCCTGAGGGTCTTCGCGAACGCTAGCCAGGACCTCGAGCAGCGCCCTGGCCTTCAGCCTCGTCTCAAGCTCTTCTGCCGCCGGATCGGAGTCGAACAGCAGCGTGGCTCCCGCGCGCACGCACGCGAGGCCGTGGCGGATGTGCGCGGTGCGCAGGGTGAGACCGGTGTTCATGTTGCCGTCGAAACCGAGTGCGCCGACCGCCCCTCCGTACCAGCGGCGCGGGCTGGTCTCGTGATCCTCGATGAACTGCATGGCCCAGGTCTTCGGCGCGCCGGTCACCGTAACCGCCCACATGTGCGTCAAGAACGCGTCGAGCGCGTCGAACTCGGGCCGCAGCCGTCCTTCGACGTGGTCGACGGTGTGGATGAGCCGGCTGTAAAGCTCGATCTGCCGCCTGCCGATCACCTTGATGCTGCCGGGCACGCAAATGCGCGACTTGTCGTTGCGGTCGACGTCGGTGCACATCGTGAGCTCGGACTCTTCCTTGGCCGAGGCCAGCAGCGTCCTGATGTTTTCCGCGTCCTCAAGCGGGGTCGCGCCGCGGGCGATCGTACCCGCGATCGGGCAGGTCTCGACCCGGTCGCCGGTAACCCTGACGTACATCTCAGGCGACGCGCCGACCAGGTATTCACCCTCGCCCAGGTTGATGAAGAACTCGTAAGGTGCCGGGTTGCGGCGCCGCAGCCGCTCGTAGAACGCGGCCGGAGAACCGCATCGAGCCCAGAACTCGTGGCTGGGTACCACCTCGAACAGGTCGCCTGCCGCGAATCGTTCCCTGGCCCGCTCGACTACGCTGGCATACGCTCCTGGCACCGGATCTGAAGGACATTCACGGTCCGCCAGCTGGCCACCAGGCCCGGCTCCGCGGCCGCGGGCAGGTGCCGAACGGGGCGTAGTCCGCTCCAGGCCGGTCGTGGAGCGGCCGCCGACGGAGAAGTCGTAGCTGTACCGCAGGGCGGTTTCCCGCTTCCTGTCGATTACGTAGAGCTCGTCTGGCAGGTGGAGCACCAGGTCACGCTGGAAGGACTCGTCCCGGTCAAGTCGCAGCCTGAGCGGCTCGAACTGGAACGCCAGGTCATAGCCGAACGCGCCGTACAGGCCAAGATGCGGGTCCTGGCCGGCGAACAAGGCGATGATTTCCCTGATCGCGCTGAAGACGGTCGGCCGTCGGCTGCGCTGCTCTTCCGGTACCTGGCCATGCGGCTGCGGTATCTCGATCGTCAGGCTGGCTTCCTGGCGCACCGTAGCGGTGCCTGCCCTGGCGAGCGCCAGGGCAATGGCAGGCAAGATCACGGTGCCGCGCTCGTTGAGAGCCGTAGCGGTGAGTTCGCGGCGCCGGCCGGTGAACTCGACGCACGGGTCGATATAGCCGGTGTGCCACCTGCTGTACCGGCCGGGGTACTCCATGCCTGAGCTGAACACCCCGCCGCGCCGCTCGTCCACGCCCCTGGTGATCGCGGCCAGCTCACCGGGCTCACACGGCGTCACCGTCCTCGTCACGGCTATCCCGCCAGCGGTGACGAAGCCGGTCATGCCGCGTGACGGCGTGGCACCGAAGTCGGAACTGTAATCGACGCCGTTATCGGCGCCGTGCCGGTCTGCACCGTGGGTCATCGGATCCGTCCTGCCTCATCATGCCCAGATGGCGGCGGAAACCATGAAGGCGGCCGCCTTGCCTGGGCGGTCGCCTTGGGTAACTGGTTCTTAGGTACGCGAACCCTGGCCGCCTATTGGCGGCGCCACCAGCTTGAGCTGAGGTTCACGTGCGTCATGGCGGGCAGCGTAGCAGGTTTCCGCTACCCGAAGTCGGCCAGTGTTCCTATTCCCGTCTCCCGTGCCACCTCGTAAGCTACCGCAGCGGCGGCCAGATCCTCGATAGCGAGGCCGAGCGACTCGAAGATCGTGATCTCGTCTTCGCTGCCCCGGCCGTGCGCCCCGGCCTGGCCGGCCAGGAGGTCGCCGAGTTCGGCCCGCACGTGATCGGGCCCGAAGGCACCCTCGGCGGCGGCGATGACATAGTCTCCCGCCTCGGCCAGCACCGACTCACGGCTGTCGCCGTACAAGGCGGCGCCCGCGACCGTCGCGGTATCCAGCTCGCGCTGGTCAGGCAGGCAGGCGCCGACCGCGTTGAGGTGCGTGCCAGGGCTCAGCCACTCTCGGCGCAGCACAGGGCTGGCCGAGTTCGTCGCGGTGACGACGATCCCCGCGCCCTGCACGGCCTGTTCTGCTGTCTCGCATGCGACCACCCTGGCCAGGCCGGCGAATGGCGTCAGGTCGGCGGCGAACCTGGCAGCCTTGTCCTTGCTGGTGCCTGCTACCCGGATCTCGGCCAGGTTCCTGGTACCGCCGATCGCCAGGAAGTGCGACCTGGCCTGGACGCCGGTCCCGATGATCGCGAGCACGTCGGCGTCTTCCCTGGCCAGCAGGCTGGTAGCCACCGCGGAGACCGCGGCGGTCCTGATCTCGGTGACGGCGCTGGCGTTGAGCACGGCCAGCGGCTGCCCGGTGTCCGTGCTGGCGAGCAAGACGATGCCCTGGTGCGTGTCGAGGCCGGCCGCCGGGTTTGCGGGCGTGATGGTGATCGCCTTGAGTCCGTAGCCTGCTGGCTGGTCCTGATGGTAGACGGGCATGAGCGCCATCAGGCCTGGCGCGCCGGGCGGCCTGAGTACCGAGCGCAGCGGCTGGAAGACCTCTCCCCTGGCCCGCGCCACCAGTGCGGCACGCATCGCGCCGGCGCACTCACGGTAACCGAGGACGGAACGGACCGCGCTGGCTGACAGTACGAGAAGTCGCGTCGTCACGTGCCGATTATGACTCCTCGCCGGCCACCAGAGGGGCGAGCACGAGGTCCTCGGGGCGGTGGCCGCCTGGTACTGGCCTGCCGACGATACGGTACACCTGGGCGGAGTCCACCGTCTCGTGCTCGAGCAGCAGTGCGACGAGCTCGTCAAGCTGGGAACGGTGTGAGCGGATGAGCTCGATGGCGGCCTGCTCGGCCTCGCGCAGCAGCCTGGCAACTTCCGTGTCGATGACGGCCTGTGTCTGCTCGGAGAACGGCCGGCTCGACAGTCCGCCGCCGCCGCCGAGGAACACCGAGCCGCCTTCCGGGTAGCCGACCGGGCCAAGCTCGGCCGACAGGCCGAACTCGCGCACCATCTTGGTGGCCAGGTCGGTCGCGGTAGACAGGTCATTGGCGGCACCCGTGGAACCCTGGCCGAGCACTACCAGCTCCGCTGCCCGGCCGCCGAGGCGGCCAGCCAGGGTCTCCCGCAGGTAGTCCTCGCCGTACAGGTGCCGCTCGATCAACGGCAACTGCTGGGTCACGCCGAGCGCCTGGCCGGCCGGCAAGATCGTGACCTTCGCCACCGGGTCGGCGTGGTCGGAGAGGGCAAGCACGATCGCGTGACCGCTCTCGTGCACGGCGACGGCGTGCTTCTCCGCCGGCAGCAGCACGTTCGATCCCTCGCGGCGGCCGAGCAGGATGCGGTCGCGCGCGTCGTCGAAGTCCGCGGCGCTGATGATCTCCCTGCCCCGGCGGACCGCGAAGATCGCGGCCTCGTTGGCGAGGTTCGCCAGGTCGGCACCGGAGAATCCAGGGGTGGCCCTGGCGACCACGTTCAGGTCGACGTCAGGCGCCAGCTGCTTGCCGCGGCAATGCACGGCCAGGATCGCGGCGCGCTCGTCCAGGGTCGGCAGCGGGATCGTGATCTGCCGGTCGAATCGCCCCGGCCTGAGCAGCGCCGGGTCGAGCACCTCTGGGCGGTTGGTCGCGGCGAGCACCACGATGCCCTGAGCCATATCGAAGCCATCCATCTCGGACAGCAGCTGGTTCAGGGTCTGCTCGCGCTCGTCGTTGGCGACTACCGCGCCTGAGCCTGCACGGCGCTGGCCGATCGCGTCGATTTCATCGATGAAGATGATCGCCGGGGCGCGCCTGCGCGCTTCGGCGAAGAGGTCACGCACCCGCGCCGCGCCCACTCCGACGAACATCTCGACGAAGCTCGAGCCGGTGACCGAGAAGAAGGGAACACTGGCCTCCCCGGCGACGGCGCGGGCGAGCAGCGTCTTGCCTGTTCCTGGCGGGCCGATCATCAGCAGGCCCCTCGGCGCCATCGCGCCCGCTCGCTGATACCGGTCGGCGTTCTTCAGGAAGTCGACGACCTCAGTGATCTCTTCCTTGGCACCCTCATAGCCGGCGACATCGGAGAACTTGGTATCTGGCCGCTCGGCGTCGAACACCTTGGCGCGCGACCTGCCGACGCCGAGCACGCCGAGTCCCGCCGATCCGCCGCTGGCCCGTGACATCCGCCGGAACAGCCAGAACACGACGATCAGCGGAGCGAAGATGACGAGCAGGTAGAGCAGGACGCCGCCGAGCGAAGAACTCGGCGCGGACAGGTTCACGTCCGCGCCGTCGGCCCGCAACTGGTTCGCGAGCGAGTAGGTGTCAGGCGGGCCGACCGTGGTGAAGTTCTTGCCGTTCTTCAGCGTGCCCGTGATCGTGGTGTTGCTGCCGTTGGACGGGCTGCTCACCTCGACGGTCTTGACCTGATGCCCGGCCGCGTCGCTCAGGAACTGCGAATAGCTCAGCGTGACCGTTCCCGTCGAGCCGATCCCTGGCAGGAAGAAGTACAGCGCCAGCATCACGATCAGCGCGATCGGCCATAGCCAGTGCCGCCAGCCAGGCGGCGGGGGCGGTGCCGTCGGCATGGGCTTGTCACCAGGCGGCGGCGAACTCGGCTGCTTGCTCATGCGCTCAGTCGCCGCTGGCCGGCTCGAGCAGGAGAACCGGGATCTGCCGGCTGGTCTTAGCCTGGTACTCGGCGTAAGGCGGGTAGGCGGCGACGGCGCGCTCCCACCATTCCGCCTTCTCTTCGCCGGTGAGCTCCCTGGCGACCATATCGATGATCTCGGGACCGTCCTGGAGCACGACGTTCGGGCTGGCCAGGAAGTTGTAGTACCACAGCGGATTCTTGGGTGCACCGCCCTGGGAGGCGACAGCCAGGTACTTGCCGGCATGCTCGACTCGCATCAGCGGGGTCTTGCGCACCTTGCCCGACTTGGCGCCGAGATTAGTGATCACGACGATCGGCAGGCCGGTATCGCCAAGCGTAGTCGCCTCGGTGCCGCCCGATGCCTCGAACTGGTCGACCTGCTCGCGTACCCAGGCACTCGGACTTGGCTGGTATTCACCCTGAATTGGCATGTATGCAGCCTAGTCGCCTGCCACCTCAGCAAGGTGCCCGGCGGCGGCCGCGAAATCCATGGCCATCTCATACACCACGTCGCGCACCGTGGTGGCCTTGTTCATCAGCCCGACGCCCTGCCCGACCCAGTAGGTCGCGAGTTCCTGCGCACCAGGGTTGCCCTGCTCGGCAAGCTTGTCGATCCGGTGCAGCGCCGGCTCGCTGAGCAGCGACTGAAGCGGCATCGGCAGCGCGCCAGGGCTGCGCTCGCCTTCCCAGCCTTCCGTCCACGCCGACTTGAGCTGCCTGGAAGGCTTACCGGTGCGGCTGCGGGAGCGGACCGTGTCCCGCGACGTGGCGGCGATCATCTTCTGCTTGGTATAAGGCGCGGTCTCGGCTTCTTCCGTGGTCAGCCAGACCGAGCCGGTCCACGCACCGTCCGCGCCGAGCGCGATCGCGGCCGCCAGCTGCCTGCCGGTCACGATGCCGCCAGCGGCAAGCACCGGCACCTTCCTGACCGGCGCGATCGCCTCGATGACCTCTGGCACAAGCACCATGGTGGTGACCTCACCGCAGTGGCCGCCCGCCTCTGTGCCTGCCGCCACCAAGATGTCGACCCCGGCGTTCACCTGCCTGATCGCGTGTTCCTTCGCGCCGACCAGGGCAGCGATCGGCACGCCCGCGGCGCGGGCCCGCTCGATCATGAATGCGGGCGGAGTGCCAAGCGCGCTCGCGATCAGCTTGATCGGATGCCTGAACGCCACGTCGAGCAGTTGTTCCCCGGCCGTGTCGCTGATCATGACAGACGCGGCCGCGTTCGACGGCCCGGCGAGGCTGCCTGCCTCGATCCCGTGCTCTTCGAGCAGCGCGGCGACGAAGTCCCGCTGCGGCTGACCGATCAGCGCCCGCATGGCGGCGCCGTCAAGTCCCTCGCCCTTGCCCGCGAACTTCTCCGGCACGAGGATGTCGGCGCCGTACGGCCGGCCGTCCACGTGATCGTCGATCCAGGCCAGCTCGCGTTCAAGCTGCTCTGGGGTGTGGCTGGAAGCCCCGAGCACGCCGAAGCCGCCCGCGTTCGTCACCGCGGCGACCACGTCACGGCAGTGGCTGAACGCGAGCAGCGGCAGGTCGATGCCGAGCATGTCGCAGATCGGAGTTTTCACGGGTGATACTCCTTAACTTGACGCTATGCCCGAATCGTAATGCTCGGCGGGACCTGGCTGGAATCGGCGCAGCCGCAGGCTGTTGGTGACGACGAACAGCGAGCTGAACGCCATCGCGGCACCGGAGATCAGCGGGTTGAGGAAGCCGAGCGCGGCAAGCGGCAAGGCGGCGACGTTATAGGCGAAGGCCCAGAACAGGTTGCCCTTGATGGTGCGCAGCGTCCGCCTGGACAGGCGGATCGCGTCCGCCACCACGAGCAGGTCACCGCGGACCAGGGTAAGGTCGGCCGCTTCGATGGCGGCGTCTGTGCCGGTGCCCATGGCGAGGCCGAGGTCGGCCTGGGCGAGCGCGGCCGCGTCGTTGATGCCGTCCCCGGCCATCGCTACCACCCGGCCGCCGGCCTGCAGCCGCTTGATTGCCTCCACCTTGCCTGCGGGCAGGACTCCGGCGATGACCTCATCGATGCCGACGGCGGCGGCCACTGTGCGGGCGGCCCGTACGTTGTCACCGGTGAGCAGCACTGGTGACAAGCCGAGCCCGCGCAGCCTGGCGATCGCGGCGGCAGAGGTCGGCTTGATGGTGTCGGCGACGGCAAGCAGCCCGCGCACCTGGCCGTCCCAGCCCGCGTACACCGCGGTCTGGCCGGCCGCTTCCGCCTCTTGCGCGCGGGCGGCCAGGCCAGGCGGGATCTGCTGGCCCCACTCGGTTTCCAGCCAGCCCGCCCGGCCGACGACGACGGCATGACCCTCGACAACGCCGGACACCCCGAGCCCTTGACTGGTGCTGAAGCTTTCCGCCTCAGGCAATGCCGTCGCCAGGCGCTCGGCGGCCCCGGCCGCGACCGCCACGGCGACGGGGTGCTCCGATGCGTGCTCGACCGCGCCAGCCAGCCGGAGCACCCGGTCGGCGTCTTCGCCCTCGACGGCGATCACGCCGGCCAGGCTCATCTTCCCCGTGGTGACCGTGCCGGTCTTGTCGAGCACGATCGTGTCGACAGCGCGGGTGGACTCGAGCACTTCCTGGCCCCTGATCACGATGCCGAGCTGGGCGCCGCGGCCGGTGCCGACCAGCAGCGCGGTCGGCGTTGCCAGGCCGAGCGCGCACGGGCAGGCGATAATGAGCACGGCCACGGCGGCGGTGAACGCCGCCACGGCCGGCTGGCCGGCCGCCAGCCAGGCCAGCAAGGTCACGATGGCGATGGCGATCACCACGGGGACGAAGACGGCGGAGACCCTGTCGGCCAGGCGCTGCACCCGCGCCTTGCCGATCTGCGCCTCCTCGACCATTCGGGCGATCTGGGCGAGCTGGGTGTCGGCTCCCACTCTGGTGGCCCGTACCACCAGCCGGCCGGAAACATTCACGCACGCGCCAGTCACCGCATCGCCGGGCCCGACGTCGACCGGCACCGGCTCTCCGGTGAGCATCGAGGCGTCGATCGCCGAGGAACCTGACTCGATGACCCCGTCGGCGGCGATCTTCTCTCCCGGCCGCACCACGAACAGCTCACCGACCGTGAGCTGGCCGACGGGCACCCGGCTTTCCCTGCCGTCCCGCAGCACGGTCACGTCCTTGGCTCCCATGGCGAGCAGCGCGCGCAGCGCCTCACCTGACCGGCGCTTGGCACGGGCTTCGAAGTAGCGGCCGGTCAGGATCAGCACCGTGACCCCGGTGGCGACGTCAAGGTAGGTCGCGTCGGTCGCCGCGCTCCCCGCGAGCAGCGTAAAGCTGGCGTGCAGGCCGGCCATCCCGGCACGGCCGAAGAACAGCGCGTAAAGCGACCAGCAGAACGCGGCGCTGACACCGACCGAGATCAGGGTGTCCATCGTCGCCGCACCGTGCCTGGCGTTGCGCCAGGCGGCACGGTGGAACGGCCATGCCCCCCAGACCGCCACCGGCGCGGCAAGCGCCAGGGACGCCCACTGCCAGTTACGGAACTGCAGCGCGGGAATCATGGCAAGCGCCACGACGGGCACCGTCAAAGCGAGCGAGATCAGCAGCCGGTCCTTGAGCCCAGCCGTCTCCTCCCGCGACTCCCCCGCCGCCTCCGCAGCGCCCGCCGCCGGCTCGTCAGGCACGGCCTGAGCCGGCCGCGTCGCCGTATAGCCGGTCTGCTCGACCACGCCGATAAGGTCTTCTGCGGTCACGCCCTCAGGGAAGGTCACCCGCGCCTTCTCGGTCGCATAGTTCACCGTCGCGGTCACGCCTGGCACGCGGTTCAGCTTCTTCTCGATCCGAGCCGCGCACGAGGCGCATGTCATACCGCCAATGTCGAGTTCCGCTGACCGCTGCCCGGCATCAGCGATGTCCTGTTCCCTGCCATCGACGACCGTGCCCATCGAAGGCTCCTCTCGCCAGCCAGCCAGCTTCGGAAATGCCGCGGTCAGGCACCGGCCAGGCGGTAGTCGCCCGCCTCGTCAAGCGCGGCGATCACCGAGTCGGTCGGCAGAGCGCTCTGGCTCGTCACCGTCACCACAGAATCCCCGCCGGGCACCAGGCTGACGTTCACCTCGGTGACGCCGGTGATCTGAGTCAGTTCCCCGGTGACCGCACGCGCGCAGTGCTCGCAGGTCATCCCGGTCACCGTGTACGTCGCCTGCACCATCGCGCGCTCCTTATTTCCGCTCGTTACTGCTCTTTCCCCTCCGGCCCAGAATACTATACCCCCCTAGGGTATTTTGGCCGGGCTGCACAGGATCTGCGCACGGGCTCGGCCTCAGTTTCGCACCGGCGCGCGACACTGCTGTGATGGCCGGCCAGGCCTGACCGGAACCACCGGGAAGGAACAGCACGTGGCTTTCATCCAGACCATCGAGTTCACCTCCACTCATATCAGCGAGATCACGTACCTCATGAGCGAGGGGCACCTGACGCCGAGCCTGGCGACCCTGGCGCGTCGATGACCTCGGCTGACGAGCAAGTGAGCAGCAGGTGACGAGCAGGAAGGAGCGGTCAAGTGGCGGGAATATCAAGCAAGAGCTTCGCGCACCCGGACCAGACCCGTGCCCCGGACAAGACCAGGCTCGAGGTCGTCGCGCTCGGCCAGGTCAAGGCGGCGCGGATGACACTCGAGCCTGGCTGGCGATGGTCACAGTGCGTCAAGCCGGTAGCGGGCACGCAGACCTGCCAGGCCAGGCATGTCGGCACCATCACCGCTGGCAGCCTGCACGTCAAGCACGAAGAAGGTGACGAGCTTGATCTTGGCGCGGGCGACGCCTACGTCATCGAGCCTGGTCACGATGCCTGGGTCACCGGCGACCAGCCGGTAGTGGGCTACGAGTTCGAGACCGCGACCGCCGAGACGTACGCCAAGGCGCCTGACTGACCCGCCGGCGTGCGCGAGCATCCCGCGAGTGCGCCCGCAGATATCAGCGGCCTTACCTCAGCAAGGCGGCATACCTGTGGAGATATAAAGGCCAGCCCTCCGGTCCGTCGACGCCCATGACGATCGCCTCCCAGCCGGAACCATGCCGGTCGAGGTGCCTGTGCTCCAGTTCGACCCTGGTACGGTCCGGCGATTCGGCGTAAAATCGCACCTCGACCTCGCTTGCCTGAGCTGGATCGGTCTCGATGGTCCACCGCGGGCTGATGTCCCAGCTGAACACGACCCGGTCAGGCGGATCGAACGCGAGGATCCGCGCCCACCGGCACTCGGTGCCATCTGACGCCCTGTCCACGATGCTGCCGCCGACTCGCGGCTCGAACACCGTTTCGGCAATGGGTGATCCGAGCAGGTTGTGCTCGGGCGGCTTGAAGTCGCCGAACTGCCTGGTGAATACCGTGAAAGCGCGTCCGATCGGAGCGTCGACGACGATCTGCTTGCGGACCGTCTCGGTCTTCGTCTGGCCCATCACTTCTCTTTCTCCTGTGCTTGCACGACGTCGGAATACGCTGCCAGTGCCCGGCGCCAGTACGTGTCGAGCTGATCCCGCAGCGCCGCAAGTGCCACCGGGTTGAGCCGGTAGATCCGGCGCGTCCCCTGCGCCACGTCGTCTACCAGGCCTGCGTCCTTGAGGATCTTCAAGTGCTGCGAAACCGCTGACCGGCTCACCGGCAGCCCGGCAGCCAGCTGCCCGACGGCCATCGGCCCGTCGGCCAGGCGAGCGCCAATTGCCTGGCGCGCGAGTGGCGATGCGCCTTGCACGCGGGTAGGCTTGCGCCCATGCGAAAATGATCCCGAACTGCTCGTGCACCCCCTGCCGGCTTGCCTTCAGCCATGACCAACCGAGCCGGCAAGGAGTTTTTCATGCTTACGCACCAGCAGATTCTGCACTTCGGTACCTTCGGGTACCTGACGCTGCGCGGGCTGTTCAGCCCGTCGGAGATGACAGCACTACATGATGAGGTCAGCACTGCCCTGACCGGCGCCTTTGGTTGCCTCGGCACTGAGCCCGGTGAAGCTGACGGCATCAGCGGCGACTACCTGCCGCTTTCTGTGGACCGGGCGCCGTTCAGCCAGTCGCTCATCGCCGACGACGAAAGAACCTTCCTGCTGTCCGCCGAACTGCTCGGCGGCCCGACGGTGCCGTCGGTCGGCATCGCCACCTGTTTCACCGGGGACTCCGGCTGGCATACCCGGCTTGGCCCGGCCCTTCCTGGCCTGACCCTCTGGGTGGACCTCGGGCCCCGGACGGCGCGCACCGGCGCGCTGCGCCTGATTCCCGGATCGCACCTGCCCGACTACGAGCGCCAGCTATGGGCCTACCACCGCGCCGCGCCAGCCGCGTCGGGCTTCGCAGAACCGGACTGGCCGCAGTGGCCGCACGTCGTGGTCGAGACCCAGCCTGGTGATGTCGTCGCCCTTCACTCGCACCTGTTCAACTGCGCCCGCGGCGGCACCCCGCGGCTTACCTGGACAATCGATTACCTGGCCTGGCCAGGGACCGGCGATCCGGCTGAGCTGCAACTCCTCCGCGACCTGACGCTTGAGGACGGGTTCGAGCACGAGAACTATGACAGGAGCCGCTGGCCAGTCTGGCGCGAATGGGCCGCGAGCGCGGGCACGAGTCCCTCCCGCGCGATCGCCGCGGAACGCCTGAAGTTGCTCGGCGTCCTGGCCTGAGCTCCGGACCGTGTGCTCTGCGGCAACGCCAGGCCGCAGTTAGGCAACGCAACCTGACGACTTGACGTTGCTAATGATTGCGACCTGGCGTTGTCGTCTCCGGGCTGAGCGAGAGGGGGCTCTGACCGTCCCCGGCGAGGAGTGCCTTCCGCTTCAGGCCACTCACTCGTTCCTCCGGTTCCCGGCTGACTCGTGAACTTCCTGCGGATAGCCCGCACCCTTCGCTCCGCCGCCATTACAGCAGCCTCGTGACTACTACGGGACAGTCCGCCCTCCGGATCCCCTTCGTGATCTTCGGCACCATTTCACCGCACGCAGCCCCGGGGTAACTTCCGCTGTGCCGCCATGGGCCCCTTCCCCGCAGGAATCAGAGCCTCCGAGCTTCCCGGGGCGATCCGGCATAACCGGCCCTTCCTGTAACCGGGAGAGGGGGAGTGCCCGCTCATGCGGACCGGAGGTCTGCCGGCCTTCCAGGGGCCGCCCTTGCCAGGATTGGCTATCGGCGGCTACGTTGTGCAGCGTACACGGGAGCCCGGCCGGACCGGGCTGAGAGGGCGGCTGTTAGCGGGCCGCCGACCGCTTGAACCTGCTCCGGGCAATGCCGGCGAAGGGAGTGTGCAATGAACGCGCACCTGTCTCATGGCGTTTCTGCCGCTGCGGCTTTCCGCAAGGCCTATCTGACGGGGAGCCGTCCCGATGTCCGTGCCCCGGTCAAAGAAATAGTGCTGGCCAGCGGCGACGTAGTCACCTTGTACGACACCTCCGGGCCGCATGCCGATCCCGGCCACGACGGAGGACGGCGGCTGCCGCCGCTGCGGGAGGCCTGGATCGCGGGCCGGCGGGCCCGCGGCGGCGGCATCACCCAGCGGGCTGCCGCTCGCCTGGGCGAGATTACACCGGAGATGGAGTTCGCCGCGCTGCGCGAGGGCGTTACGGCCGAGCTGGTGCGGGACGAGATCGCGGCGGGGCGCGCGGTGCTGCCGGCCAGCGTGAACCACCCAGAGAGCGAGCCCATGGTCATCGGCAAGGCCTTCCTGGTCAAGGTCAACGCCAACATCGGCACCTCCTCCGTGACGTCCTCGATCGATGAGGAGGTGGACAAGATGCGCTGGGCCATCCAGTGGGGCGCGGACACGGTGATGGACCTGTCTACCGGCAAGCGCATCAGGGAGACGCGGGAGGGCATCCTGCGCGGATCCCCGGTGCCCATCGGCACCGTGCCCGTCTACGAGGCCCTGGAGAAGGTCGGCGGCAAACCGGAGGCCCTGTCGTGGGAGGTGTACCGGGACACCGTGATCGAGCAGTGCGAGCAGGGCGTGGACTACATGACCATCCATGCCGGGGTGCTGCTGCGGTACGTTCCGCTGACGGCCCGCCGCCGGACAGGCATCGTCAGCCGGGGCGGATCAGTCATGGCCGCCTGGTGCCTGGCCCACCATGAGGAGAACTTCCTCTACACGCGCTTTGCCGAGCTCTGCGAGATCCTGCGCTCCTACGACGTGACGTTCTCCCTCGGCGACGGACTGCGGCCCGGCTCCGTCCACGATGCCAACGACGAGGCCCAGCTCGCCGAGCTTCGCACCCTCGGCGAGCTGGCCAGGATCGCGGCAGGCCATGACTGCCAGGTGATGATCGAGGGACCCGGGCACGTCCCCATGAACAAGATCGCCGAGAACGTGCGGCTGCAGCAGGAACTGTGCGACGAAGCGCCCTTCTACACCCTCGGCCCGCTGACCACCGACATCGCGCCCGGCTACGACCACATCACCTCCGCCATCGGGGCCGCGATGATCGCCTGGCACGGGACCGCGATGCTGTGCTACGTCACCC